>CAZJWJ010000015.1:0-67632 GCA_964549495.1 uncultured Anaerolineales bacterium | reverse complement strand
CCCCAAGAACCAATCCCCACCCACCAAGGAAGCCCCTCGTGAACAGCACCATCGTCGACATCCTCGCCCGCGAGGTCCTCGACTCCCGCGGCAACCCCACCGTCGAAGCCGAAGTCCACCTCGAAGACGGCAGTCTGGGCCGCGCCATCGTCCCCTCCGGCGCATCCACCGGTGCCCACGAAGCCCACGAGCGCCGCGACGGCGACCCCGAGCGCTACGACGGCAAAGGCGTCCTGGCCGCCGTCGCCGCCGTGCGCGAAGAGATCGAGCCCGAGCTCGTCGGCCTGCCCGCCGACGAACAGCGCATGCTCGACACGATCATGATCGAATTGGACGGCAGCCCCAACAAGGAACGCCTGGGTGCCAACGCCATCCTGGCCGTCAGCCTCGCCTGCGCCAAGGCCGCCGCCACCAGCCACCACCTCCCGCTCTACCGCTACCTCGGCGGCGCCGCCGCCGACCTGCTGCCGGTGCCGATGTTCAACATCCTCAACGGCGGCAAGCATGCCTCGAACTCCACCGACTTCCAGGAGTTCATGATCATGCCCGTCGGCGCGCCCGACTTCCGCGAGGGCCTGCGCTGGGCGGTCGAGACCTACCACCGCTTGGGCCGCGTGCTCGAGGAAGCCGGCCAGTCCACCAACGTCGGCGACGAGGGCGGCTACGCGCCCAGCCTGCCCAGCAACGACGCCGCCGTCGAACTGATCCTGCAGGCCATCGAGCAAGCGGGTTACCGACCGGGCGAAGACATCGTCATCGCCCTCGACCCGGCCAACACCGAGCTCTATCGCGACGGCCACTATTATCTGGAGCGCGAGGGGCTCAGCCTGAGCGGCGAGGAGCTGGTCGACTTCCTGGCCGACTGGACCGAGCGCTACCCGATCCGCTCCATCGAGGACGGCCTGGCCGAGGACGATTGGCCGGCCTGGCAGGCCCTGACCGCCCGCATCGGCGACCGTGTCCAGATCGTCGGCGACGACCTCCTGGTGACCAACACCGAGCGCCTGGCGCGCGCCATCGACGAGCGAGCCGCCAACAGCATCCTGGTCAAGGTGAACCAGATCGGCACGCTATCGGAGTCGCTCGACGCGGTGCGCATGGCGCAGCGGGCTGGCTGGACGGCCGTCATCTCGCATCGCTCCGGCGAGACCGAGGACCACAGCATCGCCGACCTGGTCGTCGCCACCGGCACGGGGCAGCTGAAGACCGGCGCGCCGGCCCGCTCCGACCGCGTGGCCAAGTACAACCAGCTGCTGCGCATCGCCGACGAGCTGGGCGACTCGGCCCGCTATCCCGGACACCGGGCCTTCCAGCGCGGCGTCTGAGCAGACCACCGACCTCAGCCGATCGGATCCGAAGGACCCGGCCATGCCGCCAGCATGCCCACCGGACGGGCCCGGCCTTTTGGTCGGCTCCGGAGCGCATGGTAGAATGTCGCGCATCTTGCAAGGGGATAGAATCACGACATGAAGGTCATTCTGACGAAGAACGTGCCCAAGCTCGGCGAGGTCGGTGACGTGTGCACCGTCAAGGACGGCTATGGGCGAAACTACCTGCTGCCGCAGGGCATGGCCATCCTGGCCACCCGCGGAGCGCTCAAGCAGATCGACGACCTGAAGCGCACCGAGATGCGCCGCCAGGACAAGATCCGCCACGAGATGCTTCAGTTGGCCAGCCGCATCGAGAGCCAGCGCCTCGAGTTCACGGCCAAGGTCGGCGAGACGGGCCGGCTCTACGGCTCGATCACCGCCGCCAACATCGCCGACCAGCTCGAAGAGCAGCTCGGCCACGATATCGACCGGCGCAAGATCCTGCTCGACGAGAGCTTGCGCACCCTGGGCGATCATCGCGTGCCCATCCACCTGATGCCCGGCGTCGATGCCGATATCTTGGTCACCATCGTGGCCGACGAGGAACTGGTGCCGGACATCGGCATCGCCGCCGAACAGAGCGACGTCGTCGACAGCGGCGAGGTCGTGGCGGATCCGCAGCAGGCGATCGAAGACGCGGCCTCCGCGGAGCCGGCTCCGGAGACGAACGAGCCCCTTCCCGTCGAACAAGAGACGGAATAAACCCAAGTCGTCGAGCGGCGCGGCCGCGCTCCCGAGGGATGCGCGGCCGCTTCGTTTCGGCCCTGGAAAGGGATGGCCATGGCCAGCACCGCCGACCGGATCATCCGCGTGCTCCTCGCCGAAGCGCGCTGCACCGACTGCGATTGCGCCTACCGCGCCGAGGACGTGCACGTGCTGCGCCAGAAGAGCGACAAGGTCTGGGATCTGGCGGCGGTCTGCAGCAGCTGCTACACCATGAGCCTGATCCGCGCCATCGTCCAGGCGCCCGAGTCGCGGCGCGGCGCGCGGGTCTCGACCCACCGCCTGCCCAAGTCCCGACCCAGCGAGCTCACGCGCGCCGAGGCCCAGCGCTTCGAGACCTTGACGCCGGTGGATCGAGACGACGTCCTGGACATGCACCAGTTCCTGGCCGGCTTCGACGGGGACTTCCGCGCGCTCTTCGGTCAGGACGGGACGGAGCCTTGATCCCGGCGCGGTGCGGGCGCGTCGCCAGAAGGGGCCCGCGACCGAGGGTGCGGCTCGGGCTCGCACTGCTAGGCTTCGGCCTGCTGCTGACCGCTTTGGCGCCCGCGCCACGCGCATTCGCCCAGCATCTGGCGGAGCCCGCTGCGTGGCTCGAGATCGAGGGTCGGGTTACCGACCTGGCGGACGGCCGGCCTCTGGCGGGCGTGCGGGTGGCGGCCGGCCGCATCGAGACCCAGTCCGACGGCGATGGGCAGTTCCTGCTTCGCCTGCCGCGCGGACGCTACCGGCTGCGCTTCGAGGCCACGGGCTACGGCGGCGCGACCCTGGTCGACGGCTGGCATGCGGCCGATCGCGCGGCCAGCGCCGCCGAGCCCCTGCGATTCGATGTCGCCTTGCCGCCCACCGATCCCGATTCACGGCGATTGCGCGCCGCGGTCGATCGACTGATCGAGGCGGCTGCACCCGGCGCGCCGGCCGAGCAAGGCGCCGAGGACCGCGGAGGGACCAGCGCCGGCGATGCCGATTCTCCGGACGACGATGGGCCCGCGGCAGGCGGACCGGTCACGCTCCGCGCTCTCGATGACGCGGAGACCCCGCCCACGACCGTCCGGGTGTTGATGCCCGATGGCGAGATCGTGGCCATGGATGTCGAGACCTACCTCAAGGGCGTCGTACCGGCCGAGATGGGTTACATCTTCCGCCGCGGCTTCGCCGCCCTGGAGGCGCAAGCCATCGCCTCGCGCACCTACGCCCTGACGCGCTGCTTGCCGGCCTCGGCCGGCGACCCCGAGCGCTGCGAGCCCGGCCTGGACGCCAACGTCGACACGACCACGCGCACCCAGGTCTGGCGACCCCTGCACTACGACATCAGCGACGCGGCGGTCGAGTCGACCCGCGGCCGGCTGGCGCGCGATCTGGACGGCCCCTTGGACACGCTCTTCTTCGCCCGGGCCGTGGACCGCACCCAATCCAGCGAGGACAGCCGCTGCTGCGGGGGCCGCGCCTGGCCGCATCTGCGATCGGTGGCCTCGCCGGATGCCTTCGATCGTCCCTGGGGACACGGGGCCGGCATGAGCCAGGAAGGCGCGGCCGTGCTGGCCGACTGGGGGGCCACCGCGGCCGAGATCATCGGCCACTACTACACCGGTGCCCGCGTCGAGCCGCCGCGCCCGCCCCAGCTCTTCGATGCGGGCATCGAGCCGCGCCAGGGCGATGCGGACACCGATTTCGTCTTCCGCCTGCGCTACGCCGACCCGGATGGCTCCCCCCCGCTCGAGCGGGAGCTGCGGATCGGCCAGCAGTTGCTCGAGATGCCGGCCTCGCCGACGGCTCGGACCGACTACAGCCTGGGCGCGAGCTATGTCTTGACCACCAGCCTGCCGATCGGCGAGCATCCGGTGCGCTTCCGCTTCGTGGACGGGCAAGGCCAGGCGCGGGAGCTGGAGGCCGGCACCGTCCGCGTCCTCGCGGCCGGCGACGAGGGGACGGGCGAGAGTCCAGCGGCTTCGATCTCCGCCGAAGAGCCGGATGATCACGGCGGCAGCGCCGAGGTGCAAGCCGGCCAGGCCGACCTGCCGGCCGAGGCCCTGCAGCCGGTCGAGCCGGCCGATCTCGGGGCTCCCGAGCCGCTGCGCAGCTTCGGCATCTTGCCGCAGGATGAAGGGCTGGCACCGGATCGCCCGCGCGAAGTCGAGGGCAGCGCGGCCGAGGACGATGCCGGATCGGTCGAGTCCGACGATGCGGCCGAAGAGGAAGACAGGGCTTCGCTGCGCTTGTTGGAAGGACCGGTGATCCCGGCCGATTTCGAGTTCATGGCCCTGGCCGCGCGCTGGGCCGGCCGACTGCCGGATGGCGGACACGTCCACCTGGCCCTGCGGACCAGTCGAGACGGGGAGATCTGGTCGGAGTGGACGCCGCTCTTGGATGCCGGCGAGGACGGGCGCTACCTACCCGCTTCCCGATCGTCCACGGACGGATCGGGCGACGCCGAGGGCTGGAGCCGGCTGCTGGTCGCCCGCGGCCAGTTCATCCAGGCCCGCGCGGCCCTTCACGCCGACCCGGGCGGTAGCCCGCCCCGGCTCGAGCAGATCGAACTGCACTACTTCAACAGCGAGGCCGGCCCCCGAGCGCCCACGATCCCCGCCCTGGGCGCCTTGGCGGTCGACCAGGGACCGAGCGTGATCTCGCGCGCCGCCTGGGGTGCCGACGAGGGCAAGCGCTTCGACGCCGAGGGCGACGAGATCTGGCCACCCTTCTACACCAGCCCGCGCGCCCAGATCGTCCACCATACGGTGACCACCAACGATCCGGCCGACCCGGCGGCGGTGGTGCGGTCCATCTATCACTACCACGCGGTCACGCGCGGCTGGGGCGACATCGGCTACAACTACCTGATCGATCACCGCGGCAACATCTACGAGGGCCGCTACGGCGGCGAGCGCGGCGACCGGGTGGTGCAGGGCGGTCATGCGCTTCAGTACAACAGCAACTCCATCGGTGTGGCCTTGCTGGGCACCTTCACCGAGGCCGGCGCCCGTCCGGCCGCCGCCGCCGAGCGCGCGGCGGTCGAGCTCCTGGCGGCCAAGGGGGTGCGCTTCGGGATCGATCCGGAGACACCCGTGACCTTGGTCGGTACCCGCTTCGCGCACGCCGTGATGGGCCATCGAGATGCCCTGCCGGGGCATACCCAATGCCCGGGCGACGGCCTCTACGGCCGGCTGTCCTCCATCCGCGTCGGCGTCCGGGCGCGCATGGCGGAGTTGGGTGGAGGTGGTCCACCATCCACGGCCACCGCGGTTCCGACCGCCGTCCCGCCCAGCGCGACGCCGCGCCCCACCGGGCGCCCGCCGACGCCCCAGCCGCGCGGCTGCGTGGAGTTGGTCCAGGGCGGTGACTTCGAGCAGGACGACCCGGCTTGGCAGCGAAACCGCGCCTACTATACGGCCTGGGATGTCTTCAGCGGAGGCCGCGCGATCTTCATCGGCTTGCGCAACGAAGATCCGGACGAGGCGCAGAGCTATGCATCGGCGGTCCAAACCCTGCGCCTGCCGGAGACCGTCGAGTCGGCCCGGCTGCGCTTCGCCGCCCGCAGTCGGGGCCAGGACTCGGACATCCGCCTGCTGCGGCTGCTCGACGCGCGGGGCGCGGTCATCGCGCTGGGCAGCGAGCGCCTGCCGGCCAACAGCGACTGGACCCGATACGAGTACGATCTCACGCGGGCCTTGGCCGAGCGGACCGGTCAGGAGCTGCGGCTCTACTTCGGCGTCATCAACGACGGTGATGGGCAGCGCAGCTACCTGCGCGTCGACGAGGTCTCGCTGGTGACCTGCGACGGTGGGCAGTCGGGGAACTCGCCCACCGCGAGCCCGCAGCCCACGCGGCCGCCGACGCTCACGCCCGGGCCGACCGCAACCCCCACCGAGGCGCCCAGCACGCCGCCACCGGCCTATCCCGGACCGACCTCGACGGCCGCGACCGCCACGCCGGGGCTCGCACCACGGCCGGTACCCATCTGCGGGACCATCTTGAGCGAGGGCTTCGAGTCGGAGGACCTGGCCGGCTGGACGCCCGGCGGCGATCTGCCGGTTCGATCGGTCGACGCGCCGGTCTTGGCCGGCCGCTCGGCCCTGCGCCTGGGCTGGTCGGAGCCCGAGGAGGACCGTTTCGGCTACGCCGCGGTCCGCCGCGCGCTGCGCCTGCCGCGCGGCAGCATCTCGGCCACGCTCTCGATGGGCCTGGCCCAGCCCTCGCGCGGCGACGAGGACGCGGTGCTGATCGAGCTGCGTCGGCCCGCCACCGGCGAGCGCCAGATCCTGCTGCGGCCGGATGCCCAGCCGGCACCCGAGGGCGAGGGCCCAGCCTGGACCCGATTCCGCCTGCCCCTGCCCACATCCTGGCTGCAGGGCGACTTCGAGCTGATGCTGGCCCTGCTCGATCGAGGTCAAGCCGAGCGACCCGGTTCGATCAGCAGCCTCATGGTCGACGAGTTGGCGGTAGAGGTTTGCCGCCTGCCGGGGCAGGCATGGCTGCCCTTTGCCCGTCGCTGATGACGATGACCCGCGACGGGATGGGACGTGCCCAGCCGAAGCGGGTTGCGCGAACGCGGCCTCGCGCTTCGGCAGATCCACGGTCGGCATGAGTCGAACGGGGAGCGAACTGCCGCGGCCGGTGCCCGCCGCGCTCTACAGCGCCGAGTTGATGGAGGCTTTCGCGGCCGGGGCGCATGCCGATTTCTTGGCCGCGGGTGGCCGGCCCTTGCGTCCGCGGCTGGCGCGCGCGCTGGCCTTGGCCGATCTGGCGCCCGACCTCCACCTGGTCGACATCGGCTGCGGCCGCGGCGAGGCGGCCTTGCAGGCCGTGCGCCGCGGCGCGCGCGTGACGGCGCTGGATTACAGCCTCGGCAGCCTGAGCCTGGCCGCGCGGAGCCTGTCGATGCTGCCGGCCCGGGATCCGCGGCGCGAGCGGGCCCTGTTGGTGGCCGCGGAGGCGGGCCGGCTCCCACTGCCGGATGCCTGCGCCGATCGTGTCCTGCTCCTGGATCTGGTCGAGCACCTGCACGACTGGCAGCTGCGGGCCTTGCTGGCCGAGATCCACCGTATCATCCGGCCGGGCGGTTACGTCATCATCCATACCCTGCCCAACCGATGGGCCCTGGCCCTGGTCTACCCGCTCCTGCGGCTGCTCGTCCCGGACCTGCCGCGGCAGGTGCGCTCCGACTACGAGCGGAGGGTGCACGTCAACGAGCAGAGCCCGCGCTCGCTTCGGCGCTCGCTGGAGGCGGCGGGGTTCGAAGCCCGGGTATGGGTCGAGGAATGGACGACGCGGCAGGCAGGGCGGGGCGCCGGACGGGACTATCCCGATGCGGCGCGCGCGGCGGGCTACGCGGCGCTCGGGCGGTCCGGATTCCGCAGAGCGGCGCGCTGGCTGATGCGCACGCCGGCCCGGTCGGGCGTCGGGAACGATATCTTCGCGCTGGCATGCCCGGCGCGGCGGGTCCCAAAGGCTGATTCCCTGCCGAAGACCGGCCGCTTCCGTGCGCTGGCGTGACCGGAGCGTGAAAAATGAGGTGTTGCCCGCCCTCCGACTCTGGTGTATTAATGGAGGTTAAGCCCCAACATCGGTACCTCACCGAGTCTTAATTCCCTCACCCGTATCTTTTGGCCCAGTCCCGGCGTTATCTGATCATGAAGGATCCGCATGTGCAAGAAGAGCACGAGCTGATCCGTCGAGCACAGGACTACGATCCCGTAGCCTTCGGCGAGATCTACGAGCGGTATTACAACGGCGTTTACAAATACATCTACTACCGGGTCGGGGATCAGTCGCTGGCCGAAGACGTCACGATGGAGGTCTTCGTCAAGGCGATGGAGAGCATCGATGGGTTCACCTTCCGGGGGATACCCTTCTCCGCATGGCTCTATCGCATCGCCAGCAACCTCGTGGTCGACCACTTCCGGCGGCAGCCGAACCAGCCGTCGCTCTCTCTCGAGGAGAAGTTGGTGGCCGCGGTCGAGCATCCCTCGGTTCCGCAGCTGGACGAGGCCTTCTCGCACCAGGCCCTGCGGATCGCCCTGTCGGAGCTGACGGATGATCAGCAGCAGGTGATCATCCTGAAGTTCGTCGACGGTCTGAGCAACCTCGAGGTGGCGCAGATCCTCGGCAAGACGGAGGGCGCGGTCAAGTCCCTGCAGCATCGGGCCCTGGCATCGCTGGGGCGAGTGTTGGGAGAGAGCGGTGAAGTTCCCGCCTGAGCATCTGATCGATGCTTGTATCGCCCAACTGAATAATGGAGTCGACCTCGAGACGGTTCTCGAGGCCTACCCCGAGGAGGCGGACGAGCTCCGCCCCTTGCTGGCTGCCGTGGCCTGGGTCAAGATGGACATCCCCACGCCCTGTCGGCGACGCGAGGGCAAGCAGGCGCTCATGGCCGCCGCCGCCCGCCGCCGCCGTCAGGTCGAGGTGACCCAGGGTTACCTCAACGAGCTGAAGGCCGGCATCCCCTTCGACGAGATCTACCAGCATGCCGATGCGGCCATGCGCCCGCTGATCGTCGCCGCTTGGCGCATGTTCTCCACCGAGCCGCCGGCGCCGGATGCCGCACGCCGAGCCGCCGGCAAGCAGCAGCTGATGGACATGGTCGCGCGACGGCGCGAAGAACGCCAGCGCGAGATGGCCGCGTCCATGTCGCCGCTCTTCCATCTGCGCGCCGGTTTCGCCGGCCTGATGCGCGAGTTGCGTCCCGGCCGGGTCATCCTGCGCCGAGCGCTCTCCGGCAGCGCCGCCAGCCTGGCCATCTTGGCCCTCGTGCTGCTCGGCGGACGCGGCGTCGGCACCGCGGCGGCCGATAGTCTGCCCGGTGATGCCTTCTACCACGTCAAGCGCTTGGGCGAGAGCGCCCGCATGGCCTTTGCCTTCGATCCGGAGCGCCGGGCCGCGCTGGACGCACGCTTCGATCGCACCCGCCTGCTCGAGCTGAGCCGACTGGCGCGCGAGGGACAGCCTTTGCCCGAATCCGTTCTCGGCGAATGGGTCCAGAGCCAGCGCAACGCCTACGCGGCCATTCGACGCCTCCCCGTGGCGCAGCAAGAGCGGCTGGCCCGAGCTTTGCTGGATCGCTTCGGCGATCCGACCCGGGCCGCGATCGCCCTCGGCGGCGCCAGCGATGGGCCGGCGACGGCCTGGCTCGAGAGCGAGGCCGGCATCGGGCCCGCGGCCTCGGCTACCGAGACCGCCGATCTCGAGTCGGACGTGATCCTACCGCTCCAAAGCGCGCCACTTCCCGTCCAGCGGCCCTTGCCGCCCATCGAGGAGTCGGAGCCGGTCGAGTTGGCCACGGCCGAGCGACCGATCGCGGTCGAGCCGGCCGCGGCGGCGGGTGACGAAGAAGACCTGTTGTCCGAGGAAGCGGTGCAGTTCATCCAGCCGGCGCCGCCGCCGGCCGATGACGATGATGATGACGACGAGCGGCCGGCCTCCAGCGATGCGCCAGGTGAAGAGGAGCCGACGCCCGAACCGACCGACGACAACCAGTTCGTCCTGCCGCCGATGCAGCCCTCGCCGACGCCCGAACCCTAAGGACCCTGGCTGCTTCGCAGCCCGGCGAGCCCGACTCGCCAGCCGACCCGAAGGAGCCGGCTCCCCAGTCTGCGCTTCCCGAGTCACCGCACGAACAACGCCCCGTGGCACCGCCACGGGGCGTTGTTGTCGTCCTACGAAAGGCGAAACCGCATCGGACCCACCCGTTCACCAATACCTTAACTATTAAGGTTGTGCGAGCCGTGACCCGGGCCGTATCTTTTGCCCTCGGTCCTGCGTTGATAGAGTGACTAGGGTGAGGGCCGCGCCTCATTTTTGTTAGGCGCGGCGACAACAGGCGGCAAAGCTCCCCGCTGCGCTCGCCTGTTCGGAAACGGAGCAGAGAGTCGAGCCTGCCCTTGGGACAGGGGGGGAACGGGCTATTGCACGACTCTCTGCTCCGTTGCCATTATATGAAGCCCGCCCATCGAGTCAAGGCCGCGCCGATCGGTGATCGCGCGGCCGATTGCGTTGTGGGCCAGTGCTCGATCGACGGCTCGCGGAGGCCGGATCAACCAGCAGGCAGCAGTCGCGCGGTGATCGGCTCGCCTTCGCCCAGATGCTCGGGCGTGACGCGAACGTCGATCCTGTCGGGCATCGCCCGGGGCACCACGGCCATGGCCATCCAACCGCCGGCATCGGCTGTCGGCGCGACGCTCGTGACCACGCCGGCCTGCCGCAAGGATTGGCCGATCTCGGCCAGAATCGGTTCGATCCGTGCGCCCGGACTCGGTGGCGCGTCGGCCTCGAGACGAACCAGGCGCCGCTGGACCTTGTCGTAGTTGGCCAGCCGGGCGATCACCTCTTGACCGATATAGCAGCCCTTGTCGAAGTCGACCAGATCGAGCAGGCCCAACTCGAGCGGATTGAAGCGGCCGTCGATCTCATGACCGAAGGCGGGATGTGCGGCGGCGATCCGCTCGCGGGCGTAGTCCGAGGCACTGCCCAGCCGCGCGCCAGCGTCCTGCAGGCGTGCCGCCATCCCGTCCGCCGGATCGCCCGCGGGCAGGACCAGGTCGATCCCGCCCAGACCGCCCGGATCGGGGTGGCCCAGCAGCCAGACCGTCTCGTCGTCCTCGCCCCGCTCGAGCCAGATCCCGGCCCGGTCGGCCCCGGCCTCGAGATCGAAGCCGGTCACCTCGCGTGCCGCAGACAGCGCACCGGACCCCATCAGTCGCAGCAGGTCGACCTGCGATCGGGCGTCGGTGATCGTCACCCGATCGCGGAACATCACGTAACGTCGGAGGTGCTCGGCGAGCGCTGGGGCGGCGCCGACGGCACTGGTGACCAGCAGCGCTCCTTCGGCACCGGTATGACAGCTCACCAGATCGACCGCGCGACCGTCGTCGCGCGTGACCACGGTCGCCCGGCCCTGGCCCGCTTGCAGATCCGCCAGGCGGTTGGTGGACATCCGCTCCAGGAAGCCCAAGCGATCCTCGCCGCCCATCCAGAGGATGGCGGCGACGTCGCGGTATAGACGGCTGTCCTTCGCGTTGGACGTCGACATCACGTGCACCATCCTCTATCTCGCTGAAGAGTCTCCGCTTCTCGGTAACGAGCCTTCGCCCTCCGCCAGATGCGCCAGGAGCCGATCCGGCCGGCCGGCGAAGTCCGACCGCTGCCGGCGCCCGCTGGCCAGATCGGAGACCAAGCGGTCCAGGCTGCGGTTGACCGGGGCCTCCTGGCCGAGCTCACGGGCCGCGCGCCAGACCGCGCCGTTGAGCCACGGGATCTCGGTCTCCGGCCGACCGGCGGCCAGATCGGCGGCCGGTCCGGGCAAACGCTCGCCACGACCGCGGGCCAATCTCGGCGCCATCAGCCGATAGAGCCAGGCCTCGGGCAAGCGCCGCGCCAGCCAAGCGTAGAGCGGCACCGGGTATCCGGGCAAGCCCACCGGGGAGTGCCCGAGGCCGTCGACGACCGCGATGGCCTCCCGCCAGGCGGCCACGTCGATGGCGAAGAGCGCGCGATGCTCGAAGACCCGCGCCGGTGGCCAGGCCAAGATGGCGCAGGTGGCCGCGCCCAGCATGTTGAGCAGCAGCTTGGACCATTTGAGGGCCTCGGCGTCTGCCACTCGGCGCAGCGAGATCCCACGGCCGGCGAGCAAGCGTCCGAGCTCCGCCACGGGCGGAGCCGTCCCCGACAGCGCCAAGCCGCCCTTGGCGCCTACCCATAGTCGGCCGGGCTCGAGGATCTGGCAGGCCTTGGTGAGGCTCCCGGAGGCGATGCGCGATGCGCCGAGATGCCGCGCCAGCAGCGCCTCGTTGCCCACCCCGTTCTGCAGGGACAGGACCGTGGCCATCGAAGTCGACCCGTCCGCCGCGGCCTCGAGCCGGGCCAGATCGCTGGCCAGATCCTCCGTGGCGTAGCTCTTGACGCAGACCAGGATCAAATCGAAGGGGCCAGCGGCCATGGCGCGCTCGAGGTCGACGGCCAGATCGGGATGCAGCTCGAAGGCCGGGCGATCCTCCGGCTCGATCCGCAGCCCGCGCTCGGCCATGGCCCGCGCGTGCGCCCCCCGCGCCAAGAGCCGCACCCGGGCGCCCGCCGCGGCCAGCTCGCCACCGATCCAGGATCCGACCGCGCCGGCGCCGGCGACGAGAACCTTCACTCCGGCGGAGGACTCGCAGCGCTCCCTCCCCGGAAGAAGACCAAGAGAAGCAGCAAGAGCATGGTGATCAGCGCGGCCCGGTGTCCGTAGCGAAAATCGATGAAGCCCAAGCCGACGAAGCCCAGGCCGGCCAGGATCCAACGGGTCAGGGTGGTCGCGCGAGAGACCGGCCGGCGCATGCGCTCAGCCCTCTCCGGCCCGCTCGGCGCCAGCCGTCTCCTCGACCATCGCTTCGGTCGGGTCGACGCCGATCTCGCGGCCGGCCAGCAGGCGGGCGATATTGGGGCGCAGCGCCCAGGCCACCAGCACCAGCTGGCCGAATCCGTAGAGCAGCAGCCAGGGCGAACCCGACGCGAAGTACACCTTCCAGAGCATCGCGCCGAGGATGACCGTCGACAGCGTCAGGCTGGCCACCGAGGCGATGCGCACCCACTTCCAGACCCCGCCGGCCAGCAAGGCTGCCGGCAGGAAGGCCAGCGGGAAGATGGCCAGGAGCGCGCCGATGTTGGGCGTGCTGCCGGCCCCACCGCGAAAGCCGATGTAGATCGAGTGGTTGTGTCCCAGGATGGCCGCCAAGGCCGCCAGCGCGATGGCCAGGGCCTGACCCTCCAGCGCGGGCACCAGGCGCATGGCCACCAGCACCGCCGTGCTGCCCTTGAGCACGTCGCCGACCACGGTCAGGATGCCGGCCGTCGCTCCGGCCGTGCGGTAGACGTTGGTACCGCCGGTGCGCCCGCTGCCCACCTTGCGCGGATCCTTGCCCAGGGGCTTGCAGACCACGATCCCGAAGGGGATGGAGCCGATCAGATAGGCCAGCAGCGTAGCCAGCAAGATGGGTCCGAGGCTCATGAGCTGCTCCGCGAGGCCAGCGGGATGGAGGGCTGCAGGACGGCTCGCAGCATAGCATGCGGCCGCTGGACCGACCAGGCGCGAGCCCCTTCCATTGACCCCGATCGCGGAGCGAACTACCTTAAAAGCATGGACGAATCCACGGACCGATCCGAACCGCTGGAGGGTGCCGAGCTGGAGCACATCCTGCGGCGCCTGGCCGACCCGGCCACCACCCGCGAGACGGCCGAGCGCCTGATGGCCGGTCTCGAAGGGCAGGAGGCCCGGATCGCCCTACCGCTCTTCGCTCGGTTGCGCGATGGCCAGGACCCGGCCGAGCTGCGCGCCGTCTCGCGGCTGATGGCCCGCTGGGCCGGCCGGCCCGTCACGCGCGCCATCGTGCCGGCCCTGCAGGCCATGCTGGCCGAGGAGGGCGTGGCCGACCTCAACCGCATGACGGCCGCCGGCCTCTTGGAGACCCTGGGCGAGCCGGTCGACTACCCGGAGATGCTGGGCAAGATGGGCGATCTGGATGCGCTGGCCCGGCAAGCCCTGCGCAGCGAGCTGGAGGCGGCTACCGGGCCGGCCGAGCAAGCCGCCGCGCTCGAGCAGCTCGACCGCATGCCGGTCGAGCGGGTGCTGGCCTTCATCGATGACCTGGCCCGTATCGAGGACGGGCGCGCGGCGCCGCTCCTGGCGGCCTTGACGCATGCCGGTCAGCCCGATGTCGCCGTCTCGGCCGTGGCAGCCATCGACCGCCTGGGATTGGCCCGGGCCCGGCCGGCCTTGCAGCGCGTGGCCGAGGCACATCCCGATCTGTCCGTGCGCCAGCAGGCCCGGTTGACCCTGGATCGATTGCCCCGGGCGAAAGAGGCCGAAGCGCTCGCCGAGCGTCTCGAGGCCTTCGCGTCCCGGGCTGGCGCGGCCGGCGCGCGGCTCCTGCTCTTGATGCGAGCGCGCGCGGACGGACGCCACGACAGCCTGACCCTGGTGCTCGACGCCGAGCTGGGCCTGCGCGACCGGGCCGCCCGCGAGGCCTTGGACGAGCGGGAGCGCGCGGCGCTCCTCGATCACTTCGCCGCCGGCGGTCGCCCGCTCGAAGCGCTGGACGTGGAGGAGGCGCGAAGCATCCTGGTCGACGCCAGCCGCCTGGCCATGATCGGTGGCGCGCCGACGGGCCTGGCCCACCTGCCGTGGTTGTTCGCCCTCGAAGTCTCGACGCCACCGCCCGCGGCTCGGACCCGATCGCGCTCGTAGACCGCCGGTCGAGCCCGCACGATTCACCCCGACAAGGCAAGCTGGAATCCCGGCGAGGGCATGGTAGGGGCTCGGTCTGGATTTTTGGACAGGATTAGGACCCCGCTTCGGAGGGCGGATTTCGGCCTCGAATCGGGCCGCCTCGGGTCGGATTTCGACCCGGATCACGCGGCTGGCGCGCGGCCGGCGCGCCGCGACCGGCTATGTCGTGCCCGGCCTCCTGGCCGCACCACCAGATCGCCGCTCGACATCCGGTCCGAAGCCCGCGATCGTGGCCGCCAGGGCCGGTCGCGCCCGGGTTTACCCGGCCCGATCGCTATGTTATACTCCGCCGCGCTTACCATGTACCGGGTGACCCAGATGCTCGAGTGGATCCGTCGATACGAAGTGCTGAGCCTCGGACTCGAGGTTCTGACACCGCTGATCGCCACCGGCCTCTTGGGGCTCATCGCCGATCGGATGCTCGACACCTGGCCATGGGGGATCCTGACGGGCGCTCTCGTCGGGGTCTTTTTTGCGACAATCCGCCTGATGCGCAACATCCAGCGTCGCTACGAGATGCTGGCGCCAACCGATGCCGAGGAGGAACATCCCTAAGATGTCCCGGATACTCAGCCCCAAGGTGATCATCACCACCCTCGTGGCGCTGGCGTTGATGCTGGCCAGCCGCTTCCTCTTGCCGGTGCCGCTGCCGCATATCCAGGTGCCGGCCGAGCCGCTGTTCATGATCGCGCCGGGCTTTGCCTTCACCAACACGATGCTGGGCCTCGTCACCAGCGAGATCGTCCTGTTGCTGCTGGCCTTCCTGGCCACCCGCAACATGAAGGAAGTGCCCAGCGGCCTGCAGAACTTCTTCGAGATGATCATCGAGTTCTGGCAGGACCAGGCCGAGCAGCTGATCGGCGCCGACCTGGCCAAGCGCTGGCTGCCCTTGGTCCTGACCCTCTTCCTGGTGGTGGTCAGCTCCAACTGGGCCGAGTTGGTGCCGGGCTACGATACCATCGGCATCGCCTGCGAGAGCGGCTCCTGCCCCGGCGAGGGTGAGGAAGGCCTGCCCGTGGTCGATCACACCTACTTCGAGACCAGCGAGTGGATGGGCCTGACCGTGGCCACCGCGCGCGAAGTGGACGCCGCCGAGCACGGCGACGAGCACGAGGGCGAGGAAGGCGCCGAGGGCGAGGACGAGGCCGGCCTGGGCCTGGTCAGCGTCGCGCACGCTCAGGAGGACTCGGGCGAAGAGGGTGTGGAAGGCGGTGGCAACCCCTACGCGCCGGTCAGCGCCGAAGGCGAAGAGGCGGCCGGCGACGAAGCATACGCCGAGGGCGAACACCACGGCACGGCCTTCGTGCCCTTCCTGCGCGTGGCCGCCTCCGACCTCAACTTCACGCTGGCCCTGGCCCTGATCGCCTTCATCGCCATCGAGATCGCCGGCTTCCAGGCCCTGGGCCTGGGCTACATGGGCAAGTTCTTCCACATCGATTTCAGCCACGGCGTCGGCCAGGGGCTGCTCAACATCTTCGTGGGCCTGCTCGAGTTCGTCTCCGAGCTCTCCCGCATCATCTCTTTCGCCTTCCGACTCTTCGGCAACATGTTCGCGGGGCAGACCTTGCTCTTCGTCTTCCCCTTCCTGGTGCCGCTCTTCCTCGTGTTGCCGATCTACGGACTCGAGCTCTTCGTGGGGCTGATCCAAGGCTTCGTCTTTGCCATCCTCACGTTGGCGTTCATGTCGCAGGCCGTCGCCGACCCGCATCACTAGGCCGGCGCCGCGCCCGACGACCCATCGACAAATCAGCCAGACAACATCCATCTCACATCAGGAGGATTCCAACCCATGGACGCTGAAGCTGCCAAGCTCATCGGTGCTGGCCTTGCCATGATCGGCGTGATCGGCCCGGGTATCGGTATCGGTTCCGTCGTCAACGGCGCGCTGCACGCCCTGGGTCGCAACCCGGAGGCCGGCGGTGAGCTGCGCACCAACATGATCCTGGGTATCGTCTTCGCGGAGTCGGTCGCCATCTACGCCCTGGTGGTCGCGCTGATCCTGATCTTCGCCGTCTGATCCTGGTCGGATCGGGCCGCCTAGGGAGGCGAAAACATGGACCAACTTGGAAATCTGGGCATTCTGGGACCGAACCTGCTGTTCCAGATCATCAACTTCCTCATCGTGCTCTTCCTGCTCAACCGCTTGCTCTACAAGCCGGTTCTGGGCATGTTCGAGCGGCGCCGCGAGAAGATTCGCGAGTCGCTCGAGGAAGCCGGCAAGGTGCGCGAAGAGGCCGCCGCCGAGCGCTCGCGCCTCGAGGCGCAGATCGCCGAGGAGCGGCGCACGAGCCAGGAGCGGCTGCGGGCGGCCGTGGCGCAGAGCGAGGAGGCCGCCGAGCGGCGCCTGGCCGAAGCCAAGGCCGAGGCTGAGCAGATCGTGGCCAAGGCCCGCACGGATGCCGAGCAGACCCGCGCGCAGGCCCTCTCCGGCTTGCAGGGCGAGATCGCGGACCTGGCCTTGGCCGCAGCGGCGAAGGTGCTGGGCGAGGGTATCGACGAGAAGCAGCATCGATCGCTGGTCGACCGCTTCTTGAACGAGCAAATGGGGGACCTGGCGTGAGCGAGGGCTTCGACCTCAAGAAGATGGCCCGCGAGCTGGTGAGCGAGGTCGGTGAGCGCGCGGGCATCTCGGGCATCAAGGAAGCCCTCGGGGAGCTCGAGGCGGCGGGGCGCAAGCACCGCGTCGAGGCCACGGTCACCACGGCCATCGAGCTGGACGCGGGGCAGCGCGAGCGCATCGAAGCGCAGTTGCGCCAGACGCACGGTGAGGATCTTCCGATCGGCTATCGCGTCGATCCGTCCATCTTGGGCGGGGTCGTGGTCCGCGTGGGCGATCGTTACATCGACGGCAGCGTGGCCACCCGACTGGGCAAGCTTCGCCAGAGCCTGACCGGCGGCGGCGCCGGCTGAGGCCGGCCGCGCCGCGCTCGGCCGCGACGAGAGAGGAAAGCATGAGCGTACGTGTAGAGGACATCGCTTCGCAGCTGCTCGAGCAGATCAAGAGCTTCGAGACGGCTGTCGAGGCCGCCGACGTCGGAACGGTGGTCGAGGCCGGTGACGGCATCGCCCGCATCGCCGGCCTGCCCAAGGCCAAGGCGGCCGAGCTGCTCGAGTTCCCCCGCGAAGGGGAGGCCTCGATCTACGGCATCGCCTTGAACCTGGAGGCCGACTCGGTCGGCGCCATCATCCTGGGTGACTTCACGGTCATCGAGGAGGGCGACATCGTCAAGTCCACCGGGCAGGTCATCTCGGTGCCGGTGGGCGACGCGATGGTCGGCCGGGTGGTCAACGCCCTGGGCCAGCCCATCGACGGCAAGGGCCCGATCGGCTCGGACAAGACCCGCGTCATCGAGCGCATCGCGCCCGGCGTGACCGCGCGCCAGAACGTCAACCAGCCGGTGATGACCGGCATCAAGGCCATCGACGCGATGATCCCGATCGGCCGCGGCCAGCGCGAGCTGATCATCGGCGACCGCCAGACCGGCAAGACGGCCATCGCCATCGATGCCATCATCAACCAGAAAGACTCCGACATCACCTGCATCTACGTGGCGGTGGGCCAGAAGCGGGCCCAGGTGGCCAACATCGTGGCCACCCTCGAGGCCAACGGCGCCATGGACCACACCATCGTGGTGGTGGCCAGCGCCTCGGACTCGGCCGCGCTGCAGTACATCGCGCCCTTTGCCGGCACGGCCATGGGCGAGGAGTTCATGGAGACCGGACGGCACGCCCTGATCGTCTACGACGACCTGTCGAAGCACGCCCAGGCCTACCGCCAGGTCTCGCTCCTCTTGCGCCGCCCGCCCGGCCGCGAGGCCTATCCGGGCGACGTCTTCTACCTGCATTCGCGCCTGCTCGAGCGCAGCGCCAAGCTCTCGGACGAGAACGGCGGCGGCTCGCTGACCAGCCTGCCGATCATCGAGACCCAACTCTCGGACGTGTCGGCCTACATCCCGACCAACGTCATCTCGATCACCGACGGCCAGATCTACCTCGAGCCCGAGCTCTTCTATGCCGGCATCCGCCCGGCGGTGAACGCCGGCCTCTCGGTCAGCCGCGTCGGCGGCGACGCGCAGTTCAAGGCCATGAAGCAGGTGGCCGGCCAGCTGCGCCTGGACATGGCCGCTTTCCGCGCCCTGGCCGCCTTCGCCCAGTTCGGCAGCGACCTGGACGCGGCCACCCAGCGCCAGCTGGACCGCGGCCTGCGGCTGCAGGAGATCCTCAAGCAGGGTCAGTACCAGCCGGAGCCCTTCGCCCAGCAGGTGCAGGTGATCTACGCGGTCATCAACGGCTTCGCCGACAAGGTCGAGGTCGAGCGGGTGCAGGAATGGGAAGACGGGCTGGCGGCCTTCCTGGCCGACACCTATCCCAACATCGGCCGCGCCATCGACGAGAAGAAGGCCTTGGACGACTCGATCACCGAGCCGCTCAAGGAAGCCTGTGCGGCCTGGAACCAGCAGTGGGAGGCCATGGCCGCCCAGCCGGCCTGAGCCCGATCGAACCAGCAAACGGATAGCTAGCGTGGCAGCTTCGCGAGAGATTCAACGCCGCATCAAGTCGGTCAAGAACATCGGCAAGGTGACCCGGGCCATGGAGGCGGTCAGCGCCTCCAAGATGCGCCGGGCGCAGGATGCCACCCTGGCCAGCCGCGCCTACGCGCTGCGGGCGGCCGAGGTGATGGCCCACCTGCGCGCACAGCCGGGTGCCGGCCCCCTGGCCCACCCTTTGCTGCGCGAGAACCCGGCCGGCAAGCCGGCCGTGCTGCTCGTCACGCCGGACCGTGGCCTGACCGGCGGCCTGGTGCTCAACGTCATCCGCTACGCCATCCGGCAGGTCGAGGCCCAGTTGGGCCAGGACGTGGCCTGGGTGGCCCTGGGCAAGAAGGGCCGCGATTTCCTGGCCCGCACCGGCGGCGATCTGGACGCCGCCTTCACGCCGGTTCCGGACCAGCCGAGCATCCTGGACATCACCCCGATCTCGAGGCTCTTGCTCGATGGCTTCCTGGGCACGGACTACAGCTCGGTCCACGTGATCTACGCCGACTTCGAGAGCGTGGTCCGGCAGAACCCGACCCTCGAGACGCTGCTGCCCATCGCCGTGCCCGAGGAGTTGCCGGAGGTGAAGTCCGACTTCTCCTTCGAGCCCAGTGCCGAAGAGGTCCTGGACTCGGTTCTGCCCCGCCTGGTCGAGATGCGCATCTACCAGGCCCTGCTCGAGGCCCAGGCCAGCGAGCATTCGGCGCGCATGGTGGCCATGCGCAATGCCACCCAGGCGGCCAAGGACCTGGCCGACGACCTGACGCTGGAGTTCAACAAGGCCCGCCAGGCCGACATCACCAGCGAGATCCTGGACATCGCCGGCGGCGCCGAGGCCTTGCGCCAGGCGCTGGCCGCATCCTGACGAGAACCATCGGGCGGCGGCCGCGGCCGATCGCCCATCTGGACGGAGGAATCACACCGTGACAAGTAACGGCAAGGTCGGCGAGGTCACCCAGATCCTGGGCTCCGTGGTGGATATCCGCTTCCCCGATGGCGGGGTTCCGGCGACCTACACCGCCATCGAGATCCCGCTCGGCGAGGGGCTGCCGCTGGTGGCCGAGGTGCAGCAGCACCTGGGCGACAACGTGGTGCGCTGCGTGTCGATGGGCTCGACCGACGGCCTGGCGCGCGGCGTCAAGGCCTTCAACACCGGCGCGCCGATCACGGTGCCGGTCGGTCCGCCCACCCTGGGCCGCATCTTCGACGTCTTGGGCCGCACCATCGACCCGGGCGAGCCGGTGGAGACCGAGGTCCGCTACCCCATCCACCGCGAGGCGCCCAGCTTCGAGGAGCAGGCCACCCAGACCGAGGTCTTCGAGACCGGCGTCAAGGTCATCGACCTGATCGCGCCCTTCACCCGCGGCGGCAAGACCGGCATCTTCGGCGGTGCCGGCGTGGGCAAGACGGTCATCATCATGGAGATGATCCAGACGATGGCTCTCGAGCACTCGGGCGTCTCGGCCTTCGCCGGCGTCGGCGAGCGCTCGCGCGAGGGCACCCAGCTCTGGGGCGAGATGCGCGAGGCCGGCGTCATGGACAAGACCATCATGGTCTTCGGCCAGATGAACGAGCCGCCGGGCGCCCGCCTGCGCGTGGCCCTCTCGGCCCTGACGATGGCCGAGTACTACCGCGACCAGGGCTCGGACGTGCTGCTCTTCGTCGACAACATCTTCCGCTTCGTGCAGGCCGGCAGCGAGGTCTCGGCGCTCTTGGGCCGCATGCCCAGCGCCGTCGGTTACCAGCCCACTTTGGGTAGCGAGATGGGCCAGCTGCAGGAGCGAATCACCACCACCCGCAAGGGTGCCATCACCAGCCTGCAGGCGGTCTACGTGCCGGCCGACGACATCACCGACCCGGCGCCGGCCACCACCTTCGCCCATCTGGACGCGACCATCTCGCTGGAGCGGGCCATCGCCGACAAGGGCATCTACCCGGCCGTCGACCCGCTGGCCTCGACCAGCCGCATCCTCGATCCCAACGTGGTCGGCCAGGATCACTACGACACCGCCCGCGAAGTACAGCGCGTCTTGCAGCGCTACCGCGACCTGCAGGACATCATCGCCATCCTCGGCGTGGACGAGCTTTCCGACGAGGACCGCTTGCTGGTGGCCCGCGCGCGCAAGATCGAGCAGTTCCTGAGCCAGCCCTTCCGGGTGGCCGAGCAGTTCACCGGCATCCCGGGCAAGTACGTCCCGCGCGAGGAGACGGTGCGCGGCTTCCAGGAGATCCTGGCCGGCAAGCACGACGACCTGCCCGAGCAGGCTTTCCGCATGGTCGGCACGATCGACGAGGCCATCGCCAGGGCCGAAGAGCTCTCCGGCTGAGCCGGGCACCGACGAGGAGATCCGTATGACGCTGCGCTTGGATGTGGTCACCGTCGAGCGCCAGGTCTTCAGCGCCGACGACATCGACATGGTCATCGTGCCCGGTACCGAGGGCGTGATGGGCATCCTGCCGCGCCACGAGCCGGTGGTGACGGGCCTGCGCGAGGGCGCGTTGGAGATCCTGCGCGGCGGCGATCGCGAGCTCCTCGCCATCGGAGGCGGCTTCATGGAGGTGCGCGACTCGCGCGTCATCGTGATGGCCGACCGGGCCGAGCAAGCCGACGAGATCGACGCCGAGCGGGCCGAAGAGGCCCGGCAGCGCGCCGAGAAGGCGCTGGCCGAGGCCGATGTCAAGGAAGACCGCGAGCGGGCGCTGGCGGCGTTGCAGCGTGCACAGACCCGGCTCCAGGTCTCGCAGCGTGCGCGGCGCCGGCGACGCGAAGGGGCGCGCCGCGACTGATCGGGCGGGCCCGGTTCGGCCGACTGGGACGAATCGACGATCGAGTACAATGCGAGGACCGCTTCGGCGGTCCTCGTTTTCTTCGATCTTGGACGTGATCGCGCGGATCGCGTCGCGAAGTCCAATCTCGACGCAGTACCAGATTCAGGAGGCGGATCGAGGCGATGGGAATGCGGGCGCCTGGTAGCCTGCCGCAGCATGGAAGCGTCTGTAGCCGGGGCCCGATCGCCCAGTCCTCGAGGCGCCACGCTCATCCCTCGAGCGCGATGTACATCAGCTCGGTCAGGATGGCCAGATTCTTGGCGAAGTTCATGGCTTCGAGCATCTGCGTCTGCCGATTGCGGACCTTCCAAAACTGGTGGAGCCGCCCGGCCGCGACGAGGAGGAACAGGGACAACCCGACGATGCCATAGAGCCGGAGCGGCTCGATGACCAGGGAGACGCCCCCCACGATCAGGACGAGGCCGCTGAGACGAACCACCCACTCACTTGCGATCAGCCCCCGCTTCTCGGCGTATTCCTCGAGGCATTCCGCATTGAAAAGATGGTTCAAGCCGTTGAGCACGAAGAACAGGGCGAGCATTGCCAAGAGCATGTGCTTGATCGTCATGGATGGAAGACCTCGCAGTGTGAAGGAACGTCGCGGGATCGAACAGACCTCTCGCCATCGGCCAATAGAGTCCTAGGGTTCACTGCGGCGGTGCACTAACGACGCGGCAGGCTGCGCGGACCGATGCGCTCCGAGCCGAGCGCGCGGACTCGGGCGATCAACTCGCGGTCGGCCGTCGCGACGGCACACCATCGACCCGGATCGCGATCGGCAACGAGTTGAACGATGCGGTCATCGCCACTGCCCGGGGCCGAGACCACTTGGACATCCGGTATGGACGGCAGGCCTCGTGCGGCGCCCTCGACAACCAGGATGACCTCGATGGGGCCCAGGCGCAATGCCTCGAAGCGGTGATCGGACAGGCCGCGCCTCGCGACCTCGACCAGAGCATCTCGCAAGCGGCGGGCGGCGCCGGCGCGGTCACGCCACCATCCGTCGGGTACCGAACCAACCACGTTGGCGCCGTCGACGATCAGGAGCGGGGCAAGCGATTTGGGTTCCTCTGGCGATGGAGGATCCTGGGACGTGTCGCTCGCGTCGTGAACCGCCGATCGGTGCTCGGATCCGAACTCTGGATCGGGGGGGCGGACCCAGATCCAGCCTTCTCGACGTGCCAGGTCCGGGTCTTCGGGCGGGAGGGCGAGGCCGGCCGCGAAGTCTGCGCCGGCCAGGACGCAGATGGCGGCGTCGAGGACATCGGCCTGGGCCAGCATGGCCTGGTCGACGCCGGAGACCTCGAGATGCCACTCGGAGGAGAGACCGGAGAGGATCTCGCGGCGCGCGGGTTCTTGGTCGGGACGCTTATAGGCGGTGCTGCGAAGTCCGCGCGCGTGGAGGGTGGCGGCCGGGTAGACTTCGATGACGGCGGTGGAGGTCGGCGGATTGGCGTCCTCGGCCAAGGGGATGGGGCGGCCGGTCCGATCACGGAGGTCATCGAGGAGTTGGAGGGCGGCCAGGGCGGTGCGGGCGATGCGGTCGGCGCCGACGTCCAGGGGGAGCTTGCCGGTGTGTCGGTGGACCAAGCGGTCGGTGGCTCGGCGGAAGAGCTGGTTGGGGGGGACGGGGATGGGTTGGCCGGCGCGGTGGCCGGGGAGGTGATCGGCCATCGGGGCCGGCCAGCCCAAGGGCGCGTCCAGGGCGAGGAGCGAGGGGAGGTCAGGATCGAGCTCGAGCCAAGCCGTGAGGAGAGCGAGGTTCTCCTCGGCCGTGCTGCCCGCGCGGGCACCGAGCAGGTGCAGCTGCCCCTCTCGCCAGTGGCCGATGGCCAGACCGACCTTGCGCGGGTCGGTGGCGCAGTCGACGCCGACGATGAGGCGCGGGCTCACTTCAGCTCGTAGTCCAAGGTGATGCTGTGCTTGCCTTCCGTGTCGACATCGATCTGGAGGGTGCCGGTAAGGCCGGCCAGGGCGCCGGTGGCGGAGCCGGGGACGATGTGGCCGGCGGTGCGCGGCTGGCTGCCGCCGCCGCTGAGGCCCCAGTGTTGCATGACGAAGCTGCCCTGGTGGCCGTCGAGCTGGCCGCGGAACTCCTCGGACGCGATGTAGCCGGCGCCCGCCGCGAGGTCTGCGGGATCGGCTTGACAGGTTAGGAGCTGGGCCACACCCTCGCCTTCGAGCGCTCCGCGATAGGTCTTGCGCACCGTAGCGCGAGCCAGCGACGGGCCATCGGCGAGCTCGGCATCATAGGTCTCTTGGTCCCACGACGTGACGTCGAAGTCGGCGGTGATCGCCTGGCTCATACGGTCTCCTGTTCGGTCATCTCGGACCCGGGTATATGGGCGGGAGCTGTTCGAGGAGGCGCGCTCAGCTTAGCAGGCGGGTCGGGGGGAGTCGATCCGCAGCGGATGCTATCATCAGCGGGCTCTCCCTGCGGATATCGGGCTGCCCGGCCGCTACCGGAAGCGCCCATTCGAGGAGCGGTCGTGGAGATCTATCAAGCCGAGCTGGGTCAACTGCTGCGCTCGCAACATCGTGATCCCCTACTGCGTCATCTGACGCGCACGATCGTGGAGTTGGCGGATCGGTGGTCCGTGGATCCCAGGTCGACAGCCACGATCGATATTGGATGCGGGCTCGGGCGGACCTCGATGGCTTTGGCGGCGGCAGGCTATCCGGTGATCGGGGTCGACCCGAGTCCGCGGGCGGTGGCGCTGGCCACGCGGGTGGCGGCTTCGGGGCCGAAAGGGGAGGTCGGCTTCTATGTTGGTGACGCGACCGAGGCGCCACCGGAGGCTTGGCGATCGGCCTTCGACCTGGCGGTGTGCTCCGAGGTCATCGAGCATGTCGGGGAGCCGGAGCGGGTGTTGGACTATGCCCGGGCCGTGTTGCGGCCCGGCGGGGTCTTGGTCCTGACCACGCCCCACGACCGCGAGCAGTGGACGGTGATGGACGACTATGCCGAGCACGTGACCCGCTTCTCGCTGGCGGAGATCCGGGGCTTGCTCGCCGGCTTCGAGCTGCTCGATCTGGCCACGGAGGGCTTCCCCTTCCAGCGCGCGGTCATGCAGGGCTACGATCGGATGTTGCGGCGATCGGGCGGCGAGCATCGCTTCGATCGCTTCGGGGACAGTCCGGCCTACCGTGCCTATACCCTGGTGATGCCGGCGCTGTTGCGGGTCGACCACGGACTGCGCCGGCTCGGGCGCGGCACGACTGTGGTGGCGGTCGCGCGGCGGGAGCCGGAATTGGCGGACCCCTCCGACCCCTCCGACCCGTCCGAACAGGGCGAGTCGGCCGGCGAGTGAGCAGCGCGGGGGTGAGCCCGACACTCGACGGAGAGATCGGGTCGAGGTCCAGGACTTGGCGATCGGCCCGGCCGGGTCGGATTGAATTGGGGGCGGAAGAAGTCCATCTCTGGCGGATCGACCTGGCGGATCCGCCGCCGAGTTGGGACGAAATGGAGTCTTGGCTGGACGGTCCGGAGCAGGAACGCGCGCTGGCGTTCGGACGCGAGCGGCTCCGAAGGCGATTCGTGGCCGGTCGCGGCATGTTGCGCCGGATTCTGGCCGGCTACGTCGGCGTGGATCCGGCCGAGCTTCGCTTCGAGCTGGGCCGCCATGGCAAGCCGCGGCTGCGCGCTCCGCTAGTCGAGATCCAGTTCAACCTCGCCCACTGCGAAGACCTGGCCGTGGTGGCGGTCGGCCGCGGGCCAGAGCTGGGTGTGGATCTGGAGCGGCTGCGTCCGATTCCCAAGGCCCGTCGCCTGGCGGCGCGCTACTTCTCCCCGGCCGAACAGCGTTGGCTGGAAGCCGAAGGGAGCGCGGAGTTCGATGCGGCCTTCCTCGAGTTGTGGTGCCGCAAGGAGGCCTGTCTCAAGGCCACCGGTGAGGCGCTCTCCCGGGCGCTCGGCAGCGTGGCGATCGGTCTGGTCGAGGCGGGAAGGGACATCGCACCGGTCGGCGACTTCGAGTGGGGAATGGCCGGTGACCGGCGCTGCGGGCTCCATTCCATCGCGCTGGACGGACATGTCGCCGTGCTGGCTTGGGCGGATCCGGACTCGCCACGACGCCTGCGCGCGTTCCGTTGGGATGCGCCCAGCTGAACGACGACCGGTGCCTGCACCAAGCCGGAAGGGATCAGGTCGAAGCGGCGGACGGGGCCGCTGTCCGGACGCGGTAGTGTAGCTGCACCATCCCGCCCGGGTAGGTTCGCGTCTCGATCAACTCGAGCCGGATGTCGCGCGGCAGCGATCCGAAGAGCGAGATGCCCTGGCCGATCAGCACCGGGGCCACGGTGATGATCAGCTCGTCGATGCGGCCGGCGGCCAGGAAGCCCTGGATGGTCTGCCCCCCGTCGATGTAGAGCTTGCGCTTGCCCTCGCCGGCCAGCATCGAGCAGATCTCGTCCGGGCTGCCGGCGGCGACGCGGACGGTCTCGGGCAGTTCGGAGGGGATGTCGATCCTGCCGCGGCTGAGCACGACCACCTCGGTGTCTCCGTAAGGCCATTGGCCGAAGCTAAGGACCTTCTCGAAGGACTTGCGGCCCATCACCAGGGCATCCACATCGGCCATGAACTCCGCGTAGCCACCGTCCACGTCTTCGGAGAGCTCGGCGGCGGCCGCATCCAGCCAATCCAGATCACCCTCCGGACGGGCGATGAAGCCATCCAAGCTGGTGGCGATGAAGACACAGGCGCGCAGGTCCATCTTCGGCTCCTATTCATCCGGTGGGTTGGCCATGATCGGCCCAAGAATAGGCCAGAAGTCGGTCATGCACGAGCCCGTCAGGTTGCGGTCAGCCTCTCGGGAAGCCCTGGTAGGAATCGCGTCCGCCCGGCGGGAACTCCGGGTCAAGCAAGCGCGCCGGCCTCGGGTTAGACTGGTGTCATGATCGATGAAAGCAGAGATGCACCGACGCAACACCCAGCGCCAAACTCAACCCGTGGAGGAAATGACATGAAGCGCATGACCACTCTGATCGCCGGCCTCTTGACCCTGATCGCCTTCGCCGCCACCGCCAACACCGCTTCGGCCGACATGGGCGAGTACGCTCGCGGCATGGAGCCCTTCGCACCCGTCATCGAGCGTTGGGCCTACGAGACGCGCGAGCTGAGCACGGCTGCCGTGGCCAAGCCCGAATTGGCCTGCTCGGCCGAGATGGCCGAGATCGCCCTGCGCGGCCAGTCCATCGCGGACGATCTGGATGGCATGACCCGCCTGACGCCCAAGCACATCGTTCTGACCCATGTCATGGTGGCCCGCGAGGTCCGCGGAATGGCCGATGCCGCCGAACTGGCCTGCTACGATCCCTCCGTGGCCGCCGAGCAGATCGACGAGGGCTACGAGGACTTCGCCGGCCCGATGAAGCGCATCCGCACCTACGTCAGCCGCGCGAGCCGCTTCGCCCGCTAGGCGAGGCCCACACGACCCGGCCAGCCGGTGCCGGGCAATTCCAAACCGGCGCATCCACGGGTGAACGGCGGGCGGCCTTCGGGCCGCCCGTCGTCACGTTGGGGCTCCGATCGTCGGTCGAGCCCGTGGGATCCACTTGGGCACGCGCGGGAACCGGCTGTCGCCGCGCCGCCCCACGGCCGGCCAACGCTCCACCGACGCTGATGCGACGATCTGCCGTCGCCTCCCGCGCTGCGCAAGATCTTTGACTATACTCGACGTCGCGAGCGTCCGCTCGCAAGACTCGAGACCTAGGAGATTTGCGTATGCCTGCCCCACCCTCAGTCCCCTTTTCTTTCGGGCCGCGTTTCCTGCTCGGCCTCGCGCTCCTGCTCGTCCTCGGAGTCCTGGTGACCGGCGAGCCGGCGACCGCCTCGAGCCCGAGCCTGCTGTCGGCCGCGGCGGCACCGGCCGGTGGCGATCCGGCCGCCGACGATGCCCGTCTGCGCGCCCGCTTCGTCCGCGTCGATACGGACCGGCTCTTCGGTCCAGGGGCCGAAGCCGGACGCTACCACCGCGCCGATCAAGTCATGATCCTCAACCTCTTCGGCGACCGCGCACTGCCCGTGCTGCGCGATGGTCTCCAGCGAAGCCCGGATGGCGGCTCCGTGTGGCTGGGTCATGTCGCAGGCGAACCCGGCAGCAGCGTACGCCTGGCCCTGCGCGACGATCGGGTGGCCGGCAGTGTGAGCGTGGGCGACGAGCTCTACCAGATCTCGCACGCAGCCGACGGCGTGCATGTCGTGCGCCAGGTGAATCTGGCCGCGATGCCACCCTACGCCGAGCCGATCGAGGTGCACGCGCCTCCGATTGCCGGTTCCGATGAGCAGGGCGAGCTCGATGCCCTCGATGCCGAAGCGGACGACGGATCGATCATCGACGTGATGGTGCTCTGGACCCCCGCCGCGGGTGCGGCGCAAGGCGGGACCGCGGCCATGGAGGCCTTGATCGACTTGGCCGTGGCCGAGACCAATCAGGCCTATCTGAACAGCGGGATCCTGCCGAGGATCAACCTGGTCCACCGGGCGGAGGTGGGCTATTCGGAGAGCGGTAACTTCAGCACCGATCTCTCGCGCCTGCGTAGCCAGAGCGATGGCTACATGGACGAGATCCACGCCTTGCGCGACGACCATCGAGCCGATCAGGTGACGCTGATCAGCAACAGCACCCAGTACTGCGGCATCGCCTACCTGATGAGCTCGGTCTCGTCCAGCTTCGAGTCCTCGGCCTTCAGCGTGGTCTACCGCGGCTGCGCGACCGGATACTACTCCTTCGGTCACGAGCTGGGTCACAACCAAGGCAGCCATCACGACCGCGACAACGCGGGCAGCACGCCGGCCTACGATTTCTCCTATGGCTACCAGGACCCGGGCAGCAGCTTCCGCACCATCATGGCTTACAACTGCCCATCGGGCTGCGCGCGGGTACAACACTTCTCCAACCCGGACGTGCAGTACGCGGGTGCGACCACCGGTGTCGACGCCGAGATCGATCCGGTCAACGCGGCGGACAACGCGCGCTCCATCGACCAAACGGCCTTCACGGTGGCCAACTTCCGCCAGAGCACGCCGGAGGAGCCACCCGCCGCGCCCTCGGACCTGGTGGCCTTCGCTGCCTCCGAGAGCAGCATCTCGCTGAGTTGGACCGACAATGCGATCGACGAAGACGGCTTCACGCTGCAACGCTCGCCGGATGGGTCCAGCGACTGGACGACCGTCGCCACCCTGCCAGCCGACAGCGTGGGGCACAGCGACAGCGGTCTGGCGGCCAGCACCACCTACCACTACCGCCTCCGCGCCTTCAACGGTGGAGGCAGCTCGGCCTGGTCGGCCGTGGCCAGCGCCACCACCGACGATCCGCCGCCCTACGTCGACCAAGTGGCATCCGGGGAGATCGCGGTCGCGGGCAGCATCGGCGGCAGTTACCTGGACACCCATGCCGAGGACCAGTTGACGCAATCGATCACCGAGCGCGAGTCGGGGGGCAGGCCCAGCAGTCGCCACAGCTACATGGAGCATGTCTGGACGGTCCCGGTTCAAGCGGGCGATGCCGTGACGCTCTTCGTCGACGCCTGGGCGCCGGCCTCCAGCGACGGCGACCAGTTCGAGATCGATTGGTCCACCGACAACCAGAGCTACCAACCGGCGATGACCTTGACCGCCACCGCGGACGGGGGGCCGCCCCAGAGCTTCGCCCTGCCGCCGACGACCAGCGGCACGCTCTACCTGCGGCTGCGGGACACGGACCAGAGCCAGGGCCATCGAGATCTGGACACGGTCTATGTCGATCATCTCTTCGTGCGCAGCGAGAACGCCGCCAGCGGCAACCCGCCGGCGGCACCGGATGGCTTGACGGCCCAAGCGATCAGCAGCAGCCGGGTCGACCTGAGTTGGAACGACAACGCCGGCGACGAGTACGGCTTCGAGGTCGAGCGCTCGACCGACGGCAGCAGCTGGACGAACGTCGGCAGCACCGCCGCCGATGCGACCGACCTGTCCGACGAGACCGTGACCGCCGATACCAGCTACCAGTACCGGGTGCGTGCCTTCAACGGCAGCGGCAGCTCGGCGTGGTCGAACCTGGCTCAGGTGACCACGCCGGCCGGCGCGGCCATCTCGATGAGCCTGTCGGGCTACAAGGACAAGGGCAACCACGTCATCGAGCTGAGCTGGTCGGGTGCTACGGGCGGCCAGGTCGAGATCCATCGCGATGGTGGCCTGCTGCTCAGCACCGCCAACGATGGCTTCTACAGCGACAACACCGGCAACAAGGGCAGTCAGAGCTATCAGTACCAGGTCTGCGAGGTGGGAGCCATCGTCTGCTCAGATCCAGTCGACATCGGCTTCTGACCTCGAGCTGACCGCCATCGAAGGGCCGTCTCGAGCCGGCGCAGCCTCAGGTGAACAGACGGGCGGCCATCGGGCCGCCCGTCGTCACGTCTGCTCAAGAACCGTCGCGCGGCCGATACTGCAAGGCCTCGGCCAGGTGCTCGGCGGCGATCGAGGCTGCGCCCTCCATATCGGCGATGGTGCGGGCCAGCTTGAGCACGCGGTGATAGGCGCGAGCCGATAGGCCCAACTGGCGCAGACCGCTCTGCATCAGGCGCCGGCCCTCCTCGTCCAGCCGGCAATGCTGGCGGATCTCCTCGGCCCGCATCTCGCCGTTGGCGGCGGCCGGCCGGCGACGCCCGGAGCGAGGCGGCTGCGACGCGATCGCTTGGGCGACCTCGGCCTCGGCATCGATCTCGGCGGCCGGGACGGGGGCGCCCGCCATCGCGGCCTCCGCCCGCTCGCCCAGCAGCCGCCGGCGCTGGCGGTCGCGCACCGCGCTGACCCGCTGGCGCACCCGGGCCGAGCATTCGGCCGGCGCGTCCTCCAGGAGCTTCTCGGTCTCCACCCGCGGCACCTCGACGTGCATGTCGATGCGGTCGAGCAAGGGGCCCGAGATACGCTGCTGGTAGCGCAGCACGGCCCCGGCCTGACAGGTGCAGTCCCGATCCAGATCGCCCCAATAGCCGCAAGGGCAGGGGTTGCGCGCCGCAACCAAGGTGAAGCTGGCCGGGTAGGTGGCCGAGCCGGCCGCGCGGGCGATGGTCACCCGACGGTCCTCCAGGGGCTGGCGCAGGGCTTCGAGCACGGCCGGCACGAACTCGGGCAGTTCGTCCAGGAAGAGCACGCCGTGGTGGGCCTTGGAGACCTCGCCCGGCCGCGGCCAGCTTCCGCCGCCGATCAGGCCGGCGGCCGAGATCGTGTGGTGCGGGCTGCGGAAGGGCCGGGCGCGGACCAAGGGCGTGTCGGCCGGCAGCAGGCCGGCCACCGAGTAGACCGCCGTCACGTCCAGCGCCTCGTCCATCGACAGCGGCGGCAGGATGGAGGGGATGCAGCGTGCGAGCAAGGTCTTGCCCGAGCCGGGCGGGCCCGAGAGCAGCAGGTTGTGGCCGCCGGCGGCCGCGATCTCCAGGGCCCGGCGGGCATGGGCCTGGCCGCGCACGTGGGCCAGGTCGGCCGGGTAGTCCGGCTCGTCGTCCGGCTCGGCCACCGGCTGGATCTCCAGCGGCGGCGCTTCGCCGCGCAGGCAGTCGATGAGCTGTGCCACGTCCTCGGCAGCCACGATCCGCGGGCCCGGCACCAGGGACGCCTCGGCTGCGTTGGCCGCCGGCACGATCAGGCGCCGGAAGCCCCGCGCCCGGGCCGCTTGGGCGATGGGCAGCACGCCCTGGGTGGGGCGCAGGCGGCCGTCGAGGGCCATCTCGCCGATGACCAGCGCGTCGTCCAGATCGACGTCCAGCTGCTCGCTGGCGGCCAGGATGCCCAGGGCGATGGGCAGGTCGTAGGCCGGCCCGGCCTTGCGCACGTCGGCCGGTGCCAGGTTGACGGTGACCCGCGCCAGCGGGTAGCTGAAGCCGGCGTTGCGCAGCGCGGCGTAGAGCCGGTCCTTGCTCTCGCGCACGGCCGCGCCGGGCAGTCCGACGATGGTCGTGTGCGGCAATCCGTGGTGCACGTCGACCTCGACCTGGACGATCTCGCCTTCCAGGCCGGCCAGCGCGCAACTCCATACCCGTGCCAACATGGACCCAGCATAGTCCGAGCGTTGCCGCTGGCGATAGGGGCCGGGCGACGCCTTCGCGACAGCTTTGCGACAGGCTTGCGACAGTCGCGATGGCTGCCGGCGGCGCACCGAACGGCGGGGAAACGGCGGGCAGTCGGAGGCCTCGATGTTCGCGGCCCCCCCTCGATTTGGCTATACTCTCGATGCACCCGCTCGACCGCCTGCTCCCGCGAGCCATAAGCGAGGCAAGCCATGGCCCTGACCATCCCCGCCAGCGCGGCGATGACCGAGTCCGCCAGGCCAGCGACCGGAACCATCTATCGCGTGCGCGGCGGCAGCCCGCTGCGCGGCGATGTCGTCATCCGGGGGGCCAAGAACTCGGCCTTGCCCATCCTGGCGGCCACCCTCCTGACCGAGGACCGCTGCGTCATCGAGAACCTGCCCAATGCCCTGGACATCCGGGTGATGCTCGAGGTGCTCGAGCACCTTGGCGCGCGGGTCGAGCTGGACACCGAACGCTACCGGCTCGAGGTCCAGGCGGCGGACATCAGCAGCCGCACCACCCCCGAGGATCTGGCCACGCGCCTGCGCGGAAGCTTCCTGGTGATGGGCCCGCTCTTGGCGCGCTTCGGCCAGGCCAGCGCGCCGCGTCCCGGCGGCTGCCAGATCGGCGCCCGCCCGGTGGACGTGCCGGTCAAGGGCTTCAGCCAGCTGGGCGCCCAGGTGGCGGTGGTCGACGAGCGCTTCTCGGCCAGCGGACGCCTGCGCGGGGCCAACCTGGTCCTGGACTACCCCAGCCATACCGGCACCGAGAACATCGTCATGGCCGCCGTACTGGCCGAGGGCATGACCATCATCGAGAACGCCTCCACCGAACCGGAGGTGCTCGACCTGGTCACCTTCCTGCAGGGCATGGGCGCGCGCATCGCCTGGATCGGGCCGGCCACCATCGCCATCCAGGGCGTGCCGCGCCTGCACGGCAACGTCTACCGCCTGATGCCCGACCGGCTGGAGGCCGGCACCTACCTCTTGGCCGGCGCCATCACCAGTGGCGACGTGACCGTGCAGCGCGTGGTGCCGCGGCATCTGCACGCGGTCACCGCCAAGCTGGGCGAGGCCGGCGTGGAGGTCGAGGAGGGCCCGCATTGGGTGCGCGCTCGCGTGGATCGGCCGCTGCAGGCCGTCGACATCCGCACCTACCCCTACCCGGGCTTCCCCACCGATCTGCAGCAGCCCTTCGGGGCCCTGCTGACCCAGGCCGAGGGCGAGAGCACCATCCAGGAGACGATGTTCGACAACCGGCTGCGCTACATCGGGGAGCTGAGGCGCATGGGCGCCTCGGCCAGCGTCGAGGGGCAAGTGGCCTATATCCGCGGCCCCAGCCGCCTGCACGGCGCCACCGTGACGGCCTACGACCTGCGAGCCGGCGCGGCGGTGGTAATGGCCGGCCTGACCGCCGAGGGCGAGACCGTGGTCCAGCGCGGCGAGTACATCGAGCGCGGCTATACCGACTTCGCCGAGAACATTCGCCATCTGGGCGGCGACTGCGAGGTCGAGCGACTCGGTCCGGTCAACTGAGCCCGGCCCGGCGACTCGGAGTTCATGGGGATCGCGGACGACATCGCTTCACGATCTCGATATTTCCATCGACATGGCGTCCCTCTCGCGCGTCACGCCGCCGGCGGTTAGGCGCCGAGTCGCCGGAACGGGTAGAATGAGCGGCCCCATTCCGTCCGCGGTCCCCCGGGATCCCGCAGCAGCGGATCGACCAGTTTTATAGAGGGCCGGCCCGGCCTCGGCCGGCCACGGAGGTTGCATGTTCACGCGTCATATCGGTATCGACCTGGGCACGGTCAACGTGCTGGTGCACGAGCGCGGTCGCGGCATCGTGCTCAAGGAGCCCTCGGTCGTCGCCATCTCGGTCAACGACAACCGCATCATGGCCGTCGGCGAGGAGGCCCTGGAGATGCTCGGCCGCACGCCCGACACCATCGAGGTCTCGCGCCCGCTGCGCGACGGCGTCATCGCCGACTACGTGGTGACCGAGGCCATGCTGCGCTACTTCATCACCAAGGTCTGCGGGCGCATGCCCTTCTTCAAGCCAGAGGTGATGATCAGCGTGCCGGTGGGCGTGACCAGCGTCGAGAGCCGGGCGGTGCGCGAGGCGGCCGAACAGGCCGGTGCCAAGGAGGCCCACCTGATCCCCGAGCCGATGGCGGCGGCCATGGGGGCCGGCCTGCCGGTGGGCACGGCCACCGGCAACATGGTTCTCAACATGGGTGGCGGCACCAGCGAGGCGGCGGTGATCGCGGTCAACGGCATCGTCGTGGCGGCTTCGGTGCGCACCGGCGGCGACAAGTTCAACGAGGCCATCTCGTCCTACGTCAAGCGCAAGTACAACCTGATGATCGGCGACCGCACCGCCGAGATGGTCAAGATCGAGATCGGCAGCGCCCTCGCGCCGGACTTCGAGGAGGACGAGCTGCGGATGGAGGTGCGCGGTCGCGACCAGGTGACTGGCCTGCCCAAGGTCATCCAGATGAAGACCAGCGAGGTGGTCGAGGCCATCGCCGAGCCGGTCCAGGCCATCATCAACGTCACGCGCGAGGTGCTCGAACAGACACCGCCGGAGTTGGTCAGCGACATCATCGACCGTGGGGTGGTGATGACCGGTGGCAACGCGCAGGTGCGCGACCTGGACGTGCTCTTGACCGAGGAGATCGGCGTGCCCTTCTACGTGGCCGACGATCCGATGGCCTGCGTGGCGCTGGGCGCCGGGCGGGCGCTGGAGAACTTCGCCCTGATCCGGAGGACCTTGCCGGCCCTCAAGGTTTGACCCGGGCGGCCCGATGAGCCTGGTGGGCCTGCCGGATCGCCTGCGGGAGGCGCGGCCGCGCGGGGACGAGCTTCGAAGGCTGGCGACCTGGGCCCGTCCCGAGCGAGGGGCACTCGGACTGGGCCTCGTGCTGATGGTTCTCTACTCGGCCTTGGGTTTGCTCGTGCCCCTGGCCCTGGCCTGGATGATGGACGCCCTGGGGCGAGGGGAAGCGTCCGGGCCGATCGTCGATGCGCTGGTCATGGGCCTCCTGGGCCTCTTCCTGCTCCGGGCCGGTCTGGGGGGACTCCACGGCTGGTGGATGGCCCGCATCGGCGGCCGCATCGTCCTGCGCATGCGCGCCGCGCTCTTCGCCAAGCTCTGCGAGCAGGGCCCCGAATTCTACGATGACGAGCGCGTGGGCGGGCTGGTCTCGCGGATGATGAGCGATGTGGCCCAGGTGCAGGGGGTGCTGACCGGCGAGCTCTCGCGCGGCGTCTCGGCGCTCTTGACGCTCTTCGGCGCCGCCCTGCTGATGGTCTGGGGCAGCTGGCGGCTGAGCCTGGTCTTCCTGATGCTGGTGCCGCCGGTAGTATTGGCCGGCTGGTGGCATGGCCGCTGGATGCGGCGCCGCGGCGAAGCGGTGCAGGAGCGGACGGCGGAGCTCTCGAGCCGGGTCGAGGAGACGCTCGGGGCGATCCGGCTGGTGCAGGCCTTCGGGCGCGAGTCGCTGGTCCGGTCGCGCTTCGACGCGGCGGCCGAGGCGCTCTACCACGCCGTGATGCGGCGGGTGCGGGGGCAGTCGGTGATGGGCTCGGCGGTGGGCTTCCTGGGCCTGGCGGCGATGACGCTGGGGCTCTGGCTCGGGGCGCGCGAGGTGCAGGCGCAGCGGATGACCGTCGGGACGCTGACCGGCTTTCTGCTCTACGCCGGCCTACTGGCCGGTGCGGCCTCGCAACTGGTGGGCCTGGTGGGCAGCTGGGCCAACGCCCTGGGCGCCGGCCGGCGGGTCTTCGAGCTGCTCGATCGGCGGCCGCGGGTGGTCTCGGGCGAACGGCGGATGATGCGCTGCGAGGGGGCGCTGCGCTTCGAGGGCCTGCGCTTCGGCTATCGGCCGGGACTGCCGGTGCTGCGGGGGATCGACCTGGATGTGCCCGCCGGGGAGCAGCTGGCGCTGGTGGGGCCCAGCGGGGCCGGCAAATCGACCCTGATGCAGCTGGTGGCGCGCTTTCGGGACCCGGATGACGGGCGGATCCGGCTGGACGGGATCGACCTGCGGGAGCTGGACTTGGGCGACCTGCGCCGCCAGATCGGCTGGGTGCCGCAGGAGGCCCAGCTCTTCCATGCCAGCGTCGAGGAGAACCTGCGCTTCGGCCGGCCGGATGCCTCGATGGATCGGATCGAGGCGGCGGCGCGGGCGGCCAACGCGGAGGACTTCATCCGAGCCCTGCCGGAGGGTTATGCGACCTTGGTGGGCGAGCGCGGGCTGCGCCTGAGCACCGGGCAGCGACAGCGCATCGCCATCGCGCGGGCCCTGCTGGCCGATCCGCGCCTGCTCTTGCTCGACGAGGCCACCGCCAGCCTCGACAGCGAGAGCGAGGCCCAGGTGCAGGAAGCGATGGCGCGCCTCCTGCGCGGCCGGACCAGCCTGATCATCGCCCACCGGCTGGCGACGGTGCGCGATGCCGACCGGATCGCGGTGCTGGACGAAGGTCGGGTGGTCGAGTTGGGGCGGCACGAGGACTTGTCGTCGGCCGGCGGGCTCTACGCGATGCTCTGTCGGCTGCAACTTCGCGCCTGAATCCGCGCCTCGGTGGCTCCCGATCCGCGCGCGAAGCACCCGGACGGCCTGCCGACGCGCCGAATCGAGTGCCGAGACCTTGCCGTCGGCGCGGCGGCACATATAATTGCCTTTCGCACGCGAGGCGGGCTCGATCGAGTTCCGCCCGAAGACGCGATACGCGCGGCCGCCCGACTTCGCTGCGGGCCGATGCCGCTGGATGGAGGAGACGGACCGACGATGAAGCGCACATGGCAGCCCAAGAAGCGCAAGCGAATGCGAACCCACGGTTTCCGCAGCCGGATGTCGACGGCCAATGGTCGCAAGGTGCTCAAGCGCCGACGAGCACGCGGCCGCAAGGCTTTGACCGTTCAGCGGCACAAGAAGTAGTCCGTTCACCAGCACGGGCCAGCGGCCGTGCGCCGCGCGTGGAGACTGCGCGCCAACGAAGATTTCCAGCGGGTGCGCCGCGAGGGACGATCCTGGGCACACCCGCTCTTGGTCTTGGTGGCCGCGGACGGCCGCGATCCGGATGGCCGTACCCGGCTGGGCATCACGGTGAGCCGGCGTGTTGGCAAGGCGGTGATCCGCAACCGGATCAAGCGACGGGTGCGCGAGCTGCTCCGGCTTCGCTACGCGCGCATCGCCCCGGGACAGGACCTGGTCTTCGTGGTCCGACCCTACGCGGCACGCGCCAACTACCGGGCGCTCGAAGAAGCCGTCGAGAGCCTGCTGGAACGGGCGGGGCTACTGCGCGCGGAGGTGCCATGCGGCAGCTCGCCCTCTTCGTGATCCGGCTCTACCAGCGCACGCTCAGCCGCATCCTGCCGCCCAGCTGCCGTTTCGAGCCCTCCTGCTCCGACTATGGCCTGCAGGCCATCGAGCGCTACGGGCTGCGGCGCGGGGGCTGGTTGACCATCAAGCGCATCTCGCGTTGTCATCCGCTCAATCCCGGGGGCTTCGACCCGGTTCCCTGATGCGGTGTCGGGTTTCCGCCCGGGAGCCCTTGGCCGCGAACGCATGTCGAGAGGAAGCAGACCTTGACCTACCTGCTGACGAACCCGGTCACGCCCCTCATGGAGCGGGCGCTGGTCATCCTGCACGACGTCTTCGGCTCGCTGGGCTTGCCAGAGGTCGTTTCACCCTATGCCCTGGCCATCATCGTCATCGCGGTGGCGGTCAAGCTCCTGACCTATCCGCTGACCTCGGCGCAGCAGCGCTCGATGAAGGGCATGCAGGCCCTGCAGCCCAAGCTCAAGGAGCTGCAGGAGGAGTACAAGGACGATCGCGAGACCCTGGCCCAGAAGCAGATGGAGATGTACAAGGAGCACGGGGTCAACCCGCTGGGCGGCTGCCTGCCCTTGATCGTCCAGATGATCGTGCTCTTCGGGCTCTACCGCGCGGTGATGAACCTGGCCAACGGCGTACCGGGCGCCCCGCCGATGGCCGGCGAGCGCTTCCTGTGGATCCCGGACCTGGCGGTCTGCGAGCCCAGCCCGATGTGCGGTGCCGAGAACGCGGTCCTGCCCGTCGCCATCCCCATCCTGATCATCGCCATGGTGATCAGCCAGGTCTTCTACCAGCGGATGTTGACGCCACCCTCCACTTCCAGCGATCCCCAGGCCCAGGCCATGGCGACGACGATGAAGTACATGCCCTTCATCTTCGCCTTCATCTTCATCAGCTTGCCCTCCGGCTTGGTGCTCTACTACACCCTCTTCAACATCGTGAGCGTCATCCAGCACAAGTGGATGGGTCCCCAAACCCCGGCCAGCGTCACGACCGAAGATTCGGCCGATGACGAGGGCGACATGAGCAAGTCTCAGGAGAGAAGACTCGATGAGCGGAAGCGGCAGCAGCGGCGGCGACGAAAGACGGAGCGTTGAGGTCAACGCGCCCACGGTCGACGAGGCCGTGGCGCGCGGCCTGGTGCGCTTGGGCGGCTTGGGCCGCGACGAGGTCAAGATCGAGGTGCTCAGCGAGGGCCGATCGGGCCTCTTGGGCTTTGGCGCCGAGGAGGCGCGCGTCCGGCTGAGCACCTTGCTGCCGGGCGAGACGGCCTCCGGGCCCCCGGCGCCGAGCACGGGCAAGGGGCGGCCGGCCGAGACCGAGGCCAAGCAGCAGCGCGAGCGCCCCCAACGCCAGGAAAGCCAACGCCAGGAAACCCAGCGACAGGAGACGCGGCGCCAAGAGCCCCGGCGCGAGGAGCCCCAGGCCAGGCCCAAGCCGGAGCGCGAGCCCGAGCCTCGACGCGAGGCACCGGCCGCCAAGGACGAAGGCAAGCGGCCCGCGGCCAGCGGCGATGCCCTACGGACGGCGAGCGAAGTGGTCGAAACCCTGCTGGCGAAGATGGGCTTCGAGGAGTCGGGCACGGAGCGCAAGAGCTCGCTCTTGCCGGTGGACATCGAGGGCGAGGATTCCCTGGTGCTCAGCATCCACGGGCCGGGCACGGAGCGCTTGACCCACAAGGATGGCCGCGGCCTGCAGGCTCTGCAGTTCGTCTCGCGACTGGTGCTCAGCCGCAAGATGGGCCAGTGGCAGAACCTGCTCTTGGATGTGGACGACGACCGGGCGCGGCGCATCAAGGAGATCTACATGATGGCCGAACAATCGGCCGAGCTGGTCGAGCGCGAGGGCCGGCCGGTCTCCCTGCCGCCGATGACGGCCTATGAGCGCCGCGTGGTGCACCTGGCCCTGCGGGAGCACGACAGCATCGCCACGCAGAGCATCGGGCGCGGTCCAGGTCGCAAGGTGACGGTGCGGCGCAAGGACGACCTGCTTCCGGATCTGTAGCCCGATGCATCGGCGAGATAGGCGTGGGCGACCCGTTTGGTTGTTCTGTATCCTCGTCGTCTCGATCGGGGCGTGCCGGGGACCCGACGGGTCCATCGATCGGACCCCGGGCGGATCGTCGAGCGTCGAGGAGCAGCTGTCCGCGATCGCGGCGGCCCACGAGGCCGATCCCTTCGACAACCCCTACGACAGCGCGGCGCGCCTGCGGCGGATGCTCGAGAGCGAGCCGCCCGACGATCCGGCCACCCGCCAGCGCTACGAGCTCGACCTGGCCTTCGACCTGCTCTACGCGGGCCGAACCGCCGACGCCATCGAGCGGCTGCGCTGGATCCGGGACGGGCTCGAGCGGGCCGATTTGTCCAACCCGCAGCTCCTCGAGGACATCTACGACCATCTGGCCATCGCCTGGCTGCGCCTGGGCGAGCAGGCCAATTGCATCGAGCGCCCCAGCCTGGAGGCCTGCCTCCTACCCATCTCGGGATCGGGCGTCCACCAGGACCAGAACGGCGCCCGCGAGGCGATCCGGGTACTCGAAGGCATCCTGGAGCGGCGCCCCGAGGACCTGACGGCCCGCTGGCTGCTCAATATCGCCTACATGGCGGTGGGCGAGCATCCCGAGGGCGTGCCCGAGGCCTATCGCATTCCCAGCCAGGCCTACGCCTCCGAGCTGGAGCTGCCGCGCATGCCCGATCGGGCGCCGGCGGCCGGCGTCGATCGCCTGGGCCTGGCCGGCGGCGCCGCGATGGAGGACTTCGACGGCGACGGCCGGCTCGACCTGATGGCCTCGTCCTGGGGCTTGCGCGACCCCCTGATGCTCTATCGCAACCGGGGGGACGGACGCTTTGAGGATGTTTCGGCCGAAGCGGGCATCCAGGCGCAACTGGGCGGGCTGAACCTGGTGACGGCCGACTACGACGAGGACGGGGACGTCGATGTGATGGTCCTGCGCGGCGCCTGGCTCGAGGAGGCCGGCGAGATCCCCTCCTCGCTGCTGCGGAACGACGGCCGCGGGCGCTTCGAGGACGTGACGATCGAGGCCGGCCTACTGGCCTTCGAGCCCGGGCAGGTGGCGGCATGGGGCGATTATGACGGCGATGGCTGGCTCGATCTCTTCGTGGGGGTGGAGAGCGGCGGCGGCCCGGACGATCAGCGCCGCCCGAGCCGGATCTACCGGAACCTGGAGGGCGAGCGCTTCGAAGAGGTGACCGCGGAGCTCGGCGTCGAGATCGTCGGCTACGTCAAGGGTGCCAGCTGGGGCGATTACGACAACGACGGCCGCGTCGACCTCTTCGTCTCGGTCTATGGGAGTCGCAACCAGTTGCTGCGCAACCTCGGCCCGCGGGATGGCGGATGGCGCTTCGAAGACGTGACGGAAGCGGCCGGTGTGGCCGAGCCCCGGCATAGCTTCCCGACCTGGTTCTTCGACTACGACAACGACGGCTGGCTCGACCTCTTCGTGGCCGACTACTACCAGCCCGAGCTTCGCGACGGGGCTGGCGGCGACGAGCGCTATCGCAGCGCGGACGTGGCCGCCGACTTCTTGGGCCGGCCGACCAGCGGAAGCCGGCCCTACCTCTATCGCAACCTGGGCGACGGCCGCTTCGAGGACCTGGCCACCGAACTGAGCCTGGACCACCCGACCTACACGATGGGCGCCAACCACGGGGACGTCGACGGCGACGGTTGGCCCGACATCTACCTGTCCACCGGCGACCCGCTCTTCCAGAGCATCATCCCCAACCGGCTCTTCGTGAACCAGGCCGGGCGGGGCTTTGCCGAGGCCGGCAGCGCGGCCGGGGTGGGCCATCTTCAAAAGGGCCACGCCGTGGCCTTCGGCGACATCGATGGCGATGGCGACCAAGACCTCTACGCCGCCATGGGCGGCGCCTTCTCGGGCGATGTCTTCCGCAACGCGCTCTTCGAGAACCCGGGCCAGGGCCACCGATGGCTGACCCTGATCCTGGAGGGCCGCGAGTCGAACCGGGCCGGCATCGGCGCGCGGATCCGCGTGCGGCTGCGCGAGGCGGGCGGGCAGCGTGACATCCACCTGCTGGCCGGCACGGGCGGCAGCTTCGGCGCTTCGAGTCTGCGGCAGGAGATCGGGCTGGGGGATGCCGAGGCCGTCGAGGAGGTCGCGGTGGTCTGGCCGAACGGGGGCCGGCAGGAACAGATCTACGGCGCGCTGGAGATGGATCGAGCCTGGCGCTTGATCGAGGGGCAGCCGGAGGCCGAGGCGGTCGAGCTGCCGCGCTTTGAATTGGCGCGGTGAGCTGTACGGCGGACGGATTGACGGCGGAACGGCGGTGGCGATGGCGGGACGGGTGGGCGGGTCGGGCATGCCCTGATCCGAGGGTAGGCGATCAGCCTCGATCGGGGAGGTGGACGCGCTGGAGCCAGGCGCTGGCGGGGCTGCGCAGCGGGCGGAGCTTGCCGGTGACGAAGTCGGCGTCAGGCTCGGGCTGGGGAAAGAAGAAGAGGGCGCCGAGGAGGGGCTGGCCGGCGGGGACGCCGCAGAGCCCCAGGGCGCGCTCGGTGGCGAGCACGCCGCCGGAGGACCAGTAGCTGGCCATGCCGCGGGCGGTGGCGGCGACCAGGAGGTTCTGGCCGTAGGCCGCGGCGGCGGCCAGGTGCTCCCGGTTGCGCTTCTCGCGCTCGGCCTCGCGGCGAGACAAGGGATCCTCGGTGTCGGGCGCGGCAGGCGTGGATGTCGAGGGGCTCGAGTCGGTGGCGGCGGGGACCGGAGGGTCGGGCAGCCAGCAGAGGAGGGCCAGGGCGCCGGCGGCCGCCAGCATGCGCGGGATCTTGCTGCCCGGGGCATCGCGCCAGATGGGCTCCGAGGCGGCTTGGGACTCGGTCTGGATGGTCTCGATCAGCCGGCGGCAGGTTGGGGCGTCGAGCAAGTAGACACGCCAGGGTTCGATCGCGGCGGCTTCGGCTTCGGATCCGGTTGCGGTCGCGCCGCGGTGGCCGGCGTGGCAGGCGTAGTGGAAGGGGGCCATGCCGGCCACTTCGAGGGCCGGCTGGAGCCGGGCGATGAAGTCCGGTGGGATGGCGGGGGGACGGGCGGGATCGGCGAAGACCTTGAGGGTGCGCCGGCCGGCGATGGCGGCATCGACGGCGGCGATGGCGTCAAGGGCGGTCGGGTGGTCGGACTTGGGCTGATCGGGCATCGGGTTGCACTCCGCGGTCGATCGGTCGATGCTCTGATGATGGAGCATGGGTTCGCGAGGGGCCAGCGGCTGGTGTAGCTTTGGGCCGGGCGCGATCCGGCGCAGCGGGCCGAGATCCGCATTCCGGCCCGGCCCCGACGATCCACCTCGCAGCCCACCGCATGTGGAGCCCGAAGATGCGCTACATCCGACGATTCGACGCGATCGGCCGAGAGGACCTCGAGCTGGCTGGCGGCAAGGGCGCCAACCTGGGCGAGTTGGTGAAGGCCGGCTTGCCGGTGCCCCCCGGCTTCGTCCTGACCACCGAAGCCTACGACGACTTCGTGGCGGCGGGCGGCCTGCGCGAGCGGATCCTCGAGCTGGCCCAGACTGCGATGTCGGACGATGGCCGGTCGGCCGGTGATGCCGCCGAGGCCATCGAAGGGCGCTTTCTGGCGGCCGAGATGCCGGCGGGCATCCGGGACGCGATCGAGACGGCCTACGTCGCGCTCGAGGAGCGCGTGGGACGCGATGCCATGACCGAATGGGACGTGGCGGCGGATGAAGCCAGATCGGAGAGTGGGGGCAACGCCCCCTTGGCGGTGGCGGTGCGCTCCTCGGCCACGGCCGAGGACCTGCCGGGGGCCAGCTTTGCCGGCCAGCAGGAGACCTACCTGTCGGTGCGTGGCCCCGAGGCCTCGGCCCGGGCCGTGAAGCGCTGCTGGGCCAGCCTGTGGACGGCGCGGGCGATGAGCTATCGGCAGTCGCAGGGCATCGCGCCGGAGGGCGTAAGCCTGGCGGTGGTGGTGCAGGCCATGGTGCCGGCCGAGGTCTCGGGCATCCTCTTCACCGCCAATCCGAGCACGGGCGAGCGCAACCGGATGCTGATCAGCGCCAGCTTCGGCTTGGGCCAGGCCATCGTCGGCGGCGAGGTGGAACCGGACCACATGGTGGTCGATCGCACGAGCGGTGAGCTCGTCGAGTCCCGGGTGGGCGCCAAGCATGTCCGGGTGGTGCCGGCCGCGGATCAGGGCGTAGAGACGCGCGAGGTGACGGAGGACGAGCGGAGCCAGGCGGCTTTGGACGAGGCAACGCTGCGCGAGCTGGTGGCGCTGGGCGAGCGCATCGAGGCGCATTTCGGCACGCCCCAGGACATCGAGTGGGCGCTGGGCGGCGGCCGGGTCCAGATCCTGCAGGCGCGGCCGATCACCAGCCTGCCGCCCGAGCCCTTGCAGGATATCGTATGGGAGCCGACGCGGCCGGGCGGACGGCTGATCCGCCGGCAGATCGTCGAGCACATGCCCGGCCCCCTCTCGCCGCTCTTCGACGACCTCTACCTCGGCGAGAGCATGGACCTGTCCATCGAGAACTTCCTGGCCGGCTTCGGCATGGAGGACTTCGACATCAGCGCCTTCTACCCCAAGCCCTTCTTCCTGACGGTCCATGGCTACGCCTACTCCAGAACGGAGTACCAGTTTCCGTCCTTGTGGGCCTTCGTGAAGGCCGTCGTCGCGATCCTGCCGGCCTACCTGAAGATGCTGCCGGTGCTTCTGAAGCACGCCGTGGCGCGCTGGCGGGACGAAAAGTTACCGGCGTACCGGGATGTCATCGACCGATGGGCCGAGCTGGATCGGCGGGCGGCCAGCGACGAGGACTTGATGACCGGCATCCGCGAGCTGACCGCGGCGGATGCCATCTACTGGTTCGAGGTCTCGATCATCCTGGGCCTGTCCAAGGTCTCCGACGACCTGCTCGACCGCTTCGTGCGCAAGCTGGATGGCGAGCGCGAGCTCAGCAGCGCCCTGTTCCTGCGCGGCTTCTCCTCGGAACCCCTGGAAGCGCAGGCCAGCTTGGAGGCCATCGCGCGGCGAATCGGCCGGAGCGATGCCCTGCGGACGCGGGTGCTGGAGGTCCCGCCCGGCCGAATCCTGGACGAGCTCCGGGATTGGGCCGAGGCCGATGGCGAGGCGAAGGGCATCGTGGAGGCCATCGACGCCCACATCGAGCGGTACGGGCATCAGGTCTACACGCTGGACTTCGCCGAGCCCACGCAAGGCGAGGACAAGCTGCCCATCCTGGTCGGCCTGGCGGCCTTGCTGCGCGCGCCGGCCGACAGCCGGTCTCGCCGAGCCGACATGGCGGCCGAGCGCGACCGGCTGGTCGAGCAGACCGCTGCTTCGCTGAGACCGCTGCGCCGCTGGCGATTCCGCAAGCAGCTGGACTGGGCTCAGCGCTTTGCGCCGCATCGCGAGTCGGCGCTCTTCTACGTGGGTGCGGCCTGGCCGGTCTTGCGGAAGCTGGCCGCCGAGCTGGGCAGGCGCATGGTCGATGCCGGCGTCATCGACGCGGTCGACGACATCTACTTTCTGCGCGCCGCCGAGCTGGATGCGGCCATCGAGGACCGCGCGGCCGGCCGGCCGCCGGCCGACCATCGCGAGGCGGCCCGCGAGCGCCGGCTGCTGCGCGAGCGGCGCCAGCGGCTGGACCCGCCGCACAAGATCCCGGATGTGCCCTTCACCTTCGGTCCAATCAACCTGAGCGCCTTCGAGACCCAGAAGCGCGACCAGGACGAGGCCGGCGGGCTGAGCGGATTCGGGGTCAGCCCGGGCCGCGTGACCGCGCCGGCCGCGGTGCTGCGCTCGCCGGCCGACTTCGAGAAGATGCGGCCGGGCCATATCCTGGTCTGCCCGACCACCACGCCGGCCTGGACGCCGCTCTTCGGCCAGGCGGCCGGCCTGGTCACCGAGATCGGCAGCATCCTGGCCCATGGCTCCATCGTGGCCCGCGAGTACGGAATCCCGGCCGTCCTGGGCCTGGAAGGAATCACCGGCCGCATCCGCGACGGCCAGCGCATCACCGTCGACGGCGACCGCGGGCTGGTGACGATCGAGGAGGAAGAAGCCTGATCGTCGCCGTGATCAGTCGGGTAGGGTATCGCTCGGATCGTGCTCGAAGGGATCGACCACGCGAACCGCGTCGAAGCGCTGACCCGCCTGTAGATCCTCGGTGAGCAGATGGCGGCAATCGGCAATCTGGGCTGCACCGACGATCAAGGCATCCCAGTAGGAGAGGGAGAAGCGGTCTTGTAGGCTCAGGGCGCGCTCGATCAGCTTGCTGTCTACCGGCAGCGGGTCCCAGACCATCAGGTTGCGCAGGTCACGCCGAGCGTTCTCGATCGGCAGTCCCGGATCTAGTTTCCGCGTGACGGTGACGTAGTACTCGCTGAGGACTTGCGTGCTGATCCGACCCGACTGCGATGCCCAGAGATGTTCGAGCCAGCGCGCCGCTTGGGGTTGCTTGTCGGGTTCCGAGACGTCACGCGCATAGACGAGGACGTTCGTGTCAACGAAGATCGGCACGGTCGTGCAACTCGTCTCGAGAGGGGTAGTTGCCAGAGCGCTTGAGCTCCACGGGCTCCGCCGACAGGAACTCGGCCATAGCGGCCTTGTATCCTTCCTCTTCGAGCATTCGCTCGCGCAGGAGCAAGCCGACAAGTCGCGAGAGGCTCGATCCTTGCTTGGCGGCCCATACGCGCGCCCAACCGGCCACGTCTTCTTCGAGGGTGATGGTCACGTTCTTCATGACACGATTCTAGTGCTGCACGATTCTAGTGTCAATGGTGATCGACGTTGCACGGCATGGACTAGTCGTAGACAAGCAACCCGGAGGTCCTGGGGAACCAGGGCCTCCGGGTTTGAGTTCGCGGTCGATCTAATGCAGCGGGAAGTTCACGGACAACCGACCAGCCGGCCAGCGATACCCGCGTAGACCTCCGCCAGGTCCGCCTCGCCCGGCGCGGCCAGGTAGCGGTCCGGACTGGTGGCCAATTCGCCCAGCAGTGCGGCATCAACGTCCTCACCTAGGCCGATGGTGAAGACTTCGTAGCTCCGCTCGCGGGCGGTCGCGCCGGCGGCGCGGGCGGCCTCGACAGCTTCCTCCTGCCGCCCGTCGGAGAGCAGGATGATCACCGGCAAGGCCTCGCTGACCGGCCGCTTGCCCTCGTCCAGCACGCGAATGGCCTCGCTTAGACCCAGATCGATGCGCGTGCCCTCGCCGGTCTGAATGCCAGCCAGCGCAGCGGTCAGCGCATCGCGATCCTCGCTCAGTCCCGCGACCGTGCTGGCCTCTCCATCGAAGCGAACCAGGGACGCACGGTCCCGACCCGGCTCCAGCCGCGCCAGATCCAGGAAGCTGCCGATGGCCACCTTGGCCGCCGCCAGCTTCTCGCCCTGCATGCTGCTGGAGGCGTCCAGCACCAGCACCAGGTCGAGCGCCGCGTTCTTGGGCCAGCAGTGGTGCTTGCCAACCCAAGGCATGTAGACCGTGCCGGGCACCGAGGGCTCGGGCGTGTCGGTCGGCATCGCCGTCGGCGTGGCCGTCGGACCGACCGGCGTGTCGGTGGGCACCGGCGTGGGCGCGATCACTTCGACCTCGGGCACCGGGAAGTCGATGCGCCGGGCCTGGCCCCAGCCGTCGGTCAAGTCGGCGTAGGCCTGGACGTTGGTCGGCCAGGTGCCGCCTTCCAGGGGCTCGATCTCGAGGCGGACCGCGATGGGCTCGAAGCGCATCTCGGCCGGCTGCCAGGTCACGTTCGGATCGGACCAGACGCCGCCGGCGGTGATCGAGGACTCGACGATGCGCATGTTGGCCGGCAGCTCGTCGACCAGGCGGATGTCGGTGGCCGTGAAGTCCGGCAGGCGGTAGTTCACCATGCGCCGGTGGGTCTCCTCGAAGCCGAAGACCACGTCCTCGTCGGAGGAGGCCAGGTTGGCCGCGGACTGGCCGAAGGCGACGATGATCTGCGTGCCGCCGTCGCGGATGGCCAGCGCCGTCTGGTCGGCCGAGTCCCAACCGGTGCAATCCACCGCGCGGCGCTGGTTGTTGGGGTCGCAGTACTGGGCCGCCAAGAGCACCATCACCTGGCGCCGGCCGCTGCCTGGCTCGTAGAGCGTGTCGGCCATCTCCATGGCCTTCTTCAGGCTGGGCTTGATGTCCTGGTTCGGCGCGTCCAGGCGCGTGAGGTCGAGCACGGCGTCGATGTAGGTGTCGCGGTCGTCGGTCAGCGCCTGCTCGAGCGTGCTGGTCTGGTAGTAGCTGACGACGCCGATGCGATGGCGCTCGAAGTTCACCCGCCGCGCCAGTCCCAGGAGGTTGTCGATGACGGCCCGCGAACGATCGCGACCGCGCTGCAGTTGGGACAGGTAGGGCACGACCACCACGATGTCGGTCGGGTCCTCGCTGACGCCGCAGCTGCCGGAGAGCAGGAGGTCGAGCGTCACCGTCTCGCCGAGTTGAATGATCCCAGGCGCGGCCGTTTTCTGGCCCAGGAAGTCGCAATCGCCGTCGTCGGGTACCGGCAGGACGTCGACATCGTCCGTCGGCTCGAAGACGCTGATCAGGCTGGCCTGGCCGTCGGCCACGTAGACCCGGCCGGCCCCGTCGACCACCATGTCGGTGATGAAGGTCGGATCGCTGAAGGGCACCGCGCGGCCGTCCAGGCGGGCGGTGACGGAGCCATCGTCGGCCCGGCGCTCGATGGCGCCGTGCTCGCGCAGGATGAAGATCGAGCCCTCGTCGGCTGCCGGCCCGCCTGCGACGCCCTTGGCGTCCTGGCTGACCGGAACCTCGCGCTCGACCGTCCCGTCGGCTGCCATCACCAGGACGAAGTCGCGGATGTCCTCCAGCAGGTAGATCCGCCCGTCCGGGCCCACCGACAGGTCGCTAAAGGGGTTGAAGTCGCCGTCGTTGGGCACCTGGATGGGCGGGTCGAGCTCGCGCCCGTCCGGGCTGAAGCGCGCGATCTCGACCGTGTACAGCTGCTGCTGCTCGACGATGCGCTCCTGCATCACCAAGAGCTCGCCGGCGGCGTAGTTCCAGGCCATGGCCTGCACGTTGATCGTCTCGGTGCTGGTCCCGCCGCGGCCGCCCGAAGCGTAGGCCTTCGTCCAGATCGGCTCGATGATGTCCTCGGTGCCCTGGCGGGTGCGCTCCTCGGAGGCCCGGAAGCGGCCGATGCCGGCCTCGAAGTCGACGCTGTCGGCGCTGCGGCGCACCTTGGTGTACTGGGCGAAGATCTCGCCCAGCGCGTCGGCGCCCACCGCCTGGCGCACGAAGGTCACCTCGGCCTCGGTGTTCAGATCGCGGCCCGAGGTGTCGCGGGTCAGGCGGGCCAGAAGTTGGCCGTCCGCCGCATCGTAGGTGCGCAGGTAGGGCGAGTTGTCTCGCACGAAGATCTGGCCGTCGGCCGGCATGGTCAGCTCCTGCGGCGCGAAGAGCCGGTCGGCCACGTCGTCCTCGGCCGCGGCGTCCCAGACGGTGCGCACCGCGCGCAGGCTCTCGTCGTTGTAGCGCAGCACCACCGTGCTGGTGTCCAATTCCGCGAGCTTGTCGCCGCAGGCACCGGCATTGGGATCGTAGGTGGCGATGGCGAAGTACTGGGCGCCGGCCGGCCGCAGCCGAGGCAGGCGCACCGTCGCACGGCAGACGGTGCCCTTGTTGGCGGTGCTGGCGATGGCCGCGGTCACCTCGCGGCCATCGACCAGACAGGCCTGCTCGCCCTCGCCGATGAAGAGCCGGCCCTCGCCCAGGGCGTTGACCCGCGGCGCGCGGCAGGTCATGTCGGTCTTGTTGTAGCGCGATTCGGTCAGGTTGTGGACCTCGCGCAAGGTGATCGGCTCGGCGCCGCCGGCGATCTCCTCGTCGGTGGCCAAGTCGAAGAGCTGCACGCGCAGGCCGTTCAGATCGGCCACCGCCAGGACCCGGCCGTCCTCGGTGATGTCCACGTCGCGGAAGTTGGCGAACTGTCCGTCGTCGGTGCCGCGGGTGCCGAAGCGGAAACGCTCGCTGCCGTCGGCGGCCGACAGCGCGCGGACGGCGCTGGCCTCGCGGTCGAGCAGGTAGACCCGGCCGTCGACCGAGGCGGCGACGCTGGCGGTCGAGATGCCCTCCCAGTGGTCCTGGTAGCGGCCGTCGGTGCCGTAGATGACCAGGCGGTTGGCCGAGTCGTCGATGACGTAGACCCGCTCGCCTTCGCCAGCAGGATCGGGCCCGATGCCCATCCGGCCCACGTCGGCCAGCTGGGCCGGGAAGCCGCCGGAGGTGCCGAAGGGCGTGGTGAAGACGCCGGTGGGCAAGAGCCGGTGCACGCCGCCGACGCCGGAGTCGGCCACCAGGACGGTGCCGTCGGCGGCCACCTCCAGGTCGATGGGGCGTTGGAAGAGTCCGGCGGCGGCGTCGGCGCGTTCGGGCCATTGGCCGGTCATCTGGTAGGCGATCAGCTGCTCTTGCTCTTGGGCGGCCGTCGGCGCTTGGCTCGCTGCGCCGAAGATCAGGCACAGGCCGGCCAGCAGGAGCAGGGCGATCGGCCATCGACGGGTTGGTCGGCTTGGCATGGGGAGCCTCCATCGGGAGATCGTTCACGGGTACGGGGCGAGCATCGCGGATGATCATAGTCTCCGAACGAAGGTAGATGGACTCGTGATAGCGGGTTTTTCGAGCTGTTTACAGACTGCTTACACCTATTGGGGAGGCGGGGCTGCTGGAGTTGGGGAGGCGGGGCTGCTGGGCGGGCTGGCATGCCCTTGGGCGGGGCGACAACAGGTCATGGTGGGCCGGTGGGAGGAGGCGAGTGCGGGAGGGAGGGGTGGGCGCGCGACGTCGCCCCGCCCAAGGGCACGCCAGCCCTCTTGCAGGGGGTGGGGGGAGGGGAGTTCGGGGCCATGGGGTGGGGTGGGAGGCGAATCCAGACTTGGTGCCGTGGGATTACTCGAGTAGAGTTGAGTCAACTGGGGGTGAGGGGAGTGGGGGCTGATATGCGTGACAGGATGGGGATGGGAGAGGGTCTGGAGGCACGGGCAGCGGGCTATGCGGCGCTTGGGGATCCGACGCGGTTGGCGGTGGTGGAGGCCCTGGCGCTCGGGGATCGGACGCCCGGGGAGCTGGCGGAGGAGCTGGGCTTGCGGAGCAATCTGTTGGCCTTTCATCTGGATGTATTGGAGGGGGCGGGGCTGATCGGGCGTCGGGCTTCGTCGGGGGATGCGCGGCGGCGATATCTGCGGCTGGAGTGGGGGGCGATGGACGGGTTGTGGCGGCCGCCGCGGGTGGTGGCGGAGCGCTTGCTCTTCGTCTGTCATCACAATGCGGCCAGGAGCCAGCTGGCGGAGGCGTGTTGGAGGGCGAGGTCGGAGGTTCCGGTGGCTTCGGCGGGGATGGAGCCGACGGAGCGGGTGCATCCAGAGGCGCGGCGGGTCGCGGAGGAGAGGGGGTTGGATCTGGCCCAGGCGCGGCCCAAGGGATATGGGCAGGTGGTGGAGACGCCCGATCTGGTGGTCTCGGTCTGTGATCTGACCTTGGAGGCGGCGCCGCCTTTTCCGGAGGCGCGGGCGCTGCATTGGTCCATCCCGGATCCCATCGAGGCGGGTGGGGACAGGCCCTTCGATGAGGCGATGGATGAGATCGAAGCGCGGGTCGACCGTCTGGCCCGGGCCCTAGAGACAGCTCGTGGTGAGTGACCCTCCCGGGTCGATCACCACCGAGGTCCAGCCAAGAGGGATGATGGAAGCCGATCTGATTGGCCGTTTCGAATGCAAGAACCACAGCACAGGAGTGCAGCAGCCGTGAACACGTCCGCGACGATGACCGATGACTACCTGGCCGACATTCCGCTCGAGTTCCAACCCTTGATCCGGGGCGCGGTGTTGCGCCTGGCCGAGCAGTTCGAGGGCGTCTTCGGGCGCGAGACGGTCGAACGTTTCGTGGCCGAGTCGATCGCCGACCTGGATGGGGCCAAGGTGCGCAACTTCATCCCGCTCTTTGCCGAGCGCTTCGCGCGCGATCGGCTCTGGGCCCTGGCCAAGAGCGAGGGGAAGATCGAGAGCGACCGGCCGGTGGTGCTCTTCCTCTGTGTGCACAATGCGGGGCGCTCGCAGATGGCGGCCGGCCTCCTGGCCCACCTGGCCGGTGAGGGGGTGATCGTGATGACGGGCGGCTCGGAGCCGGGCAAGCAGGTCAACCCGCATGCGGTGACGGCCATGCAGGAGCGGGGCATCGACATCAGCCAGTCCTTCCCCAAGCCCTGGACCGACGAGATCGTCAAGGCGGCCGACGTGGTGGTGACCATGGGCTGCGGCGATGCCTGCCCGGTCTACCCGGGCAAGCGCTACGAGGACTGGGTGCTGGAGGATCCGGCGGGCCGGGGGCTGGAGGACGTGCGCGCCATCCGCGACGAGATCGAGGGCAAGGTTCGCGGCCTGATGGCCAGCCTGGAGGTCGAGCCGGTCCGCTGACCCGTCCGAGCTCGAACACAGTCGTGCTTGACATCCGTGCGCTCTATCGTATACTTGCGATGAAGTTGATCGCAAGACTGCGATGAAGATGGACTGGAACGATGAAGGAGTCCTGCATGTCCGCCGCCACGATGCCCGCCGACGCCACCCCGACGCGCGAGGAGCTGCGCCTGGCCGAGACGCTCAAGGCCCTGGCCAGCCCCGTGCGACTGGGGCTCTTGCGCTGGTTGGTGACGCGCCCCTGGTGCATCACCGGCCAGGTGGTCGAGGCATCGGGCCTGGCGCAGTCCACCGTGAGCCGGCATCTCTCGGTCCTGCGCCAGAGCGGGCTGCTCTGCTGCGAGCCCTCGGGCACCGCCACCTGCTGCTGCGTCGATGCCGCGGCGCTGCAGAGAGTGGCGGCCGACCTGGAAGGCTTCGCGGCCACCCTGCGGGCGGCGGCCGACGCCTGCTGCGGTGACGAGGCTCCACGTCAGTCGCCGATCGACCTCCGGCTCGACGAGCCGGCCCAACCGAGAACGTGAAACGCCATCAGGAGGCGAAATCCCATGAGCAAGATCTACCTGGCCGTGTCCTCGGGGCCCTGCTGCCCCTGTCCGGATCCCTGCCCCTGCCCTGGCGGTTGTTGCTAGGGTAAGCGGAAGCACCTAACGAGCAGATCGATGGAAGCGAGCGGGCCGCGACCGGCGGCCCGCTCGCCTGTTGGGGCTCGGCCACGCATGGGATTCCTCGACCGGTTCGTGCGCGCCGATCCGGACTCCGACCCGGGTCGCGGCAGCTTTGGTATCATTCTCTGGCCGGTGAGATTCCGGCCATGACGAATCGTGATCTCAGCGCGGAGTCCCGAAGCGAATGCCAGAGCGAGTCCTGATCACCGGTCTGGGGGCGGTTACGCCCCTGGGCCTCGATGTCGAGTCGACCGCGTCGGCCATGCTGGCCGGCCGATCCGGCGTGGGCCCCATCACAGCCTTCGAGGCCGACGACCTGCCCACGCGCATCGCGGCCGAGGTGAAGGGCTTCGATCCCGAGGTGTACATGGACGGCAAGCTGGCGCGGCGCTCCAGCCGGGCGGCGCAGCTGGCCCTGGTGGCCAGCCGGGAGGCGGTGGCCGACGGCGGTTTGGATGTCGGGTCGGTCGACGCCGAGCGCTTCGGGGCGGTGATCAACACCGCCTTCGGCGGCGGGATCATGATGGAGGAGGGCACCTACGAGCTGCTGGAGCGCGGACCGCGCCGCGCCAGCCCGCTCCTGGGCGCGCTGGTGATGCCCAACGCGGTGGCCTGCCAGACGGCCATCGAGCTGGGCGCCAAGGGCCCCGTGCTCACCTCGACCCTGGCCTGCGCGGCCGGCAACTACGCCTTCGTCGAGGCCTGGCAGATGATGCAGCGCGGCGAGGCGGACGTGCTCTTGGTCGGCGGCAGCGAGGCCTGCCTGAGCCGGCTCTTCATCGCCTCGATGGCCAACTCGGGCGCCATGAGCCGCTGGGACGGCGAGCCCACCGCCTCGCCGCGGCCCTTCGACCGCGACCGGCACGGCTTCGTGGCCGGCGAGGGCGCGGCGGTGATGCTGGTCGAGACCGAGCGCCACGCCCGCGCCCGCGGCGCCCGCGTCTACGCCGAGGTGCTGGGAGGAGCCCTGACCTCCAGCGCCTACCACGTCAGCGCGCCCGATCCGGACGGAGACGGGCTGCGCCGGGCCATGCAGCTCACCCTCGAGCGCCACGACATCGCGCCCGAGCGGGTCGGCGCCATCTTCGCCCACGGCACCGGCACCGAGCTGGGCGACCCCAGCGAGACCCTGGCCATCCGCCGGCTCTTCGGCGCGCATGCCGACCGGCTGCTGGTGCCAGCCACCAAGAGCATGTTCGGCCACTTGCTCGGCGCGGCCGGCGCGGTGGCCGCCCTGGCGGCGGTGGTGGCCTTCGACCGCGGCCAGGTCGCGCCGACCATCAACCTGGACCACCCCGACCCCTCCTGCGACCTGGACTACGTGCCCCACACCGCTCGAGAGGCCGAGTTGGACGTAGCCTTGATCAACGGCTCCGGCTTCGGCGGGCAGAACGTCAGCCTGGCACTGGGGCGATACGTGAGCTGAGCCGCTCGAGCCCGCGACTTCTCTTCTTGACATCGTACTTGTGTCGGCGTGTTGAAATGAGACGTCCAGATGCTTGTGACCTCTTGATATCCTCGCCTATCATGATGAATCAAGATGATGCGCATGCCGTGATGGGAGGTTGGATCCATGGGTGATGCACTGCAGAAGTTCTCGTCACAAGCTGCACCGGATGTTCTCGATGCGATGCGCGAGATCGCGACTCGTGAGGGTCGGCTCTTCCAAGCGGTGCTGGACGAGGCGATGCGTGAGTACATCGAGCGCAAGACATCCGGGCGGCCTCGGAGAGAGGTGCTCGAAGCCTTCGAGGCTAGCCTGAAGGACTTCGACGAGCTCTACGCAGAGTTGGCGAGGTGAGCGAGCGACTCTACCTCTCGACATCCGATATCCTGGCCTTGCACCTCGTGCTCATCCGTCGCTATGGGGGTGCGGAAGGGATTCGCGATGTCGGTGCGCTAGAATCGGCGGTCTTTCGAGCCCAGTCGGGCTACTACGATGACGCGATAGCCGAAGCCGCCGCGCTCTTCGAGAGTCTCGTGATCAACCATCCGTTCCTGGATGGCAACAAGCGGGTCGCCTTTGCCTCGATGGACGTGTTTCTGCGGCTCAATGGCTACCGGATCGCTCGAAGCTCCGTGCAGGTGCATCAGCAGATCATGCTCTGGTTCGATGACCGAAGCTTGAGTGCGCGAACGGTCGAAGCCTGGCTGCGTGACAACGTGCAGACCGAGGACTGAGACCTAAGATGTCCGACCGCGACACCGCCGAGCTGCAGATCCTCAACGCGATCGCGAGGGCCTTGAACGCCGAGGCCTCGCTCGGGCCGGCCCTCGAGACCGCCCTGGCACGGGTGGCAGAGCTCCTGGAGTTGGAGACGGGCTGGGTCTGGCTGCTCGACAGTCCGGAAGGTTGCTCGCCCGGATCCGAGTCCGAGCCCTCGGACTCGGACGAGGATGAATCGAACGCTCAGGCGCCGAGTGGCAGCGCCTGGCTGGCCGCCGCGCGCGCCTTGCCGCCGGCCCTCGCCGAGCATCCGGAGCGCATGGCCGGCGGCTGCTACTGCCTGGACACCTTTCGCCAGGGCGATCTGGCTGGCGCGGCCAACGTCAACGTGGTCACCTGCAGCCGGCTCAAGTGGCTGACCGGCGGCACGCGCGGGCTGCGCTACCACGCCAGCGTGCCCATCCGGGCCGGCGATCGGCAGCTGGGCATCCTGAACGTGGCCAGCCCGGACTGGCGCGAGCTCTCCGGCGAGGACCTGCGCCTCCTGCGCACGGTGGGCGACATGCTGGGCGTGGCCATCGAGCGCGCCCGGCTCTTCGAGCAGAGCACCCATCTGGGCGCCCTGGAGGAGCGCAACCGATTGGCGCGCGAGATCCACGACACGCTGGCCCAGAGCCTGGCGGCCATCGCCATGCAGATCGAGACGGCGGATGCCTTGCTCGAAGACGGTATGAATAGAGCTGTATCCGAGGGACAGGAGGCAGACAGCCGCCCGGTCTCCGAGGCCGCCCAAGAGCGAACCCGCCGGGCGCGCGAGGCGCTGGGACGCGCGCTGGACGCGAGCCGAGCCAGCCTAGAAGATGCCCGGCGTTCGGTGCTTGATCTGCGCGCGGCGCCGCTGGAGGGTCGAGGTCTTGGCGAGGCCTTGACCGAGCTGGCGCGAGAGCGGGCCACGCGGCTGGGACTGGCGCTCGACTTGGACATCGGTGAGCTGCCCAGCACCTTGGCGCCGCGTCTGGAGGTGGGGCTGTATCGACTGGCGCAGGAGGCGCTGACCAACGTCGGCCGGCACGCCAAGGCCCGCCGCCTGCGGGTCGCGCTCACCGCCGATCCCCGGGAGCTGAAGCTGGCCATAGAGGACGACGGACGCGGCTTCGTGCTCGATCCACCCCCCGATCACGGCTTCGGCCTGCGCGGCATGCGCGAGCGGGCGCGGCTGCTGGGCGGGCGGCTGACGCTGGAGAGCCGGCCCGGCGACGGCACCCGCGTCGAGGCCCGCGTGCCCTTGGAGATCGCGGGCGGTCCCCTCGACGAGGACCGCGCGTGAGCGGCCCACCCATCCGCATCCTGGTCGCCGACGACCATCCCGTGGTCCGCGACGGGCTGGTGGCGATGCTGGGCACGCAAGCCGACTTCGAGGTGGTCGGCGAGGCCGGCGATGGCCGCGAGGCGCTGCGCGCGATCCGCGAGTTGGCGCCGGACGTCCTGCTACTGGACCTGGAGATGCCCGAGCTGGACGGGGTCGGGCTCCTGCGCGCGCTGGCCGAGGCACCGGAGGGATCCGACCGCCCTCGCGCGATCGCCTTCACCGCCTTCGACACCGACGAGCGCATCCTGGGCGCGCTGCGGGCCGGCGCGCGAGGCTACCTGCTCAAGGGGGTGCCGCGCGAGCAGCTCTTCGCGGCGGTGCGCACGGTGCATGCCGGCGGCTCACTCTTGAGCCCGGACCTGACCGCCCGCCTGGTCGAGCGCATCCAGGCATCAGGGGAGGATCAGTCGACGGACCGAGGCGAGGGCGCGAGCGAGTCGCTGACCGAGCGCGAGGACCAGGTCCTGCGCGCCCTGGCCCGCGGCTGGACCAATCGCGAGATCGCCCGCGAGCTGGGCATCACCGAGCGTACCGTCAAGTTCCACGTCGGCGCCATCCTGGCCAAGCTCGGCGCCGGCAACCGGACCGAGGCGGTCCGGCGAGCGCTGGAACAGGGTCTGGTCGAGCTCGGCGACCCAGACCGATAGTCCCTCAAGCCAAGAGCCAGAGCAGCGCGATGGCGAGTAGCAGCCAGCTGAAACTGGCCTCATGGGCTTCTTGTCTTCGTTGCTGGATCTTCATCGCCACCGTCTCCTTCCGGCCAGGGTGACCGATCGTCGCCCTTCCCACCGTGCAGCTCGTCCATGCCAGCCTATCGTCGACCGACTCGCGCGACTGTGAGCTGGATCACTGACGCGTTGCGAGATCTTGCGCTGGGCTGTATGCGAACCCGGGGAAGAGGGTCACGGTTCACGATCCACCCTGTACCAAGGTCCAGGCCGGCGCCGGACCAAGGGGCGATGCGCGCCGACCGGCGGCTCCCTATGCTGGGATCACGATCACGAACTCAGCAGGAAGATAGGGAGATCCACGATGCAGCAGCCCGTAACCTTGATCACCGGCGCCAGCCGCGGCCTGGGGGCCGAGTTGGCTCGCTTTCTGGCCGGGCAAGACCACCATCTGATCCTGACGGCGCGCGGTGAGGATGATCTTCGCGCCCTAGCCGCGGGTCTCGAGGCGCGTGGCGCTCGCGTCGACGCACTGGCCGGCGACGTGGCCGACCCTGCGCATCGCCGACTAGTGGCCGAGGCGGTCGGAGGAGCCGGCCGGCTGGACCATCTGATCCACAACGCCTCGACCCTGGGCCCGAGCCCCATGCCCGAGCTGGCAGAGATGCCGCTGGAGGCCCTGCGCCAGATCTTCGAGGTCAATACCCTGGCACCGCTTGCGCTGACGCAGGACCTGCTGCCGTGGCTCGAATCGGCCAGCGGTCTGGTGGTCCACCTGACCAGCGATGCGGCCACCGGCGGCTACGCCGGATGGGGCGGCTACGGGGCCAGCAAGGCGGCGCTGGAGCTGATCGGCGCGACACTGGCCGGCGAGCTGCGCGATCGCGGCATCGCCTCGGTCACCGTCGACCCGGGTGACATGCGGACCGACATGCACCAGGCGGCCTTCCCGGGCGAGGACATCTCCGATCGGCCGCTGCCCGAGGTGACGCTGCCCTTCTGGGCATGGCTCCTGGGACAGGTGCCAGCCGAGATCAGCGGCGAGCGCTACCAGGCCCAGTCCGATCGTTGGCTGGTGCCGGCATGAGGGCGCACGAGACCGCCGAGCGCGAGCTGCGGCGCGACGCGCTGCTCTTCGACCGGCCCGAAGACCTGGTGGCCGACCGACCGCCCGAGCGGCGCGGCCTGGCCCGCGACGGGGTGAGGCTCTTGGTGACCACGCCCGAAGGCCACCGTCACGCCCGCTTCGACCAGCTGGCCGAGCACCTGGCGCCGGGCGATCTCTTGGTGGTCAACGAGAGCGCGACCTTGCCGGCCAGCCTGCCGGCCGAGGCCCACTTCGGCGCCTTCCGGATCCACATGGGCACTCGCTACGGGCCGCGCCTGTGGCTGGCCGAGCCGCGCAAGAGCGCCGCCGAGCCGGGTCCGCTACCGCTGTCGCCGGGCGACCGGATCCGCATCGCCGGCCGCCTGGGCGCCCGCGTCGTGGCGCCCTTGCCCGGCCAGCCGCGGCTACTCTTCGTCCAGTTGGCAGGCGACGTCGACGCCGTCCTGGACTGCTGCGGCCAGCCCATCCGCTACGGCTACCTACGCGAGGCGCCGGGCCTGGCCAGCTACCAGACCCTCTTTGCCCGCGTGCCCGGCAGTGCCGAGATGCCCTCGGCCGCCCGACCCTTCACGCCCCGCGTGCTGGATGCCCTGCGCCGGCGCGGCGTCGGCCTGGCCGGCATCGTCCTGCACACCGGCCTATCCAGCCTGGAGGTCGAGGAGGATCGGGTATCGGAACATCCCATGCAGGCCGAGCCCTTCGAGGTCAGTGCCGCCACCGTCCGGGCGGTCAACCGGACCCGCCGGCAGGGCGGGCGGGTGGTGGCGGTGGGGACGACGGTGGTGCGGGCGCTCGAATCGGCCTGGGACGCCGGGGCGGCCGAGCTGCGGCCGGCCCGCGGCTTCAGCCGCCGCTTCCTGCGCCCCGGCCGCGAGCCGGTGGTGGTCGATGGCCTGGTGACCGGCATGCACGACTCGGCCACCAGTCACCTGGCCTTGCTCTACGCCCTGGCCGGCCAATCCACCATCCGCTCCGCCTACGCCGAAGCCACCCGCGCCGGCTACCTCTGGCACGAGTTCGGCGACAGCCATCTGGTCTTGACGCGCTAGGGTGGGGCCAACGACAAGCTGACCAATTCGGACGACGCGACATCCGCCGTGGCGGTCCGCTGCTTCTCGGCCGTAGCGCTGCTACGACCTCGGCGCATCGAACCCCCACGGCGGCGCCACGACGCCCTCGGTTGGCCATCTTGTCGCTGGCCCCACCCTAGCGCGCCGCTTAACGGACTTCGCGACCCGGCACACGGCACGAGCTAATGTAGGGAAGTCGCAGGTTCGAGCTCGGCGGCGCCTTGTTCCGCGCGGGCGAGCTCGAGGGCGACCATGGCGCGTTTGCGGGGGGCACCCCAGCGGTAGTGGCCGAGGGCGCCGAGCTGGGTGATGACGCGGTGGCAAGGGATGAGCCAGGCGACGGGGTTGCGGCCGACGGCGCCGCCGACGGCGCGGGCGGCGGAGGGCCGGCCGATGGCACGCGCGATGTCGCCGTAGCTGCAGAGGCGGCCGGGCGGGATGGACAGGAGGGCGCGCCAGACCTGGATCTGGAAGTTGGTGCCACGGACGTGGAGGTCGATGCGCGGTCGATCGGGCGCGTCGGGATCGTCCGCGTCGAGGAAGATGCGCTCGAAGTAGGGCTGGGTGACGGAGGGCTCGTCGACGATGGTGGCCCGGGGCCAGGCGTCGCGCAGGTCGGAGTGGCCTTGGCGGCATTCGGGATCGTCGTCGAAGGACAGGGCGCAGAGGCCACGATCGGTGACGGCCAGAAATGCGTGACCGAAGGGGCTGGGGTGGATGCCGGTGCGCAGGGTCAGGCCCTGGCCGCCGGCCTTGTACTCGCCCGGCGTGACGGCTTCGAGGTGGACGAAGAGATCGTGCAGCCGGCCCGGCGAGGAGAGGCCGGCATCCAGGCTGGCGTCCAGCAGGCTGGCCGAGCCGTCGAGGGCCTCCTTGGCGCGCTCGAGGGTCAGCTGCTGCAGGAAGCGCTTGGGGCTGATGCCGGCCCAGCGACGGAAGAGGCGCTGCAGGTGGGACGGGCTGAGGCCCAGGTGGTCGGCCAAGTCGTCCAGGCCGGGCTGCTCGAGGGCGTGGGCGTCCAGATACTCCAGGGCACGACGAATGCGTTCGTAGTCCGAGTTCATGATTCGGTTCACCTCCCGGTGGGTCTGGGAGGAGCATAGCGCGGCGGGGGACTCGACATCCACCCGTTTCCTGCGGAATTGGGCGGATGGAGGCGCGGTCGATGCCCGGGACCTCAGCGCCGGAGCGGCTTGAGGTCCTTGTTGACGCTGGTGATGGGAAAATGCTCGGGATCGAAGCGGCCGCCCCACCATGTTCGAAAGTGTCGGCTGTTGGGATGATCGAGGTTGCGCATGGCCGTCACGAACTCCTCGTAGCCCGGCGGGCCCCCGATGTCCTCGGGCGGGCAGGCGCGCGCGCCGTCGACGCACTTGGGGAACTTGGCAAGCGGGTGGGCATCCTCGATGGCCTCCAAGGCCACCTCGTGGTGCCAGCCATCGCCGAAGTCGTAGGCGTAGAACATGCGCTGCTTGGGCTGGGTGAGGACCTTCCGCAGCTGGATGGACTCCGACTCGAGGCCGGGCATGTCCAGCCACTTGGGGTTGCCGAAGCGCCGGCCGTCGAAGGTGAACATGTGCAGGTGGCTGTTCTCCCAGCCCATCGCGATCTGGATGACCTCGTGCAGTCGGGCCAGGGTGCAGGTCTCGCGGACCAGGACGCGGCGCCAGACGCTGGGTCGCACCTCGTTGAGGCTGATGCGCAGGCGATAGACACGGCCGGGGGCCTTCTTGCGCCGCTTCTTCGCTGCCATGCCTGCCTCTCCTCGCGCGCTCGAGGCCGCCCGGGTGACGACCTGTCGAGCCGGCCGCTGGCGGGCCGGGCTGAACATGGTATCACGGTTCGGGCCGCCGGAGAGGACGAGTTGCGGACGGATTCCGAACTCGAGGATCGCGATCCGGATCATCCAAGCCCTGCGCAACCCGGCAGGACCTCCGGTGTTCTCGCCATCGAGCGGGCAGTCGTGCCCGCGGATTCGATGTCAGGAGGAGAAGCCCCGTGAACATCCAAAAGCTGACGACGGCCGCACTGGCCGGATTCCTGGTGCAGGCGGTGCTGTCGTTCCTGTTCTACGAGTTTCTGATGGCCGAGCAGTTTGCCCAGTGGGAGGCCGCCGTGGCGCGCGACGAGCCGATGATGGCGATCGGCATGGCGGGCCTGTTGATCTTCAACAGCGGCTTGGCGGCGATCTACCCCAAGGGCTATCAGGGAGGTGATGCGGTACAGGAAGGCGCGCGCTTCGGCCTGCTCGTCGCGGTGGTGCTGGCGGGCCTCGTCCTGATGTTCTACAGCTTCTACAACTTCGAATTGGCCGGCTCGCTGACGGACATCGTCTTCCATTTCGTCGTGCTTCCCTTGGTGGGCATCACCATCGCCAAGGTCTATGGGGGCGCCGCGGCCGGCAGCTGAGGGCGGGCCAGCGCCTGCTTCTCGAAGCGGGGCCGGCCTCGAGCTCGCGGCAAGCCGGTTTCGGGAAGCAGGCGCCGGGCTCAGACCGTCTTGAGGTACTGGTGCACCAGCCCGATGGCGATGGCGCCTTCGCCGACGGCCGAGGCCACGCGGCGGGTCGCGCCCTGGCGGACGTCGCCGGCGGCGAAGATGCCGGGCACGCTGGTCTCGAGGTAGAAGGGGTCGCGCTTGAGCGTCCAGCCCTTGGGCCGCTTGCCGTCTCGCATCAGGTCCTGGCCGGTGGGGATGAAGCCGGCCGAGTTGCGCTGGACGACGTCGGCCACCATGGCGGTGTTGGGCACGGCGCCGATGAAGAGGAAGAGGCCCGATGCCGGCACGGTTTCCTCCTCGCCGCTCTCGTTACTCCGCAGCGTGATCGACTCCAGCGAGCGCTCGCCCGAGACCTTCGCCACCACCGTGTGGGTCCGGACCTCGATGCGCTCGCGCGCCTCGATCTGTTCGACCAGGTAGCGCGACATGCCCGCATCCAGCGAGCCGCCCCGCAGCAGGATGGTGACCTTGCTGGCGTAGCGGGATAGGAACAAGGCGCCCTGGCCGGCCGAGTTGGCGCCGCCGACGACGAAGACCGGCCTGTCGCGAAAGGAGGCCGCCTCGGTGACCGCGGCGCCATAGTAGACGCCGGCGCCCGTCAGCGCCTCGATACCCGGTGCGTCCAGGCGGCGGACGACCGCGCCCGTGGCCAGGAGCAGGGCCCGACAGGAGATCTCGCTTCCGTCCGAGAGGCAGACGTAGCGGTAGGGGTCCTCGACGCGCACCTGGACCACCTCTTGGGGCGTGAGGATCTCGGCGCCGAAGCGGCGGGCCTGGGTGGTGGCCCGGTGGGCCAAATCGCCGCCGCTCACGCCGACCGGGAAGCCCAGGTAGTTCTCGATCCGGGAGCTGGTGCCGGCCTGCCCGCCCGTGGCCGACTTCTCGACCATCAGCGTCCGCAGGCCCTCGGAGGCGGCGTAGACGGCGGCGCCCAGGCCGGCCGGCCCCCCACCGATGATGACCAGATCGTAGAAGGGCTGCGCGGCTTGGGTCTGCATCCCGATCTTCTCGGCCAGTGCCGATAGCTCCGGGCGCAGGAGCACTTCGCCGTCCGGGAAGAAGACCACCGGCAGCTGGAGCCGGCCCGGGCTGGCCGATTCGGCCAGCTTCAGGGCCGCGGCATCGGCCTCCAGGTCGAGCCACTGGTAGGGTACCCGGTTGCGGGCCAAGAAGTCCTTGACCTCGTGGCTGGCCGCCGACCACAGGGTGCCGGCCACGCGGATGCCGTCGTAGACCGGTGGCGCGACCTCCAGCCAAGCATCGAGCAGATCGTCGAGCACCGGATAGAGATGCTCCTCCGGCGGGTCCCAGGGTTTCATCAAGTAGTAGTCCAGGCCGACGCGGTTGATGCTGGCGATGGCCGCCTCGTTGTCGGCATAGGCCGTCAGCAGCACCTTCTTGGCCTCCGGGTAGTAGTCGCGCGCCTCGGCCAGGAACTCGGTGCCGGACATTCCCGGCATCCGCTGGTCGACCAAGAAGAGCGCCAGCGGATCGCCCCGCTGCTTGAGCTGCTGGACCGCCTCGAGGGCATCGGTGCCGGAACCGGCGCGGACAATCCGATATCGATCCTTGAAGTGCTCGCGCAGGTCGCGGCTGACCGCCGCCAGGACTTGCGGCTCGTCGTCCACGGTGAGAATGACCGGCTTCGCCATCAGTCTGTCTTCCCTTCGCTCGAGTCTACGTCCATCGCGGATGGGTCGGCATCGTTACCCGAGGCCAAGGACAGCGGCAAGCGCACCGTGAAGCGGGTCCCATCGGAGCTGGTATCGAAGTCGATGCGGCCTTCGTGCTTGGTCACGATGATGTTGCGGCTGATGTTCAGGCCCAGGCCGGTGCCCTTGCCGCTGGGCTTGGTGGTGACGAAGGGATCGAAGAGGCTCTCGCGGATCTCCTCGGGGATGCCCGGCCCGTCGTCCTCGATCTCGACCACTAGCCAGGGCGCCTCGACGTAAGCCCGCAGGATCAGCTCGCCTTGCCCTTCCATGGCGTCCGCGGCGTTGTCGATGAGGTTCGTCCAGACCTGGTTCAGCTCGCTTCCGTAGGCATGGATGGTCGGGATGTCCGCTTCGTACATCCGGCGCACGGTGATGCCGGCCTTCAGCTTGTTGTGCAGGACGATCAGGGTGTTGTCCAGGCCGTCGCGCACGTCCACGTCCTGGATCGGCGCGCGATCCAGATAGGTGTAGCTCTTGAGCGCGCGGATGATCTCGCTGATCCGGCCGGCGCCCAAGCCGATCTCCGAGACCAGGTTGTATACCGACTGTGTTCGGCTGAGCCATTCGAGTACGATGGCAAGCCGGTCAGGTTCGAAGACCTCGACCAGCTCCTCGAGGTCGCTGGTTTCGCAGCCGAGTTCGACCAGGTCCGGGGCCAGCTCCCAGGCCGCTTCGATCCCGAGATCTTCCAACCAGTCTTGGAGGACCGCCTCGCGATCGCTGCGGCCGATGGCGTTCAGGTTGGCGGGCTTGGTGGCGCGCTCCCGGGCGAAGCGATCCAGTTCGACCAGCTTGTCCAGATGCGATGGACCGAGATCCAGCGCGGCCAGGCGCAGCTCCGTATCGTGCAGGCGGGAGAAGGCGGAATGGAGTTGCGAGGAGCCGCTGCGCACCGCGCTGGCCGGGTTGTTCAGCTCGTGGGCCAGGCCCGCGCTGAGCTTGCCCAAGGAGGCCATCTTCTCCTGGATGATCAGCTGGTTCTGGGCATCGTTGAGCCGTTCCAAGGTGCTCCGCAGCGCCTTGTTCTTCTCTTCGAGCTCCAGCGACTTCTCGCGCAGCGCCTGCTCGCTTTGGCGCAGGGCTTCCTCGGCCCGCTTGCGGGCTCCGATGTCGCGGATGATGCCGGTAAAGTAGCGGTCCTCGCGCACCATCCAGGTCGAGAGCGAGAGCTCGATCGGCACTTCGTCGCCGCTCTTGGTGCAGGCGGAGAGCTCGACCGTCTGGCCGATGACGTGGCTCTCCCCGCCGGTGGCCACCCGGTGCAGACCAGCGCGGTGTGCCTCGTGGAACTGATCGGGGATGATCATCTCCAGCGGCTGACCGATCGCTTCCTCTTCCGTGAATCCGAGGATGCCCGTGGCGGCCTTGTTCCAGCTGATGATCCGGCCCGCGTGATCGGCCGAGATGATCGCGTCGATGGCCGATTCGGTCACCGAACGGAACTTCTGCTCGGCCTGCTGGCGCTCGCTGATGTCGCGGAGGATGCCGGTGTAGTAGCGCTTGCCTTCCAAGAGCCAGGTGGCCAGCGACAGCTCGATGGGAAACTCGCTGCCATCTTTTCGCAGCCCGGCCAGCTCCACGGTCTGGCCGATGACGCGGCTGGGGCCGCCCGAGCTCACGCGGTGCAAGCCCTCGCGATGCGCGTCGCGGTAGCGCTCGGGGATGATCCGCTCGATGGGCCGCCCGAGGACCTCGGACTCCCGCCAGCCGAACAAGGCCGTGGCCGCGCTGTTCCAGGACCGGATGGTGCCCTCGGCGTCGCCCGAGATGATCGCGTCGACCGCCGACTCCATCACGGACCGGAACTCGGCTTCGGATTCGCGCAGCGCGGTGCGCACCTTGGCCACCGTCACCTGGCGTTCGATGCGCGCCAGCGCCTCGCGCTCGTCGAAGGGTTTGACCAGGATGTCGTCACCCGACTCGAGCCCCACCACCTGCGAATCGTCGTCGAGCGTGGTCATCAAGATGACCGGGACATCGCGCGCTTGTCGATGCCGCCTCAGCTCGCCCAGGATCGCGACGGGGCTGGCATCTTCGAGCTGGATATCGAGCAAGACGAGGTCGGGCTCGATCGAGGCCAAGGCCGCCATCGCGTTGGCGCCGTTGGCCGCATGGTGCACGCCGTAGCCGCTGCGCAGGAGAAGCTCCTGCAGTGTCAGCGCACTGTCCGTGTCCTGGTCGACCAGTAGGATCAGCCCGCGATCGTACACGCGGCCTCATCTCCTAGGGGTTCGCTATCGCGACGAGGGTGGAGGCTCGAATCGGCGCGCGGCAGGCTATCACAAGGGCTCGGAGAGGGCCAATAGACCGCGAGGACGCGGGCGTGATACGGTTCGGGCGCTTGCGGCGGCGCCGAGACCGAGCTCATGGCACCGCCGATTCCCGTTCGGAGACCCGCTGCCGGACCGTGCGCGCGATCCGATTCCACTCCAGACTGCTGGCCAGCTGCCAGATGCTCTTGACCAGACCATAGACGAGGATCGCGGCCACGAGCCGCATCGCGAGGACGCCGCTACCGTAGGCGGATACCGCGCGCGGCCACAGGCTCGCCGACGCGTCCGACGCGTCGCCGGGAAGCATGCCCGCGATCCACGCGAGCCCGCTCTCGACTGCATCCGAGCCCGAATGAAGCAGCGCTTCGATCCACCGGCTCGCCACCGGGCCGAGGAGCGCCAAGAGCAGGGCGACGATCGACATCGCGAGGAGCCAGCTGCCAAGGACGCGGTTCCGATGCCGGCTCCGCTCGGCCGCGAAGGTCTCGGGCTCGAACTGTTGCTCGTGCCAGCGCCGCTCGATGATGTTGCGCTGGATGGCCGGGGAGGCCCACTCCTCCGGGATCCAGCTGCCGCCCTTATCGCGCAGGATGTGCTTGATCAAGGGCAGATGGACCTCTTCCACGTTGGTCCAGTAGTCGCCGTGATGGCGCGACAGCGTCGACCGCGTGCGGATGCTGAAGGGGCTGGCCTTGGCGTATCGGAGCTTGGGCCGTCCGTCTTGGCGGATCCAGAGCTTGCCATCTTTCTTGACCCACAATTCGTCCTTGCGGTAGGCATCCAGGCCCGTGAACTGCGTGATCGGGTCGGTGAAGCTCCAGAAGTTGAACCACTTGAAGCCCTGGTTGCTGTCCGGGTACCGCTCCGGCGGGAAGCGGTGCCAGAACACGCTGTCCAGCACGTCACCTGCCAGGTTGTGGAGGTTGAGCGGGCTGCCGGCCGTGAAGTAGTTGCGCACCCGCGATCGCTCGTCTTCGTCGAGCACGTGCACCAGCGTCTCGTAGGTGATCGGGGTGCCCTGCGAATGGGCGAAGATGTGGATGTGGTCCACCACGGGCTCGGATTGGGAATCGGCGTCTTCGGCCCGCAGCTCCGAGAAGCTGTGAATTTCCTCCTGGATGACGTTCTGCACCCGCGCCGCCTGCACCGGGCTCAGCGCGTAGCCGGTAACGTCGCCGAAGGTCTGGTTGACCAGCTCGCTGGCGGAGGCGTCGATGCGCTTGCCGACGTCGCCGAAGAGGTCGAGGATGCGCACCACCTTGATGATGATCAGAAAGGCCACCGCCACCGGCACGCCCCAGAGCACGAAGATGCGGTGGACCAGCTGCGTCAGCAGCGCCAGCCGATTCCACTTCCAGTCGATGAACTGCTTTTTCAGTGAGACGTAGGACTGGCGCGGCGTATCGGTGTACCAGTCGGGGCGCTCGCGCCAGAAGACCTGGCGGGCGATCAGGAGGGTGGCCAGCACGGCGACCGCGTAGCCCACCAGGAGCAGCGTATAGGCCCCCGGCTGGAGCAAGAAGGCCAGGCAGAGGAGAGCCAGCTGCCAGCGACCCAGGCCCGGCATGCCGCGCAGCGGCTCGCCGCCGGCCGCCCGCTGACGGGCGCGATAGGCCTGGCGCGCCGGGCCGATGGACAGGGCCAGCGAGAGCAAGATCCAGGCGGCCAGGACCGGGACCGTCGCGCGCAGGGGCTCGGCGGGCAGGAGGGCCAGCTCGCGCTGGATCACCAGCGGGCGCAACAGGCGGGGCGCGAGCAGCTCGAGCAGGAAGACGAAGCCGAGCACGATGCTGGTCGCGATGCCATAGTAGGCCAGGTAGCTGGAGAAGCTGTAGCGCTTGGCGTTCAGATCGTCGACCTGGTTTCCCCGCTCGTCGTAACGCCGACCGGACTGCCAGGGAAAGCCCAGGCGCTCGAGGAGCTTGACCAGGGCGTAGGAGGTCAGGCGCCACTCCCCCAAGAGCGAGCGGATCGTGCCAGGGATCGCCAGACGCTTCTCCCAGTAGGCTTCCATGATCCAGACGCGCCGGCGCGACGCCTCGGGCGGCTGGCCGCTCGCCTTGCCGAAGCGCAGGCTCACCTCGGCGATGTCTTGCTCGTATTCGTCGGTGTAGGGTTGGTAGTCGAAGCCGGACAGAATCTTGGAGGTCGGTCCGATCTTGACCCGGGCCTTCGGATCGATGATCCGCGCAGCCGAGAGGAAGCCCTGCAGGAAGCTGCCCAGGGTGCGATCGACGGCTTGGGCGCCGGCGCCCTTGACGACCAGGATGAGGTCGGTGGTCTGGTACTCGGCGGCCATCGGATCAGGGCTCCATCTCGAATTCGACCCACATCGGCAGGTGATCGGAGATCTTCCAAGACAGCGGGGTCGGCTCTAGGGCCAGGTCGCGCATGGCGATCTTGGAGAAGTCGTAGGTGCCGCCGCGCACGAAGGCCAAATCCAGGCGGGGCTGTCGCCGCCCGCCGGCAAACCAGGCGATCTGGTCGTACATGCGCTCGGCGCCCGGCTCGCCGACACCTTGGATCATGCGCGGCAGATCGCGCAGCGGCTCGGGGA
>CAZJWJ010000014.1:0-68459 GCA_964549495.1 uncultured Anaerolineales bacterium | reverse complement strand
CAGGACCCGCTCCGAGGAGAGCGGCGGGTCGGCGGCCGGGGTATCGTCGCCGCGCAGGATCAAGCGGCCGTCCGGCCGGCGCGCGACCAAACGATGGACCAAGAGCCCCTGCTCGCCGAGGACGACCAGCAGATCGCCCGGCCGCGGTCGATCGATGGTCTCCAGCCGCACGATCTGACCGGAGGTCAAGAGCGGTCGCATGCTGCCACCGGAGACCGGCACGCGCGCGATCTGCCCGGTGTAGCGCGCCGAGCCGCCGAGACCGGACATCGGTCCGGGAGGGTCGAGGCGGCGGGTCATGCGCGCGGTGGTCGACATCCCCTCAGACCGCCCCGCCGGGGTGGTCGAGCGGATCATCGGACCCGTCGGGATCCTTCGGGTAGGATCCGGTAGCCAGCTGCTGTTCCAGCAGATCCACGGTCGCCTCGATCGGGCCCGGCGACAGGCGCCAGAGCTGCGGCCGGCAGTCCGCCAAGAGCGCCATCAGCTGGCGGCTGGCGGCCAGGACCTCCTCCGGTCGCGTGCCCTCGAGGAAGCGACGACCGGAGAGCGATAGGTCCTGCACCAAGAGGCCCTTCCAGGCCGCCTCGAAGTCCAAGGGCTCGACGCGGGGCGGCCGGTCGAAGCGCGGGCGGCGCGGTTGCCCACGTCGGGCCGAGAGCACCGCCACGTCCAGCTCGGCGCAGGCCGCGTCGATGCCGGGCACCAGGCGGGCGCCGGATCGGGCGCGCAGGCGGAGGCTTGGCGGCTGGCCGGCCAGGGTCTCGACGGCGCGCACACCATCCAACGCGGCCAGGGCGGCCGGCAAGGCCTCGGGCAGATGGTCCAGCTCGAGCAGCCAATCACCATCGCCGGCCGGCCCGGTCGCGTCGCGAAGCTCCGGGTCGAGATCGAGGTCGTCTCGACGACCGTCGTCCGGATCCGAACCATCGTCCGGATCCGAAGCGTCGACCTCGGCCTGCGGATCCTCGGTCGGCCCGGCCAGCAGGCAAACGGCGGCCAGCGGGGTGGGGCCGGCCAGGCTGCCCGGGCGGATCTGCTCGGCCTCGAGCATCCACTTGACCTGTCCGCGAAAGCCCACCAGGCGCGGCGCCTCCGGCGGGGCCTGGATGCCCAGGAGTGCCAGGCTGTCGGCCGTCAGGTTGACCCGGCGCGGGAAGGGCTCGACAGTTCCATCGAGCCGCAGCACCGCGAAGTCGTCGCTGAGCAGCTGCCAGCCGCGCTGGACCAAGGCCAGGCTGGTGGTGGTCTTGCCCCAACCGGAGTGGCCAGCCAGGATCAGGGTCCGGCCCTCCTTGGCCAGGGCGCCGGCATGGATCACGCGCCGATCCTCGGCCAGCGCGGCGGCCGCGTTGACCAAGACCAGGTGCGCGTGATGCGCCAGCTGATCGGCCGATGGCGCGCGCACGCTGCGACCGCCCAATTCGACCCGCGGGCCGTCGGGGCCGTCGCTGCCGACCCAGACCCGCAGGTCCGGCCTTGCCGGCGGCTCGATGCGCTGCCGATCGTAGATGGCGTCCAGCAGCTCGGCCACGGCGGCATCCTGGCTGTCGACGCGCAGGCGCCGGCCGAAGAAGGCATAGCCTCGCGAGACCCGGACCGGCCGCCCAGCCAGATCGTCCCTGCCGGCGGTGGGCTCAACCATCGAGGAGCAGGTAGGGCAGGAGCAGGCCCGCCGGACCCGGGGTCGGGCTGGGCTCCGGGCTGGAGCTGGGGGTCGGGCTGGGCAGGGTCTCGACGGCCGAGACGTGGGTGGCCGGATCGCCCAGGAGCATGAACATGCGCACGATGTCGGCCAGCACGGCCGACTCGGCATAGGCATCGACCATGGCCTGGGCGGTCAACGCGCCGATGCTGCGGCCGCTGCCGTCGTAGAGGCCCTCGTAGAAGCTGCCGAAGAGGGTCCGCTCGCCGGCCACCAGCGTGAAGCCGCTGGGGCTCCAGGCCGCCACGCCGCCGCCATCGGGGTTGCGCACCCAGATCTCGGCCAGGCTGGTGGGCTTGAGCGGGTGGTCGACCATGCCGTTCATGCAGGTGGCGGTGGTGAAGAGCGGCGTGCTGGGGCCGCCGCTCAGGCCGGCCATGTCCGGCAGGTCCATGATGCGCCCGCCGCCGGGCCAGGGGCTCCACAATTCGACGTTGCCGTGGCCGGTGAAGTTCAGGGCCAGGGCGCCGGCCTGCAGCGAGTCCAGGATGTCGCCGGTCAGGTCCGCGTCGCGCGGGTAGCCGGCCGCGTAGAAGCGCTCGACCTCGAGATCCGCCGGCAGCCGCTGCAGGAGCTCCTCGTTGAAACCTTCCAGCTCCGCCACACCGTCGTCATCGGCCACCATCAAGAGCCGCTTGCGCCAATCGGCCTCGATGGGCCGGGCCTCGAAGTCGAAGAGCTTGTCGAGGTAGCCGCCGACCTGCTCGGGTCGGGTCACCGACAGCCGGCCGATCAAGAGATCGGGCAGCACGTCCGCGTCGCCGTCGAGCGCCGCGTACCAGATGTCGCTGGTGGTGGCGCCGGCCCCGCCGGCGATGTTCACGTCCACCCGCATGGCCGGCACGTAGTTGGCCGGCCCCTGCCCCATCCCGCCGCGGTAGTCCAGGTTGGCCTCGCCGACCAAGAGGGCGTAGGTCGGCGCCGGCGCCTGCCAATGGTCCCGGGCGTGGCGCAGGAAGTCGCGGATGGCCCGCGGGTCGAAGACGCCGGCCGAAAACTCGTCGTAGATGTCGTCGATGCGCGCCACCATCACCCGCATGCCCTCGGCGCGGCGCCGCTCGACCAGGGGCTCGAGCGCATCGAGGAAGTCGGGATGGGTGATGATGACGTAGTCGGCCCCCTGCTCCGGATCGCGCAGGGACGAGGGATGGTTGGTCTCGATGCCAACCGGTGCCAGCTCGGCCCCGCCCTGCCAGACGCGATAGCGGCCCTCGGCCTCGACCCGATCCTCGAAGACCAAGCGATAGCCGCCGGCTCCATCCACTTCGATGCGCCCGCCCGCCAGGCGCACCGGGCGCTCGGGATCGGCCCAATCGACGAGCTGGATGTCGGGCCGGTCGAAGCCCTCGACTTCGAAACGCCAGTCGCCCGGACCCGGCGCCTCGAAGTCCAGCCGGCCGGCCACCGCCCGGTAGCCGGCCCGGTAGTCCAGCTCGACCCAGTCGAGGAAGATGCTGTCCACGCTGGCGCCGGTATCGCCCACCTGCTCGAGGACCAGCTGGTTCGGGCCGTCGACCAAGAGGCCGGCCGGCAGGGTATAGGTGAACTCCTGCCAGCGCTCGCCGTCGAAGCGGCGGCTGCCGATGGGGCTGCCGTTGAGCTGCAGCCGCACGTGATGATCCGGGGCGACCTCCGGGTCGTCGGTGTAGCCCTGCAGGCGCAGCCGCAGCCGGGCAGGACCGGCCTCCGGTGCCAGGTCGTCGAGCTGCAAGCTGCGCGTGATCGTCCGGCCGGCGTCGATCCGCCCGCCCCACATCCAGCGATCGTCGGCCTGCCAGCGGCGCAGCGAGAAGACGTACTCGCTATCCTGCTCGAAGCGGAGCGTGCGGCTGAAGGCCTCCGCGGTCCGGGCCTCCACCCGCGGAAGCTCGCGCGGCGCTGGCGCCATGGGCGCGGCGCCGTCTCGGCGCAGCCAGTAGACGTTCTCCCGCGAAAAGAGTCCCGTCATGGCGCGGCCATGGAAGCCCAGGCGGTCCTCGGCGCCCAGCCGGCCCGCCTCGGCCGTCTCGACCGCCAGCGGCAGCGGCCGGCCGCCCGCCTCCAGGGCGAGGGCATCCGGATCGATGGCGGCAAGATCCCAGCCGGCATCCGCCAGGTCCTGCCCGCTCAGCGCGACGGGTCCGTCGGCGTCCACCAGAACCTTGAGCGCATCGGGGTCGCCGGCTGCCGGTCGGATCTGATCCAGCGACTGCGGCCCGTCGGACCCTTCACCGAACTCGCCGGCGGACCGCGTAGGGGCGGAGGGCGGGACCTGGGTCTTCCCGGCGCGCCGGGGGAGCCAGTCGGCATTCAGCAAGCTCCGACTCGCGTGCTCGAAGGGGCCATCCAGGGGAGGGGCGAGGCGGACCGTTTCCGGTCGGCTGTACGCGAGGCGCAGCGTGACGCGGCGACGCAAGCGCAGGCGGCCGGCGTCCTCCGCCGCCAGCGGCCGCAGGACGAGCCGCGCCAGGTTCTGGCCGCGCAACGTGCCGGCCGGCTCGAGACTGGCCACCGGGAGGCGGCTGTCCGGCAAGCGCGCCAGGTCGGCATCGCCGATGGCCCCGCTGGGGACCGAAGCGCCGGCTCGATCTCGAGAACGCCCGCCGGTTCCTGTCTCCGGATGCCCATAGTCAGTCTCCGAGTCGCTCGATTCCATCTCGGCCAGGCCAGGTCGGAGGTCGGCGCACAGCGAAAGATCTGACGAGCCGTGCCCATCGGCCGGTCGACGGAGCGCCTCCTCGACCACGTCGAGAAGCTCCAGGTTGGCGCCTTCGACCTCTGGCAGCCCGACCAACCAGCCGTAGTCGGGGCTGGCGCCCGCTGGACGCCAGTTCGCGACACCCCGCTCGGGCAAGCGAGGTCGCAGACAACCGCCATCTCGATCCACATCGAGCCGCGGTCTGGGCAGCTCGACGGTCACGACGAATCCCCGCCCATCGGGTGGCTGGATCCAGTGCAGCTGCGGTGGCGCGGGGACCGGCGCCGCCCGTGCTCGCCCCTCGAAGATCGACCCCGGATCGACCGGCCCAGCTCGGCTCACCGCCTGGCACAGCATGGCGATCGCAATCACCGCCAGCAGACGAGGCAGCGGCCGGCTTGATCTCGGTGACGTCATGGCCTCGGCCTTTCGCAGGTCGACGCTGTCGGGGTGGTCATCTGGATTTCGCGCTTCGCGAAAGATCCCGGCATCCGATGACAACTCCGGGATCGGGGCTTGCACAAGTACCGCCAAAGATCCGCGCGAGCGCAAACCCGCCGGCTGCCGGCTCAAGTGTACCATTTCGCGCCCCTCGGCGACAAGGATCCGGGCCGCACGCGACTCGGAAGCTGGTTCTTCGCCCCATCCATCATTGAGGTCGGGTGCCGTTCTTGCATTGTTCGTCAACGATGCCTCCCGAACGGCTACCCATCAAACAAATCCGGACAAAATGAACGATTTTGAACATTTAACTTGACCACGGCAACCATTATCGGGTAGTCTGGGGCCGGATAGAGGGGCCGAGCCCCACGATTCGCATGTTGATTCAAGCAATCTTGCCAGGGTTTGCCACCGATTCCCGCAGGTTGCACCCATTCACAGGGGGTAGGACTATCGTGTTCAAACGCATCGTCGCCTTGACGGCGTGCCTCTGCCTCATCGTCCTGACACCGCGGGCGGCCTCGAGCTTCCCGGGCGTGCCCTATGACGCCTTGGCCGAGGCGACAGCGGTTCACATCGACCTGGTAGCGCTCGGCGGGCTCACTACGGCCACCGTCGACGTCTCTCGATCCGAGGCGGATCTCTCGGGCGACCCCTTCCCCTCACCCGCCACGACCAGCGCCGAGGGTCAGGGCGTCGACGTGGTGGTGGGTCTGGATTCGGTGGGGCTACTCGACGTCGACCTGATCAACGCCAGCACCACCAAGACCTACGACGGGAATGCAACTCCGGTCACGGATAACGACTTCCTGGCGATGATCGACACCTTCTTGATCGACACCGGAGCCATCGAGTCCGACGCATCGAGCCAGGTCACCGGCCTGATCTCCGAGTCCACCGCCGACAACACCATCGATGGGCTGGATGTCGGCAATGCTTTGATCTTGAACGACTTGGTGCTCGCTACTACGGTGGCGGTCGACTCCCTGGTCAACACCAATACCGACTCGCCGCTACACGATGCGATCGCCGAAGCCAACAGCAGCGTCGAGGGCCTCGAGGTCAATGTCGGGATCCCGGCGCTGGACCCAGTGGTCACGGCCGACGTGCTCAGCGCGTCGGCCGATGCCACGAGCGATAGCTCGGTGGGTGACGCGGACGCCAACGCATCGATCAACTGCGTCAACCTGGAAGTGGCCGGCAACCCGATCGACTGTACAGACCCGCTGCCCATCGTAACCGTCTTGCAGGCCGGTATTCCCCTGGTCGACGCGGTGCGCGTTACCGTCGGTCAGCTGACCGAGGACACCGCGGACCCCACCATGACCTCCGCCGAGGCGATCGCCCTCGAGATCGAAGTCCTGGATGTACCGCTCCTCAGCGTCTTGGCCAACTCGACCATCGTGGTCTCCGACGCCTACGCCGAAGCCAACGTCACCGACTTCGGCGGCAACTCGAATCCCTTGGCGGTCGAGCTGACCGACTTCGGGGCCGAGCGGGTGGGCCACAACGTCCATCTGGACTGGACGACGGCCAGCGAGATCAAGCACGCCGGCTTCCGCATCATCCGCGAAGAGGCCGATGGCAGCGAGACCGTCGTGACGCCGCGGCTGATCGCCAGCGAGGGCAGTGAGCTCTCGGGCGCCAGCTACGAATGGGTCGACTGGATGGCCCCGGCCAACGCCCTGCGCTACTGGCTGGAGGATGTCGACACGCTCGGGCAGACCACGCGGCACGGCCCGGTAGAGGTCGGTGCGGTGCCCTCGCGGATCATCCCCGGACCGGTCCTGCCGGGGCTGGCTGGCGCGAAATCGAAACTCACGGGCCCTATGCCCGGCAGCTCGCACTAGACCCGAGGGGGAACGCTCGATGAATCATCAAGAACGGCAGGAGCGCGATCCTCGGCAGGTCGGCGCACAGAACGAACAGGCGCTGCCGGAGACTCGCATTCACTACTCACCTCCGCAAGCGGAAGCGCTCGACTCGCTCGAGGATCTGCTCGAGATCCTCGGACCGGCCCAAGCGGGCTACGGCCCGATGTTCTAGGCCGCGTCTGCGAAACGGTATCCAGTTGCTCGACAGTCGGGTGTGCGCATCGCACACCCGACTGTTTTTTACATTTCGACCATCGGGCGGAGAAGGATCTGCGCATGGCTCCACGCAGGGCATGGCTCGGCCCGAAGTCCCATCGATGCCGTTGACCTGCACCGCGCTGGCATGATACACTGGCAGCATCCCCCGCTGTTTTCCAAAGGAAGGCAAGACTTGCACCCCCTCAAATCATGGCGCCTCGTCCTCTTCGATTCCTTCCGTATCGAACGTGACGGCGAAGTCGTCGCCACCTTCCAAAATCGTCGCCAGGAAGCCCTGCTGGCCTACCTGGCCCTGCATCCGGGCGAGGTGGTCGAGCGCAAGGCCGCGGCGGCCGCGCTGTGGCCGGACAAGTCGGAGTCCCTGGCCGCCAACCGCCTGACCGAGGTGCTGCTGCGCCTGCGGCGACTCCTCGACAAGATCGAAGTCCCCGACAGCGCCATCCTTCATCCGCGTCGCGTGCTCCAGCTCAACCCGGTCATGCCGACCGACCTGGAGGACTTCCTCGAACTGGCCGCGGAGACCGAGCGGCTCCAATCCCTGGATCCGGCTCGGGCGGCCCAGATCGAGGCATCGATGACCCGAATCTATGGCTCGGGACTCTTGCCGCTCTTCCTGGATCCCTGGTTGGAACCGGTGCGCGAGCGCATGGACGCGATCCTGGAGCAGAGCCTGGAACGCTGCCGGGCATGTGCCGGCGCGCTGGCTACGGTGGACAGCTACGACCTGATGCTCATGCCTCCGTCCCGGACGCGTCGCAAGGACGCCGACGATGGCGGCCGCATCGAGATCCCGGACGACCTCGGCGATCTGGGCGACATACCCAAGACCACGCCCGCCGACCCGCTCCATCGCCGGCTGAGAGAGCACATCGAGCTGGTCGAAGAGGCCAGCGCCCACCTATGGGGTCGGGAGAGGGAGAGCTGGTCCAAGGTCATCCGCAAGAGCTACGATGCCGTGCTCGAGAGCATCGAGCTGGCGCTGGCCAAGAACTTGTCCGAGCCCGCCGCCCGACTCGTCGGCGCGATGTGGCCCTACTGGATGGAGTACGAGGGTGCCGGCCAGGGCCGCATCTTGCTCGAACGGGTGCTCCTTTCCACCTTGAATCGCGAGGGCGCCACCTACGCGCAGCTCTTGCACGGATCGGGCGTCCTGGCCATCGAGCACGGAGATCTGGAGTTGGCCGGCCTGCGCCTCGAGCTGAGTCTCCGCCATTGGGAAGCCATCGGCCAGCGAGTCTGGTACGCCCGCGCGCTCAACAGCTTGGGGGTGGTCGCCTTCCGCCGCCGAGAGTTGGAGCGCGCCGCGACCCTCCACGAGGAAAGCCTCGAAATCCTCCGCAGCGTCCGACAACCCGCACTGATGGCCTTGGTCCTCAAGAACGCCGGCCTGGCCCTGATGGCACTGGGCCGCTACGAGTTGGCCAAGGCCATGCTGGTCGAGCAGCTGGCCATCGGGCGGGCACTGGAGGATCGCGCGATCATCGCTGGCTCCCTGGTGGATCTGAGTACGATCTATCAGAACCTGAGCAACTGGGACAAGGCCTCGGACTTGGCCCAAGAGGCCCTCGAGACCTATCAGGATCTCGACGATGTCGCCGGGCGGGCCTACTGCATGCAGGTGCTCGGGTACCTCGCGCACCGGTCCGGAGACATGGAACAAGCCCGCTTCCGCTACGAAGAGAGCGAACGACTCTTCCGCAATTGCCAGCACATGCGTGGCGTCGCCGAGGTTTCCGTCTACATGGCATCGCTGCTCGAGGACATGGGTGACTCGGAAGCGGCCGAGCGCTTGCGAGATCACGCGGAGGTCTTGCGCGCGTCACTCGAAGTTGCCGGCGACGCGCGCAAGACCCCTAGCTGAGCGCGAGTCCCTACCTACTCGAATCCGAAGTCGTGCGTATCGTCTTCAGATGGATCGAAGATCGGCGTCGGGTTCGAGTAGCCCGAGGCGGGCTGCATGCCGGCCATCGGCCCGCTCGAGGACACCTGGATGTAGTAGTAGGAGCCCAGCTCGACATCCTCGAAGAGGTAGTCGCCATCCTCCGCGGTCGTAACCGCGTCTTCCAGGAGCCCCACGCCGAAGTAACATCGATAGAGTTGGACCGTGGCCCCTTCGATGCCGAGGTTGGTGGATACATCGGTCACCGTGCCGCCGGTCGGCTTGGGATGCCCCCCCGGTGGCGGGGGGAGCGGGAGTGCCGGTGAACACGGATCCCCGGCACTCTGGGCCGCGACCGGCCCGGACCCGATGGACGTCAAGGCGAGGAGCAGAACCGCGACCAAGGAGAGCAGGATGTTTAGGGTTCGCACGGGAAGCATGCCTTTCATTGGTCCCCATCCGGTCACCCGGCGGGAGAGTTGTATGGCCACCGGAATGGGCAGGCCGTCAGCACTGTTCATTCTGTCAGGAGACGCGGTGCCAGGCACGTGAAATCGCTGCCTTGAAAAATGAGAGACCGGTAACGTGATCGAAATGACGCAGTGTACTAGGGAGGGGGCTTGGTGCTGAGTCAGATTCGAAGAGAGCGCCAGCGCGCGCATCGGGCGGCCTACATCGCCGTCATGGAACGCTCCCTGGCCCGTTCCGGGAGCAAGCGCGAACTCGCGAGCCGGCTCGACATCACCCCTCAGCATCTCAGCTGCCTGCTCACGATCGACGATGGATCCGGAGCCGGCGAGGTCCGGTCGCCCAGCCCCACCTTGGCCGTTCGAATCGCCGAGGCGCTGCCGCTCACACCGGTCGAGCGGGCCTCCTTGATCACGCACATGCTAGCAGCGCGCTCCAGCGGCGAGCCTCCTCGGCTCGTCCAAGAGGCGCCTGTCGCGCGCTTCTTCGATCTGGCACCCATCCTCGAGGACCTGCGCTCGCGACTTTGGGCCTCCCCTCATGCGGACGAGGTTCGTCATCTGGTCGATACGGTTCTCGAGCTCGGCGAGGTCGGCTTTTCGGAGCTGGCGCCCATCGAGCACGCCATTCCCCGCGCCCGGCTCGGCCTCTGCCTGGCGGACGGGCTGGCCTTGCGCAACAACCACTCGATGGCGCTATACCACGCCCACCTCGCCCAGGCGCAGATCGAGCACCACTGCCCGACAAAGCGGCCGAGTGACGGGCGCACGATCGACGCGCTCAGGATGAAGACCGCCGCGATGCTCGCCCGGATCTACTTGGAAATGGGCCAGCCGCGCAGAGCCTTGGAACACTGCGAGACCGTGCTCGGTCGCGGCGCCAGCCCGTCGATCGACGGCTTGGCATGGTCACACCTCAAGGTCCTCGAGGCAGCTGCCCTCATCGGGATTCCGCGGACCGCCATCCGCAGCGTCGAACAGATCCTGGAACATGTCTCCATTCAGCTGGATGAAGAAGCCCTCACGATCGACCGGCTGGCATGCCTGATCCAACAGCGCCGGGCGGAGCTCTACGCCTCGCGGGGGAAACCCGATCATGCCGATTTGGCCTACCGCGAGGCCCTCGAGATGGGGCGCGATCCGCGACGCCTAGGCGTGATCGGCTATGTCGACCTGGTCCGGTCCTACACCCGATTCTGCCGGGATGCTCGCCGGGATCCGGACTACGTGCACCGCATGGTGATGCACGCGCGGGGGCTGGCTCGCAAGGCGTCCCTGACGCACCTGCTGCTGAGCCTGGCCTCGGAAGACCGCATCGAGGGCACGCAGGAGGAGCGGAGCTTGGTGCCCGCGCTCAGCTCCGAGGGCGAAATGCTCTGAGAGCCTGCTTCAAGAAACAGGCTCTGAGCCTTTCGGGCTTGGCATGGCCGCCGCGCCCGCGCTACCCTGGATCTTGATCGAATGATCCGGTAGGGGCAGGACCACATGGCCACCGAGCAATCAGCCAGCAGGGTCGGGCGGGACGATAAGTCGGAAAGCGGGCCCGTCGGGGCCCCGGAGCGAGAGAGCGCGAGCGACGAGCCAGCGGGGAGCCGTTCCCGAGAGGCGCTCTGGCGGTATCGCAGCGTCGACTTCGGCAGCAGCGAGTTCTCCAACTCGTTGATCCATTTCTATCGCGCCGAGGTCATGCGGGCCAACGTTTGGCGACAGCGTCTGGACGCCACCACCAACTGGGCCGTCATCTCCACCGGCGCGGCGCTGTCCTTCACCTTTGGCAGCACCGGCGCCAACCTTCATGTCATGGTCCCCATCAGCACGCTGCTGGTCACGCTCTTTCTGGTGGCCGAGGCCCGGCGCTACCGCTACTACGAGCTTTGGAGCACCCGGGTGCGCCTGATGGAGACCAACTACTTCGCGGCTATGCTGGCCGAACCGCACCGCCCCAGCGCCAGCTGGGCCGGCCAGCTGGCCGACAGCCTGCTGCACCCGCAGTTCACCATCTCGAGCTGGGAAGCCTTCGGTCGGCGCTTCCGGCGCAATTACCAGTACATCTACCTGCTCTTGGCCATCGCCTGGATCAACAAGATCGCCCTGCATCCGGTGCCGGTGCGCTCGCTGCAGGACTTCGTCGCCAACGCGCACGTGGGCGTCGTGCCCGGTGAGCTGGTCATCGCCACCGGCCTGCTCTTCTACCTGGCGATCTTCGCCGTCGGCTGGCTGACGGCCGGCCTGCGCAAATCGCGCGGCGAGGTGCTCTCGACGGGGTCGGCCACCGACCTGCTCAAGTCGGCTGCCGACAGCCTGTCCGGTGGCCGCGTGGGCCTGCCGCGCCGTCACGAGCGACTGGGTCACGTGATCACGTCCCGAGGCGAAGAGGTCGCCGTCCATATCATGGAGCGCTTCGGGCGCGGTGTGACCAGCCTGCCGGCCCGCGGCATGTACTCCGGCGAGGAGCGCAACGTGCTGATGGTGGCGCTCGATCCCGAGCAGGCGCATCACCTGGAAGAGACGGTTTATTCGGTCGACCCGAAAGCCTTCGTCATCATCCACGGGACCGAGCGCGTGCTGGGCAGCGGCTTCCGCGCGCCGAGCTGATCCCGCCCCAGCTCGACTTTGTGCTAGCTCACACCGGCTCGGCCCGCAAGCCATCGGCCGAGGTATCCACGATCCGAACGCGCGCGATGGTATTGCTCAGGTCATCGGCGCTGTCCATGACCACCGGCAGATAGCGCCGGGAGTAGCCGCTCCAGGCTCGGACCTCTCCGTCGCCCTCCGCGCCATCGCCCCGCTCCCAGAGCACCTCGAGCTCGCGGCCGATCTGCCGCGCATGCAGCTGGGCCGCCATCTGCCGGCCCAGCTCGATCATCCGCCGCGCGCGCGCCTTGCGTTCGGGCACCGGCACCTTGCCGGCCATCCGGGCCGCCGCCGTGCCCGCTCGCTCGCTGTAGGGGAAGACGTGCAACTGCCCGAAGCCGATGGATCGCACGAAGTCCATGCTGGCCTCGAAGTCGGCCTCGGTCTCGCCCGGAAAGCCGGCGATCAGGTCCGTGCCGAGGTTCAGCTCGGGAATGGCTTCGCGCGCGCGCTCGACCAAGGACCGGAACTCGGCGCGACTGGTGCCGCGTGCCATGCGAGCCAGGGTGCGGTCGCTACCGGACTGTAGCGGGAGGTGCAGATGGGGCAGGAGCCGCCGGTCCCGCCACAGCGAGAAGAAGCCCGGTGGAATGTCCCAGGGCTCGAGCGAGGAGAGGCGCAGGCGCGGCACCTCGCAGCCATCTAGGATGGCGGTCAAGAGCTCGAGTAGGCCCCGGGGACGGCCCAGATCCTTCCCGTAGCTGCCCAGGTTGACGCCAGTGAGCACCAGCTCCCGGTAGCCGGCACGCAGCAGCGATCGGGCCTCGGCCAGCACGTCCTCGAGCGCGCGGCTCCGCCCTACGCCGCGGGCCAGGGTCGTCACGCAGAAGCTGCAGCGCTTATCGCAACCGTCCTGAACCTTGAGGAAGGCGCGGGTGCGGCCCGGACCCTGCTGTCGCTGCGCGCGCATCATCGGCTCGAGCTCGTAGGCCGCCGGCGCATCCAGCGCCAGCGGGTCGATCTGGATGACCAGTCTGTCCTTCTCGGCGTTGTCGATCACCCGATCCACGCCGGGCAGGCGGGCCAAGGCATCGGGCTCGAGCGTAGCGTAGCAGCCGGTCAGGGCGATATCGGCCTCGGGCCGCAGCCGGTGGTAGCGCCGGCTGCGGCGCCGCGCCTGGCGTGCGGCCTGGCGCGTGACGGCGCAGGTATTGATGACGACCCGATCGGCCAACTCCGGTCGCGCCACGATCTCGTGGCCGGCCTGCATCAGCCGTCGGGCCAGGTCGTCCATCTCGGCCTGGTTGAGCCGGCAGCCGATGCTGTCCAGAAAGACCCTCATGGGGTCGCTTCCGGGGTCCGGCCCAGCGCGGTCGGCGCCCTCGTCGGCGCCTCCCCGGGCGTAGGCGTCGGATCGGGATCGCCGGGCTCCGGGCTGGCCGGCTCCGGGGATCTCTCCGGGCCCGGATAGGGATCGGGGGTCGGGCTGGGCGGTGGCGGGTAAGGGATGATCGGTTTGGGTTGCAGGGTCCCGGTGATCAGCTGCGAGGGACCGCCAGCCGTGGGGCTGGGCGACCGCGGGCGAGCGGCTGGCTCGCGCCGCTCGCCCGCGCCGGGCGGCCGGGTCGAGGTGGATGTCGGCGCACCGGGGCTGGCCCGTCCCGAGGCGAGCGTCGCCGTCGCAGGGCCCCCATCGCCGGCCCCCTCCACCCAATCGCTGCCCATCTGCACCGCCATGGTCTGCGTCGCCGCCAGCTCCTCGGCCCCCTCCACCCAGTCCAGGCCCATCTGCACCGCCATCGTCTGGGTAGCCGCACGGTCGGCGGCGTCAGGCGTCGCGCTGGCTGCTTCGAAGGGCGAGATGCTGCGGATGGGCTCGGGCAGGACGGGATCGAAGATCAGGAGCCAGGCCAATCCGATGGCGCTGAAAAGGGCCAGCGAGGCCAAGGCAACGCGCGAGGCGCCATGCCACACCGGAAACTCCAGGCTCCGGCCCAGGCCGGCCAGCCAACCGCTCGCTGCCATGGCGCGCAAGCGGGCGCGCAATCGATCCCAGCCGGTCTCCGCGCGACGGTCCGCTTCGGGCGCTAGATCCGGTCGGTCCAGAGCAAAGCTCAGATCCAGGTTCGGCCAGGACTCGGGCAGCGGCAGGCGATCCTCGGCCAGGGCCGCCAGGCCCTCCGCCAAGAGCGACCAACTCTCCTCGCATTCCGGACAGATCTCCAGATGCCGCGCCACGAGCAGATCCCGGGCGGCGGCGACCAGGGGCGAGCCCTCCGCCATGGCACTGGCCGCCTGCTCGTCCAGGCGCGCCCGGCATTCGGCGCAGGATAGTTCCTCCGCCTCGCCCGACAGGATGGCCGAGGCCAGCCGGTCGGCACGCGCCCGGCATTCGGCGCAGCCGGCCACATGCACCCGCGCTTCCTCCAGCGCTTCCGGGCGCATGCCGTTCTCGCCGGCCAAGGCCCGCCGGGCCTCAGCGCATTGCATCGATCCACTTCCTTTCCGGTCGGGCCGCCCGCGATGCAGGACCCGACTCCGGTGATAGACGCAGAACCCAAGACCTGGTTGCACCTGCCGGCCACACTCGACCTGCGGAAGCTCTGGGTCGAGGACCGTCGCACTGCCCAGACTCCCCTGCGGCGCACCTCATTCGGGCGAGTCCGTCTCGTCACCCGACGCGCCGGCCGTGCCGCGCGGCCGATACTGGGCCTCCAGGCGCTGCATGAAGTCGCGATCCTGGCGCAGCTTGGCCAGATCGCGACAACGGATGACGTGGATATTGCGCCGGCTGGTGCCCAGCAGATCGGCCAGCTCCTCGTCCTCCCAGTCCTCCAGAAAGCCCCGGGTCAAGACGATTCGCGAGCGCTCGCTGACGCTCTCGATATCGCGGATCTCGCCCAAGAGCGCGTGCAGCTCGGCATAGGCCGCACGGGCCTCCAGATCGGGCGCGGATTCGTCCGGCAAGCGCTCGGCGAGGGGTCGATCGCCGGCCTCGCGGACCAGGTCCAAGCGAACCTGGCGGCTGAGCGACACCCGCTTGGAGCGCTGCACGCGGGCACCGGGCTCCAGGCGGCGCAGGGCGTCGAGCAGGGCGTTGCTCGCGATGCGGCCGGCCCAGGCCAGAAAGCGGTCCGGGTCGCGCGGCCCGCGGTCCGCGTCCAGGCTGCGCCAGACCTTGACCAAGGCCTGCTGCGAGCAGTCGGCCGCCAGATGCTCGAGGCGCGGATCGCGCCGCACCCGCGGCAAGAGCAGCCGATAGAGCAGCCGGCCCAGCTGCTCGTAGGCCGCCACCCGCTCGGCTTCGCGCTCCGAGCGGCAAGCCTCGTAGAGCGCTCGCCCCTCGCTGCCCCAATCCATGCCTTGGTCGCTATCCTCCTCGGCGCATCGACCGCGGCCGTTTCCTTCCCCCGGCCGCGGCATCGAGGATAGCCCAGCCGCCGCGATGACGCAGATTCGGGGCCGGCAGGGCTTTGCCTTTGCCCCCTCCCTCCGTTAGAATCGGCCTTCCCACGCCCTTCGCCGGCGCCTTTCGTGCTGGCCGACGGCCGTCGCGCGCAGCCCGCTCGCGGCATCGCCGACCGAGGGTCCTCCGGACCGAAGAGACCGAAGCATCTTGCGCGCATTGATCACCGGCTACGGCGGCTTCGCCGGCGGACATCTGGCCGACGAGCTGCTCGAGCATACCGATTGGGAGCTCTGGGGCAGCCGGCGCCCGCGCGATGCCGGCGGAGCCGGGCAGGAATCGGAGGCCTCGACGCGGCAGCGCGGTGCCCCGGAAGTCGACGCTGCGACGGGAGAGGCGCGCGCAGGCGGTCGGGTCCGCGTCCTCGCGGTCGACTTGCGCGATCCGGAGGCTACCCGTCGGGCGGTGGAGCAGGCCTCGCCGGACCGAGTCTTCCACCTGGCCGGCCAGTCCTTCGTGCCGGCCGCACAACGGGATCCCTGGGGCAGCTTCGAGACCAACGTGCGCATGCAGATCAATCTGCTCGAGGCCCTGGCCGGCAGCCGCGCGCGAATCCTGGCCGTCACCAGCTGCGAGATCTACGGCGCACCGCCCGAGGATCATCCCGTGGTGGACGAGACGGCCCCGCTGGCGCCGATCAACGCCTATGCCGCCAGCAAGGCCGCCCAGGACCTGGTGGCCGGGCAGTACAGCCGCTCGCTGGGCCTGGACGTCCTTCGAGCCCGCCCCTTCAACCATATCGGTCCGGGTCAGAGCGAGCGCGTCGTGCTGCCGGCCTTCGCCCGCCAGGTGGCGCGCATCGAGGCCGGCCTGCAGCCGCCGCGCTTGTCGGTGGGCAACCTGGAGGCGCGGCGCGACTTCTCCGACGTGCGCGACATCGTGCGCGGCTATCGCCTGCTGCTCGAGAAGGGTCGCGGCGGCGCCGCCTACAACCTGGGCTCAGGCCGCTCGCGCCCCATCTCCGAGCTGGTCGATGCGCTCTTGACCCGCGCGCGGGTGGATATCGCCGTCGAGACCGACCCGGAGCGCCTACGACCCAACGAGATCCCCGAGCTTCGCTGCGACGCCGCGCTCGCGCGCGAGGAGCTGGGCTGGCAGACCGAGATCCCCTTCGAGACGAGCATCGACGCGGTCCTGGCCGAATGGCGAGACCGCGTCGGCGCCGCCGAGCGAGAGCCCGCGGCTCGCGCTCCCCACGCATAGGACGAGACATCCGCATGCCCAAGAAGGCCCTCATCACCGGCATCACCGGCCAGGACGGTTCGCATCTGGCCGACTTCCTGCTGGAGCAAGGCTACGAGGTGGTCGGCATGGTGCGCCGCACCAGCACCATCCGCTTCGACCGCATCCGCCACATCCAGGACCGCCTCACCCTCGTACCCGGCGACCTGCTCGACGAGGTCTCGCTGATCCACCTGCTGCGCGAGCACCGACCGCAAGAAGTCTACAACCTGGCCGCCCAGAGCTTCGTGCAGGCCTCCTGGAGCCAGCCGGTCTTCACCGGCGAGGTCACCGCCCTGGGCGTCACCCGCATCCTGGACGCCATCCGCATCGTCGATCCGGAGATCCGCTTCTACCAGGCCTCCTCCAGCGAGATGTTCGGCAAGGTGCGCGAGGTTCCGCAGAACGAGCTGACGCCCTTCCATCCGCGCAGCCCCTATGGCGTGGCCAAGGTCTACGGCCATTGGATCACCATCAACTACCGCGAGAGCTACGGCATGTACGCCTGCTCGGGCATCCTCTTCAACCACGAGGGCACCCGCCGCGGCGTCGAGTTCGTCACCCGCAAGATCTCCGATGGCGTGGCCCGCATCCACTTGGGCCTGCAGGACACGCTGGCGCTGGGCAACCTGGAAGCGCAGCGCGACTGGGGCTGGGCGCCGGACTACGTGCGCGCCATGTGGCTGATGCTGCAGCAGGACGAGCCCGACGACTACGTCATCGCCACCGGCGAGACCCATTCGGTGCGCGACTTCTGCCGCATCGCCTTCGAGCAGGTGGGCCGTGACTACCGCGACCACGTGGTGCAGGACGATCGCTACATGCGGCCGGCCGAGGTCGACCTCTTGATCGGCGACCCCGAGAAGGCGATGGACGAATTGGGCTGGCAGCCCAGCATCGGCTTCGGGGAGATGGTGCGCAAGATGGTCGACCACGACATCCGCCTGCTGCGCGAGGAGCACGACCTGGCATGAGCGACACGATCTCCTTCGGCACCGACGGCTGGCGGGCCCGTATCGGCGAGGGTTACACCTTCGCCAACCTGCGCCGCGTGGCGGCGGCAGCCGCCGCTTACTATCGCGACGAGGCCGAGGGCGCCGAGCGCGGCATCGTCATCGGTCACGACCAGCGCTTCTTGGCCCGCGAGATGGCCGAGGCGGCCGCCGAGGTCCTGGCCGCGGCCGGCCTGCCGGTCTGGCTGACCGCGGGCGCCACGCCCACCCCGGTCATCAGCCAGAGCGTGCTGGCCCGCCAGGCGGCCGGCGCCATCAACCTGACCGCCAGCCACAACCCGCCCGAGGATTTGGGCTTCAAGGTGCGCGACGCGCGGGGCGGGGCCTTGGCGCCGGCGGAGCTGGCCAAGCTGGAGGCGCGCATCCCCGAGCCCGGCGGCGAGATCCCGCGCCTGGCCTTGAAGGAGGCCATCGAGCAGGGCAAGGTGCGCGTCTTCGATCCGGCCCCCGACTACCGCAGCTACGCGGCCGGACTGCTCGATCTGGACCGCATCGCGCGGGCCGGCCTGACGGTGGCCTACGACCCGATGTGGGGCGCCGGCATCGGCTGGCTGCAGTGGCTGCTCGGGCCCGGCGCGGCCACCCGCTTCGTGGCGATCCACGCCGAGCGCAACCCCTCCTTTCCCGACATGCACCGGCCCGAGCCCATCCCGCCCAACACCGACGCCCTGGCGCGCCACCTGCGGGCCATCGGCGCCGACATCGGCATCGCCAACGACGGCGACGCCGACCGGGTGGGCGCCATCGACGAGACGGGCCGCTTCATCGACCAGCTGCAGGTCTACGGCCTCTTGGCCTACTACATGCTCGAGGTGCGCGGCGAGCGCGGCGCCATCGTGCGCACCCTGTCGACCACCTCGATGCTGGACATCCTGGGCCGCAAGTACGACGTGCCGGTCCACGAGACCGGCGTGGGCTTCAAGTACGTCGGGCCCAAGATGCTCGAGACCGATGCCATGCTGGGCGGCGAGGAATCCGGCGGCTTCGCCTTCCGCGGGCTGCCCGAACGCGATGGCCTGCTGGTGGCCCTGGCCCTCCTGGATCTGATGATCGAGACCGGCCGCAAGCCCTCCGAGCTGATCGAGGACCTCTACGATGCGGTGGGCGGACGCTGGCATTACCAGCGCATCGACGTGCGCTTCGACGCCGCCGACCGGCCGGCGGTGCGCCAGCGCCTGGACGCGGCCGAGCCCGAGGCCCTGGCCGGCATCCCCGTCGAGTCCATCGACCGCGCGGACGGCTACAAGTTCTGGTTCCCCGATCGAGGCTGGATGCTGATCCGCTTCTCGGGCACCGAGCCGCTCTTGCGGGTCTATACCGAGACGCCACGGGGCGATGCGGTCGAGGACATCCTGGCCGCGGGACTCGAGCTGGCCGGCGTGCGGTCTTGATGCGCCTCGCGCCGACATCCGCTGGCGATGCGAGGATCGCCTCGGCGACGTGGACCGCATGAGCGACCGGACCCCGGCTCCGACCCTGGTCGACACGCACTGCCATCTCGACGCCCGGCAGTTCGAGGGCGAGGCCCTGTCGAGCCTCCTCGACCGGGCCCGCCAGGCCGGCGTGCGCCGCATGGTCAACATCGGCACCCAGCTGGAGACCAGCCGCGCCTCGCTGGCCTTGGCCGAGCGGCATGCGCCGATCTACGCCGCGGTAGGCGTCGACCCCAACGACGGCGAGGGCTTCGACGAGGCCGCGCTGGCCGAGCTGGAGACCCTGGCGGGGAGTCCGAAAGTGGTCGCAGTCGGCGAGATCGGCCTTGATTACCATTGGGACCGCCTGCCCCGTTCGGAGCAGGCGCGCATCTTCCGTCTCCAGCTGGATTTGGCTCGGCGTCTGGAGCTGCCGGTGGTCATCCACAGCCGCGACGCGGACGAGGACACGGCCGCCATCCTGGTGGACTGGGCCGAGCGAGCCCGCGCGGCCGGCGTGTACCGCGACCGACCGGCGGGCGTGATGCACTGCTTCGCGGGAGATCTGGCACTGGCCGAGCGCTTGCACGCGGCCGGCCTGCTGATCTCCCTGGCCGGCATCGTCACCTACCCCAGCGCCGAGCAGACCCGCCAGGTGGCCACCGGGATGCCGGCCTCCGCGCTGGTCCTGGAGACCGATGCGCCCTATCTTTCCCCCCAGCCTTTCCGCGGACGGCGCAACGAACCGGCGCATGTCCGCGCCACGGCCGAGCATGTGGCCGGGCTGCGCGGGGAGAGCCTCGAAGAGCTGTCGCGGGCGACCAGCGCCAACGCGGCCCGGCTCTTCGGATGGGAGTCGCCGGAGACATGGCAAACCTGATGACCCAGCTCGAGCCCCGGCCCGCGCCGCAGGTGGCGCCCGCGCGCCTGCCGGCCGTGCTCGAGCCGATGGCCGGCGACCTGGAGCGCCTGGAGCACTTCCTGCGCGACGACAGCGGGGTGGGCTTCGCCCTGCTCGGCCAGCTCTTGCAGAGCACCTTCGACAGCGGCGGCAAGCGCATCCGACCGGCCCTGGTCTTCGGCGCGGCCCGCCTGGGCCAGGCCGACCCGCAGGCGGTGCTCTACCACGCCGCCGCGGTCGAGACCCTGCATGCGGCCAGCCTGGTCCACGACGACCTGGTCGACGGTGCCATGCTGCGCCGCGGCATGCCCACGCTCAACGAGCGCTGGGGCGCCGGCGCGACCGTGCTGGCCGGCGACTGGCTCTTCGCCCGCTCGGCCGGCTTCTCGGCCGGCACGGGCCACGTGCGCGTGGTCCAGCTCTTCGCCAAGACCCTGGGCGACCTGACCGACGGCGAGCTGCGCCAGCTCTTCGGCCGCCGCGGCATCCCCAGCCGCGAGGAATACGACTACCGCATCTTCGCCAAGACCGGCTCGCTCTTCCAGACCTGCACCGAGGGCTCCGGCGAGCTCCTGGGCCTGCCGGAGGCCAAGGTCGATGCCCTGGCCTGCTTCGGCCGCGAGCTGGGCATGGCCTTCCAGGTGGTCGACGACCTGCTCGACTTCACCAGCAGCGAGGAGCGCCTGGGCAAGCCGGTCGGCCACGACCTGCGCTCGGGCCAGGTCACCCTGCCCACCCTACTCTACCTCGAGGATCAACCCGAGGCCGGTGCCTGGCTGCGCAATGGCGCCAAGCCCGAGGAGGACGAGGTCGAGCGCCTGATCGAGGCCATCCAGGCCAGCGAGGCGGCCATCGAGGGCAGCCAGCGCGCGGCCGAGCAGCACATCGAGCGCGCCATCGAGGCCCTTCGGGAGCTGCCGGCGGGCCGCGCGCGCGACGAGCTGGAGGCCGTGGCGCGCTACGTGGTCCGCCGCGACCACTGAGGCCCCGAGGCCGCGGCCGGGTGCCGAATGCAACGTCGCCATGAATCATAGGATCTCGAGCACCGCGCCTCCGGAGGCCCCGGCGGTCGGCGTGGTCATCGTCAGCTGGAACGTGCGCGAGCTGCTCGCGCGCTGCCTCGAGTCCCTGCGCGCCGCCGGCCTCCCGACCCGCATCGTGGTGGTCGACAACGCCTCCTCCGACGGCAGCGTCGAGGCCCTGCGCGAGCGCTTCGCCGATGTCACGTGGTTGGTCAACGCTGACAACGCCGGCTTCACCCGGGCCAACAACCAGGGCTTTCGCCTCTTGGGCCACGCGGGGATCCGCGGTGGCGAGATCGCGCCGGAGGCTCGCGTCCACGGTCCGGCGAGGGGTGGGGCGACGGGAGGCACGCCGGATGGAGAAAGGGGCGTCCAAGCCGTCAGCCCGCCGGACTGGACCTTGATCCTCAATCCGGACACCGAGCTCGATCCGGAAACCCTGGACACCCTGGTCGACGACCTGCGCGCGCATCCCGAGGCCGGCGCGGTCGGGCCGGCCCTTTTCTACCCGGACGGCCGGCCCCAGCCCTCGCGCCGGCGCTTTCCGAGCCTGCTGGCCGGCCTGGTCGAGAGCACGCCCATCGGCTGGCGCTGGCCGAACCTGCCACCCGTCCAGCGCCTGCACATGCGCGGCGAGCCCGAGGCGGCGGGTGAGGTCGACTGGGTCACCGGCGCGGCCATCCTGCTGCGGCGCGAGGCGCTGGAGGCGGCGGGCGGCTTCGACGAGGGCTTCTTCATGTATTCCGAGGAGCTGGACCTCTGCCGGCGGCTGCATGCGGCCGGCTGGCGGGTGCGCTACAATCCGGCCGCGCGGGTCCTGCACCACGAAGGACAGTCGAGCGATCAGGTGGCGCCGCGGCGCCATCGCATGTTCCAGCGCTCCCGCATCCGCTACTTCGGCAAGCACCACGGCGCCCTGGCCGGCTTCTTGCTGCGCTGGGGCATCCTGGCCCAGTACGCCGTCGAGCTGGTCGTCGAGGCCCTCAAGGGCGCGCTGGGTCATCGTCGCGAGTTGCGTCGCGAGCGCGTGTCGGCCTACGCCGCCCTTCTGCGCGACGGCCTCCACCCCGAGGGGCTCGAGCGCGACTGAGGCTGGGCCGCACGCCACCGGCGAGCCACGACCGACATCAGGCCGCCGGGCCCCGCAAAGCCCCGAGGACCAAGGTATGCACGAGCTGGCACAGCGCCCTTTGCGCATCTGCATGATCACCGGCGAGTACCCGCCCGACGAAGGCGGCGTGGCCGACTACACCGCCTGTCTGGTCCGAGCCCTGTCCGAGGAGGGCCTGAGCGTGGACGTCCTGACCACGCGCCGGCCGGGGCGGGGCCTGCCGGAGGTCGACGGAGCCCGGCCCGATGCTGCGGCGCCGAGCCCCGGCTCGCCCGGCCTCGGTCGGGTGGCGGTCTACCGCAGCGTGCGCCATTGGCATCGCGGCGCGATGCGCGGCCTGGGCCGGCTGATCGAGCTGACCGGGCCCGACCTGGTGCACATGCAGTATCAGGCCGCCGCCTACGGCATGCACCTGTCCATCCACGGCCTGACCTGGTGGCTGCGCCGGCGCTTCCCGATCGCTCGGGCCGTCACCTACCACGATCTGCGCGAGCCTTACCTCTTTCCCAAGGCGGGCCGGCTGCGCCCCTGGGCCTTGCGCCAGCTGGCGCGCCACGCCGACTTGGCCCTGACCACCAACGAGGCCGACCGGGTCGAGCTGGAGCGCTCGGTCGAGGGCCCGATCCAGGCTCTGGTGCCCATCGGCAGCAACATCGCCGACCGACCGCCGGAGGGCTTCGATCGCCACAGCTTCCGGGCCAATGCCGGCATCCCGACCGATCGCCTCGTGCTGGCCTACTTCGGCTTCCTCAACGCTTCCAAGGGTGGTCGCACGCTGCTGGAGGCGCTCGAGCTCCTGCGCGCCGCCGGCCGCGACGCGCAGCTCCTGATGATCGGCGGCGCCGTGGGCGCCAGCGACCCGACCAACGCGGCCTACCTGGCCGCGTTCGAGGCCGAGGCCGAGCGCCGCGGGCTGGCCGAGGCCCTGCGTTGGACCGGCCACCTGCCACCCGAGGCGGTCTCCGCCTGGCTGCACGCGGCCGACGTGGTGGCCCTGCCCTACCAGGACGGTGCCTCCTACCGCCGCGGCAGCCTGCTGGCGGCCTTGGCCCACGGCCGGCCGGTGGTCACCACCCTGCCGGCCCCGGCCGGCGAAGGTGGCCTGCCAGCCCTGGTCGACGGCGAGTCGGCCCGCTTGGTCGACGCCGACAACGGCCCGGCGCTGGCCGCCGCCATCAATCAGATCGCCGACGATCCGGATCTGGCCGCCCGCCTGGGCCAGTCGGCCCGCGAGTTGGCCGACCACTTCAGCTGGCAGGAGATCGCCCGCCGACACGTCGAGCTCTATCGCGAGGTCCTGGCAAAGCGCGCGCCGGTCTGAGAGCCTGCCTCGAGACACAGGCTGCAAGTTCCAACCGAACGCGCCTGCATCTGCACCGAAGCCGCTCCTCACCAAGTCGGTCGAGACCGGCCTCAGCCCGAGCCCGCGTCCTCGCGCCGGCGCAAGAAGCCCTTGGGGTTGTAGGTCATCAGGTAGCGCTCGCGCGCCGCATCGACCTCGAACTCGGGATGGCGCACCAAGAAGTCCTCGGTGGCCGGCAGCGGCCCCTCGACCAGCCAGCCGAAGTCGTCGCCGGGCGGAAAGAGGTCGAGGATGCCATCCTCGACGATCAGGTAGCTGCCCGGGCTGACCATCGGCGCGTAGAGCTCCAGATCGCGCAGCACCGCCTCGCGGCTGTGGTCGCCGTCGTGGACGACCATCACCCGCTTGCCCTGGCAGAGCGCGGCCACCTTGCCGACCACCTCGGGCGAGGAGCAGTCGCCGGTCAGCTCGACGATGCGCGGATGCGATGCCTGGTAGCGCGAGCGGTCGATGTCCAGGGACAGCACCTGGCCGTGGCCGATCAGGTCCATCAGCTGCGCGAAGTAGAGCGAGCTGCCGCCGGAATGGCTGCCGATCTCGACCAGCACGTCCGGCCGCAATTCGTGCAGCATCTCCTGGTAGATCCAGGCATCCAGCGGGTTCTTGAGCATGGGCAGGCCCATCCAGGTGCTCTGTTCGAAGACGATCTCGCGCTGGTGATAGGCCAGCCAGTCGCGCAGGCTCATCCGCCAGCGCTCGTGGTACTCGCCGCGCTTTCGGCGCTGCGGCCGGCGATAGACCTGGCGCCACAGGCGATGGGCCAGGCGATAGACGGCGCGAGCGCGCCGGCGCCAGGCCGGTGGTTCGGTACTCGGGGAATCGGTCATCGTGGCTCGTTCGAGGTCTTCGGGTGTCGCGGCGGCTCGGTTCGGATCATCGACGTGTCGCAGCAGGGTAGCAGCTAGCCGGGGGACGGGGAAAGCGCGCAGGCTAGGGCGAGTTTGCAATGTGCGACGGTCATGATCGCATTCCGCGACGATCGAAGCGTTGACGCCCTCCCGAGGGCTGTCTAGAATCCGCCGCGTGAATCGCGCTCGTGCTCGGATCGTCGCGCCGGCGGTGACCTTGCTGCTCCTGGCGCTGTTGCTCGGCGAGCTCGGGCGGCAGCTGGGCAGCGAGGGCTTGGACGCGGCCTCGCTGCTGGGCAGCCTCGAGCCTGCCTGGCTCCTGGCCGGCGCGGCCAGCTACGTCCTGGTCAACTTGCTGCGCGCGGCCCGCTTCTCCGTGCTCCTTTCGCAACCCGGGCTCGGCACGCGCGCGCTCTTGCCCATCGGCTTCGCACTCAGCCTGCTCAACAACCTCCTGCCATTGCGCGGTGGCGAGGTGGCCTTCGTGCTGATGATGCGCAGCGGCTACCAGGTCTCGGGCGCCCGCGGCACGGCCACCATCGGCCTGGCCCGCATGCTGGACTACCTGGCCGTGGCGCTCTGCTTTCTGCCCCTGGCCCTGATCTCGATGGACGACCTGCCCCGCCGGGTCGACTGGCCGGTGGCCGGCCTGCGGACGGCTTGGCTGATCGGCCTGGTGCTGCTGGCCATCCTGCTCGGCAGCCTGGTCATCCTATCGCTGGCCAGCTTGGGCCGGCGGGCCCTGGCCCTGATCTCGCAACTTCTGGCCCGTCTGGGGCTCGGACATCGAGCCTTGGCGGTGCGGATCATGGGCTTTGCCGTGCGCATGGTCGAGGCCTTCGACGCTATGCGCGACCGGCAGCGCCTGCCGCGGGCCTTCGGCCTCTCGATCCTGGTCTGGCTGAGCATCTTCGGCTGGCAGTACTGCATGGCCCGCGGCCTGGGCCTCTCGGCCGGCCCCGGCCAGCCGGATTTCGCCAGCATCGGCCTGCCGCTCTTCGTCGTCGCGGCCACCCTGGGCGTCCTGTCCAACGCGGTCCCGCTGCCCACCATGGGCGGCCACGGCGTCATCGAGGCCGGCTGGGCCCTCGGCTTCGCCCTGGTCGGCCTGCCGCCGGCCCTGGCCCTGGGCGGCAGCCTGGGCATCGCCCTGCTCACCCTGGTCTACTCCTCGCTGGCCGGCGGCGCGGCCCTGCTCCTGCTCCGCCGCCGCGCCCGCGCAGCGGCCGCGGCCTGAGCGGGTGCGGCGTGGATCTCGAGCATCGGGCCGAAGCATCGCGTCGGGGTACCGACGCGTCCGTGCCCGTCACCGCTCCCTCCTCCCAAGGCGCATCCAGCCAAGGCATGTCCAGTACGAGGCTTCGGGATCGTCTGCCGCAGGGTCCGCGCGAGCTCTACTGGCTCCTCGCAGTCTACTTGACCCTCGCCCTGGCCTACTGGTGGGTCATCCCCATCTGGGAGGCGCCCGATTCGATCTGGCATTACGAGTTCGCGGCCCATCTGGCCAGCGGCCAGGGCCTGCCGACCGAGGCCGATGCCGGCCTGGATGCCCCCTGGCGCCAGCAGGGCAGCCAGCCGCCGCTCTACTACTGGCTGATGGGCCGGTTGATCGCGCCCATCGACCGCTCGGACGCCGCCGAGGTCATCCGCTTCAACCCCCACGCGGCGGTGGGCCAGAGCGGACCGGGCGGCAACGTCAACCGCATGGTCCACGGCTCCTGGGAACGCTTCCCTTGGCAGGGCACCGTCCTTTCCGCGCGGCTGATGGGCCTGGCCGGCATCCTGATCTTCGGCCTCTGCGCGGTCCTGGCCACCTGGGCGGCCATTCGCGCCCTCTTCCCGGAGCGCCCCGCCGTCGCCTTGGCCGGCACGGCCGTCTTCGCCCTCAACCCCGAGGTCCTCTTCTTCTCTGGCGCCATCAGCAACGACATCGCCATCACCGCCGCCGGCGCCCTGATCTTCTGGCGCTCGGCCCTGGTCCTGGCCCGCGGCGCCAGCCCCCGCAACGCCCTCTGGCTGGGCGTGGCCGGCGGTATCGCCATGCTCTCCAAGCTCAGCGGCCTCTGGCTCCTGCCGCCGGCCGGCCTGGCCCTGCTCTACGCCATCTGGCGCGACGCGGGCGCTCGTGGCGCGACCAGCGACCAGAAGTCCGATCGTAGCCCGAATCCCGACCGGCTCGAGCGCCTCCGCCGCTTCCCAGCCCTCGCCTGGCGCCCGATCGCCCTCTTCTCCCTCGGCCTCGTCGGCGTGGCCGGCTGGTGGTACCTGCGCAACTGGCTGCTCTTCGGCGCCCCCACCGGCCTGCCCCTGATGCTCAGCGTGATGGCCCCCCGCCCGGCCCCGCCCGGTCCGCGCGAGCTGGGCATCCTCCTGCTCTCGGTCTGGCGCAGCTACTGGGCCGTCTTCGGCTGGCTCAACGTCCGCGCGCCCGACTGGGTCTTCACCTTCTTCGACCTCCTGACCCTCTTGGGCTTGGCCGGCCTGCTCCTCGCCGCTCTCCGTGGCCGGCTGGAGCGCCTCCAACGCGCCGGCATCGCCCTGGCCGGCTCCACCGCCGGCCTGATGCTCGTCGCCCTCATCGCCTGGGCCCAGCTGCGCTACCCCCAGGGCCGGCTGGCCCTGCCGGCGGCGCCGGCGCTGGCCATGCTGATCGGGGCGGGCTGGCTCATGGGACTGGCGCCGATCGTGGCACGACCGATCGCCCGAGCGATCGGAAAGCAATCGATCTCAGATCGGCCGGCACGGCAGGACCTCGGCTTCAGCCTCGCGCTCACGCTGGGCTTGGCGATCATCGCGTGCTTCCTTCTGGGGCCCGTCTCGGCAGCGTACGCTCCAGACGAGCCAATCTCCGTAGAATCGGCATCCTTCTGCGCTGGACCCTCATCCCGAGCGAGATTCGGACAGGGCATCGAGCTCAGATCGGCCACGGTCTACGGTGGTAGCCATCGCGAAATGGATCAGATGCATCCGGGCGGCATCGAGATTTCCATGCAAGCCGATCAGGAGCTCAGGATCGATTTGACATGGTCGATCGCTAGGTCCAATACCGATCGGTCGGTCTTCATCCACCTCTTGGACGAGCACGACCGGGTCATCGCGCAACGTGATTCCTACCCCCAGTCGGGTCGTCTGACGACATCCGACTGGCACCGATTCTCGAGGAGCACCCCGGAAGGACAGTGCCCCTACAACTGGACCCATGCGATCCCGGATCCTCACGTGCTCGACGTGCCCCCAACCCACGCGACCCGCTGCGAGTGCCGGCTCGTCATGGGCCTCTACGATCCGGTAACTGGCGAGCGTTCGATAACCGAGGACGGGCAGGAGGAGATCGGGTTGGCCCTGGTCCGCCTGGGGCCGGCGGTCGGTCCAAACGGCATCCCCAACCCGATGGCGGTGCCCTTCGGCGAGCGGATCGAGCTGGCCGGATTCGAGATCGATCGCCGCGCGGCGGCGCCGGGCGAGTCCGTCGAGATCGGCCTGTTCTGGCGGGCACTCGGCGTTCCCGAAGGCGACTACAAGGTCTCGGTTCAACTCCACGATGCAGCCGGAAACAGCCTGGCGCAGCACGACGAGCGGCCCGCGGGCGGCAATCGACACACCTGGGGCTGGGAGCGTGGGGAGTTGATCGAGGATCGGCACGTACTCGAGATCGGCGCCGACGTGCCGGCCGGCGACTACTTCCTGCGCCTCCTGCTCTACGAAGACGAGACCTGGCGCAAGCTGCCGGTGAACTGGCGCGACTTCGAGCTCGACCTAGGACCCTTCACCGTCATCGAACGCTGAGGAACAATCCGTATCGATCGGCGACCCGCGGGAGGAGCCAAGGTCGTCGACCTCGGAGCCCGCGCTCGACTCGCCCTGGTGACGCCTCTCCCGACAGCGGTCCAAGCGGGCGGTGAGGGCCTTGGGGCGCGAAGCCACAGGTCGTGTGCGACGGCGGACCTCGGCGGGACCGGACGACCGCCTTCTGGCGCCCGGTCCCCGCGTCACAAGGTTCGGTCATCACTTCGGCTTCGCGCCCCAAGGCCCTCACCGTCCGCCAACACCCCCAGCCCAAGCCGTTCTCCGCTCGCCGTCAGGCAAGCGTGCCGCGACGCAAGAATCCAGGTATCCTTGGCCGATATGTCTTCGACGCCCTCAGTGACTTCCGTTGCGCCAGATCGCCCGATCCCGCTGGTCTGGGTCGCGGACCTTCGCTCGCTTCTGGTCGCGACCCTCGTCCATCCACGCCGCCTGGTCGCCGGCCTGACGGTGCTGGCGCTGCTCCTGCGCGCTTGGGACGTTCAGCGCATGTCGATCTGGCAGGACGAAGGGCTGACGCTCTATCGGGCCGGCCTGGACTGGGCCGGCATCCTCTCGGGCCAGATCCCGCTGGACGCATTGGTCACCCAGGACCTGCAGCCGCCGCTCTACTTCCTGCTAGTGGCCGGCTGGCTGCGCGCGCTGGACCTGCCGGTCGGACAGCCCGGCGCCATCTGGGCCGGCACGTGGCTCTCGCTCTTGGTCAGCCTGCCGGCCATCCCGCTGAGCTGGGCCCTGGCGCGCCGCCTGCTTCGGTCGCCGCTGCGGTGGCTGGGCAGCTCGACATCCGACGAGGCGTCGGGCGATCCGGCGCCGGCCGGAACATCGGCTGCCGCCACGTCAGCCGCCGCTGTCTCAGACTCCGACACCGCAGCGACCGACAACGCGGCGACCAACGCCGCAGCGGCTGACACCGCCTTCGCCAGCACCGTCGCGGCCCTGCTGGCCGCGATCTCGCCGGCCCTGCTGTGGTACAGCCAGGAGCTGCGGAGCTACAGCCTGCAGGTGACGCTCGGCCTGATGGCGGTTTACGCCTTGCTGCGCGCGCTGGAGGCCTGGGATCGGCCGGACTCGCCAAGGTCCACGTCGCTACCCTGGGCCCTGGGCTGTCTCTTGTCCAACGCCGCGCTGGTCTGGACCCATTACCTGAGCGTCTTCCTATTGGGCTTTCAGGCCCTGGTGCTCTTGGCCTTCGGACTGCGGCGGCGCGACTGGCGGCCCTTGATCCCCTTGTTGGTGGTGGGTCTGGCGGCAGCGCCCTTGCTGCCCTACGCGCTGTGGCGGCTGGGCATCGGCGCCGAGCGCGACCAGCACTTCGTGCCGCTGCGGACCATGCTGCGCGACGTCAGCTTCGGGCTGGGCTTCGGCAGGACGGCGGAAGCTTGGAGCCTTGACGCGCCGGCTCGAGGGCTGGGGATGCTGGCGGCCGAGCTGGCCTTCGCCGGCTCGATGGTCTTCGGCTTCCATCGGCTCTGGCGGGCGCATCGCCGGGGCACGGCCTTGGTGGCGGCCGGCTACCTGCTGCTGCCCGTGCTCGGGCTCTACGCGCTGACCTGGATCAAGCCGGTCTACATGGGCATCCGGCACATCCTGCTGGCCATGCCGGCCGGCTGGATCCTGGCCGGCTGCGGCCTGGTGGCCGCCGAGCGCCGGCGCGCGGGCTTGGGCGCCGGGCTGCTGCTCCTGGCCGCCATCGGCATGCTGGCCTCGGACCGGAATTTCTACACTGACCCAGCCTACGCCAAGGACGATCACCGGGCGGTGGCAAACTACGTGCGCCAGCGGGCCGTGATCGACGTCGAGCGCCCGGATCTGCTGCTGGTGCCGCATCCCGTGCTGCAGCATACCTATCGCCCGCTGCTCTTGGATCGCGGGAGCCCGGAGGTGCAGACCATGCCGCCCTTCCTGCCCAGCGGTTTGCCGGACGATCGACCGCCGGGCGAGCTGCTCGGACCGCTCCTGGCGGCCCACCAGCGGCTGTGGTTCGTCGATCCGCCCGGCGAGCTGCAGGACTGGCTGGAGCACAACGCGGTGGAGGTGGACCGTCGCGACTTCCCGGCCAGCTCCATCGTGCTCGATCTGCGCGCCTACGAACGCGCGCCGGCCCTGGACGGCGAGGATGCGCCGACCCGCCGCCAGAACCTGCGCCTGGGCGCGCTGACGCTCCTGGGCTGGGATACCCGGCCTGGCCCCTTGGTGGCCGGCGCCGGAGGCCGGCTGCGCCTGATCTGGAAGGTCGAGGAGCGCGAGCGGCCGGACTACAAGGTGGCCGTCGAGCTGCTCGACGCGGAGGGTCGGGCGGTGATGCGCAGCGACCACGCGCCCTTCCACGGACTGCGCCCCTCCAGCGGCTGGGACTTTGGCAGCACGGTCTACGACCCGCAGGATCTGATGCCCAGCGCCGGCCTGCCCTCGGGGTCCTACCGGCTCACCCTGCGGCTCTACGAAGCCGAGAGCGGTGAGGCCTACCCGCCCGAGGGGCCGGCCGAGTTGGGCGAGGTCGAGGTCGTCCAGGCCCAAGCGCCGGCCTACCTCTCGCGCCTGGGTATCGAGCACTCCCTGCGCGCTCGGTCGGGCCCCGTGGACATGATCGGCTTCGACTTGCCCCGGCCGGAGACCGGCGGCTGGACGTCCGGCTCGCGCCTACCCCTGGCGGTCTGGATCGAGAAGCGGTCCGCGATCGCGCCGGGCGCTGCGGACGCGGCCGGCGACGCCGCCTCGGCCATCAGCGGCACGCTCGACTTCGAGGGACATCCGACCGCCACCGAGACGCTCGGGCCCATGCACCTGCGAGCCGAACTCCTCGACCGCTGGGGACGGGTCGCGGCATCCACCGAGATCGCGCTGCCGATCGATCGGACGACCGACCGTTACTGGCGCCTGCCGCTGGCCTTCGACCTACCGGCCCGCGCCGGTCGTTACGACCTGCGTGTGAAGCTGTTGAACGAGACCGGTCGTCCGCGCATGCTTTGGCGCGGCGAACCGCTGTCACTTCTGCCCGCCCGGGGCGTCTGGCTGAGCTCGCTGGCGGTGCGCTCGCCCGAGCGCGTGACCCGGGCGCCACAGATGCAGCACCGCGTCGGCGCGACGGTCGGTGGCATGGTCGAGCTCCTGGGCTATGATGGGCCCGCTGCCGAATTGGCGGCCGGCCAGACCCACGAGATTCCGGTCACCCTCTACTGGCGCGGCCTGGCGCCCATGTCTACCCGCTACCAGGTGACCCTGCAGCTGCTGCCGGCCGGCCCGGACGGTCAGCCGGCCGGCCCCCCGATCGCCCAGGCCGACGGCGAGCCGGCCGCCGGCACGCGCCCCACCACCGGCTGGGCGCCCGGCGAGGTGGTGGTGGACGCGCGGAGCCTGACGCTGCCCGAGACGATGCCGGCCGGCGATTACCTGCTGATCGCTGCCCTCTACGATCCCCAGCGGCCCGAGCTGCCGCGCCCCGAGGTCGAGCAGGGCGGCAGCCTGCTCGACTACGCGCTGCTCCAGCGGATCCGCTTCGGCGAGCCGGGCTCGGACGATGCGGCTCCCGCGGAGCTGGAGACCGAGGAGGCCAGGATCGAGCGGTCGAACATGGACGACAGGACAAGCGAGGCATCGTCGATCGCGTCGCCCGGACGGGCATCGGAAGGCAAGGGATGATCGCGCTCCTGGTCACGACCCTATGGCTGGCCGCCGGCGCCCTGGCGCTGGCCCACCTGCTGCGCCTGCGCGGCCTCGACCTCTGCGAGCTGCTGTCGCTGCCCGTGGCCATCGGGCTCTCGGGACTGCTGCTGGCCAGTGCCCTACCGCTCTTGCCAAGTCCCTGGTCGATCGTCCTGCTCCTGGCCTTCCTGATCCTCCTGCCCTTCTACCTCTACCGCGACTACCGGCGCCGGCTGGAGGAGATCTCGGCTCGGTACGCCGCAGAGTCGGGAGATGCAGGGGACGACCCGGTGGACGACGCAAGCGAGCTGGCGTCCGCGATCGAGGCGGACGAGGAGGACCCAGCTTCCGGCGTCGCCGGCGGCGAGCCCAGGGGGCAAGCCGACGCCCGAGATCCTTGGCCGCTGGGACCGAAGCCCAGCGGCCTGCGCGTGGCGGCCCTGGCGCTGCTCCTGATCCTGGCCGGCTGGCTGCGCCTGGCGCATCTGGGCTATGCCGAGTTCCAGGGCGACGAGGCCCGTGCCATGTTGATGGCCCACGAGATCGGGCGCTCGAACGATCCGGAAGCGCTGCTGCGGCACAAGAAGGGACCGGCCGAGGTGCTCTTGCCCTCGGCCGGCCTCCGGCTGGGCGATCTCTCCGAAGGCGGCGCGCGGCTGCCCTTCGCGCTGGCCGGCCTGGCGGCGGTCCTGCTGGTCTGGGCGCTGGGCGCGCGGCTCTTCGGCAGCCGGGCCGGCTGGCTGGCCGCCCTGCTGGTGGCCCTGGACGGCTATCTGGTGGCCTTCTCGCGCATCGTGCAGTACCAGAGCGTCGTCCTGCTCTTCTCGGTGGCGGCGGTCTGGTGCGCCTGGCGCTTCCACCGCCGGGCGCGGGACGGCGATCGCTGCCTGATCTTGGCCGGCCTGCTCCTGGGCCTGGGCAGCTGGGCGCATTACGAGATGATCTTCGCCGCGCCGCCGGTGGCCTGGTTGGTCCTCTCGAGGGCCTGGCGCGAGGGCTGGTCCGCGCGGCGCTGGTTGCGGCAGGCCGGCCCGCCGCTGGCCCTGGCGGCCATCGTCTGCGGCAGCTTCTACCTGCCCTTTGCGCTGCACGAGCAGTTCGGGCAGACCTGGACCTACATCGCCGAGCGCCGGGTAGGCGGCGGCATGCCCTACAACATGCTCGGCGACTGGTTCACCCGCGCCTCCTTCTACAACGCCAGCTACTACGTGGCCGGCATCGCGCTGGTCTTGGTGGCGGTGGTGGTCAGCCGCCTGGCCGCCGCCTGGGGCCGGGCCGGCCGAGCGCTGGGCGGGCTGTGGCTGCTGGGGCTGGCGGTCGTCGTCCTGAGACCCGAGTGGCTGGAGATCGGGCCGGCCGAGGCCGATCCGCCGCGCTCGCTGGCCCTGCTGGTCTTCCTGCCGGTGCTGGCGGCCCTCCTGGCCGCGCCCGGGCTGGACGCGCGCTGGCGGATGCTGCTCTTGTGGCTGGCCGGCCCCTTCCTGGCCGCCGCCTTCCTGGTCCAGAAGCCCCACACCCACTTCTACACCATGATGCCGGCCTGGCTGCTGCTCTGCGGCTGGGGCCTGGACCGCGCCGTCACCTGGCTCGAGGCCCGGGCGGGGCAGCGCGACGGCCGTCGCATCGCCCTCGCCGCTGGCAGCGCCATCCTCGTGGTCTTCGTCCTGCACCAGCACGTGGTCTTCGTGCGCCACGACCCGGAGTACAAGCGGGTCTGGCCCGAGGCCCGCCTACCCGGCTACTGGCAGCCCTTCGAGAGCCTGCCGCGCGGCGGCTACTTCGGCTTCCCCTACCGGGCGGGCTGGTCGACCCTGCGCGAGATCTACCGGGCCGGCCTGATCTCGGGCAGCTACGACTCCAACGAGGAATCGCTGATCACCGGCTGGTACAGCTTCGGCGCGCCGCGCTGCCCGATCGATCCGGACTACTACTTGGTGGCCTGGCGCCCGCAGGACGTCGAGGACGTCCCCGAGGAGATCATCGAGCGCGACTACCACCGCAGCTGGGTGATCACGGTGAATGGACGGCCGAAGCTGGAGGTCTATCAACGCGAGCCGACCTCCGGCGAGGCGATCACGATCGAGGACGACGGGAGCATCCGAGATTGGCTCGACGAATGGGAAGACATCGTCAGCGACACGGCCGAGGACTTCCGCGCGCCGCCCTCGGCGCTGGACCTGCGCCGCGCCGACGACTCGATCGCGGTGGCGGCAGCGCTCGAGCTGCCGCTGGTCGAGGACCGCCGCGAGTGGATCTTCGACGATTCGATCCGCCTGGTCGGGCTGGACTATCCGCTGCAGAGCGAGGCCTACGGCGCGCCGATCGGTGATTCGATGGCGAACGCCGACCAGGACGTCGAATCGCTTGCGGACGGTCAGGCGACCGCGCCCGGTGGTGGGCCGGTCGCCGCCATCCCCGAGCAGCGGCCGAGCCTCGGCGCGGCCGGCCTGGGCCTGACCTTCGTCTGGCAGGCGCTGGCGCCGATCGAGACCAACTACTCGGTCTTCGTCCACCTGGTCGACGAGGCGGGCAATACCGTCGCCCAGTCGGACGGCTGGCCCGACTGCGGCCGGGCGCCGACGGCCAGTTGGGGGAGGGACGAGGATGGGAACTTCCAGACCGATCCAGCCGCCTTCGTCTACGATCCGCATCGGCTGATGATGTCGACCGATCAGGCGGTCGATGGCTTGCCGGAGGGCATCTACACGGTTCGCGCCGGGCTCTACGATCCGGCGACGGGCCAGCGGCTGCCGGCGCGGCCGATGGATGAGGCAGAGGCCGGCGCGGCCGATGCCATCGAGCTCTGGCGCTTCCGCATCGTCGACGTCGAGCCCTGATCCGGCCGACCGACGATCGGCCTCGCGCCGCGCACGTCGCGAGCGGCGAGCGAAGGCGGTAGAATTCCGGCCAAGCCAACCCCAGCCCTAGGCCCTGCCCGCATGCCCCGACATTCCCGAACGCTCGAAGTTCTGCTGCTCGCCTTGGTCCTGGCCGGCGCCGGCTGGCTGCGCCTGCGCGAGTCGAGCCGCTACATCGTCTCCGACGAGACCCGCTGGGTCTGCCGCTCGATCAACTTCCGGACGGCCTTGATGGCGGGCGATTGGGCCGGCACCTTCCAGTCGGGCCATCCCGGTGTCATCACGATGTGGCTGGGTTCCTTCGCCCTGGATGCCGAGACCATCGGCCACTGGAAGGGGCTCTGCCTGGATGAGACCAACGGTGGCGAGAACACCGACCAGCTGGACGACGTGGGCATGGAGGGCGTCTATCAGACCCTGGCGCCGGTGATCTTCAGCGCGCACCGCGGCATCGCGGTCGGGAGCCTGCTGGGCCTCTTCTTGGTCTATCTGATGCTGCGCGCGGGCATCGGGCTGCGCGCGCCGCCGGCCCTGGGCGGCCTGGCGCTGCTGGCCTTCGACCCTTTCCTGATGGCCCACTCGCGCGTGATGCACGTGGACGCCATGCTCTCCATCCTGGCCCTGCCGGCCGTCTTGGGCCTGGCGGCCTGGCTGCGACATGGTGGCCGAGGGCGGGCGGTCGTGGCCGGCCTGCTGGCCGGGCTGGCGATGCTGGCCAAGTCGGCCGGCTTCCTGCTCGGCCCCTTCGCCCTGGGCATCTTCCTCTGGCGCGGCTGGCGCGACCGGTCCTGGCGCCTGGCGGCGCGCGACTTCCTGGCCTGGGGTCTGGCGGCGGCCGCGATCTACGCCGCGCTCTGGCCGGCCATGTGGACCGATCCCATCGGGACCCTGCTGCGCGACTGTGACGAGCCCTGCCGGGCCGGCGTCTTGGTCAAGGCCGGCGACGAGGGCGGGCACGTCCACCAGAGCGGGAACTACTTCATGGGCCGGCCGGTGGGCGATCCCGGCGTCTTCTTCTACCCGGTGGCCGGCGCCTTCCGCATGGCCCCGCTGGGCCTGATCGGGGCCATCCTGGCCTTCGGCCTGGCGATGCGCGCGCTCCTGGAATGCGGGCCCCCACGGCTGGGCTTCCCGGGATCCCGAGCGCGGCGGGGACGCGCCAGCGCTTCCAGGGTGGCGTCCTCGTCGCGGCGCGAGCGCATCCTGTCATCGGTCGGACTGCTCTTGGCCTGGGCGATCTTCTTCGCCCTGGTCATCACCCTGGGGCCCAAGAAGTTCGACCGCTACCTCCTGCCCAGCCTGGCGGCGGCCAACCTGGCCGGTGGTCTGATCCTGGTGATGCTGGCGCCGCGCCTGTGGAGCGGTCTGCAGACCCTGCTGCGCCGAAGGGGTGACGAGGCGGGCGCGCGCGAGGACGATCGGGTAGGCGACGCGACCGAGGCTCGCCATTCACAATTCGGTGACGCGGCCGCGCTGGTCGCCGTCTTGCTGATCGGGCTGCTGCAATTCGCCGAGGCGCGCGGCGCGAGGGCCTGGCCTTATCCGATCGCCTACTACAACCCGCTCTTGGGCGGCGCGCGCGCGGCTCAAGATGTCCTGCTGATGGGCTGGGGCGAGGGCTACGATCTGGCCGCCGAGTACCTCAACGGATTGCCGGATGCCGAGAACAGCGAGGCGGCCAGCAAGGGCGTGGCCAACTTCGGGCCGCTCTTCGTGGGTCGCTTCCGCTCGGCGCCGGCATTCCGGCCGGGCCGGACCGACTTCGTGGTGCTCTACAAGAGCCAGGTGCAGCGCAGGCAGGAACCTCTCGACCAGCTGGAGATCTACCACGATTCGCCGGAGCGTCAGCCTATCTTCACCGGTAGCATCAACGGGGTCGAGATGGTCTGGGTCTACGACAACGCCACCCTGCCAGCCCTGCGCGAGACGCTCGACGAATTGATCGAACCGGGCGACCTGCTCATCGCCGGCGGCGAGAGCGTATTGGCCCGGCACTGGGATCGGGAGACGCCCCTCTACCGCTACTGGGGCCACTGGACGCCCAACGACATCGAGCGCGAGCTGCTGCCCAGCCTGCCCGAGAATTGGACCCGCGCCTGGGTGGTCCGCTACCCTGGCTACGACCCGCCGGCCACCCTCGAGGTGCTCGAAGCGCAGACCGCCCGCGGGCCGACGGAGGCCATCGCCTATCCGGACGGCAGCAGCGTCGAGATCACCTTGTTTACGCGAACACCCGCCCCATGACTTCCTCCCGCCGCTCCCTGGCACTGCGCATCGGCATCACGCTGGGCCTCCTGGCCCTGCTCTTCGGCTTCGTGGTCGAGCCCGGCGCGGTGCTGGATGAGCTGCGCGAGGCGGTCGGGCCGGGCCGGCGGGGCCAGCTGGCCATCGCCATCCTGCTCTACTGCGGCCTGGGCACCCTGGTACGCGGCTGGCGCTGGCAGGCCCTGACCACCGCCCTGGGCCACCGCGTCTCGGCCTGGCGCACGACCGAGCTCTTCTTGGTCGGCACCTTCTTCAACCAGTTCCTGCCCACCGGCATGGGAGGGGACGTGGTGCGGGCGCTCGCGCTGGCGCGCGACGGTCTGGGCAAGGCGCACGCCGCCAGCACCGTGCTGGTCGATCGCGCGATCGGGCTCTTGCCGCTACTCGCCGTAGGACTGCTCGCCCTGCCGGCGGTGCGCGATCACACGACGCCGACGGTGGGCGTCACACTGCTGGTCGTCGGCTTGGCCGGCACCTTGGGTCTGCTCTTGCTCTTCCGCGTCGAGACCTGGCTGCCGAGGCTGGAAGGCCTTCCTCTCGTCGGTCGCTTCGTAGCCCACGAGGGCGTCCGCCGCTTCACCAGCTCCTTCGCCGAATACCGCTCGCGCCCCCTGGCCATCGCCACCGCCTGGGGCTTCGCCTTCGCCTTGCTCCTGGTCGGCGCCAACGCCGCCCTGGGCCGCGCGGTGGGCATCGACCAGATGAGCCTCTACGACTGGGCCATCTTCGTCCCGCTGGTGGCCCTCTCGACCCTGCTACCCTCCATCGGCGGCTGGGGCGTGCGCGAGGTGCTCTACATCGGCCTCTTGGCCAGCCTGCCCGTGCCCGTGCCGACCGCCGACGCCACCGCCTTGTCCATCCTCTTCGGCGGCATGAACCTGCTCCTGGCCGCGGTCGGTGGCCTGCTCACCGGCATGGGCTCCGTCGTCGGCTTGCCACGAATGGAGAGCCTGCGGGAAGAGGCTCGAGCCGACGAGCTCGAAGCCTCGGAGTAGAAGACAGCCCACGCGGCACGCGCCGCGTGGGCTCCGTCGAGAGGATTCGAGCGAGGCGACCGTCAGTCGGCGCCGATGGCCACCTCGTCGAAGAGCGGCGCGTCGCCGGTGGTCCAGATGCTGGTGCCGTCGGCGAATGCGGCCAGGCTCTGCTGGGCGGTGACGCCCATCTCCTCCAGGCAGCCGCGCAGCTTCTTGCGGGCGTCGTGGAGGATCTTGTAGATGTTGTTGCGGTTGGTATCCAGACGCGCGGCCATGGCGGCGGTGGAAGCACCTTCGAGAACGATGCCGGTGAGCACGGTGCGCTGGCGTTCGGTCAGCGACTCGGAGATGACGCTGCGCAGGCGCTCGAGGACCTGGCGCTGCTCGATGGCGGCCTGGGGGTCGGCGCTGGACTCGTCCTCCAGGCTGGTCAGCAGGCTGGGCCGATCCTCGTCGGAGAGGCTGTGCTCCAGCGAGATGTCGCGCCAGTGCTTGCGGCGCAGCTTGCCGATGGCCAGGTTGATGACGATACGGTAGGCCCAGGTGGTCAGCTTGCTGTCGCCGCGGAAGCCCTCCAGCTCGCGCAGGACGATCAGCAGCGCCTCCTGGGTGTAGTCCTCGGCCAGCTGGGAGAGCTCGGTGGGGTGGAGGCCGGACAGGTCGCTGCGCCGGCGCAGCAGGTAGACGTAGACCGCCCGCTGCATGTAATCGCGCAAGGCCACGATGGCCTCCTCGCGCACCAGGCTCTCGCCTTGCAGCCGCTCCAGCCAGTCCTGGTTGCTCCACTCGCGCGCTGCCTCGCGGCTTGCTACGCCCGTCGATCCGCCCAACGTCTGGTACCCGATCATCTTCAACGCTCCGATTCGTTCATCACTATCGCGCCGGGGATCGAATTCCTCCGGCCATGAGGATATTGAACCAGATCGGGGGCGGGAACACATCGGCGCCGAGGTGGATCTGCGACCACACAAAAAGCCCCGCCGCGGGGCGGGGCAGCTCGTCGAAATGGGGGAGGGTCTACGACATTTGTCGGAGTCGGCCCGACCCTCTGGAAGCCGTCTGGAGCGCGGGGATCACCGGCACAGCGGCGGAATCGGGCTCAGCCGCCCTCTTCGTCCAGGGAGGCCAGTCCTTCGCGCAGCGCATAGAGCGCGGCCTGGGTCCGGCTGGCCAGCTGGAGCTTGCCCAGGATGTTGCTGACGTGACTGCGCACCGTGGCCTCGCTGATCACCAGCTGGTCGGCGATCTGTTGGTTGGACAGGCCGCGGGCGATCAGGCGCAGGACCTCCAGCTCGCGGGCGGTGAGGGGCTCGGGCAGCGATTGTTCGCCGGCCGGCCGCGAGAGCTCGTCTAGCAGCTTGCGCGCGATGGAGGGGTGCAGCGAGGACTCGCCGCGGTGCACCTGGTGGATGGCGCGCACCAGGGCCTCGGGACCCGAGTCCTTGAGCAGGTAGCCCAGCGCGCCGGCCTTGATGGCCGGGAAGACCTTGTCGTCCGAGGCGAAGCTGGTCAAGACCAGGATGCGCGCCTCGGGCCGGGCGGCCTTGATCTGGGCGATGGCCTCGATGCCGTCCATGCGCGGCATCATCAGGTCCATCAGGATCACGTCGGCCTCCAGCGACTCCAGCTCGGCCACCGCCTGGACCCCGTCGGCCGCCTCGCCGACCACCTCGATGCCGGCTTCGGTGGCCAAGAGCGCCCGTATGCCCTGCCGCACGATGGCGTGGTCGTCGCAGAGAAAGACGCGGATCGATTCATCGGCCATCGGCATCCTCCTGGCGGGCCAACTCGCGGGGCTGATCTTAGGTCCGGCCGAAGCCCGCGCCAAGCGGCCGGGCGCGGACCCGGAACGTTCGGAGTCGCGATGCCCGGATGCATGACGAGGGTACGGCGAAGGATGCGAAAGCCCAGTTCGCGGCAAGCCAGAGAAAGAAGCGGCGGGGGCCACGCCTGCCAGGCGGCCCCCGCCGGGGGAGCGGACGTGAGCGAGCGTCAAACCGGCGCATCCACGCGTGCTGCTCAGTCCTCGCCGGGCCGGCGATGGGTGGGCCGACCCGAATCGCTCTAGATAACACGCAAGGCGGGTGACTTTGGACAGGGGCGCGCGAATTTGTCCTTCCAGCGGCCGGGCGCCGCCCACCGACGAGCGTTTCCGGCATCGGGCATCATCGCCAAGTGCAATCACACGAGTTCTGTGCGCCTACAGGCAGCCGGGAGGACGCGAGTGCAACGCCCTCCGGATAGACTGGCCACATGCGAAAGCTCGGGGGCCGCAGGCGAAGGGGCGAGGGTCGGCGGGCGTGTATCATGGTGCTGCCCGGCCGAGGAGACGTGAGGCCGGCCGGGCCCGATCCACCCGCCGCAAACCGCGAGCCACATCGCCGCATGAAGGGCCTGAGCATCCGACTGTTGGGCACGCGCCGCGTCGAGCACGACGGCCGTCCCTTCGATCTGCCTGCCCGCCACGACACGCTGCGCTTGTTGGCCTGCTTGCTCATGCGATCGGACAGGGCGCTGAGCCGTGCCGAGATCTCCGCCATGCTCTGGCCGGAGTCGGACGCGAGCAAGGCTCTCTATCAGCTGCGTCAGAGCCTGCACCGACTCCGGCGGTGGCTTCCGGATTCCGGCGACGCGGAGTGGATCGAGATCGACGGGGACCGCATCGCCTGGAACGCGAGCACCGAAAGCTGGTCCGACATCCAAACCCTCCAGCGGGCGGCCGGCGATTCGCAGATCCCGCGCCAGCAGCGCCTGGTCGAGCTGCGCGATGCCGTGGCGCTCTGCAACGGCCCGCTCCTGCCGGGACTGGAGGATCCCTGGACCCTGGAGGCGCGCGACGAGTTGATGCGCTGCCAACGCCGGGTTCTCGCCCGGCTCGGCGGCGCGCTGGAAGACATGGGCGACCACATGGCGGCAGCCGAGCAGAGCCGCGCCCTGCTGTCCCTCGATCCCACCAACGAGCCGGCCCATCGGCGCCTGATGCGCTTGCATGCCGCGCGGGCCGACCGTGCGGCGCTGCTGGCCCAGGCCCGAGCCTGCGAGCAAGCCCTGCGGCGGCATCTCGACGGCCAGCCCAGCCTGGAGACCCGGGCGCTGCTCGATCAACTCCTGGCAAAGATGGACCAGCGCACCGGGGCCATCGGGAAGCCAGGGCCTCCAGTCGGCGGAGGCTCGCGCCTGCAAGAGCCCGAGCAGGACTACGCCAGCCGGGTCGATCATCTCGATCGCGCCGCCGCCTGTCGCGAGGCCTTGGGCGAAACGCGGCTCCTGACCATCTGGGGCCCGGGTGGCATCGGCAAGAGCCGATTGGCACGCGACTGCCTGCTGGGCGCGCGAGAGCGGTCCGCAGTCACCGTCGTCGACCTGGACGGCGCGACGGATGCCCTGCCCGTGCTCGGCCGGATCGCCCAAGCCACCGGGACCGACCTGCCCCTGCCCGGGGCCATCGCCCAGCAGATCGGGCGAGACGAGCAGGTCCTGCTGCTGGACGATTGCGAACAGGTCAGCGCGATCTTGGCGGAGGTGGCCGAGCGCCTGCTGGGCCTCTGCCGCGGCCTGCGGCTGGTGGTCACCAGCCGCGAGCGGCTTCGGGTCCCCGGCGAGCTGGCCTGGAGCCTGCCTCGCCTGAGCCTCGAGGGATCGTCCGATGCCGCGTCCGGCGAAGCCGGCATGCTCCTGACGCGAGGGCTCGGCCTTGACGAGGTCTGGCCGGCCGACCAAGCCGAGGCCCTCGCGCGCATCGCCACGAGCCTGGACGGCCTGCCACGCCCGCTGTTGCAAGCCGGCCAGGCCCTGCGCAAACTCGCTCCGCTCATCCTGGCCGCCGAGCTCGAGACCGAGCTCGGGCGGCTCGACGAGCTGGCCAGCTTGGACCGGGAGCGATTCGGCGATCTGGCCAGCTCCTTCGACCACGACCTCCAGCGGCTGGATGTCGGTCCCCGCAAGCTGCTGGCGCGTCTGGCAGCTGCGGACCAGCCCATGGGCTTGCAGGCCTTGGTGCTGCCGGCCCCCGGCGCCGATTCGGCCGGCCCGCCGATCTCGCCGGCCGAGTTGATCGCCCAGCTCGGCGAGCTGCGCGACCGATCGCTGATCGAAGTCGAGACCGGTGGCGACGGCAACACCGCGTATCGCCTGCTGAACGGCACCCGCCAGCTGGCCCGCGCCCGGCTGCTGCCGCCCGGACCTCGAGAGCCCCGCTGATCCCGCGGTCGAACATGCCCGGCAACCATGAACGAGGCCCCCGCTCCGAAGAGCGAGGGCCTCGAGATCGACACGGGTTCGGATGCCTCCGCCGCGACCTCAGGCCGGGCGGCGCATCGAAGCGCTAGCCCTTAGGGGCAGCCGCACTTCCAGACCAGGCCGTTGAAGAGCGGGTGGTAGGGCAGGCCCGGGTTGCGCAGGCTCAGCCAACCGCGCTCGGGATTGAGCGGACCGGCCGGCAGGTTCGGGTTGCAGCGCAGGCCGTAGCCGGCCACCGACTGCGGATTGCCGGTCGCTGCGTTGATCACCGCACCGGGCACCTTGTTGGCCGCGATCTCACAGATGCTAGCGTTCGGATCGCGCGTCGGGGTCGGCGGAACCGGCGTCGGGCCCTCCGGCGTGGCCGAAGGCGTGACGTTCGGATCCGGCGTGTCCGTCGGGCCCGGGGTCGCGGTCGGGACGATCTCCGAGCAGACCAGCGCCGAGGTGTTGCGCACGGCGGTCTGGTCGTCCGGCGCCATCGGATCGCCGCTGTCGCTGAACTTGTTGCGGCCCAGCGTGAAGAGCGCCACGTTGTGGTTGGCGGCGTACTCCATGTTGCCGCCGACGCGGTCCTGCAAGCTGGTGTTCAGGTTCTCCCAGGCCGGCGGGCTCTGGGTCAGGTCGAGGGCCAGCGTGCGGGCCTCGGTCGACTCGCTGCGCTGCAGGAAGTTCTGGTTGACGCCACCGACGACGACCATCCAGTTCTTGTCGGAGTCGTAGGCCGCACCGTGGAACCACAAGCGCGGAGCGGCACCGCTGGTGGTGACGTTGGCCACAGTGGCCGCGGCCGGATCGGCATCCGACACGTCGATGGCCACCAGGGTGTTGTTGCCACTGGTGTTGTTGTTGGTGCCGCCGAAGACCAGAATGCGGTTGTTGGCCGAATCGAAGACGGCCGTGTGGCCGAAGTTGGTCAGGTTGGCGCCCGAGAGCGTGTTGACCGTGGCGACTCCGCTCATGGCGTCCCAGGTGATGTACTGGGTGGCGATGCTGCTGCCGCGGCAGCCCTGGCCCATCAGCACGTCGGCCAGCGGGCACTGGTTGACGCCGCCGATGACCCAGATGGCGTCCTGGGCGGGCACGTAGACGGCGGCCGCGAAGGCGCGCTCGTTGACGCGCAACTGCGTGTTGCTCCAGCTGCCGGCCTTGGTGGCGAAGCGCTGGACGTCGCCCTCCGCCTGGCCGCGGTCTCCACCACCGATGCCGCCGATGAAGTATACGGCCGATTCGTCGGTGTCACCCTTGGCGCGGTAGGCGCCCGCGGCGCCGTAGCGCTGGAGCGCTCCACCGGCCGCCACGCGCACGTTGGTCGCGCTGGGGTTCGGGCCGGAGAAGTCACCGCGCTCGACGGTGTTCTGGACATCGAAGCTCTCGTCGAGACCACCGTAGATGTAGAGGTGGTTCAGGTCGGTGTCCATGGCCGAAGCGGCATGGAAGAGGTCGTTGGCGGCGCGGCCGGCAGCCTGCCACGTGCATTGGAAGCTGTCCTGCTGGGCCGGTGCGGCCTGCGAGGTCTGGGCGCCACCGACCAGGCCAAAGGCCAAGCCGGTCAGCGCGGCGGCGGCCGCGATGAGCGGCCATCGTCGGAGCATGTTCTGAAGATTCACTGTGGTCGCCTCTCCTTTGAGGTAAGAACGGTGCGTGAGAGCACAGGAGAGAGGCGGTCGACCCGGTCAGCGGAGTTTGCAAGCCTCGAACCGGTTGGGTCACCACCCCATAGCCTGGTGCTCCCCTAAGGACACATGAGGGTTACACCGCAGAGGCGGATCGCGTTCACTTCCGTCGTCACGCGACTGCACCCCCCTGTCACAGCGCATCATGCGCTGTCCCAATCGCTAATCATACTCGCACGCGCGCTGAGGGCAACGTCGTCGCATGCATCGAGGGCTCTGGGCCCTCAGCGCTCGGTTTCGCGACGCACGAAGCGGGCCGTGCCGATGACCAGGAAGACCAGGAAGAGCAGGGTCATCAAGCCCAGGTTGAAGGACGGCGAGGCCAGAACGGCCACATCGGCATCGGGATGGCCCCGGTAGAAGACGCCACGGGTCAGGTCGACCGCGTAGCGCATGGGCGAGATGCGCGAGAGCCCGTCGAGCAGCGGCGGCAGGTTGTCGATGCGGTTGAAGACGCCGGCCAGGAAGAACTGCGGCAGCATGATGAAGGGGAAGACCTGGTTGGCCGCCCGCTGGCTGGAGAGGTTGCCCAGGATCAGGATGCCGAAGGCGCCGCCGAAGAAACAGACCACCAAGGAGATCGGAAGGAGCGCCAAGGTCTGGGCCCAGCTCAGCTCGATGCGCAAGACCAAGGCGAAGACCAGGATGCCCAAGCCCTGGGCCATGGCAACCAGCGACTCGCCACCGATCTTGCCCAGGATGATCGTGTAGCGCGAGATGGGCGCCACGAAGATCTCCTGGCTGAAGTCGTTCTCGCGATCCTCGATCAGGGAAACGATGCCCAGCGCCGCCGACTGGAAGAGGGTCTGGGCCAGGACGCCGGTGAAGACGAAAGCCATGAAGTCCATGCCCGCGTCGTCGCCGAGCGAGGCCTGGAAGCTGCCGCCCAGGATACCGATGAAGGCGAAGGGGAAGATGAAGGTCGAGGCGATCCGAGCCGGATCGCGCAGGAACTTGAGCAGGTCGCGATAGGCCAGGGCCAAGCCGGCGTGGATCTGCTTCATGCCAGCCTCGCTCCCGCTCGATCTCGAAGCTGGAGGGTCGAAGGTGATCGCCACCCGTGGATCATCCGTTGCGCTCCAAGATCTCCAGGTAGGCTTCTTCCAAGCTGGGCGTATGGGTCCGCACGCGCTCCAGCGGCGTCTCGATGGCGCGCAAGAGCGGATGGATGCCCCGTCCGCTGACCGAGACGCGGAAGCCACCATTGTCCGGTTCGCGCGTGAACTGGGCGTCCATGACCTGCAGCTCGGCCTCCAGGGCCTCGCGATCGGCCGCGTCGATGGCCACGTAGTCCTCCACCAGGTCGGCCTTGACCTCCTCGGGCGTGCCCAAGGAGACCACGCGGCCCTGGTGGATCACGCAGATCCGGTCGGCGTCCTCGGCCTCTTCCAGGTAGTGGGTGGTCAGGAAGACGGTGGTGCCACCCCGCTGGCGCACTTCTTTCAGGTAGGCCCACAGGCTGCGCCGGCTGGCCGGGTCGAGGCCGGTGGTCGGCTCGTCGAGGAAGAGCACGCGCGGCTGGTGGATGAGGCTGCGCACGATCTCGAGCTTGCGCTTCATGCCGCCCGAGAAGGTCTTGACCGGCTGGTGCATGGCATCTTCCAGGCCCAGGATCTCGGCCAGGCGCTCGACCTGCTGGCGGTAATCGGCCGGCATCATCCAGTAGACCGGGCGCATCGGGTGGAGGCCGTAGAGCACCGCGTGGAAGCGCACGTTTTCCTCGGCGGTCAGGTTCATGTCCAGGCTGGGCTTCTGGAAGATGATGCCCAGCTGACGGCGCACGGCGCCCGGGTCGCGTACGACGTCCTGGCCGGCCACCAGCACCCGGCCGGAGCTGGGCCGCAGCGTGGTGGTCAGGATCGAGATCGTGGTGGTCTTGCCGGCCCCGTTGGGCCCGAGCAAGGCGAAGAAGCTGCCGGGGGAGACCTCGAAGCTCACGCCATCGACGGCCTTGCGCTCGGCCTTGCGGTAGCGTTTGACGAGGTCCTCGACCTGGATGACGGGCTCCATGGCGGCTGAGTCTAGTGCAGCGCCGCAGCAAATCCTAGGGGTAGCATGACCGCCTCGTCGCCTCGTGGACCGACCGCCGCGCTCGGGTTCTTGACGTCGGGCAGCGACCGCATATCCTCGTGGCATGGATCAGCCCGCGCTGCCTTCGCTCCGCGACCCCGCGACCCTCATCGCCACCTTCTTCGGCACCGGCCTGGCCCGCATTGCGCCGGGGACGGTCGGCTCGGTCGCAGCCGCGCTGCCCATCTGGATCTATCTAGAGACCAGTAGCAGCCGCGGCCTGGTCCAATACGCCTTGATCCCGGCCCTCGCGCTGGCCCTGGTCTATGCGCTCGGAGTCTGGGCCACGGCACGCTACTCCGAGCGACTCGGCGAGCACGATCCGGGCTCGGTGGTCATCGACGAGGTGGCCGGCATGCTCACCGCCACCCTGGTCAGCCAGCTCCTCGCCTTCTGGCTCTTCTCGGCCGGCAGTGCCATCGCCACGATCCGCTCGCTGGCCGGCGGCGGTGGCGGCCAGATCGTGATGCCCCGGCTGGGTTTCGATCCGGCCTGGCAGCAGGTCCTGCTGCTGCTGCTGCTTTTCCGCGCCTTCGACATCCTCAAGCCCTGGCCGGTCAACCTCATCGATCGCAAGCTGCACAGCGCCCGGAGCGTGCTGCTCGACGACATGATGGCCGGCTTGTACGCCGGCCTCGCCTGGGCGCTGGTGGTCTTCCTGCTGGCGGAGCGCATCCCCATCTCCTTCTGAGGGCTCGGCACACCCGCGAGACACGGAGAGGCCGGCGGCCCGGTGTCTTCCCGGACCGCCGGCCCCTCCGATGACCAGCCGCCTCTCCCCTGACCCGTCGCGTCTACTGCTCCGCCGGAGCCCGGTAGACGAAGTAGCGCTCCAGCACCAGCGCCACCACGAGCCGCGTCTCGGCATTGGCATCGGCCAGAGCCGTGCTGGTGGTCAGCATCAGCCGCCCGCTATCGTCGAAGAGCCGATCGCCTCGCATCTCGTAGAGTCGCGGGCCGTTCTGCCCGGCGTGGATGCGATTCTCCCGAAGGCTCATCAGCACCCGCCCGTTGGCCCCTTCGACCAGGCGGCCATGCCTCACCGAGGCCACCAGCTCGTCACCGTCGTAGAAGCGCTTGCCACCATTGCGGATGCTCAGCAGCTTCGCCCCTGCGAAGACCGGTCCCATGTAGACCTCGTCGTCGTCGATCTCGAAGATGACGACACCGCCGGCCTTCGGGCCGAACCAGGCATCCAGCGGCTCCACCGCGTGTCCCGGAAGCGAGCGGGGCAACCGCTGCGCTTGGGCTGCTCCGACGACCGCCAACTGCATCAACAGCGCCGCGGCCAAGACCGTGATCAACCGTACCTTCTTCCCGTTCATCTCCCTGCTCCTTTCAATCTTCCGCCTCGATTCGTTGATGGCGCCATTCTGCTCCATCACGCCGGAAGCGGCCGCCAGGTGAATCACGGTTCGGCTGCGAGATCGGTCACAGGGAGCCGGCACAGCAGAAGAGGGCCCGAGGGGATCGATCCCCTCGGGCCCTCGCGTTCGTGCTCGGCCGGTCGGGCCGAGTTGCCGATCAGCCGGCGACAGCCGCCAGATGCGGCTTGATCTTGGCCATGATGCGCTCCTTGGGCATGCCGCCCACGATGCGCTCGACCTCCTTGCCGCCAGCGAAGAGGATGATGGTCGGGATGCTGAAGACGCCGTACTGCATGGCGGTGTTGCCGTTGGCGTCCACATCCAGCTTGCCGACCTTCATGGTCTCTTGCTGCTCCGTGGCGATCTCGTCGATCAGCGGCGCGATGGCCAGGCAGGGCCCGCACCAGCTGGCCCAGAAGTCCACCAGAACCGGCTTGTCGGACTGCAGGACCTCGGTCTCGAAATCCGCGTCGGTGAAGGTCAAGGTTGCGTCACCCATCGATGCACGTGCTCCTGTTGATGCGCCCCGCCGATCGGGCGGGGCTGTCGTCTCGAACGATCGGTTCAAGGATCCGGTCGCGCCTATCGGGCGACTCACGACGTCCCGATCTTACCCGGTAGACCCTCGAAGTCCGCGAGCGGATCGGCTTGGGCCCGCCAGCCTCGTCGCCCGCAGAATTGCCCACCGCGACGGCCGGCTCCTACAATCCTGGCTTCAATCGATAGGTGCGGAGGCTCCGCGCCCGACCGACCAGGAAGCTCGCATGTCGCTGACCGACGAGGATCGCCGCCGGCTCTACCATTATATGCGGCTCAGCCGGGCTGTCGAAGACGCCGCCTGGGCGCTGAACAACCAGGGCCGCATGGTCGGCCGGCTCTACACCGGCCACGGCCAGGAGGCCATTCCGGTCGGCGCGACCTACGCCCTGGAGCCCGAAGACGTGATCGCCCCGATGTACCGCGACATGGGCGCCCACCTGGTCCGCGGCGTGACGCCGGTAGAGGTCTTCGCCCAGTTCATGGGCAAGCGCGAGAGCTCGAACATGGGCAAGGACTCGGGCCTGCACATCGGCGACATGTCGCGCGGCATCGTGGGCATGATCAGCGTGCTGCCCGACTCGGCGCCGGTGGCGGTGGGCGTGGCGCTGGCCTTCAAGATCCGCGGCGAGACCCGCGTGGCCCTGACCACCTTCGGCGAGGGCTCGACCAGTACCGGCGCCTGGCACGAGGCGATGAACATGGCGGCGGTGCTGAAGGTGCCGGTGGTCATGCTCTGCGAGAACAACGGCTGGGCGCTGTCGACGCCGACCGAGCGGGAGTACGCCTCGGCGGGCATCGCCGATCGGGCGGCCGGCTACGGCATGCCGGGCATCAGCGTCGACGGCAACGACGTCGAGGCGGTTCACGCGGCGGTGAGCGAGTCGGTGGCGCGCGCGCGGGGTGGAGACGGGCCGAGCCTGGTCGAATGCCGCACGATGCGCATGCGCGGCCACTCCAACATCGACCCGGCCGATTACGTGCCGCGGGAGATGCTGGAGGAATGGAAAGCCAAGGATCCGATTTCACGCTACCGGACGCGGCTCGAGGCGGCCGGGTTGTGGGACGAGGCGCGCGAGGGGGCGCTGGACACGGAGATCCAGACTCGGATCGATGCGGCCATCCGGGAAGCGGAGGCCATGGAAGATCCGCGGCCGGAGGATGTGTACACGGGGGTCTTCGCGACATGAGCGAGCAGACGAAGCTGGCGGCGCGGCCGGCCAGCCCATCGGCCTCTTCGACCACCGAGCAGGCCGGGTCCGGCGCGATGCGTGAGCTGAGCTACTTGGCAGCGGTCCGCGAGGCGATCTGGCAGGCGATGGAGACCGACGACCGGGTCTTCATCCTCGGCGAGGACATCGCTACCTACGGCGGCGTCTACAAGGTCACCGAGGGGCTGCTCGACCGCTTCGGACCCGAGCGGGTCATCGACACGCCGATCAGCGAGAACGCGATCATCGGCGCGGCCACCGGCGCGGCCATCGCCGGCATGCGGCCCATCGCCGAGATCCAGTTCGCCGACTTCATCGCCAGCGGATTCGACCCGCTGGTCAACATGACATCGACGATCCACTACCGCTGGGGGCAGCCGGTGCCGATGGTGCTGCGGGCGCCGGCCGGTGCGACGTGGGCCAGTGCCGGGCCCTTTCACTCGCAGAGCATGGAGGCTTGGTTCGCGCAGATTCCGGGGCTGAAGGTGGTGATGCCGGCCACGCCGGCCGACGCCAAGGGCTTGCTGACCGCGGCGATCCGGGATCCGAACCCGGTGATCGTACTGGAACAGAAGTACCTCTACCGGCGGATGACCGGACCGGTTCCCGAGGGCGAGCACGTGGTGCCGATCGGGCAGGCGCGTATCGCGCGGGAGGGGCGTGACGCGACGATCGTGGCCTGGGGAACGATGGCCTACAAGAGCTTGCTGGCGGCGGAGATCCTGGCCGGCGAGGGGATCGACGTCGAGGTGGTCGACCTGCGCTCGATCGTGCCCTGGGATCGGGAGACGGTGCTGGAATCGGTGGCGAAGACGGGGCGCGTGGCGGTGGTGTACGAAGCCCATCGGACGGCCGGCTTCGGGGCCGAGGTGGCGGCGACCATCGCCGAGGATGCCTTTCAGCACCTGGACGCACCGATCCTCCGGCTGGCCGGCCTCGACACGCCGATTCCGGCCCATCCGGTGCTCGAGGCGGAGTATCTTCCCGGCGAGCGGGACGTGGCCGAGGCCGTGCGCGATCTGGTCGCTTTCTAGAGCGTGTCTGAAAACTCATTTCGCAGCTCGGCGATCCAGATTCCGTTCACCGAGACGATCGAACACGGCTCGTGCACCACCGCAGTGTATCCTAGGGGCTCGGACCCTCCCCTTCCACCACGTTCCGATCGGAGAACGCATGTTCGACATGCTTCGCAAGCCCTGGATCCTCGTCGGCCTTTTCCTGTTGGCCGCCATCGCCTTCTACCTCTTCCGACCCGACACCCTCTTCGTCGACCAGGCTGTCGACGAGTCCTTGGAGCAAGCCTTCGACACGAGTCCGAACGCTGCTGGGTCTGGGGATCTGGACACCGGTGACTCCGATCTCGTCGAGGAGACCGGTCCCGACGCGGCAGCACCCGATCTCGATACCAGCGGCGATGACGAAGCCGCGGCGGACGTGAGCGCTACCGCGGCGTCCGAGTCGCCGGCATCCGATTCGGCCGCTCCGGTCGCGGAGCGCAGCGGCGACTTCTATGGCCTCGACCACCAAGCCTCCGGCACCGCCACCATCTACGCCTCCGGCGATCAGCGCGCCCTGCGCTTCGAGGACGACACCGATATCCAAAACGGGCCCGATCTCTACGTCTGGCTCATCCGAGGCCAGGACTACGCGGGCGGCACGCCCTTGGATCCGATCGATCTGGGCCGGCTCAAGGGCAACGTCGGCGGGCAGAATTACATGCTGCCCGAGGACTTCGACACGGAGTCGGACTGGACGGTGCTGATCTGGTGCCGCCGTTTCGGCGTCCCCTTCGCAGCCGCCCCGCTTCGCTGAGGGCAGTGCTCCCCTCGAGGGGCTGGATGGCACCTAGTACTCCGTCACGGATGTCTATTTCGGGCCCGAAAAGACATCCGTGGCAGAGTACTAGCCGATTGCCATCCAGGTGCCCCTCGCGCATAATCATATTATCTGATGATCTGCGCGAAGGAGATCCTGACCCATGAGCGCAAACCTGTCCGTGACGGAGCTCGTCCGCAACTTCTCGGAGTTCATCAACCGCGTGGCCTATCGTGGCGAGCGCTTCATCTTGCTGCGGGGCGGCCGGCCCGTCGGCGAGTTGCGACCCTTGCCAGCGCGGGGGCGCCTCGAAGAACTGCCGGCCATCTTGGACGCCCTTCCCCGCCTCGATCCGGTAGACGCGGCGGCATTCGAGTCCGATCTCGTGTCGGCGCGCGAGGCGCTCGACGAGAAGCCGCTGGAAGACCGATGGGATTCCTGATCGACACGAGCGTGCTCATCGGCTACGAACGCCAGCGGGTCGATCTGGCCGGGATCGTCGCGTCACGTCCGAACGAGGAGTTCGTGGTCTCCACCATCTCCGCCAGCGAGCTGCTTCATGGCGTCCATCGAGCGGCGGATGCCAGCATCCGATCCCGACGCTCCGCTTGGGTCGAGGCCTTGCTCGAGAGCGTCCCGATCTTGCCCATCGATCTTCCGACCGCGCGCACGCACGCGCGGATCTGGGCCGATCTCGCAACGGAGGGCCAAATGATCGGGGCACACGACAGTTGGTTGGCGGCTTCCGCCATCGCGCAGGGCTTGAAGCTGGCCACGCTCAATGTGCGCGAGTTCGAACGCGTTGCGGGACTGCAGATCGAGCGATGGTGAGCATTGCCTGGCCACGTCCGTCGTCGTAGTTCTCGGAGCGCGCTCCGACCCGGGGCGAAACCAGGCCCGCATCACCGATCGCCTCCTCAACCATCGCCGGCCGGCGTCTCGATCGCCGGTCGGAGGTCCTGAACCGGAGGCGCGAAGTGGCTTCGCCGCAGATAGAGCAGGGCGACCAAGATCAGCAGGACCGCTAGACCGATGTTCCGCCAGTTCATTGCAGACTCCTCGATGCGGCCGCGTCCCGGGTCAGCTCTCGCGAGCCGACCACCACTGATCTTCGACGTCTGGACGCAACCATGACTTCGATGTCGGTTCGAGCCGGGCCACGCGGCGCACGGTGACGAAGATGCTACCGCAAATCGGCCGAGCTGGACCAGCGCGGAGCATACGGTTTGGGAACGCTCGACCAACGCTCGGCCAGCGATCGGTGCCCGGCCGGCGGTGCCGCCGGAAGCCTGTGATATGCTGGTGAACCTCCGACGATTTCAGCCCCCACGAGATCGTCGACTGCAATCCCAAGGAGGAACGCGGCGTGCCCACCCGAGTCACCCGATGGCTGCTCCTGGCGACCCTGCTGACCATCCCGATCGCGGCCCCGCCTGCGTCCGATTCACCAACCACGCTGTCGGCCCAGTCCCAGCCGGCCATCCCCTTCACCCGACACGAGATCGACGGGGAGCACCTGGGCATCCGCGAGGTCGGCGACATCGACGGCGACGGCTATCCCGACATCGTGGCGCGCAACGAGCTGGGTAGCGAGCTTCCAGTCATCGTCTGGTACGCCTACCCCGACTGGACGCGGCATGTGCTGGGTTCGGCGGCCAACTACCGCAGCGATGACCTGGAGCTGGCGGACATGGACGCCGACGGAGACCTGGACCTGGTCCTGGCCATCGACGAGCCGGGCCAGGTCTACTGGCTGGAGAACCCGCGGCCGGCCGGCAACCCCGCCGAGCCCTGGCCGGCGCGCCACGTGGCCGGCACGACGCCGGGCGGCGGCGGCTACGTCAAGGATCTGGAGGTCCAGGACTTCGACGCGGACGGACGGCCCGACATCGCCGCCCGCACCAACCGCCACGTCTACGTCTTCGCCCAGGACGGCCCCATCGGCGGGCCGGCCGGCTGGCGCCAGCTGCTCTCTCTGGCCATCCCCGATCACGAGGGCATGAGCTCGGGCGACCTGGACGGCGACGGCGATACAGACCTGCTGCTCAACGGATTCTGGCTCGAGCGGCCCGACGAGCCGGCCGGCGCCTGGCCGCGCCACGAGATCGACCCGCGCTGGTACACCCAGAGCGGCACCGGCTGGCAGGACAACAACGCCAAGCTCTTGGTGGTCGACATGGACCGGGACGGCCGGCAGGACGCGCTGATCTGCCATTCGGAGCGCGAGGGCTTTCCGATCAGCTGGTACCATGCCGAGAATCCGCGCGGCGGCCCCTGGACCGAGGAGGTCGTGGTCGAGCGCTACGACTACTGCCACACCTTGCAGGCCGGCGACATCGACCTGGACGGCGACGTGGACATCGTCACCGGCCAGATGCCCAAGGCCAGCGATCCCGACGAGATCGCCGTCCTGCGCAACCGCGGCAATGCCCTGGGCTGGGACAAGGAGATCATCGCCACCAGCGGCATCTACCATGGCGTGCTGGGCGACATCGGCGCCGACGGCGACCTGGACTTGGTCGGCTGCCGCAACTGGGACCAGCGGCCGATCGAGCTCTACGAGAACCGGACCGTCGAGCCCGGCCCGCCCCTGGAGCGCTGGACCTACATCCAGGTCGACGACGCGCGCGCCAAGTGGGGCGACTTCGACGAGCCGGCCTTCCTCAAGTACTTCGGCCTGGCGATGGGCGATCTGGACGGCGACGGGGACGACGACATCGCCAGCGGGCGCTACGCCTACCAGAATCCCGGCGGCGACATGCACGCCACCTGGCCGCGCCTGGACTTGGGCGCCAACGTCGACGCCATGCTGATCACCGACGTCGACGGCGACGATCGGGCCGACCTGATCGCCGAGGCCCTGCCGGATGTGCTCTGGCTCGAGGCCGAGCAGCCGGACCTGGCCGGCGGCAGCTGGAGGACCCGCGCCATCGCCAGCATCCCACCCACCGGCCACCGCAACAGCCAGGGCTACGCGCTGGGCGACGTCTCCGGCGACGGGCGGCCGGAGATCCTCCTCGGCGCCGGCGACGGCATCCACGCCATCGGCATCCCGCCCGAGCCCGAGACCGGGCAACCCTGGCCCGCGATGCGCATCGCCGCCGGCGGCGTCGGGGCCGTTGCGCCGGGCGACATCGATCGCGACGGTCATCTCGATCTGGCCTCCATCGTCGACGGCTCCGGCGGGCGCATCGCCTGGTGGCGCAATCCCGGCGACGGCAGCGGGGACTGGCCACGCTTCGAGCTCGGCGGCATCGATCGGGGCTACGCCGACCGGGTGGAGGTCGGCGACCTGGACGGGGATGGACGATTGGACGTGGTGGTCACCGAGGAGGACCAGCCGGAGGATGCCGTCTACGGGACCTTCTGGTTCCAACAGCCCGACGATCCGATCTCGGACGGTTGGCCGCGTCGGACCATCGCGCTCCAATCGACCACCAACTCGCTGGACCTGGCCGACATGGACGGCGACGGCGATCTGGACGTGGTCACCGGCGAGCATCGAGGTGCCGAGCGGGTCACCGTCTGGGAGAATCGGTCCGGCGCGGCGGAGTGGACTCCGCATGGGGTGGGCCAGGGTCACGAGAGCCACCTGGGTGCCCGGGCGGCCGACCTGGATGCCGACGGCGACCTCGATCTGGTCTCGATCGCCTGGGACGACTACCGCTTCCTGCACCTCTGGCGCAACGACGCCCGGCGCGGCGGCAGCGTCCCACCGCCCGGCCCGACCCCCTTGCCCATGGCCGCCGCGCCGGTCTTCGCGCCGGCCGAAGGCATCTTCGGCGATCCGGTGCAGCTGAGGATGCACAGCGACACGCCGGGCGCCAGCATCCACTACGAGCTGGACCCGAGCCTGGCCGGCCGCATCCCGGACGAGGACTCGCCGCGCTACCAGGGGCCCGTCCATCTGACCGATAGCGTGCTGGTCGACGCGCGCAGCTTCGCGCCCGGCCATCGGCCCAGCCCGGTCGCGCGAGGTCGCTACCTGATCCTCGAACCGGGTCAGCGAGCCGAGGGCGGGCTCCTGGCGCTCTACCGCTTCGACGAAGGCGCGGGCGCGACCGTCCACGACCGGTCTGGCCGGCAGCCGGCCATCGACCTGACCATCGAGGCGCCGGAGTCGGCGCGCTGGGCCTCCAGCGGACCGGGTCTGGCCCTTCACGGGCCCAACCGGATCCGCTCGGCCGGCGCCGCGACGCGTGTCAACGAAGCCATCGGCCGCTCCGGCGCGCTGACCCTGGAGGCATGGATCACGCCCTCGATGGCCGAGCAGGAGGGGCCGGCGCGCATCGTGTCGCTGTCCTTGGACTCGGGCACCCGCAACATCAGCCTGGGCCATGGGCTCTGGGGCGACCAGCCTCGCACCGTCTATGACCTGCGGCTGCGGACCTCGATCACCGATCCCAATGGCAGCGACTCCCTGACCACGCCGGCCGGCAGCGTCCGGGCCGGGCTGCAGCATGTCCTCTTCACCCGCGCAGCCGAGGGCCAACGCCGCTTCTACATCGACGCCGAGCTGGTCGCCGAAGACCAACTCGGCGGAGACCTCTCCACCTGGGATCCAAGCTACCCCCTGCTCTTGGCCAACGAGCTGGAGGTCGATCGCCCCTGGCTGGGCAGCTTCCATCTGGTCGCGCTCTACGATCGCGCGCTCAGCCCGGCCGAGGTGGCCCAGAACTTCGGGGCCGGGCCGGCCCTCGTACCGTTCGCGCGACCCGACCCGATCGCCGGGCTCCACCTGCCCTGGTTACGGCGCTGAATCCGCAGCCCGTAGTGACCCGATCTCCCGAGCCCTTAGACCATGCACGGTTCGATTGCGAAGCGCCCTTCTCGCACGCCCGAGCCCAGATCCGACCGGTCGGACTTGCATATGCATGCACATGCATGCACAATCAACGGGCGATCCTGCACTGCCTTGGAGTCCCGGATGAGAACGACCATCGAGCTGAACGACGAGCTGCGAGCGCGCCTGCTCGACCTGGCCGCGCGCCGAGGCGAGAAGGGCTTCTCGCGCTTCATCGGCGAAGCGGTGGAACAGTATCTCGACCGCTTGGACCAGCGCGAGCCAGCCCGCGAGCGAGCATTGGCGATGCAGGGCAGCCTGGACGAAGAGGAGGCGGCCGCGCTGGAGGCGGCCGCGCGACGCGTCCGGGAGCATTGGCGATGATCATGGCCGACACCGACGTGCTCATCGACTTCTTGGCCGGCCGCGACCCGGCTGCCGGCCGCATCGCGCTGGAGCTTCGCAGCGGCGGCTTGGGCATCAGCGCCATCAGCCGCTTCGAGCTCTTGGTCGGCGCGCGCAGCCCGCGCCAGCAGCGTGCCGTCGGGGACCTCTTGGCCGCCTTGCGCTGCCTGCCTCTCGACGAAGATGCTGCCGATCGATCGGCGGCCCTGCGTCGCGAGCTCGAGGATCGGGGCATGGGTATCGGGATGGCCGAAAGCCTGATCGCCGGCACCGCGTTGGCCCATCAGGCCATCCTGCTCACCCGGAATCGCAAGCACTTCGAGCGCGTCGAAGGGCTCACGCTCGGGCGCGTGACATGACCCGCCCGATCGTCCGGACCCTTCGGCCCAAAGGGCTACGCATCCCGGCTGCCTTCGTCCTCGCGCTGGCCTTGGCACTGGGCGCCAGCCAGCCCGCCGCTGCCCAACAAGCCGATCCGCGGGTCGAGGCTTGGCTTCACCACGGCATCGCGGCGGTCCACACGGCCTCGCCCACCGCGCCACGGGTGCGGCTCCTGGATGCTGATGGCAACCTGCGCGCCGAAGGGCGGGTGGGCGCGGTCGGCGCCGAGGGTCGCTGGCCGGTGGACTTCAATCCCGATGCAGCGCTGGACTTCGAGCGGCCGCGGATCCTGATCCGGCCCGGGGATCACGTCGAGGTCGAACTGGCCGGCCAGACCTTCCAGCATCGCGTCCCCGATCTGGTGGCCAGCGCCTACCCGGAGCGGGGCACCGTCGAGGGCCGGGCGCCTGCGGGCACGACCTTCCTGGCCGTCCTGGCTCACCGCGATCCGGCCTGGTTCGAGGCCCCGCACGACTTCCCGATCCAAACCCGACTCGCGCCGGCCGGCGACTTCGTCTTCGACTTGAGCGGCGTCGCGCCCATCGGGCCGGGCTACTGGGCCGAGGTGGCGGCCGTCGACGCGGCGGGACATCTGACCGTGCTGCAGATCGCCCCGCCCTCGATCACCCTGGCCGATAGCCAGGCATTCGCCATCCTGCGCGCCGATGCCGGCCTGGCGCCGCGCCTGACCACCCGCAGCCGCATCGGCACCGAGCTCTTCCGCTCGGCACCCGCCTACGCCCTCGGCGGCGTGATCTACGCCGTCCTCCTGGCACCCGACGGCAATCCGGACTTTGGCATCTACCAGCCCGAAGAGGGCGAACGCATCCAACTCTTGCTCGGCGAGGATCCCGAGACCGAGCCGGCCCTCGACGAAGTCCTCCCGCGAGCGCTGGCATCCATCGATCCCCGGACGACCAGCGTCTGGGGCCTGGCGCCCGCAGGCGCCCGCATCTCGATCGACCTGGCCCGGCGGCCCGGTGCCAGCCAATCCGCCCTGTCGACGGTCGACGACTCCGGCCGCTTCGCGGTCGACCTGGCCTCGGGCGGCAGCATCCCCGACGGCGCCGAGGCCTCCATCCAGGTCTACCCGGGCGGCGCCCTGGCCCGTGTGGCCCGCGCGCTGGTCCCCGTGCTCGAGATCCCCTTCTACGGCGCCCAGCTCGGCGGCAGCATCCCCGGCTGGGGCGACATGCAGGTCGAGCTCTTGGATGCCGAGGGCCAGCGCCTGGCACGCTTGTCGTCCACGGCCGACCTCCTCGGTCGCATCCAGGTCGACCTGCGCGACCGCCAGGGCCAGCCGCTTCGCATCGAGCCCGGACAGCAGCTTCGGATCGATCCCGAGCTGGGTCGGGCGCTGGATTTGATCATCCCGCCGCTGCGGGTCGAGGTCGACGCCGTTGGAGGCCTCTTGCGGGGTCAGGGGCCGCCAGACGGCGCCCGGTTGCGCGCGACGGCCTACCAACGAGAGGCCAGCATCTTCGACTTCGCCCCCTACACTGCCGAGGCCATCGACTTCGAAGGCCGGATCGAGCCGAGCGGGGATGGAAGCTTCCAGCTGGCCTGCCCCGAGCCGGACTGCCTGCTGAGCTACGGCCGGCTGGGGCTGCGCACCCCCGAGGCCCGCTTCGAGCTGCCCTGGTTGGAGGCGCCCATCGTCGGCCTGGGGGTGAGCGACCGGGTGGCCAACGGCCGCGCCACCGCCGGCCTCGATCTGTCCATTACCGCCCGGGACGCGGCCGGCGCGCAGCTGGGCATGCTCGCGGGCCGCTCCGTCCCCTTGGCCGCCGACTCCCTGCCGGGGTGGAACCTGCCCCTCTCCGACCTCTACCCCGAAGGGATGGCCAGTGGCGATCGGGTCGAGATCGGTATCGGCCAGGATGCGCCCATCGCGCTGACCATCCCGGACTTCGACTGGCAAGCCGACGTTGCGGCCGACCGGGTGGCCGGCAGGGCGCCGCCCGGACGCCTGGTGGCCGTGGTGGCCTTCGCGCGCGGCGAGCTAGACCAGCGGCCCGATGCCTCGGTAGCCACCGGACTGGTCGGCCTGGGCGGTCGCTGGCAGGCCGAGTTCGCCGACTTCGACCTGCGTGCCGGCGACGATCTGGAGATCTACCTCTTCGAGGCCGCGGGCCGCTTCCTTTGGTGGTCCGAGGATGCCATCCCCGGCCCCGATCCGAGCCCGACGTCGCCGGTCCCGACCGCCAGCCCCACACCGACGGCCAGCCCGGTCGCACCATCCCGGGAGATCTACCTACCGCGTTTGCAGCGCCCTTGATCCGATCGAGCGATCGGGCGTTGGTACCGCGAGGGCTCATCGCCCGCTTCTTGATGCGGACGCTCGGTGCTCGAAGAAAATCGATCCTTCAGCTCGGCTTTGTACGAGGTCAGTCCGCGTTGAGGCGCAGAGCAACCATGTGACCCAACGCGCCCAAAAGGCCGATGCCGATGATCCCCTCGGCCACGGCCGCGAAACGCACCGGCTTCTGGGTAAGCGTCAACGGGTAGGCGTCGATCGGGGTCAATGAGGCCGCCGAGTAGTGGAGCACGTCCAGCCAGGTTGTTGCCTGCCCGGTAGGACTGGAGTCGATCACCCCACCGGCAATACCGAAGAGGAGGGCAAATCCCAGCCAGACGGCGACCAGGGTCGCGGTCACGCGCGCGAAGCTGGTGCCGTAGCCGGTGGTCCAGGCTGCCGCCTGGCCCAAGAGCCAGCGCAGGCCGTGGATCGAGGCGAAGCAGACCGGCTCGACCATGCGGCGGATCCGGCCGGGCAGGCGTAGGCGCAGCCAGGTCGGGCAGGCCGGCCCGTGGAATCGCCGCGCCCGGTCGAGGCGGTGCGTGGCCGTCGTGGCCTGGTGCATCTGCCGATGGGCCCAGCGCGCATCGGCCATGCGGCCGTCACGACGGAACTGCTCCTTGAGGCCGCGCCAGGTGTCGCGGGCCAGGGCCAGGTCGGTGAAGCCCTCGCCGATGCCGCCCGACAGGTGCGCCCGCTGCAGGTCGGTGCGTTCGAGCCGCGCCTGATAGAGAAAGGCATAGCTCAGATCGGTGGAGCGCGAGAGCTGGGCGCCCGAGAGGTTGGCCATCAGGAGCACCGCGCCTTCGAAGCAGGCGCCGGCCAAGTCGGCGCCGGCCAGGCGAGCGCCGACCAGATGCGCCCAGCGCAGGTCGGCCATGCGCAAGAGCGCCCGCTCGAGCACCGCCGATTGCAGCAAGGCCTCGCGCAAGACCACGCCGGAGGCCGTCACATCCGAGAGCTTGGCGGTGAGCAGGGAGGCGCTGCGCAGGTCGGCATGCGACAGGTCGGCGCGGGAGAGGTCGGCGCCGGTGAGATGTGCCGCGCGCAGGCTGGCACCGCTCAAGTCCGCGCCCCGCAGGTCCGCGCCCACCAGCAAGGCCCCGTCGAAGCAGGCGCCGCGCAAGCTGGCTTGAGCCAAGACCGCACCGCTCAGCGTGGCGCCCGTGAAGTCGGCACCGTCGAGCACCAGGGTCGCCGCGCCCGATTGCCAGCTTCCGAGATCGAGCCCGCGCAGATCGGCACCCGCCAAGCGGATCGGCTCGCCGTCGAGCACCGCGCGCACCAGCAAGGTCGCGCGCTGGCTCGGCGGCGCGTCCGAGATGCGCTGCGCAAGGCTCCGCGGCTTGGGCGGCTCGACCTCGGCCACCAGGCGCGCGGGCACTTCGACTTCTGCTCTGGCAAGCGGTGCCGCCATCCCTCTCCCCCAGCTCAAAAAACAAGACTTCGCAGGACCTTAGCATGCAGCCAGGCGGCATCGCAAGCCCCTCTCGAGCCTCCTCCCGGGCACCCACGAGGTCTTGTGCTCGAGCGCCAACCCGCCCCCCTACCCGTCGTTGTGTATAAGTCTGTGGAAAAGCACGAATAATTGGGGATAGATTCGATCGCTGCGTCCGACACGCCCGGAAGCGCCTCCCCGGTGGTGCTATAATCCGGCCCGTGGACCCCGCCTTCGCCGCTCCCCGCAGGCGCCGCGCGCCGCTCCTGGCCTGGATCTTCATCCCGGCCGTCTTGGCCCTCTCGATCCTTGGCCTGATCCTCCGGCAAGGCCCCTCGGACGAGGCGCTGCCCGAGGCCGAGCCCGCGACCCCGATCGCCGCCCGGCAGATCGGTGATCTGCCGGCCACCCCGGCCGCGCTCCTGCGCTACACGGTCGCACCGGGCGACAGCCTGGGCGGCATCGCGACCCGCTTCGGCATCAGCGTCGAGTCCCTCATGCGCCTCAACGGCCTGGCCAACCCCGACAGCATCCTGATCGGCCAGGAGCTTCAGCTGCGCATCGAGCCCGAGCGCGATGCGCCGGACGGACTGCGTATCCCCGACAGCGAGCTGGTCCACGGGCCGGCCTACCTCGACTTCGACAGCCGGGCCTACCTCTCGCGGCAGGCCGGCCGCCTGGGCGCCTGGCAGGAGCTGGTCGACGGCGAGCCGATGACCGGTGCCGAAGCCCTGGACCGCATCGCGCGCGAGCTCTCGGTCGGCCCGCGGGTCCTCTTGGCCTTCGTCGAGGCCCGCAGCGGACAGGTGACCGGCGAGGGCGGTCCGGAGCTGGCCGACTATCCGGCCGGCCTGGTCGACCCGTCCCGCAGCGGCGCCTGGCTACAGCTGAGCTGGCTGGCCGACCGCCTCAACGGCGGCTACTACGACCTGAAGACGCGCGGCAACGGGGTCGTCACCACCCGCGACGGGGTGCACCTGGCCGCGCCGGAGGGCATGAACCCCGGCAGCTTCGCGGTCCTGCGCGCCCTGGCCCTGCAGTCCACCGAGGCCGAGCTGCCGGGGCGCATGGCCGATTTCGAGGCGGCCTACCGCCGCCTCTTCGGCGACCCTTGGGCATCCGCCCTGCCGCCCATCGACCCGGCCGAGATCGACTTCCCGGCCCTGCGCCTGCCCTGGGCCTCGGGCAGCACCTGGTGGATGACCGGCGGCCCGCACGGCGGCTGGGCCGACGGCAGCGCCTGGGCCGCCTTGGACTTCGTGCCGCCGGGCGAGGAGCGCGGCTGCTTCGTCTCGGAGGCCTGGGCCACGGCGGTGGCCGACGGCCTGGTCCTCGACGGTGCCGAGGGCGAGCTCTGGCTGGATCTGGACGAGGACGGCGACCGCCGCACCGGCCCGGCCATCCAATACCTCCACCTCTCCAGCCAGGAGCGCGTCGCAGCCGGCACGCGGGTGAAAGCCGGCGACCCGCTGGGCCACCCCTCCTGCGAGGGCGGCTTCTCCACCGCCACCCATCTGCATCTCTCGCGCAGCTACGACGGCGAGTGGCTGCCCGCGGCCGGTCTGACCCCGATGCAGCTGGGCGGCTGGCGCGCCTGGGGCACGGGCCTGCCCTACGACGGGGGTCTGGAGCACGAGGACGGCCGCCGGCGCGAGGCCTGCGAGTGCCGGCTCGAGGACCTCAATGCCATCGCCCGATAGCGCGGGCAGCCTGGCCCAGCTGGAGGGCACGCTCGAGCGCATCACCTTCCACAACGCCGAGAACGGCTACACGGTCGCGCGCCTGACGCCGCGCGGCAAGTCCCACCTGGTTACCGTCGTCGGCACCATGCACGACCCCGCCGTCGGCGCCTCGCTCCTCTTGCGCGGCCGCTGGACCACCCACGCCCAGTACGGCAAGCAGCTGGAGATCGTCGACTACCGCGAGCAGCTGCCGGCCACCGTCGAGGGCCTGCGCCGCTACCTGGGCTCGGGCCTGATCAAGGGCGTCGGCCCGGTCACCGCCGAGCGCATCGTCGACCACTTCGGCCTGGACACGCTGGAGGTGATCGACGACGAGCCGGAGCGCCTTCGCGAGGTGCCCGGCGTGGGTCAGGTCCGGGCCGACAAGATCGCCCGCGCCTGGGAGGAACAGCAGCAGATCAAGGAGATCATGCTCTTCCTCCAATCCCACGGCGTCTCGACCGGCCTGGCGGTGCGCATCTACAAGAGCTATGGCGACGAGTCGGTCGCCGTCGTGCGGGACGACCCCTACCGCCTGGCCCGCGAGGTCTTCGGCATCGGCTTCATCACGGCCGACAAGATCGCCCAGCAGATGGGCCTGGCGCCGGACAGCCCCAAGCGCATCGAGGCCGGCCTGCTCTACGCCCTGGACCAGATGGCCACCGACGGCCACTGCTACGCCCCGCGGCCCGAGCTGGTCGCCACCGCGGCCGGTCTGCTCGAGCTCCCGCCCGACACCATCGACCCGGCCATCGAGCGCCTGGTGGCCGCCGAAGCCGTCATCCTCGAGCGTCTGGACAAGATCGGGGTCGACGTCCAGACCGACGAGGCGGTCCGCCCCGACTCGGCCGAGCTCTTCGAGGACGATCCGGCCCGCCAGGCCATCTACCTGCCGCCCTTCTTCTATGCCGAGGTGGGCGTGGCCAACCGCCTGCGCCGCATGCTCCAGCTACCCGACTCGCGCCTGGGCGCCTTCCGCAGCCTGGACTGGACCACCGCCCTGGACTGGATCGACCGCCGCCTCGACCACCCGCTGGCCGAGCGCCAACGCCAGGCGGTCCGCACGGCCCTGACCGAGAAGGTCTCCATCCTCACCGGCGGCCCGGGCACCGGCAAGACCACCACGGTCCGCGCCATCATCGACGCCGCCGCCGCCCGCGGCGCCAAGGTCCTCTTGGCCGCGCCCACCGGCCGCGCCGCCAAGCGCCTGGCCGAGACGACGGGCATGGAGGCCAAGACCCTGCACCGCCTGCTCGAGTTCGCGCCGGCCGAGGGCCGCATGTTCAAGCGCGACGCCGAGAACCCCTTGCGCGCCGACTTGCTGGTAGTCGACGAGGTCTCGATGGTCGACCTCTTGATGGCCAACCACCTGACCAAGGCCCTCGACCCGGCCACCCACCTCCTGCTCGTCGGCGACGTCGACCAGCTGCCCTCGGTCGGCGCGGGCAACGTCCTGCGCGACCTGATCGACTCGGGCAGCGTGCCGACGGTCCACCTGGACCAGATCTTCCGCCAATCGGCCGATAGCCACATCGTCACCAACGCCCACCGCATCAACCAGGGCCAGAGCCCGATCATCGACCGCGCCAGCCGCGACTTCTTCCTCTTCGGCGTCGAGGATGCCGAGCGTGCGGCCGACCGGGTCATCGACGTGGTCGCCCAGCGCATCCCTGGCCGCTGGCCCCAGTACCAGCCGGCCCGCGACATCCAGGTGCTCTCGCCCATGCACCGCGGGCCGGCCGGCGTCGGCGCGCTCAACGAGCGCCTCCAGGCCCGCCTCAACCCGCCGCGCGACGACCGGCCCGAGGTCCGATACGGGGGCCGGGTCTACCGACTGGGCGACAAGGTGATGCAGATCCGCAACAACTACGACAAGGATGCCTACAACGGCGACGTCGGGCGGATCGTGGCGATCGATGCGGTCGAGCAGACCTTGGACGTGGATTTCGAGGGCAACGCCGTCGTCTACGAGTTCGGCGAGCTGGACGAGCTGGTGCTGGCCTACGCTTGTTCGACGCACAAGAGTCAGGGGTCGGAGTACCCGGTCGTCGTGATGACGCTGTTGCCGGCCCACTACATGATGCTCCAACGCAACCTGCTCTACACCGGCATCACCCGCGCTCGCGAGCTCTGCGTGATCGTGGGCTCGCGCAAGGCGATCGCGCGGGCCGTGAAGAACGACCGCGTGATGGATCGATACAGCGGGCTGGTGCGGCGGTTGTCGGCGTAGGCTGGGTTGGGCGTTGGTCGGATGGACGTCAACGGAAGAGGCGTTGTGGAGGCGGAGCATGGTTCGGGGGTGAGGGTGCCGTGGGGCGAGCTGCCGAAGTCAGGGCGGGCATCCGTCCCGAACTCGCTGGATGCGAGCATCGATCGGCCTCGAACGCATTGGCCGGCCGGCGCGAACGGCCTGCGGCAGCTCGCCCCACGGCACCCTCACCCCCCTTTGGGGCTCGGTGAGGAAAGGCCCTAAAAGGCTGCAAGTCGTGCCTGTGTCACTTCCCCTCGCGTGGTGCCAGGTTCCCAGCTGACCGGCACTCCCAAGCGCAAAGCGCGGGCTATCTTGGCCAATCCAGTTGCCCGATAACCATGAGGGGCAGCATGATCTTCGAACGCATCATCGTCGCGACCTGAGCCCTTGGAGGCTGGTCAGACTCCAGGCTCGAGAATACACAGGTTGCGTGGCTCAGGCCGCCACCGAACAGCTTCAGCATGAGTCCATGATTGGCGGTGCCGCTCTGCCATGCCTCGATCGCCCGGGAGATATCGATTCGGACTTCGGTATCCCAGATGGCAACCTCAGGGCTTGAATCGAGCAATTCCATGGATGCAACGAGTTCCCTGTGTTCGGGAACCAATTCGCCCGTGATGCTCGTCGGATTCCAGGGCTCATCGATCAGATACACGCCCAGACCCAGTGCGATGGGAAGTTCGTCTTTGACGCAATACTTCGCTGAGAGGGCCAACGTGCCACTGATCACCTCCGTGCCCGCCGCCATGATGGGTCCGGTGTCGAATGTCATCGCAACCAGATAGCTCTTTGGCGACACATCGGACACGGAGAGCATCAGGATCTCATCACGGTACTTTGCTTCGCCAGGATCACTGGGAGCCTCCTCGGCCTCGAGATCGGGAAAGTAGGTGTCCTCCATCAGCGTCAGGGACTGGACCATGTCCGGTCCTCGGCCACCTCGGACCCCGTCATCGCCCTCTCCGGCGAGTAGGATGCCAGCAGTACAGCAGATCCCGATCGCAGCTCCAGCCACAACCTGAAGCAGCGCTGCTATTCGTGATCTTCCGGAGGGGTTGAGCATGTGCACCGCCGGGGATTCTCGAGGCACCTCGTTGGGCTCTCATCGTAGCAAGCCCAGAGACTGACGTCGACGCAAGAACAGGGCCTTTTCCGTCCCCGCCTACGACCTCGTGTCGCCTCCACCATCTCTTCCGTGTCGTTTGGCCCAAGAGCGTCCGCTCTGCCCAATCAGCCTATGCCTTCCGGCCACCGCCGCCCCTCGGCGCCCACGTATACCGAAGCCGGCCGGATCAACCTGTTGTTCTCGGCCTGCTCGATGCAGTGCGCCGTCCAGCCGGCCGCGCGGGCTGCGCTGAAGGTGGGAGTGAAGAGCTCGGTGGGCAGGCCCAGGCCGTGGAGCAGGAGGGCCGTGTAGAATTCGACGTTGGTTTGGAGGTTTCGGCCAGGCTTGCGTTCCTCCAGCAGGCGGATGGCCGTGGACTCGACGTGGCGGGCCAACTCGTAGAGGGCCATGTCGCCGTCGGCCTGGTAGAGATCGCGGGCCGCCTCGGATAGGACGATCGCGCGCGGATCGCGGACCTTGTAGACGCGGTGGCCGAAGCCCATCAGGCGCTCGCCGGCATCCAGCTTGGCGCGCAGGACCGATTCGGCACGGTCCGGGCTGCCGATCTGAAGGACCGTGTCCAGGGCCGGCCCCGGCGCCCCGCCGTGGGCCGGGCCCTTCATCGCGCCGATGGCGCCGGTGATGGCCGAGTAGATGTCCGATCGGGTGGAGAGGATGACGCGGGCGGTGAAGGTGCTGGCATTGAAGCCATGGTCGGAGACCGTGTTGAAGTAGGTCTCCAGGCCGCGGACGCGAGCTGGGGAGGGAGTCTGGCCGGTCAGGAGGTGGAGGTAGCTGGCGACATGGCCGAGAGCGGGGTCGGGTTGGATGGGCTGTTCGCCTTGACGCAGGCGCCAGTAGGCGGCGACGACCACCGGCAGGCGGGCGGTGATGCTGCGGGCGCTGGTCTGGAGGTCCTCGCGCTCGGCCGGGCTGGCATCGATGTCCAGGCTGCCGGCGGCCATGCGCAGGGCATCCATGACGGGCACCTCGCGTTCGGCCGCGGACCGGAGGAGGTCCAGGACGGGTTCGGGCAGCGCGCGGCGGGCGGCCAGGTCGGCGCGCAACTCAGCCAGCTCGGCCGGCTCGGGCAGGCGGTCGTGCCAGAGCAGGAAGGCGGTCTGTTCGAACTGGGCGCGGGCGGCCAGCTCTTCCAGCGGGTAGCCGGCGATGATCAACCGGCCGGCCTGTCCGTCGACCTCGCTCAGCCGCGTGGCCGCCGCCGGCACGCCCTCTAGGCCGGGAATGACCGCGGGGCGCGCATCGGCCGTAGCGGTCGCATGGTGGATGGCTTGGTCCTTCACTCGCGTGTTCATTCATTCCTCCGCATCGCATCCAGGGAATCGTCGGTCGTGCAGCATGAGCATAGATCGAGGGGTTGCGAAGCGTCAATATTGATCACATAATCAATATGACAGGTGGATGCCCCTCACGGAGGAGTCGAAACGGTGCGGAAAGCGGACCAGGCCAGCCCGATCGAAACCGGCAGCATGAGCGCGGGGGCGGCGGCCGAGGTGCTGGGCATCCAGCAGGCGACGCTCTACGCCTACGTCAGCCGGGGCCTGGTGCGCAGCGAACCGGATCCGGAGGATCCGCGCCGGCGGCGCTACGTCGCGGCCGACATCGCCCGGCTGGCACGGCGCAAGGTCCAGCGCGCCCGGCCGGAGCGAGCCGATCGCGAGGCCCTGCACTGGGGCGCGCCGGTGCTCGACTCGGCCATCACACGGATCGAAGATGGGCACTGCCACTACCGCGGCGTCGAGGTCACCCGACTGGCGCGGGAGGCGAGCATCGAGTCGGTGGCGCGTTGGCTTTGGGGCTTGGGAGGGCTGGAGGCGCTCGGACAAAGCGGCGGCGACCCCGAGATCGGCATGCCGCCCGATCGGGAACGCGATCCCTTTCGGGCCGAGAACCGTCTGGACGCGCATCGACTGGCCACGCGGCTCGAGGCGCTCGATCCGGGCGGCTTGCCTGTCGCCGCTCGAATGAGCTGTGCCCTGGCGCTCGCCTCGGCCGAAGACCTGGCGGCCTGGGATTGGAGCGAGGAGGCCTTTCGCGCGGCCGGGGCGCGGATCATGCGCTTGCTGGCGGCTGTGGCGGCGACGATGCCGCATCCCGGAGCTGGATCGGGAGGGGGGCGGCGGGCGGCGCCCGTCATCGACCTCGAGACGGCGATGGAGGTCTCGGCAGGGGAGGGGATCGCGGCCGGGCTGTGCCGGGGCTGGGGGCTGGATGGGGAGGCGCGGGCGCTCCTGGACGCGGCCCTGGTGCTGTCGGCCGACCAGGAGCTGAACGTGTCGTCGTTCACCGTGCGCTGCGTGGCCTCGGCCGGCTCGACGGCGCCGGCCTGCGTGCAGGCCGGGCTGGCGGCGCTGCAGGGCGTCAAGCACGGCGGGCACACGGCGCGGGTGGCGGCCCTGCTGCGCGAGGCCGGCCGGCCCGAGGGCGTGCGGCCGGCGCTGCGCGACCGGCTGCGGCGGGGCGAGCCCATCCCCGGCTTCGGCCATCCGCTCTACCCCGAGGGCGATCCGCGCGGTCGGATGCTCCTGGAGCTGGCGCGCGAGGCGCGGCCCGAGGCGCCCGTGCTCGCGCTGGTCGAGGCCTTGATCGAGGAAGCGCGGGCCATCGACGGCCGGCAGCCGACCATCGACATCGGCCTGGTGGCCCTGGCCGGCGTGCTGGAACTGCCGGCCGAAGCGCCCTTCGCGCTCTTCGCCGTCGGGCGCAGCGCCGGCTGGATGGCGCACGCCCTCGAGCAGCTGCAGGATGGTAGGCTGATCCGGCCTCGGGCGCGCTACGTGGGACCAGCGCCGCGGCACTGAGCCGCCGGCGGTCGTTCCGTGGCGATCACCTTGGGAGAGCCGTGGGTCGAGGGGATTGCGCGACCTCGCGGCTGCGGCCCATGGGTCACATGCTAGGATGTGTGGCCGCTCTGCATCCGAGTCTTGATCCAAGGAGTCATCCCCCATGCCCACCCGCGTCGCCATCAACGGTTTCGGCCGCATCGGCGAGATGGTCTTTCGCTCCTTTCTCGACGATCCGGACGGGGTCGAGCTGGTGGCCGTAAACGACATCATCTCTTTGGAGCAGATCGCCTACCTGCTGCGCTTCGACTCGGTGCACCAGGCGCCACGGCCCCAGATCGAGTCGGGACCGGGCTGGATGCGGGTCGACGGACGGGAGGTCAAGGTCTTCGAGGAACGCGATCCGGCCGAGCTTCCCTGGGATGCGCTTGGGGTGGACATCGTGGTCGACGCGACGGGGGTCTTCCGCGACCGCGCGGGGCTGAGCAAGCATCGGGAGGCCGGCGCCAAGAAGGTGGTGCTGACGGCTCCGGCCAAGCACCGTGACGAGGTCGACATCACGCTCTGTCTGGGCGTGAACGATCCGAAGCACGTCCCGAAGACCCACCAGCTGGT
>CAZJWJ010000013.1:0-69681 GCA_964549495.1 uncultured Anaerolineales bacterium | reverse complement strand
GGCGGTGGCCTACAACGGCCAGACCGAGTGCCTGCTCTACGACTGGCAGGTCGGCAGCGGCAAGGGCGGCACCCAATCCGGCTCCGCCGTCTTCGCCGTCCCGATGCTCTCCAAGGGCAACCGCGGCGTCAACTCCGAGCTCGCGATCACCAACCTGGTCGCCAAGCCGGGCTTCACCGACTTCGCGATCTTCCTCTACGACCAGAACGGCCTCTTGGACTTCGTCTGCGAGAAGCTGCACGACCGACAGGTGGAGTACATCGACCTGGCCACCTGGGGCGTCATGCCCCCCAACTTCCTGGGCTCGGCCGTCGTCTCGGCCACCTTCTGGGAGCACGAGGTCTTCGACCCGCGGGGCGGCTTCGTCCGCAACCTGGTCGGCCTGGGCGGCGTGGTCGTCGAACGCGTCGGCAGCCGCCTCGGCGAGCCGGACATCCCCGGCGACGAGAGCAAGGCCTTCGAGGCCATCCCGGTCTTCGACCACTTCGGCCCCGACAGCTGGCTCGGTCAGCCGCCGCGCTGCCCCGGCCAGCCGGGCTTCGGCCCCTGATCCCTCGCCTGCCGGCCGGCCCGCCGACCTGACCCCGGCGGCCGGCCGCCCACCCACCTCCTGAACCCAACCAACCGGGGCCGCGCATCGAGCGCGGCCCCGGTTTCGTCCTCCCAGCGGCCTCGTTCAGGGCCCGGCCAGGATTCCTCTAGAGAACTTCCGAGATTCCTAGCTATGACTTCAGGTCATTCCTAGCTAGGAATCGAGGGTAGTCCTCGTAAGGATTCGCGATGATGGTGCGCAGGTGCGCAACTGAGCCGCGAGCCCTTGGCATCGGCTGCCAACTACGGCCAACGCAAGTTGCCGGCTGCCCAGCTTCCGCTGCGCTCATCCACTCCGATCTCGACACCGACACCGCCACCGATCGCGCTGCTTTCCGCGCCGGCCTCGTTGTCGCGACCACCGGCGATGGTGGCGCTTGCAGCATCGCTGCCGGTGAGGTTGCCCTGGCCGCCGCCGATGCTGCTCCACTCGCCGAGCGTGCGATTCTGCCGCCCGCCACTGATCGTCGAGAACAAGCCTCCCGGCTGGTTCTCCGAGCCGCCGACGGCCGTGCTCAACTCCGATAGGGCCGTGTTCTGGGAACCGCCGAGAATGGCCGAGAAGGACTGATCGGCCCGATTCGCGCTGCCGCCGAGCACCACGGCATACTCGCCGCCGATCTCGTTCTGGTAGCCTGTTACGACACCGGCGATTCCGGTGTAGTTGACATGTGTGCCCAACACCAGGTTATGCGACCCCTCCCGCCGATCATGGGGATTGCCTTCGAGATCGCGGCCGCCGCGCGGCTCGTTGTAGCCGATGATCAGGTTGCCCTTGCCGTTGGGTGGGGCGTCGGTATTGCCCTCGCCGCTGACCACGTAGACGTTCATGCCCGAGAAGTACAGGTCCCCACCGGAGCGGTCGACGCCCTCCAACAAGGTTTCGAGTGATCGGACGCGCTCTTCCAGCCCATCCTGCTGGATTCCCTGGCCGTGGCCGATCAGCGGCATGTAGGCTTTCGCCTCGATGTCGTCGGCCAAGGCCATTCCGACGAGATCCGCGCCGCCGTACAAGGCGAGGGCATAGACGAGGGTTCGAATGAAGGTTTGCAGACTGCTCGTGGCATCGGGCGGCGTGGCGGTGACCATGTCGACTCCTCTAGAGTTGTAGCGGGATTGCGAGACCAGCCGCTTGCTCTGATGCGTGACGTGCTCGTGCCCCTCAGCGGCCGCCCCAATAGGTCCACGGTGGACAGGATAGGTTGCGACCAAGGCTCCGGAACACCTGAATCAGATCGGCCGCGGTGGGGAGCAGGGTGCAGAGCTCCGGTCGGCTAGCGATCTCCACCAGCGCGTCGCGGTCCAGTTCCTCGCCGAGGCCCACCGTGAAGATCGTGATGCCCAAGGCCTTGGCGATGTCGGCGCGCTCGACGGCTGTTCTGGGGCCGCCCGTGGCCCTGCCATCGGTGAGGACGATCATCACGCGGTTCGCGCCGAGCCGCTGACGCGGTCCGGTCAACTCGTCAGTGGCCGCCTGTATGCCCAGGTCGAGCCGGCTTCCCGTCGACAGCTCGATCTCTGCCAGCGCGCCGCGAAGCGCATCGGCATCGTGGGTGAGCCCCTGCCGGACGAGAACTCCGGCGTCGAAGCCGATGATGCTGGCACGGTCGATGGAATCGCCCGGCCCGCGCGCGAGACGAAGCTCGCCCAGCAGCGCCGATCCGGCATCAATTGCGGCGTCCAGCTTGCTGTGTCCACTCCCATCGCCTCCGTCCTCGGCCATGCTGGTCGAGGTGTCGATCAGGAGCACCACGTCGAGCAGCCGGCTCGAGGGATCGCAGGACTCGCGCAGCAGCAGCGGCAGGTAGACCGTGGCCGGAACCGGGCTCGGCGTCCGCGAGGCGGTCGGCGTCGAGCTGGCGGTCAGTGTCGGATGCGGAGTGGCCGTAGCGGTCGGCGTCTGGCTCGGATCGCTGGTCCGGCTGGGCGTGGGCGTCGAGGTCGGGATCAGCCCGTTCAGCGTCACCAGACCGTGCACCTGGTTGTAGCCCACCCGGCAGGCCTCATAGCTGCGATGGTCGAGCATCTGCCCGTCCGTTTCGGATACGCGCCACGAATGGACCTCCTCCGGGCCTTCGGCCGCACCCGCCGCGACCACATAGCGCCCATCGCCCGTCCAATCGATGGCTCCGTACGCCGATCCACGCGGAACCGGACCGCCCGGCCCATCCTTGGCATAGATCAGCCCTCGATCGACATGCTCCAGATCGCGCAGCTCCAGTGATCGACCATCCGCGGCCAGCGCATAGATACCGATGCGATCCAAGCCGTGAATGGCCAAGAGCCCCCGATTGAACTCGGTCTTGTTGAAGGACACCTTGGCCACGGCATTGCCGTCCAGTACCAGGGAATCTTCATCCGCCTCGAATCCAGGCACCGGAAGCGTCCAGCTCTCCTCGGTCTCGAGGTCGATGACGCCGATCGTGGCCGTCTCCCACCGATTCAGCACGACGAATCGGCCGGTGGGATCCACATCGATATGCGTAACCTGGTGATTGTTCCAGTAGGAATCGCCTTGCAGCAGTCCATCATAGTGTGCGTAGCGCGCGTCGAAGACGATGGGTGCGCGCAACTCTGACATGCTGGCCACATCGACTCGAATGAGCGCACCGCTGGAGTGCCCTGTGGCACCATCGAAGCCCAGAACGAGCAGCTCCGAACCGTCCGGCCTGAAGATCAACCGATCGATGAGCCACTGATGACGATCTCGGCCTTCGCCGACGTGATAGCTCGCGACCGGTGATGAGAACAAGGCATAGCGCCTTCGGTCGTTCGGTTCCGGCGGGCGCTGCCAATCGATACCGGCCACATCGTAGACGAAGAGCCACTGCTCTTTCCGAGATCGATCATCGGTCGTTCGCACCAGATCGTGGCCCTCGGCCGTAAGGGCGAGGAGGTTGGGATGTGTCGGTGAGAAGCGTGCATCCAGCGCGAAGAGCCAATCGTGACCCTCGATGTAGTAGCCCATGCAATCTTCCCATGGTGCGTCGCATCGAAGTGCGGAGAGCCCATCTCGTGGATGACCCCGATGAATTGCCGCGGAGACGACGAGATCGAGATCCTGCTGGCCGACGACCGGGCGAAGCAGCCCGCCAGAGTCTTGCCAGTCCAATCCGGGTTGATGCGCACGCGGAGTCGGGTCGTTGATCGCAAACCAGGATCCGGTCCGGGTACAGCCATCCAAATCCTCCGGACCAGGTGGGTTCGGATTCGGGCCCGTTAGATCGTGCCCAAGACTATAGGCGAACACCATGAAGCGATCCGGGTCGAGCTCGTCAGGGTCCTGCGCGAGATCGTCTCCTCGAAGAGCACCTTCTCTCATCCCGGTCACGGCTCCGGCCGCCGATGCGTGGTCCAGATTCGGGGTGACCGTCGATCCTGCGCGCGTTCCAACGATCGCAAGGAGAATGCCGAGACCGACCATGGCGAACCAGCCTCGACAACGTCTCGATCCGGCCCGCTGTGTCGAATCATCCAAGCATTCGCGAGGATTCCCATTCATGCTCGTCCTCCTCGAGACTCGTACGCGTCAGAAAGGAATGCCCATGAACGACGTATCGACCAATGGAGTGAATCCGATGTCATCTAGAAACATCGTGACTGGAGCCCTTGCAGCTCTGATCCTGGGCGGACTGGCAGCGGTCACCTGGTTCCCGCGATCCGGCTTCGGCTCCCTGCATCGCACACCCGAATCCGCACTGCTCGATTCGCTCGATCCGGGCGGATGGCTAGGGTCCGGAGCGGACATCGACATCCTGCAGCTGCTCGAGACGCCAGAAGGACGCGTGGCACTGTATGTCGATGAGAACGGCAATCTCGGAACCGCCGACGCCAAGCGCAAACTCGGGATGTGGTATGCCCACGGGATGTTTGGACTCGGTCGGGTCGATGATGTGGACTGCTGGCTGGTTCCAACCTCGGGAACCACTGTGGCCGTTGCGGCCGGCCGACTGGTGGACGGTGCGGTTTCCGTACTCGTCGTGGACCAGGACGGCAACAGACTCGAAACGCGCGCCGCGCATGACGTCTGGGCTCTCGGTGTGATCGGAACAAGCCTAGATCGTGTGCATCGCATCGACGCCAGCGGGATCGTCATCTCCGATACTGAGATCGGCGCATGTCGTTGGGACTGACCTCGACCCCATCGTCGTCGCACCACGGAGCGTCCACGACTTCCACCGGCGTCGTGGAGAGCCTTCGGGCGACTGCCACTTGACTTCAACCGAGGCCGCGCATCGAGCGCGGCCTCGGCTACTTGCCATCCCTAGCGACTAGGCCTCGACGTAGACCGTGAAGGGCGGAACGACGCCATGCTTCTGCATCAGGGCCACCAGTTCCTCCGGCGGCGAGCCGAGCATCGCCATCATGCCATCGACATCATCGATGTCCGCCGTGACCACGACACTCGGGCTGCCGTCCTCTGCCACGAAATCCCGCACGTTCGACCCCACCTGCCCAAGGGCCGTGGCACGCTCTTCCTTGCCCTCGAGCCATCGGTCGACGTCTTCCACGGCGTGCATGACCATCATCTTCGGCATCTTGGCTACCCTCGCTTTGCGCGTTGATCAACCGGACCCGCCCCACCACGACGGTGGAGCGCCAGTGTACCACGGTGTCGCCTGGATAGCAGTAAGACGCTCGAATCGTCCGCGCCGCTCGAAGCCGATCGAACTCGCGCCGTAGGGGCCGTCTGGCATCCCTACACGTAGGGCGGGAGGGCTTTGGGGCGGGGGGCCACGCCGTGTGCGGCGGCCGTCTCAGCGTGCGAACGGTCTCGCTTCCCTTCGCAAGCACTGCCTCGCGTCACGGGGTTCGGCAGCCACATCGGTCCCCCGCCCCAAAGCCCTCCCGCCCTGCGACCAAGCCCCGCCTCTCCGTCTCTGCGCCTCTCCGTGTCTCCGCCTACCCGCAAAGCTTACGCGATCAGATCATCTCCGCCTGCCGCAGCAAGTAGTAGATCACGTACAACCACGAGAACACGCCGTGCACGATGGCCCACAACACCGACTGGTGCAGCGACCACGAGATCGCGATGGCCAAGGCCGTGCCGAAGCCGATGCCGGAGCGGGTGGCTTCCTTCATCGTCAGACCTCCGTCTCGTCGGCAGCGTCGCCGTAATGATCACCATCGTCCGAAGCGGGCCTCGAACGCGCGTCGGAGGCATCCACCGCGCCGGCCGGCTCGCGCCCGGCCTCCAGCGCCGCCTCGATGGCCGCTCGCTCGTCGGCCTCCATGCGCCCCAGGTACTCCGGCAGCCGGATGCCCACGTTGCGCGTCAGCTCGTGCAGGGGCGGCAGCGAGCCGACCAGGCCGCTGAGGAAGTCGGCCGTGGCCGTCTTGCCCTCGCCGTTCTTGCCGCCCTCCCAGACCGTGACCGAGTCGATCTTGAGGTTGCTGATGGCCTTGACCTGCTCCTCGACCAGCTTGGGCAGCTGCTCGGTGACCAGCAGCAGGCTGGCCAGCTCCGGATTGTTGCGCGCCGCCTTGACCAGGTCGTAGAAGCCGGCCGCCTTGTTCTGCAGGATGGCCAGCTGACCTGCGGCCTCGGCCTCCAGGAGCGAGCGCAGGCCGTCCGCCTCGCCCTTCTTGAGCCGGCGGGTGCGCTCCGCCTCGGCCTCGGCCAGGGTCTCGATCTCGCGCTTCTTGATCTCGGCCGGCACCAGGATGTCCGCCGCCCGCGTGGCCTCCTCGCGCTTGGCGCGCTGCCGCTCCGCGTCCTCCTCGGCCGAGTAGGACTCGCCCAGCGCCTGGGCCGCCTTGACCTTCTCGGCCGCGCTGGCCGCGCGCTCCGCCTCGGCCTCCTGCTCGCGGCGGTTGGCATTGGACTGCGCCACCCGGATGGCCGCCGTGTTCTCGCCGTCGACCGCCGTCGCCTGGGCCTCGGCCACTCGCACGCGGCGCTCCTGCTCGGCCACCGCCGAACCGATCTCGCCGTCGCGCTCCTTCTCGGCCACCTTCACCTTGGCCTCGTTGATGGCCCGCGCCGCGGCTTCCTGGCCCAAGGCCTCGATGTAGCCGGACTCGTCGGTGATGTCCTGGATGTTGACGTTGATCAGCCGCAGGCCGACCTTCTTGAGCTCGACCTCGACGCCGGAGTAGATGTTGTCGATCAGCTTGTCGCGGTCGGAGTTGATGTCCTCGATGGGCATGGTCGCGATGACCACGCGCATCTGGCCGAAGATGATGTCACGCGCCAGCTCGGCGATCTGCGCCATGCCCAGGCCCAGCACGCGCTCGGCCGCGTTCTCCATCACGCCGGACTCGGTCGAGATGCCGACCGTGAAGGTGCTGGGTGTGTTGATGCGGATGTTCTGCAGCGAGAGCGCGCTCTGCAGGTTGATGTCGATGGTCATCGGCGTCAGGTCCAGGAACTCGTAGTCCTGCAGGACCGGCCAGATGAAGGCCGCGCCGCCGTGGTAGCACTTGGCCGACACGCCCTGGCCGCCGCCCACCTTGCCGAAGACCACCAGGATGCGGTCCGAAGGGCAGCGCTTGTAACGCCTCAGGAAGGCGAAGACGGTGAGGAAGAGGACGAAGACACCCGCCAGGACCAGCCCGAGAAACTCCATGTTCAGCGCTCCCGTGATCTCATGATGAAGCCGCGTCCAGCGGCTCGACGACGATGGTGTTGCGGTCGATCACCTCGGTGACGCGCACCCGCTCCTCGTTCTCGAGGCGGCGATCGGACCGGGTGAAGGCCGTGACGACGGCCAGCCGGCCCTGCACCAGGACCTCGACCTGTCCCGGCTTCCGCATCGAAGGTGGGATCGGCAGATAGACCTGCCCGACCTGGCCGACCGCGTTCTGGTAGTCCACGTTGCCGGAGGCCTGCAGGCCGAAGAGGCCGCGCAGGACGGCCAGCACCATGGCCATGAAGGCGATGCCGGCCACCAAGGCCGTCAGGATGGCCGCGCCGGTCGACCAGCCGGCGTTCAGCGCGCCCACCCCGCCCCAGCCGAAGCCGGTGAAGAAGGCGGTGACGCTGCGCACCGAGATCAGGTTCGTGCCGGCATCGCCATGCCCGATGTCGCCGTCCACATCGACATCGAAGTCGCCGCCGATGTCGGCATCGCCGTCCAGGTCGACCCCGATCAGCATCATCACCAGCTGCAAGACCAAGAGCAGCGTGGTGGCGATGGCGATGGTATAGAAGACCTGGTGCTCCAGGCTCATCAGGTTCCACCAGCGGTCGAGCATCCGATTCCTCCCTGCAGGTCGCGAACCGGCCGTATCCGCCAGGCCCCGGCTCGCGTCGATCTACGCGGGCGATCCCGCTGCGGTTGCGCGTGCCAGCGAGCACCGCGATCCGAGGCTCGAGGCACTCTCGTCAGCCGGCCACAGCTTACATCAATCCGCCCTCTCGCGCGACGCGCCAGCGCGGTCCGAACACCGCATCGACCAGGAGCCGAGCCCATGCCTCCCCGAGCGTCGAACCTCGCCTGCCCAGTGAACCTCGGAAGCCCTGCCGTCGCCCGCGGTCTCACCTTCGTCACTACCCTGCTCGCGGCCCTGATCGCGCTCCACATCGGTCCCCTGTCCACCACCGCCCATGCTCAGCCCACCAGCGATCCCCGCCTGGGGCCGCGCTTCCTGCCCCGGCTCCAGCCGCCGGCCGGCGCGGACTGCGATGGCCAGATCCACCTGCAATTCCTGGGTTCGGAACCCAGCATCGCGATGCTCTTCACCTGGGGGCCGCAGGCTGGCTGCGGCAGTCCCGACGCCAAGCCGGAGGGCCTTGCCTGCACCGGCCTCTTGAACCCCGGTCAGGCCTGGCCGATCTCGCTCGATCGGCTCCCAGCCGGTGCCCAGAGCGCGGTCGTCTACACCCTGGCCTCCGATGCCGGCCTCCCCGACCGCGAGCCGGGCGGCCAGCCGCTGCACGTCTGGTTCTGCGACCTGATGGAGGCGCTCTTGGCCCAGGACGGGGACGCCTACGCCGAGTTCCGGGCGGCCTACGAGCAGGGCGGCAGCTGGCAGGGCATCTCGATGGACCGCGCGCGCGGCGGGCCGATCGAGGTCCTGCTGCGGCAGGACTGCGATGGGCCGGCCGGCGGCATCGGATCCACCGCGCTGCAGGGCCTGGCCGAGGCGGACCTGGCGCCGGCCGAGATGCAGGGCGATCGCTGGGTCTACCGCCTGCCGGTCTCGCCGGCTGGCGCGGGCCGGATCCATCTGCAGAACGCCGGCCGCGACTGCTCGACCCTGGAGGCATGGATCCGGACCGGCCAGCCGGATTGCGCGCCTGCCAACCCGCTGCCCTGCCTGGGCGTGATCGCCCTGGGCCCGGGCGAGCGCCAGACGGTGGACCTGCGGGCCTGCCTGCCCGGCGGCGAGATGGCCAGCCTGGAGATCCACAGCGATGGTCCCCTGGCTATCGCCAGCGAGTTCGAGGGGGCCAGGGAGGCGCCGGCCAGGCACCCGGCGCCGGCCGCGGCCGGCACGATTCTGCAAGCGCCCCTGGCCATCGACCTGAGCGACGGCTGGACCGGCCAGGTCCTGGTCCAGAACCAGGATGCCGAGCGCAGCGCCGAGGTCCAACTGCGGATCCTCGATCGGCTGGGCAGCGAGCTGGTCAGCCGCCGCCAGATCCTCTGCCCGGCGCAGGCGGCTCGACTGAGCGTGGACCTACCGGCCGGCAGCTCCAGCTTCGGTAACAGCCTGCGCCTCGAGAGCCACCGCCTCGGCGATCCCATCGGCGGTCTGGCACCGCCATCGATCTCGGCCGTGGTCGAACTCGGCCGCGAGGGGCCGGTCGCTCAACGGACCCGCTATGGCATGCATTCCGTCGATCCCAACCCGGCCACCCGGGCCGACCACGGCCTGCTGGCCCTGCCCTGCCTGCGCGCGCGGGAGGATGCCACGGGCCGCCTGAGCATCCAGAACCAGAGCCTCGATCCGGGCTTTGCCACGATGGCGGTCTACCTCTACGACGCCAACGGGCTGCTCGACTTCCTGTGCATCGAGCTGCACGACCACGAGATGGCAGCCATCGACCTGTCGAGCTTCGTCCAACCCGGCTTCCGCGGCAGCGCGGTCATCAGCGCCGATCACTGGGAGCACATCGCCTTCCAGCCCCCGCAGGGCAGGCACAACCGACTGAGCCTGGCCGCCACCTACGCGGAGTACCCGCTGCATGACGGCAGCCCGATCGAGGCCTGGACCCAATCGGCCGAGCGCTGGTCGGCGCTCCCGGGACCGCCGGGGAGCATCGTGCCGCGCTGCGTCGACCACGTCCGCGGCGGTCCCACGCCGCCGCCGACGCGCACGCCCCAGCCCCCGACCCTGCCGAAGGGCCTCTACCTCCCCTTGCTCTTGCGTCCATCGGGATCTTGATCCAGGATCGGCCGTGACGCTGGACCGATTTGCCGCGGCCGTGAACCGAGTTGCCCTCGCCTGCAACCAAGAGGGTGATGAACACGATCAAGGGCGATGCGATGGCCTCGATGGCGGGCCGCTGGCAGGTCGGTGACGATCGGAACCGAGCCGACCGCCAGCAGGCCTCGGAGCGCACACGGCCGGCACTGGACGGCTGGAACTCCGAGGCCTGCCTGGCGCGCGATCTGTCCCTGCTCGATGCGGTGGGCCAGGGCGATCGGAGCGCGCTCGAAGCGCTCTACCGCCATCACGGCTCCGCCGTCTACGGCTATCTGCTGCGCCAGCTCGGCGGGGATGCGCAGCGTGCCGAGGAAGCCCTGCAAGACGTGATGCTGGCGGTTTGGAAGGGCGCCGCGGCCTTTCGCGGCGAGAGCCGCGTGCGCACCTGGCTCCTGGCCATCGCCCACCGCATCGCCCTGCAGGATCGCCGCCGCAAGCGGGGACACCTGCTGTCCCTGGACGCCGAGACGCCTCCCTCGTCCGGTGCCGACGCCCGCGACGAGGCGGAGCGCCGGCTGTCGGGAGCCGAGCTGCGCGCACTGATGCTGCGGCTGCCGGCCGATCTGCGATCGGTCCTGCACCTGACCCTGTACCAGGGCTTGAGCACCACCGAGGCCGGCGAGGTCCTGGGATTGCCGGCCGGAACCATCAAGAGCCGATTGTTTCGCGCCCGCAAGCTGCTGCGCGCGGCGCTGGACGAGGAGTGGGCACGATGACGAAGCCTTGCACGATCTGGCAGGAGCAGCTACCGGACGATCTCGGCGGTCACTCGGGACCGGAAGCACTGCGCGCGCTGGATGCGCATGCCCAGGGCTGTGTGCCCTGCCGGGCGGCCATGGAAGATTGGCGCGACCTACAGCGGACCATGGCGAGACTGGACGATGGGCTGGTCCCTCCTGGTGTCGATCTCGCCCTCGCCGCGGTCGACGCCGAGATCGACCGCCGCGCGCGGCGCGTCGGCGACATCGCCTGGCGACGCTGGTCGCTTGTCGCCGCGATTTTCCTCGTGACGGTGGGGCTGCTGGGATGGCTCGGGCGGTTCGGTCCCTCACGCTGGGCACAGCAGGCCATGGGTACCGCCACCCGCAGCGATGCGATGACTCCTGGCACCGAGCGCGGGCTCCCAACGGCGGTGGCGCGCCAGGGTGCGACCCAGGGATTGGCGGGCCTGGCCCCGACCGCGAGGGCAGAAAGCAGGGGGCCAGCATCGGATGCAACGACCGGGCTCTCGGTCGCTGCTGCGGGGCTCGATGTGGCCGAAGATGCCGATGTCCTAGTCCCGCTCGAGCCGCGACCGAACGTGATCTCGGACTCGACCGCCGCAGGGCCGGCAGGCGATGGATCCCTGAGCACCGTCTCGCCTTCGGCTGCCTCGCCCGGCCTCGCGACGGCGCCTCCCGCTCACCCGCCGCGAATGCCGCCGACGCCCACCACGGGAGCACCGCCTCGTCCGACCGACCCGGACCCGCCGGCTCCCGAGCCCACCTCGCTGCCTCCGGAGCCGACCCGACCCGTCGCGACACAGGTGCCGCCGACGCCCGAGCCTACCGCCGCAGCTCGCATCGCCGGTCGGGTGGAGGACGCGGCGGGGCGAGGACTGCCCTGGGCCCTGGTGTTCTTGCGCCCGGTATCCGACGATGGTCGTCGCTTCCTACTGACCGACACGGCTGGTGACGGTAGCTTCGTGCTCTCGCTGCCGGCCGGGCGCTACCTTCTGGTCGTCGAGCTCGAGGGCTTCGATCCATCCTGGTACGGTGGTTCTGAGCCGGGGATCCTGGAGCTCGGGCCTTCCGCGTCGATCGATGACCTGGTCATCCGACTCTCGCCGGAGGCGGGGCCACCCGGCCCGGCCGATGGTGGTGGGTCCGGCGTCGTGCCAGTGGAGCTGGGGGAGGGTGGCATTCCGCTGCCCGAGCCGAGGGAACCGCAGCCTGAAGCATCGAATCCCATCCGCGCGCCCAAGGAGGGCAGGACATGAACCCGCTCACACCGATGTATGCCACCACGCGACTCACGCGCGTCTCCATCCTGCTGCTCTTCGGTCTCGGGCTCGGTCTGCTAGCCGGATGGCGGACGGTGGCGCCGACCCGAAGTGCCGCGCCGGGCACAGCGCTTCGCACCGCTCCGGGGCCTGTCATGGCCCAGTCGGGTCGGGAGTGGACCGTGGGCGAATCGCCCCTCGCGCCGAGCGCCGCCGAAGCCGTCGGCGCCCGATGGTTGAGCTTTCCCATCGTCGATCGGAACTGGCGATCGCTCTGCGATGCCGAGCTGGTGGTCCAGAACAGCGGCGCCGAGCCGAGCAAGGCGGTCTGGCTGACCTGGCCGATGGGCTCGACGGGCTGCGGGCTGACCGAGGAGGGGCCGACCAGCGTCGTCTGCAGCGGCATGATCGCGCCGGGCGGGACCTGGTCCGCGCCATCCCTTCCCCCGGGCCAGACGAGCAGCGCCATGCTCTTCAGCTTCTCGATGCAGCGGGTCGGCGAGGCGGGCATCGGTGGCGGTCTGTCGCCCTCGGACCTGGTCGGGGACGCGATGTGCGCGGTCCTGACCGAGCGGGTGGTGGGTGACCCGATCGCCTTTCAACGCTTCTTGCAGGCCTTCGCCGAAGGGGGTAGTTTCGACGGGATCGAGCTCCCTCTGGCCTACGGCGCCAACCTCGAGGCCGAGCTGACCCGCCATTGCGCGGATCGGTCCGCGGAACGCCCTACCCGCGCCGCCTACAAGGGCGTGCCCGCCGGGCGCCTTCTGCCCCCGGAGCCGGGCGTGGACCCGGCTGCCCCGGTCTACCGCGTTCCGATGCCGGAGAGCGGGGCCAGCGCCTGGGTCCAGAACGCGGGCTGGACCTGTGCCACCGTCGAGATCCTGGTTCGGCCGAGTGCGACCGGCGACGAATGCGGTGACCCTCCGCCTCCTGTCGCCTGCGGAGAGCCCTTGGTGCTGTCGCCGGGCCAGACGCGTTCTGTTGCCGTGTTCCGCTGCGGGAGCGAGCGCGGCACCAGCAGCCTGGAGCTACGGAGCACCGGGCCGCTGGCGGTGGTCGTGGATGCCATGGCGGCTCTGGACCAGAGCATGGGTAGCTACGCCTACAACCAGCTCGACGCCGGGGATGCCTTGTCCGCGCCCTTGGCCCTGCCCCCAGAGGAGTTCTTCTGGAGGAACCGCGTGCTGATCCAGAACACCGACTCCCTGCCTCGAGATCTTCGGGTTCAGCGCCGCGACCTGTCGGGCGACGTGTTCTGGTCCACACAGGTCATGGTCTGTCCCCAACAGGTGAGCGCGGTGGAGTTTCCGGACGACATGATCGCGCCGGGAACGTCGGGCAGTGTCGATGTCGCGGTGCTCGCGGGAAGCCTCGGTCCGGAGCCAGCGGGCATCACCGCCCTGGTCGAGCACTTTACCCTCGACCGATGGCACGATCGCGCGCTCTACCCGATGTCGCGCGATCGCGCCCAGGCCAGCCCCGTCGCGCGCAATGGCGTGATCGCCATCCCGCGATTGACCCGCGGCGCGGAGGTGAACACCGAGCTCATGCTGCTCAATGCGGTCGACGCGCCGGGCGAGACCCACGTCGTGCTGTACCTCTACGACGCCAACGGTCTGGTGGACTTCGAATGCCACGGGCTGGCGGAGCGCGAGGCGCTTCACTTCGATGCCCGCAGCTGGCGCACCGATCTTGGCACGGGTGCCTGGAGCGCTCTGGTGAGCGCGACCTACTGGTCGCATGAGGTCTTCGATGCGTCGGGCACGCGCATCGGCAATCCGGTCGACCTGAAGGCGACCACCACGGAGCGAGAGCTGGTGCATCTGGGTCCGGCAGGCGGGCACGGCGAAGCGATGGCGTCCCTGCACCAACCGCCGAGCCGCGAGGACGTCCTGACTTGGAGCTTGCCGCCGCTTCCGATCTGCCCGGCGATGCCCACGCTCCCACGGCCCTCGGTGACGCCGGAGGCCACGCGAACTCCGACCGCCACGCTCGAGGCGACCGCAACGGCGACTCCGAGCATCGTGCCGAGCTCGACGCCGGATCCGTCGCGCCAGCCTCCAGGCCAGATCTACCTGCCGCTGCTGCTCGCTACGGTCGATACTTGGCCCACCGCGTTCATCCTGATCGCCGACACCTCGCCGGACGAGGATTCGGCCGCGAGCCTGGAGGACGAGGCGCCGCGCGGGAAGCTCGATGCCACCCGCCGCATCGGCAGCCGGGCGCTGCGGTCGCTGCGCGCCGGCACCGACCTGGCCGGCGTCGTCCGCTACGGTAGCGAGGGCTCGGCCGAGCTCTACGCCCTGAGCGAGGACCCGGCCGAGATCGCGGCCCGGCTGTCGGACTTCCAGGCCGACCGGATCCGCGCCACCACCCGGCCCGACCTGGCCTTGGCGGTGGCGGTCACCGCCTTCGGCGAGATGCCCTCGCGCTATGCCGGCCGCGCCCTGCTGCTCTTCGTGGACGGTCGCAGCCAATCGGTCCACCTGGAGCGGGCCGCGGACCGCGCCGCCACGCTGCGCGCCGGGGGCGTCCGGGTCTTCGTCATCGCGTCGGATGCGCTGGATGATGGGGCCTTGCTGGAAGCCATCGCCGGCCAGCCCGGGCGGCTCCTGCGCGTTGCCCTGGACCGAGAAGCGGAAGTCCAGCGGGCGCTGGCGACCGTCGAAGGTTGGGCGGCCCGAGGTTGGGCGGCAGGCACCTTCCTGCCGCCGCAGGTCATCCAGCCCATGCAGGAGCTGCCGGGCGATCCGGTCGATGCGAGTGGGCCGAGTCGTGAACGGTGAACGAGAAGGAAGTCTCGCATGGGGCGGGACCGTGGTATGCTGGGCAAAGAAGGGAGTCCGACCAACTCTTGCTCTGACCTGCCTAGGATTCGGGCCATGCCTCGACTGGAAATGGGAAAGCGCAGCCTGCGCTGGATTCAGCTGGGCATACTGATCACCATCTTGCTGCCCCTCTCGGCCCAGGGGCTGCTTGCGCCGTCGCCGGCCCGAACCCAGAACGGAACCCTGAGCCATCCATGCCGGGCAAGCGTCGACCGCTACATGTACCCCAGCTCGGTCGAACCCGGGGATCGCATCGATCTCGAGCTGCGCTATCGCTACGACTGCCGGCCGATCGACGAGGAGCCGACGCTCTTCGTGATGCTGGTGGTGCCCTACGGGATCACGTCCAAGGCCGCGAGCCCCACCCTGGTCGAACGCGATCTGCGGGCGGGCCTGGGCGCGCTGATCGAGCAGCTGCCGTGGAGTCGACGGTCCCGGCTGGGTGTCGTGGTTTACGGGTTCTCCGCCACCGTGGCGCGGCCGCTCGGCCAGGGCGAGGCGCATCGCAAGGGGCTCGTCGAGCTCATCGACCACCACCGGCTCCTGAGCGAACCTCCGGGTGGAACCCTGGGCTTCGACCGTGCGGTGGATCTGGCACTCGGGGAGATCCCGGCCGCCTTGATGCCCGGCGAGGTCAGCCTGATCGTGGCCATCGACCTGGGCGCCGAGGACTTCTCCGGCCCTGGGGATGGCTGCCGGGCCGCGGGCCGCGCCGGCGTGCGCGTCGCCCTGGCCCAGCTGGCCGACGCCGAGGATCGCGCCGCCGGCTGCGTCAACGCGGGCATCTGGACCGCCGATCGCCAGGACAAGGGGCTCGACGAGCGGCTGCGCTCCATCGCGGCCACGCATTACCATCCGGGCATGACCGTCGATCCACCGCTCGCGCTCCGCGTGCGCGAAGAGATCGACGGCAGCCTGCTGGACTCCCTGCCCATTCCCGCCGCCCACGCGCCGCGACAGACCGGAGACCGCTTGAGCTGGGACATCCCGCTGACCAAGACGCTGGAGACCGGGGTCGCGCTGCCCTACGCGCTGCGCGCGGACGACCCGGCCACGGTTCCCCTGCCGGCACGACGTTCGAGCTCGCGCGACCTCCACGCGGAGCTGGTCCTGAGCAGCGGCGTCCGGCAGCCCCTGGCCCTGGCTCCGCTCGAGGTCTGCGTCGCCCGACCCGGCCACCTCGACGAGGACTGCGGGCCGAGCCTGCCGCCGATCCCGTTCACGCCGACCCCCGCGCCTCCCGGCCAGCCGAGCCCGATGCCGAGCGCGACACCGAGCACGACGCCGATCACGTCGCCGAGCCCGACCGCGACACCATCTGCCGCGACGGCTGAAGCCTCGAGCGTGCCGCCGTCGAGCCCGACCTCGACTCTGCCGAGCCCGGAGCTCCTATTCCCCCTGCTCAACCGTTGACGGGCACCCTCGATGCCGGCCGTTCGGCCGATGGCCATCCAGCCCTCGGTCGTCCCATCGATGGGCGAGCGGCCCAGCATGCCGAGGATCTGGCATCTCGCGTCCCTTGCTCGTAGACTCAGCATTCCGAACGGTGTCGCTTGGCAACGGGGGTCCGGTCATGTTCCTGCGCTCGACGCGAAGGCTCTGGGAATTCGGCGCGGCAGCCGTCGTGGCGCTCTGGCTGCTGGCGCCCGTGGAGGCCCTTCCGAATCATTGGAACACGGGCGTCGGAGACGCACCGGGGTTTCAGGGCACACCGATCCCGGGTCCGACGCAAACCCCGCCGCGCCCGACCCCCGTTCGCACCCCGCCCTTCAGCGGCACCATCTTCATCGACCCGGACATCCTCACCGGCGAGGATCCCAGCAGCTTCGAGCGTGCCACCTACACGGGCCGCGGGATGCGCAGGGTCTACGATCGCCGCGTCGCGGATTGGGTGACCGTCGAGGCCTATCTCTTCGACCTTCATTTCGACGACGGCCTGACCAGCGAGGCGCAGGTCAACCCGGAGTTCGGCAGCCAGGAGGCGGCCGAGGCGCTGGCCCTGCGCTACGCCGAGGAGCTGGGCCGCCTGCCTGCCGCGCTTCGCCGTGACGTGGACGCGCTCTGGATCCACGCCGGCACCGAGCTCTTCGGCGGCGGCAACCGCTCCATCCTCATCCACACCGGACAGTCCGATGCCTACGTCCGGGACGGCATCCTCGAGGAGACCCTGATCCACGAGGCCGCGCATACCTCGCTGGATGCCGACCACGCCAGATCCGAGGGCTGGCTGGAGGCGCAGGCGCTGGACGGCAACTTCATCTCCACGTACGCCCGCGACAACCCCCTGCGAGAGGACGTGGCCGAGAGCTTCGTCCCCTATCTGGCCGAGCGCTACCGGCGCGACCGGATCTCGGAGGACCTGGCGGCCGTCATCCTGGCGACCATCCCGAACCGGATGGACTATCTGGATCGGCAGGATCTGGATCTCTACCCGATGGTGCAGGGGAAGACGTGGAACGATCTCTTCCTACCCTACCTCGATCGGGGTGAGATTCGGCGCTAGCGCACCGCCGCAGGGAATGCTAGCTGCTCGTAGGCCTCGAGCGTCGCCTCGGCCACGCGGCGCATGGTGAAATGCTCCAGCACCCGTCGGCGACCGGCCGAGGAGAGACGGCCCTGCAGCGCCGCGTCCCCGATCAGCTCCGCCAGGCGGTCGGCCAGGGCCCCGGCATCGCCCTCGGGGAAGACCCGGCCGGCCTCGCCGATCACCATCGGGATCTCGCCCGAGTCGGAGCCGACGCAGACCACGCCGCAGGCCATGGCCTCGGTGAGCACGCGGCCGAACTGCTCGATCCAGCTGGGCGTCGAGCGGCTGGGCAGGACCAGCAGGTCCAGGCTCCGGTAGAAGTCCGGCATCTCGCCGGAAGCCAGCCAGGGGCGGAATAGGACGCGTTCGGAGATGCCGAGCCGGCGCGCCTGCTCGCGCAGCGCGGCCTCGGCCTCGCCCTCCCCGACGATCGCGAGCCGCCAGTCCGCTGGGGCGCCGGCCGCGTCGATCCGCGCCAGGGCGTCGAGCAGCAGGTCGACGCCCTTGGCCTCGACCAGGCGGCCGGCGTAGCCGATGACGATCGGGCGGTCCGGGGCATCGGATCGCGAGGTCGGCGGCTGGAAGCGGTCCTCGTCGACCCCGAACTGCGGGATGGTCCACAGCGGGCCCGCGTAGCCCTTGGCACGCAGGACCTCGGCGGCGGTGGCGCTGCCGGCGATGGCGCCGTCGACCCGCCGGTAGGCCCAGCGCTCGAACTGGGCGAAAGGCGGCGGGTAGCGCCGCTGGAGGTTTTGCCAGGTGAAGAAGAGCGTTCGGGCACCCCGGCGGCGCGCGGCGCGCAGGGCCAACCACGTGGCCAGGTTGTAGGCTTCCTCGTCGACGTGGACCAGGTCGGGCCGCAGCCGGTCGATCAGCGCGCCGAGGCGTGGGTAGTGGTGAACGTGGAAGTCGCCGGGCCGGCGGATGGGCGTCTCGACCAGGCGGTAGCCCTGCTCGTGGACGCGTTCGAGCCGGCGCTCGAGCGCGCCGTCGCGCCAGAGTGGTGGCACGGCCACCGTCAGCTCCAGCGCGTCGCCACCGATCTCGGCCATCAGCTCGGCCTTGCGCTGGTAGGCGCCGACGACCATCGCCTTGGACAGCAGCAGGACCTTCAAGCGCCAGGCTCCAAGGCGATGTCACCGGCTTGTCGTCGTCCTGCGTCGGAGCGTGCTTCGAGTCGATCGGGCGGCAACCGGTCGCTCGATCGCCTCGAGGATGCGCCTAGGGCCAAGGCCGGCTCCAGTCGTGGCGCCCCACCGGACAGGGTACCACGCGGGCGATCTGGTCGTAGATGCGCTCCAGGTCCTCGGCTTGCGGCGCGGCGTGGTAGCGGCCGGGGCTGCCGGCCACCGCCTCTAGCAGGGCCGGGTTGACGTCCGGGCCCAGGCCGATCGCGAAGAGCGTCACGCCGCGTTCGCGGGCGATGCGGGCGGCCTGGCGGACGTCCTCGGCCGAGCCGCGGGTGGGCTGGCCGTCGGTGAGCAGCAGGATGGCGGCCGTGTTGTCGGCCTTGCGGGCAGGGCTCTCCAGCTGTTCCACCGCCGCGCGCAGGCCGGCGTCGATGCGCGTGCCCTCGCGCTGCGGCATGGCGTCGATGCGGGCCATGGCGGACTCGAAGTCGGCGCCGAGCGGCACCCAGACCTCGGCCGACTCGCTGAAGACCACCACCGAGACCTGGTCGTGGCCGGCCCGCATGCCGCTCACGAAGCGCCGCGCCGCGCGGCGGGCAGCCTCGCGCTTGAGCAGGCCGCCGTCGCGGGTCGCAAAGTTCATGCTGCTGGAGACGTCGACGACCAGGACCACGTCGGCCGACTCGATGGTCGGGTCGCAGTGCTCGCGCAGGAGCAGCGGCAGGTAGACCGGTCGCAGCTCCGGCGTCGGGGTTGGAGTGGGTGTGTCTGTCGGGGTGGGGGTGTCGGTGGGCGTGGACGTCGGCGTGAAGGTGGGTGTCGGGGTGGGCCCCGGGGTGTCGGTCGGCGTCGGCGTGAGGGTCGGCGTCGGGGTCGGCGGGGCCAGGACCAGGACCTCGGGCACCGGGAAGAGCTTCTCTCCGGTGCGGCCCTCGGTGTCGCGGAAGCTGGCCACCGCCTCGACGTTGGTCGGCCAGGTGCCCAAGTCCTGCGGCTCGACCTGGTAGGTCAGGGTGATGCCGGTCTTGGGCACCACGTTCCAGACCCAGCGCAGGCGCCGATCCCGGATCTCGTTGGGCGGCGGGACCGCCGAGTCGGGGATGTAGCGCATGTTCTCGGGCAGTTCGTCCTCGATGATCAGCTGCGAGAGCTCGGCATTGGTCAGCTGGTCGACGATCTGCTGGAAGGTCCGGACCAGGTTGCTGGAGTTGCGGACCTCGAAGTAGAAGCTGCCCTGGCTGGCAAAGGAGCGCATCAGGCTCACGTCGCAGTCGTTGCCCACGCAGATGCTGAAGATCAGGACCCCGTCGCCCTTCATGCGGCCGGCCACCTGACGGCCGTGCTTGTCGGCCGGGTAGGGCCGGCCATCGGACAGGATGACCAAGACCTCGATCGGCGGGATCTCATCGGGGCCGGGGTCGCGCGTGCGGGCGCGCTGGAAGAGCTTCTGGCTCTCCTGCAGGCCGCCCTCGATGTCGGTGCCGAACTCCGTGTCCAGGCCGTTGATGGCGCCCAGCACCTTGGCCTTGCTGTCGGTCAGCTCGGACTCGACGTATCCGATGTCCGAGAAGGAGGTCACGCCGACCTTGCTGATCGAGAAGTCGATCTCGTCGACGAAACGTCGCGCCGCCTGCTGGGCGTTGGTCAGCTTGTCGTTGGGGTTCATCGACAAGGAGGCGTCGATGCTCAGGACCACGTGCAAGGGCACCACCTGCGCCGGGCAATCGGTGGTCGTCGTCAGCGTGACCGTGGTCCACTCGCCCAACCAGAGCGTGGTCGGGTCGGCCCACTTGTTGTTGTTCAGCAGGCAGGGGCTGACCCGGTTGCCGCGTTGGGCAAGGGAAGCCTCGGTGGACGCCAGCGCCAGCAGGGCGGCCGAGAAAAGGGCCAGCCCGCAGAGCAGCACGGGTGCGAGGCGGTAGGGTCGGGATCGGATGAGGTGGACACGTCGCGTGGCGGCTCGGATCATCTGCGCACTCTCCCCCTGGTGCCCGGAAGGGCACCCTCGGCCGCATCGCCACGCTTCGATGGGGAGCGAGCGCCGGCGAGGCGGTCTCGGTGCGGGCAGCATAACACGGATGACCGGCTAGTGGAACCAGAGTCCGGGCGGCGTGGTCGGTCAGCCGCGGGATCGCCGGAGGGTCTGGTGGTAGACGTCGCGCGTGCGCTGGGCCGTGCTCGACCATGGGAATCGCGCCGCCTGGGCGATTCCGGCCTCGGAGAGCCGCGTGGCGAGCCCGGGGTCCTCGAGGATGCGCCGGCAAGCCTCGGTCCAGGCGGCGGGGTCGTCGGGGGCGGCCAGGATGCCGGCCTCGCCGACCACCTCCGGCAAGCTGGTGGCATCGGCGGCGACGACGGGCGTGCCGCAGGCCATGGCCTCCAGCGGGGGCAGTCCGAAGCCCTCGTAGCTGGAGGGAAAGGCGAAGAGCGCGGCGGAGGCGTAGAGCAGCGGAAGGTCGGCGTCGGGGATGAAGCCGGGAAGGTGGAGGACGTCGGGCAGGAGGCCGGCACGGCGGGCTAGGTCGAGCGGGCGAGGGTGGAGCGGGTCGGATGGTGGCGGGAGCTTGCCGGCCAGGACGAGCGGCAGGCCGGTGGCGCGGTGGACGTCGACCCAGGCGCGCAGGAGGGTGATCAGGTTCTTGCGGCGATCGAAGCCGCCCAGGTAGAGGCCGAAGCGAGAGGGGAGCTCGGCGCGCTCGCGAAAGCCCTCGCAGTCCGACGAGGCCTGTGGTCTGAAGCGATCCGCGATGCCCAGCGGGATGGCGTGGACGCGCTCGGGATCCACGTCGAGGTGGCGACGGATATCGCCCGCGCTGTGCTCGGAATCGGTGAGGATGGCCGCGGCCGCCGGGCTGGCGCGACGGACCAGCTCGGTGTAGGCCCGCACGCTAGGGCGGCGGCGGTAGTCGGGCAACAGCAGCGGGATCAGGTCGTGGATGGTGACGAGGGTGGGCAGCGTCGGGCGCAGCGGGGGTGCCCAGTAGGGCACGTGGGCCAGGTCGTGGCCGACCGCGGCGCGGGGAAATCCGAGCTGCTCCCAGGCTAGCTTGGACAGCCCGTCGGGGCGCCCTGGGGGATGGAGGAGCGCGTAGGATTCGTCGGCTGCGGCGGTTGCGCGGAGGGCGCCGTGAAGCTGGTCGAGGTACTGGCCGGACCCGTTGGCGCGGCCGGCGAACCAGGCGCTCAGGGCGACGTGCACGGAGCCCTCAGACCGGCGTGGGGCGGTCGAGCTGGCCGACGAGCAGGAGGACCAGATCGCCGACGTTGGTGCCGGTCGGGCCGGTGACCAGGGCCTGGCCCAGCGATTCGAAGAAGGGCGCGCTGTCGTGGCCGGCCAGGGCCGCGACCGGGTCGAGGCCGGCCGCCCGAGCGCGGCGGGCGGTGTCGCCGTCGACGATGGCGCCGGCGGCCTCGCTCTGACCGTCGATGCCGTCGCTGCCCAGGGCGGCCAGGGTGATCGGCGATCCATCCTCCGCGTCCAGCGCCAGGGCCGCCGCAAGCGCCAGCTCCTGGTTGCGGCCACCTCGGCCGCCCAGGCGGCGCAGCGTGACCGTGGTCTCGCCGCTGGCCAGGATGCAGGCGGGCGGGGCCAGGGGACGGCCGTGCCTCGACGACTCCTTGGCGACGGCCGCCAGCAAGCGGCCTACCTCGCGGGCCTCGCCCTCGAGGTAGGTGGTCAGGATGCTCGTCCGGAAGCCCAGCTCGCCGGCCCGGTCGCGGGCCGCCTCCAGGGCGGAGGCGCCGTCGCCGATCAGGTGGTTGTGGACGCGATCGAAGAGGGCATCGCCCGGCTTGGGCGTCTCGGGAATCCGACCCGCCATCCCATCCCGCAGATGCTGGCCGATCGAGGCCGGCATGGCGCCCCAGAGGCCGAGGCGCGAGAGGACGGCGCCGGCATCGGAGAAGCGGCTCGGGTCGGGCGCGGTGGGCCCGCTGGCAATGCTCTCCAAGGGGCTACCGACCACGTCGGAGAGGATCAGGCCCAAGACGGGCGAGGGCGCGGCCATGGCGGCCAGGCCACCGCCCTTGACGCGGCTGATGTGCTTGCGCAGGGCGTTGATCTCGTCGATGCGGGCGCCGGAGCCGAGCAGGCTGCTGGTGGCCGCTTGGAGGTCGATCAGCGGGATGCGGCCGGCCGGCTGCTCCATCAGGGCCGAGGCGCCTCCAGATAGCAGGACCAGGACCAAGTCCTCCGGGCCGCTCTGCTCGAGCAGGCGGGCGATGTGACGGGTGGCCATCAGGCTGCCCGGATCCGGCAGCGGGTGGCCGCCGCCGTGGACCACCGTCCGCTCGGTGGGCCCCTCGCTGCCGCGGGGGCAGATGGCGATACCGGCGGTCAGGCGCTCGCCGAGGATGGACTCGGTGGCCTGGACCATGGGCAGGGCCGCCTTGCCGGCCGCCACCAGGAAGATGCGCTGGATGGCCGAGAGGTCGAACTCGGTTTGCCCGCAGCGCAGCAGCTCGTCCTCCAGCTGGAGCTGCCGGCGCAGGGCGCGCGCGGGGTCGGCGCCATGCAGGGCCGCGCTCAGGATGTCGAGCGCGGCCTTCCAGGCGGGCCGGCCTTCCGGATCGGGGGCTTGGAAGCGCGCTTCCGGGCTCAGTTGCCCTGGGCCTTCCAGCCGGCCAGGATCTCGTCGAGCAGGCGCAGATCCAGTTCGATCCGGTTGAAGTCCAAGACCGGCTCGCCCGAACCGGCGGCGCGATCCTGGTTGGCCTTGGCGCGGGCCAGCCAGTCTTTCTGGGCCGCGACGGCCTCGCCGAGGGGGCGCACGCGAACCTGCTTGAACATCTGGTTGGTCAGCTCGCGGGCGCGGTCGAGCGCGTCCATCGCCTGGCTCAGCTCGCCCGGCGGCAGCTTGGCGGCCACGCGGCCCATGCTCTTCTCGATTTGCTCCACGCGCCGGCCGAGGTAGGCCTGTTCAGCCAAGATCTCGGCGTCGGGGCGCAGGGGATATTCCTTGATGTCCATGCTGGCTTCCTCGATCTACGGTCGGGCGAGGTCTCCGACGATAACCTCGGTTCTCAGGCTGGCGGGCATTATAGCGAGGGATGGCGATCGCGACGAGGCCGGGAGGCGGGCTTGGGACTCAGGTCAGAAGCTGGAAGAGCCCCAGGAAGAGGATGACGCCCAAGGTGTCGGTCATGGTCGTGACGAAGACCGAGGAGGCCACCGCCGGGTCGAAGCCGAAGCGGCGCAGGGTCAGCGGCACGACGACGCCGATCAGGCCGCCGGCGGTCAGGTTGAGCGCCATCGCAGCCAGCATGACCGCAGCCACCAGGCCGGCCAAGCCCGAGTCGCGGGCCACGAAGAAGGCGATGACGCCGGCCAAGAGGCCCACCGCCAGGCCGTTGAGCAGGCCCAGGGCCACCTCCTTGCCCAGCAGCCGCAGCTGGCTGCCGCGCTCGATCTCGCCCAGGGCGATCGAGCGCACCACGAAGGTCATCGCCTGGGCGCCCACGTTGCCGCCCTGGCCGGTGACCAGGGGGAAGAGGATGCTGAGCGCCGCCAGGCGCTCCAGGGTGGGCTCGAAGACCGACAGCGCCATCACCAGGGTCAGCTGCATGCCCAAGTTCAGCGTCAGCCAGGGCAGGCGCAGGCGCACCGAGCGGCCGATGGAGTCCTCGCGCCGCTGCTCCTGGAGGCCCACCAGGCGATACATGTCCTCGGTGGCCTCCTCCTCGAGGACGTCGACCAGGTCGTCGTGGGTGATGACGCCGACCAGCCGGCCGCGGGCGTCGACCACCGGCAGGGCCAAGAGGTCGTAGCGCGCCATCAGGCGGGCCGCCTCCTCCTGGTCGGCCTCCGCCGGCACCGAGAGCACGTCGGGCTTCATCAGCTGTTCGATGCGCTGGCTCCCGCGGGCCACCACCAGCTGGCGCAGGCTGACGATGCCGACCAGTCGTGAGGCTTCGTCGACCACGTAGAGGTAGTAGGTCGTCTCCTCGTCCGGCTCCATCTCGCGCAGTCGCTCGATGGATCGGTCGACCGTCTCGCCGGCGCGCAGGGCGACGAACTCGGCCATCATGCGGCCGCCGGCCGTGTCGTCCTCGTAGCGCAAGAGCGGCCGGACATCGCCCTCGGCCAGGTCGTCCATCTCGGCCATGGTCTGTTCGGCTTGCTCGTCGCTCAGATCGCCCAGGACGTCGGCCGCCTCGTCGGTGGCCATGCGGTCGATGATCGGCGCCAAGATGGCCGGATCGAGCAGCGCGGCCACCTCGGCCGCGTCCTCGTCATCCAACTCCTCGAGGATGTCGGCCGCCTCCTCGTCGTCCATCTCGGCGATGAGGTAGCTCTGCTGTGCCAGGTCGAAGGACTCGAAGAGGTCGACCCGATCCGGCGGGCGCAGAGAGGACAGGATGGCGGTGACCGACTCGACATCGCCGGCCTCGACCGCCTGGGCCACCAGCTCGCGCAAGGGCTCCAGCTGGCCGGCATCCTCGACCTCGGCGATGGCGCGCAGGACCTCCTCGGGCAGCTCGGGATTGGCGCTCACGGGCGCGGCTCCGGCGTGGCCAGCGGGGGCTCGGTCGTGGCGACGTTGTCGTAGGCGCCGACCTGCGTGAGGTCGCGGGTGCGGAAGCGGGCGACCCCGAAGATCTCGGCCCGGGTCAGCACCCCCCATCGCCGCGAGTCCTCGGCATCCCAGCGATGGGCCAGGACGAAATACTCGTCCGGACCCAGCGTCAGCGGCCCGAAGTCCTCGGGTGCTGGACCCGCTCCGTCATGCCAGCAAGGCCGGCCGTTGGGGCGCGGGCTGTGCCCGTCGCAGGGGACGCCGTCGAGGACCAGCCGGCCGGCCTCGATGGCGACGGTATCGCCCGGGATCGCCGCCAGGCGGCGGATGGCGATCTCACCGTCTGGTCGGGGCACGCTGACCACCAGGCCGCGGCCGGGTGGATCGGCCCAGAAGACCGTGTTGTCGATGATCACGGTCTCGCCTGGTTCCACCAGCGGCGCCATGGAATCATCCTCGATCTCGATGGCCTGCAGGAAGACCTGGCCGGCATAGCCGACCATCAGCGTCACGCCGCAGCCGACCAGGACGATGCTGAGCGGCAGGACGCAGCCGAAGAAGCGGCGCGCGCGGGGGCTCACCGGGGGCCCTCGCGCCGGCAGTACGAAGCGCGGGTCATCGGAGGGCGCTCTTGCCCAGCCATGGCATGTGGAGCCGTGCCCCTTGCTCGCGCATCAGGCCGATCGTCAGCATGAAGGGTTGGGTGCCGATCTCGACCGGCTCGGAGAAGTAGGACTGATAGCCCTCGGCCTCGACCTGCACTCGGTACTCGCCCGGTGGCGGGTACCAGCCGTACCAGCCGGTCATGCCGGTGGTCTGGGGATTGGTCTGCCCGCCGAAGCTCTGCGCGCCCCACTGCTTCCACTGCTGGCCCACCGGCGATGCCGGATCGCGGGCGAAGAGCGTGACGCGCGCGCCCTGGATGCGGAAGAGGCGCGGGTCGCCGCCGGTGGCCTCGGCGTCGTAGACGAAACCCTCGTATTCCGGGGTGATCGCGCCCAACAGCCAGCTGCGGCGCAGATCGGCGCCACAGGCCACCGTCAGCTCCAGCGCGCCGCCCTCGCCCATGGCGAACTCGGCCTCGTGGGCCGGGCCGGCATCGTTCAGTGGGATGCTGCGGCCCTGGTAGATCAGCCCGGCGTCGGGCGCGTCGCCGGAGGGACAACTCAGCGGCACCGAGAAGGTCAGCTGGGTGGTCTGGCCGGCCTTGGGCGGATGGGGCCGGATGTCCCAGCCGCCATCGCCCTTGAGCCCCAAGCAGCCGCTGGCGTCCTGATAGGGCTGCACGTAGTCCGTGCCCTCCAGGCTGTAGCGGATCTGCATCTGGCTGGGGTCGACGATCTCGGCCGGGTCGATGGTGAACTCCAGCGGGTTGGTGATGCCGCTGGCCTCCTCGCTGCGCTCGCTGCGCACCTGGATGACGTGCGAGCCGGTGGCCAGCGGGCTGCCCGGGCGGAAGCGGAAGGGCGCCACGTCGCCGCCACCGCCCGGATCGGCGGTCACCTCGCCCAAGAGCTCCTGGTTGTCATAGATCTTGACCCGCGAGCCCGGCGCGGCCAGACCCTCGATGACCGACAACGGATCGGTGAGCACGCCGCAGCGCGGCGCGGTGATCTGGGGCCGCGGCAGCTGGCCCTCGTAGGGCGTGTACTGGATGTTGTCGCTGATGATCTCGCCACCGGACGGGTTGGCGCCCAGGCCGCAGGCACCGTCCAGGTCCGAGCCGTCGTTGGGCCCGTTCGGGTCGCCCCAGTCGTTGCCGGTGGCATCCACGCAGACCTGGCGGTCGCTGTTGATCATCCCGTAGACCTGGTTGAAGTCGAACCAGTTGTGCGGGCCCACGCGCGGCATGGAGCCGTTCTCGCTGCGGATGCCCTCGAGGTTGTTGCGCAGGATGTTGAAGCGCATCTCGGGTTGGGCGCCGCCGGTGACGAGGACGCCGGCACCGAAGTTCTCGTCCAGGTTGTCGACGATCAGGTTGCCGACGATCTGCGGTCGCGCGTCGGGACCCGAGATGTGGATTCCGCGCCGGCCGGCATTGCGGATCAAGCTGTTGGCGATGCGCGGCGAGCTGTTCTCGACCGCCACCGCGCCGTTGGTGCTGCCGCCCGAGAGGATCTCGGCGTGGTCGATGATCGATCCCTCGCCGGTAGTCGGGTCGTAGGGCGTGCTTGCGGCCGTGAAGTGGATGTCGCGCCACAGGCCCGGCCGCGGCGTATCGGAGTTGGGCGCCAGCTGAACCTTGCGCGATGCCGTGCCGCGGATGGCCAGGGTCCCGTCGACCCGGATCCCCGTACCCGACTGGAAGCGCAAGGTCGCGCCCGGTTCCAGGGTCAGCTTGCCGCCGGGGCGGACCGTCAGCCCGGAGCCATCGATGCGGTAGAAGGTGCTGCGCGATCCCAGGCTGTAGATGCGCACGTCGCGGCTGACCTCGCCGTAGAGCATCACCCCGTTGTGGCCGTTGTAGTCGAAGCGGTTGCCGGAGTAGCGCGCGCCGGCGTCGGCCTGCTGGAAGACCGGGTAGGGGTTGTTCTGCGTGAAGTGGTTGTTGAGCACCACCGGATCGGCGCCGGCGCGGATCTGCATCGCCGCCGGCGGCTGCACGCTGATCTGGGTGGCGTTCTTCAGGAGCGAGTCGCGGATGGTCGGCGCGCCGCCGGTCACCTCGATGGCATAGCCCTCGCCCGGGCCGAAGTCGCCGCCCAGCACCAGCGCCTGGCCGGTGCCGATGCGCAGCATGGGCGCCCGTCCGGCGCCGCCGCCGGCAAAGCTGGCATGCTCGATGCGCGAGGGTCCGCTGCCGGCCTCCAGGCTCAGCGTGCCCCAGGAGCTGCTGTCCGGACCGAAGCGGATCGGCGACCCGGCGCTGCCCAGGGCTTCCAGCCGGCCGCGAACGGTCAGGTTCTGGCGCGGGCCGATGCGCACTTCGACGCCGGCCTCGATGCGCAAGGTGGCACCGGACTCCACCACGACCGCCTCGGTGAAGACGTAGGGCGAGCCGGCCAGGCTCCAGGTGGTATCGGAGGCGATGCTGCCGCCGACGTCGGTGTGCAAGCCGTCAGGAAGATCGGACGCGGAGGTGGGGTGGGCGCCGCCGAGGGCCAGGAGGGCCAGTGGCGCCAGGAGTCGAGCAAAACGGTGGATCATGGCGCAATCCCTTATCGATTCGACGATGACGTAGATGATTCCGGCTCGGAATGAGTCCGACGCGGAACGAGACCACCGCGCCCGCGATCGCCAGGGATGATGGAGGGCGATCGCGGGCGCGGCAGCTGCTACTCGATCCCGTCGGGCAGGTTACCCTCGCGGATGTCGTCCGGGCTGACCACGCTCTCGCTCTTGGGCGCTTCGCGGATGGTGACGCTGTTCATCACGTCGCCGACGGCGATCTGGCGCACGACGTTCATGCCGCCGATGGTGTGGCCGAAGACGGTGTATTGGCCGTCGAGGCTGCTCGGGCCGGGCCCGTCCTCGATGACGACGTAGAACTGGCTGCCGCCGGAATTCGGATCGCCGGAGCGGGCCATGGCCAGGGTGCCGGCGCGATGCGGTACCGGATCGTCGCTGTTGAACTCGGCCGGCACGTTGTAGCCCGGCCCGCCGGTGCCCATGCCCAGCGGGTCACCGCCCTGGATCACGAAGCCCGGCTCGACGCGGTGGAAGACCAGGCCGTCGTAGTAGCCCTCGCGGGCCAGGAAGATGAAGGAGTTGACGTGATCCGGCGCCACCTCGGGGAAGAGCTCGAGCTCGATGTCGCCCTTGTCGGTGGCGATGGTGGCGAAGTAGGCCGTGCCCTCCGGGTCGAGATTCTGGTCCTCCCAGCTCTCGTACATGTTGGCCCGGCTGCTGGTATCCGAGGCAGCGGCATCCATCTCGTCGCCGGTTCCGCCCTCGGCCGCCTCGCCCTCCGCCGGCTCGTCGTCGCTCGCGTCACCCTCGGACATGTCGTCGGCCGCGCCGTCCTCCGCGGCCATCTCCGCTTCGTCGCCGGTCTCGCCCGACTCCATCTCGGCCGGGGTGGTGGCCAGCTCCTCCGGGGTCTCGGCGGTCTGCGGCGCGTCGCCGCGGGCGAAGAGGAAGCCCAGGGCCATCGCGCCGGCCACGACCAGGCCGGCGATGGCCACCAGGACGGCCGGGTTCTTCATGGCCGGACCCTGCTCGCCGCCGCCTCCGCTGCCGGCGGTTTGGCGACCGGGTCGATTCCGTTCGGTGTAGCGCTCTCGTTCACGTCGTGCCATGGTCTGCTCCTCCTGAATTCGGGTTTCGGTTCATGTCGATCGGGGGGTCTCGTCTGCCGGATGCTCGCCCTCCGGCTGCTCGACGGCCGGGTGATGTGCGTCTCCGGGCTCGGACATCGCCTCGGATGCGGGCCGCTGCCGGCCCAAGCGAAAGAGATGCTCGGCCTCCTGGCCCTGCGTCGCGCGCGTGGTGTCGACCACCAGGCGCGCATGGCGCAGGATCGCCGGATAGTCCAAGGCTGCATGGGCGGTGAGGATGACCACCGCGTCGGCCTCGCTCACGGTCGCCTCGTCCAGCGGCCGGCTCCGCAGCTGTAGCGCTTCGGGATGGATGGGGCTGCCGCCGACGCGGAAGCGCGGCACGTGCGGGTCGTGGTATTCGACCCGCGCCCCGCGGGCTAGGAGCAATTCGATGACGCGCTCGGCCGGCGAGTTGCGCGGATCGTCGACGTTGGGCTTGAAGGCCACGCCCAAGACCAGCACCCGCGCGCCCTTGCAGCTGCGGCCGGCCCAGTCCAGGGCCTGGTCGACCAGGTTGGCGGCGTGGAAGGGCATGGCCTGGTTGATGTCCGCCGCCAGCTCGATGAAGCGGGTCGAGAAGTCGTACTCGCGGGCCTTCCAAGCCAGGTAGTAGGGGTCGATGGGGATGCAATGACCGCCCACGCCCGGTCCGGGCCAGAAAGGCATGAAGCCGAAGGGCTTGGTGGCCGCGGCCTCGATGACCTCCCAGATATCCAGGCCCATGCGCTCGCCCAGGATGGCCATCTCGTTGACCAGGGCGATGTTGACCGAGCGGAAGATATTCTCCAGCAGCTTGGTCATCTCGGCCACGCGCGGGCTGGAGACGGGATGCACCGCCGGGCCCAGGCTGGACAGGAGCGCGGCCGCCAGCTCGGTGCAGCGGGCCGTGATGCCGCCGACCACCTTGGGCGTGTTGAGCACCGTGTGCTCGGGCACGCCCGGGTCGATGCGCTCGGGGCTGAAGGCCAGGAAGAAGTCGCGGCCCACCTCCAGGTCGGCCGCCTCCAGGCGCGGCAGGATGACCTCTTCGGTGGTGCCGGGATAGGTGGTCGACTGCAGGACTACCAGCTGGCCCGGTCGCAACTGGGCCGCCACGCCGTCGGCCGCCCGGTGGACGAACTGCAAGTCGGGTGTCTTGTTGGCGTCGAAGGGCGTGGGCACGCAGACGAAGATGGCATCGCAATCCGACAGCCCGGCGTAGTCGGTGCTGGCCTGCAGCCGGCCGCTATCGACCACCGCCGCGACCCGCGGGTCGGAGACGTCGGCGATGGGGCTCCGGCCTCCGCGCAGGGACTCGACCTTGCCGGGGTCGAGATCGACGCCGCGCAGGCCGAATCCGGCCTCGGCCAGGGCCACCGCCAAGGGCAGCCCGACATAGCCCAGGCCGACCACGCCGACCACCGCCGAGCGATCGGCGATGCGCGCTGCCAATTGCTCGGCCGCGTCGCTGGCCGAGAGGCGGGCGGTCGCGGCGGGCTTGGCTACCGAATCGCTCACGAGCGGGTCTCCTCGATGCCGCCGGCGGCCCGCTGGCCCTGCGGCAGCATGCGCACGGCGTCCGGGCGGAACTCGAGCTGCCACAGTCCCCAGAGGACGGCAGCCAGCACGATGGCCAGGGCCAGCCAGGCCTCGGGTCGGGTGGCGTGGCGCACGTAGATGGCCAAGGCCGAGGCGCCGGCGGCCAGCAGCCAGACCCAGAGCGCTGCCTCGCGCTCGCTGGCGCCGCGGGCCACCAGGCGGTGCGAGAGATGATCTTTGCCGCCGGTCGTCAGCGGGTTCACGCCCCGGCGCATGCGGGAGAGCATCACCAGGCAGGTGTCGAAGAGCGGCAGGGCCAGCACCAGGGCCGGCAGCATCCAGCTCTGCTCGGTGGGCAGGCCGGGGAAGCGCAGCTTGATGCCCAGGGCGGCCAGCAGGAAGCCCAAGAAGAGCGAGCCGCCGTCGCCCATGAAGATGCTGGCCGGATTGTGGTTGTAGACCAGAAAGCCCAGGCTGGCGCCGGCCAAGGCGGCGGCCAGGGGGGCCACCAGGTACTGCCCGCTGCCAACGGCCAGCAGCATGAAGCCCAGCGCGGCGATGGCTGCCACGCCGCTGAGCATGCCGTCCATGTTGTCCAGGAGGTTGGCGGCGTTGGTGACCGCCACCACCCACAGGATGGTCAGCAGGGCGTCCCAGAGTCCGACCGGGCCGGCCGGCAGGCTCAGCGCCGGCCCGCCCAGGAGCTGGACCTGCACGCCCGAGGCCAATAGCGCGCTGGCCGCCAGGGCCTCGACGCCGAGCTTGAGCGCCGGCGAGAGCGGCCGGCGGTCGTCGATCAGGCCCAGCAGGGCCACCAGCGAGGCGCCGCCGAGCATGCCGGCCAGCTGGCCCCAGGCCTCGCTGGAGCTCATCAGGGCCAGGGCCAGCATCACCGCGCCATAGATGGCCAGCCCGCCCAATAGCGGGGTGGGGTGGCTGTGGTGGCGCACCGGCGAGGGCTTGGCGGTCAGGCCCAGGCGCCAGGCCAGGCCGCGGGCGACGGGCGTGCCGATGAGGGCGGCCGCCAGGGCGCCGAGCAGCACGAGCAGCGGGGGCATGCGGATGGGCTCCCTATCGCTTCGCGCTAGGGAGCCGGCATCGGCGCGGGCGGCTCGATGCCACAGCCGAGCGTCTCGTTGAGCGCGTTGATCGTCGGGTCGGTGCCGTTGCTGGCCTCCATACCCTGCCGCACGTACTCGCAGGCGCCGTCCAAATCGTCCTGGTCGCGGGCCAGGATGGCCAGGTTGCCCAGGGTGGTGATGTCGGGTCGTCCCTCGATCGAGATGCTCAGGTTCAAGGCATTCTCGTTGGCCTCGCGGGCCAGGTCCAACTCGCCCATCTGCCCGTAGACCCAGGCCAGCTCGCTGTAGGCGGCGATGTCGCGCCGCCCGTCGCGCGAGTCCAGATAGGTCCGGTATTCCTCCGCCGCGCGCTCCAGATCGCCTTCTTCGCGGAAGATTCGCCCGCGCAGGCGGTAGGGCCGGGTGTACTGCGGGTCGATCTCCAGGGCCTCGTCGATGCGCTCCAGGGCGGCCTCGATGTTGCCGGCCAGGAACTCGGTGGTGGCCAGCTCCTCGCGCAGTCCGGCGTTCATGGGCGACAGATCCGGCGCGATGACGCGCTCGAACCACTGCCGCGACTGGACCAGCCGTTCGGCGCGCAGCTCGGCATCGTGGGTGCTGTCGCCCCAGATCTGGTAGGCTCGCGCCAGGTTGGCGTTGTGATCCGGATTGTACGGAGCCAAGGCCAGGGCCTCCTCGAGCACGGCGATGGCCTCTTCGAAACGCCGGTCGCGCTGCTCGGCGGCCTCGCGCAGGCTCTCGGTGTACTCGCTGAAGTTCTCGGTCGTGGCGATGGTCTCGGCCTGCTGCTGGTCGAAGGCCGCCGCGCCGCGCGCGGCCTGCTCGAGCAGGGCCTTGCCCTTGAAGAGCAGGTAGTAGTCCTCTTTCGGGTCCAGCTCCAGGGCGCGATCGTAGTCCTCCCGCGCCAGATCGTAGAGCTGCATGGCACGCTGGAAATCGCCTTCGACGCCGGCCTGCGCATGGTATCCTGCCCAGGCTTGCTTGTAGAAGATGTCGGCCTTGACCTCGTTGTAGTTGAGCAGGAAGGCCAGGACGAGGGCCAGGCCGGCCACCGCCAGATAGGCCCAGGCGCCCATGCCGCGCAGGGATACGCGCTCCGCGGTGGGGCCCAGACGGCCCAGCACCCAGGCCCAGCCCAGGAGCAAGAGCAGGAGCGCGAAGTAGTACATCAGCAGCAGGCCGGCCGAGGTCTCGGCGCCGCCGGCGCCGGCCAGGGTGAGCCAATGGCTGAGTCCGTAGGCCACCGACATGCCGAGGGTCAGCATCAGGTAGGCGCCCATCCCGATGCGCCCCCCGCCCGGCACCCGGCTGGCGGCCAGGTCCAGGTAGGTCTCCGTGCCCAGGATCAGCGTGCCCACCAGCCAGCTCAGGCCGACCAGCCACAGGAAGATCAAGAGGTCGGTGCCGCTCAGGGCCGGATCGACGATGAAGTCGTAGAGCAAGCTGGCCATGAGCACCAGCATCAGGCAGCCGGCCGAGATCCAGGTCCAGGTGCTCTGCATGGAGTTGGGTCGATCGACCGCGCGGACGCTGCGCTTGCGGCGTCGGATCTTGGGCGGATCCTCGGCCGAGGACAGGGCCTCGCGGGTCAAGAGCTCGGGCCGCTCCGTGGCCAGGCCGCCGATGACGACCAGCATGCCGGCCATGACGAAGAAGAGGGTGCGCGTGGCGGCGATGGCGATGCCGAAGTGGATCTCGATGAAGTGGGCGATGATGGCGGCCAGGAGGGCCACCATCAACAGTTGCCCCGGGCGGCTGGGGGTCTCGAAGCCGGTCAGTGCGCGCAGGGTTACGTAGGCCAGGAGGCCGGCGATCATGCCGGCCGGCAGGGCCACCCCGAAGAAGGTCCAGCTGCCGTCCCAGAGGTAGAAGCCCAAGCTCGAGATCACACCGCCGCCCAGCCAGAAGCCCAGGAAGCGGCCCATATCGGCCCGATCGTCGATCAGCCCCAGCCAGCGCAAGCCGTTGGCGAAGAGGCTGGTGAAGAGCGCCAGGTAGGCCAGGAAGCCCAAGAGTCCCAGCTGCACCAGCACGTCGTAGGTCTCGTTGTGCGAGCGGTCGGGCGAGGCGTTGCGGGCCTCGAAGTTGCCCAGCTCGGGCGGATAGTAGGGATTGTAGGCCACGTGCATCGACTCGGGACCCCAGCCGATGACCGTGCGCAGCGGGTCGGAGCCGATCAGCTCGATGGCGCCACTCCAGATCAGCACGCGCACCTTGCCGGTGCCGCTCTCGGTCTCGAAGATCTGGCCCAGGCGCCCGATATAGGGCGTGTCGCGCAGGGGCGCCAGCGGGCTGTTGGGCAGGTTGAAGACCACCAGGAAGATGCCGACGGCCAGGCCCAGACCCAAGACGCCCATCACCAGGCGCCGCCGGCCGCGCAGGACGGCCCAGGTCAGGAACATGAAGAAGAGCCCGCCCAGGATGCCCAGCCAGGGACCGCGGCTGCCGGAGAGCACGATGGCGGCCACCTGCACCGCCAAGAGCACCAGGTAGCCGGCCACCCGCAGCACGGCGGCGTTGACCGGCCCGTCCTCGGCATCCGCCTCGTCCAGACCGCGCAAGGCCTCCAGCAGGCGGGCGACGGTCAGGGGCAGGACCAGGATCAGATAGGCCGCGACGAAGATCGAGTTGCCCATGGTGCTGGCCACGCGCTGGGTCACGTCGCCCAGCCATGGCATGGGATCGGCGCCGTACTTCTGCACCACGCCGTAGAGCGCCACCGGCAGGCTGGGCAGGATCAGGGCCATCTGCAGGCGCTCGAGCTGACGGCCGCGGCGCAGGAAGGCGACGATGCAGAGGAAGACCACCACGTAGGCCAGCCAGGTGTGCAGGCCCTGCAGCCGCACGTAGGAGCCGGTCAGGCTGAGCCAGGGGGTGTAGGAGGTGAGGCTGGAGAGCAGATAGACTGCCGTCAGCGCCAGGACCGGGCGCACCAGGGGCCGGCGCAGGGCCTCGCGGATCCGATCGAGGCCCGGCAGGCCCTGTTCGAAGCTGACCACCAGGAAGGCGGCCAGCATGCCCATCGCCAGGCTGCGCAGCAGGCTGAGCTTCTCGGGCTCGAAGACCCGATTGGACCAGACGTTGAAGAAGAGCGGCGTCACGATCACGGCCGCCAGCCAGCCGGACTCCACCAGATGCTGGGCGTACTGGGCGATCCTCGATCTCATGACGCAGGGTCCTCCATCGAACGCGGGCGCGGAAGGGAGCCGACGGCCCGCCCGCGGAGGCCGCCGAGACATCCGGGGATTATACACGGAAGATCGGCCTTGTCGCTGCCCGGCGCCGAGCAGCGGCTCGCTCGCGAGCGGCATCCGGCGGTGGTTTCGCCTGGACTTCCGGACTATCCTAAGCGCAGGGCGTCATCGAAGGGCGCCGAGATCGGCGGCGACGGCGAGGACGGAGGGGGACGGGCATGCGCTTCGGACAGGACGTGGACGGGATCGGGAAGGCCGCATGGCCATGGGCGATCGGCACCGCGCTGGCCTTCTGGCTGGCCCTCGACAGCCCGGCGGCCGCTCAGAGCTTCCGCCATTGCGGCGAGATCAACCGCAACGAGACCTGGACCGCCCAGGACGCGCATATCGTCGAATGCGACGTGCAGGTGCGCAACTCGACCCTGACCATCGCGCCCAACGTGCAGGTGCTGATGGGCCAGGGCACCAGCCTGATCATCGAGCCCGGCGCCAAGCTGGAGATCCTGGGCGATCCGGACAACAGCGAGCCCGTGCGCATCGTGCCCAACTCGCGCGATCAGGCCCAGGGCTTTTGGGGCCAGATCCGCGTCGAGCCCGGCGCCGAGGCCAGCCGCATCCAGTACGCCATCATCTTCGGCGGCGGCTCCGAGGGCCGATCGATGATCGACATCCGGGCGCCGACCGAGCTGCGGCTGCTCGATCTGCGCGGCTCGGGGGGCTGGCCGCTGGCCTTCGATGCCAACGTGCTGGGCCCCAGCACGGCGGCAGCCGGCCAGAACCTGTCGATGGGCATCTGCAACGACCTGCAGCTGCGGCCGGGCAGTCACGCTCGAGACGAGATCCTGATCCACGCCTCTGGCGAGATCGACCTGGGCGACAGCCAGTTCTGGCACGACTTCTGCCTGCCCTATCGGGTCGACGACCTGCTGGCCATCGGCGGGCCGGATCGGCCGACCCTATCGCTCAACTCCGGGGTCGAGATCCGCTTCGGTCCCGAGGCGGGTCTGCTGGCCGGCGTCGATGCCGGCAGCCCCGGCCAATTCGAGGCCAATGGCGAGGAGGACGATCCCGTGCGCCTGACCGGCCTCGAGGCGCGGCCCGGAAGCTGGCTGGGCGTCGAGCTGAGCGAGCACGCCGATCCGGGCGCTTCCAGCGCGCTCTTCTACACCCGCATCGAGTACGGCGGCAGCCCGCAGCAGCCGATGCTGCTGGTCGAGGCCCCGTCGCTCATCGCAGAGTCGCCGGTCTTCGCCGGCGCGCCCGGCTACCCGGTGGCCATCGTGCCGCGCGCCGTCAGCGAGTTCACCGGCGGGATCCGCAGCGCCGAGGCCTTCCAGGACAATGCCGTCCAGCGCATCCGAGTGCTGGCCGATTCGGTCGAGATGGACCTGCCGGTCTCGGCCGAATGGAGCAACCCGGGCGTGCCCCTGGAGATCGACGGCGACCTGCGCGTGGCCTCGCCGGACGTGGCGCGCTTCTTCTTGGGCTCCGGGCTGGACCTGGTCTTCGCCGAGGGCAGCGGGCTCTATCTGGGCGATGCCGGGGCCGGTGAGGCCGAGCTCTACGTCGAGGGCAGCCGCATCCGGCCCGTGACGATGCGCGGCGCCTCCGAGCAGCCGGGCAGCTGGCGCGGCTTGGTGCTGGGCGAAGGCACCCGGGCGGCCGAGGTCGAGTACCTGAGTCTGGGACAGGGCGGGGCGGGCGGCGAGGCGATGCTCGATTGGGGGGATACCGAAGGCCTAATCGTCGGCTCGCTCTTGCAGGACGCGGCCGGCCCGCCCTTGGCCATCGCCCTGTCGGCCATCACCGCGGTGGCCGGCGAGGACCACCGGAACCCGGCCTTGCGCAACCGATTCGAGGACAACGCCGGCGACCAGATCCTGGTGCGCGTCGACGAACGCTACGGATCCAGCGGCAGCGAGCGGGTGCGCGACTGGGCCGAGCCGGGCCTGCCCCTGCGCTTCGACGAGGATCTGGTGGTGGCCGCCGACGGCGGGCTGCTCTTGCGCCTCCACGGCGCGATGGAGCTGCGCTTCGCCCCGGGCAAGGCCTTGCAGATAGGCCAGGAGGGGCTGCGCGGCACCCTGGATGTCCAGGCCGGTGACTCGGAGATGCTGACCATGCGGCCCGAGGACGGTGAGGCCGGTTGGGCCGGCCTGCGGGTGGAAGCCGGCAGCGTCTTGGAAGGCGACGGCCTGCGCGTCGAGGGCGTCGAGGGAGCGGACTCGGTGGCCTTGGCGGTCGAGGATGCCGTGGTCGGCATGACCCGGCTCGAGCTACTGGGCGAGGCGGGTCGGGGCACGGGCATCGCGCTGTCCGGCGAGGCGGGGCGGCTCGAACTGAGCCAGTCCACCGTCCGCGATTTCTCCAGCGGCATCCGCTCCAGCGGGCCGGCCAGCCTGGTCGTACAGCGCTCGATCATCGCCGGCAACGCCGAATGGGGACTGCACAGCGAGGGCAACCCCGAATGCCAGCTGGCCACCCTGGTCTACTGGGGTGACCCCGGCGGGCCGACCGACCCCTCCGACGCGCAGGACGACTGCATGGACCTGGCCTTCGAAGGCGGCGGCGATCGGGTCTCCGACGGGGTGGTCTGGTGGCGCTACGCCATCGACGAGCAGTTCACGCCGGCTTCCGGCATCGGGCCGGGCGCCATCACCGTCTTCCTGCCCTCCCTGATCAAGGGCGTCGATTGATCCGGTCGCGGCCGATCGCCGTCGCTCTTGGTCAGCGGCTCGTCGGTGATCGGCTAGACGGGGATCGGCTAGACGGCGAACGGACCTCGGTCAGACCCGGGCCAAGCGCTGACGCCGACGGCCCCACCAGCCGATCAAGAAGAGGCCGAAGACCAGCATGGCCACTGCGATCAGGGCCGGCATCAGGATGGCCACCAGGCTGGTGACCAGGGCCGCGATGTCCTCGAGCGTGCTGACCACCGGATTGCCCAGGCCGCCGGTGGTGGCGGTGACCATCGGCCGGGCGGTGGCCTTGGCGGCGTGGACGCCGCCGGCCGTCAGGAGGCCCAGGACCAACGAAAAGATCTGGTTCATGTTCTCGACGTTGCCGGCCGCGGCGGCGAAGAGCAGGGCTCCGGCGGTGGGTCGGATGAAGGTGGCGATGGCGTCGTTGATGTGATCGGCCACCGGGAACTTGTCGGCCAGCACCTCGACCACCAAGAGCACGGCGATGACGCCGATGGCCCACCAGGACTCGATCAGGTTGTAGGGCGAGCTCAGCTCGATCCAGTCGGTGAAGCGCGCCGTCAGGGCGATGATGAGCAGCGGGATGTAGGCGTTCAATCCGGCCGAGGCCGACAGGCCGAAGGCGCTGAAGATATCGGGCATGGGATGAGATCTCCTTCGGGAGCCAATCGGTTCGCGGGGCCCCAACTCGACCCTGGCATACGCGGCCGAGGTGCTAGGGTTGCAGCGCGCCCGCGCCGACCTTCCGCAGGATGGTGATGCGCGGTGCGATGCTGCCCGAGGCGCGCATCGGGTCCATGCTCCAGCGCAAGGGCAGCTCGCTCCGGTGGTCGAAGACCACCTCGTAGCCCAACCGGCCGGCGCGCAGGTCCGAGAAGAAGTCGCCCTCCGGCTCTTCCTCGAAGCGATCGATCCAGCGCGAGGAGAGCAGGACCAATTCCGGCTGGATCTCCTGCAGCTGCGGCCCGGGCGGCGCATCGGGATCGTCCCAGCGCGCATCGAGGCCCAGCCAGTCCAGGCGCGGTAGGTAGCGGCTGTCGCCATAGGCCAGGATGCGCGTCTCGGTGTCCGCGGCCTGCCGCAGCCAGTCCTCGGCCGCGTAGCGGCTGTCGCGGAGCATCAGGAGGTCGTGGTTGAGGGCGTGCAGGCCGGCGTGGACATAGACCAGGGCCAGGAGCGCCAGGATGGCCGGCCGCAGATGGCCGGCCGCGGCGCGCAGCAGGCGATCGCCCAGCAGGCCGGCGTAGAGCGCCAGCACGGGGACCAGCGGCAGGAAGACGCGCACCTCGACGATGCGCGAGAGCAGCACGCTCAGGCCCAGGTAGCTCAGGCTGGGGATGGCCAGGGCCAAGGCGAGCTTCTCATCGCGCTCGCGCCGACGCAGCCGGCGCCAGAGCAGATGGGCCAGGCCGGTCAGCGCCAAGAGCAGGAACGGCAAGTCCAGGGCCAGACGCGCCTTGCGCCAGGCCCGCGCCATCGCCTCGCCCAGCCCCAGCGAGGACTGGTAGCCGGCCATGCGGCCGTGGCTGGGCAGCCACTGCTGCCAATGCTCGACGAAGCCGGCCCAGTTGAAGACGGGGTTGGTCGACAAGCCGTAGACCAGGACCAGGCCGCCGACGAGGCTCAGCAGCCGCCGGTCGGATAGGGCTCGCAGGCGCGTCCACCAACCTGCCTCGGAGGTCGGATGTCCGACCTGCCCTCCGATTTGCCGCGGTCCCGTCCCATGCGCCCAGAGGATGGCCAGCGCCGTCAGCACGTAGGCCCCGATGACCCCTTCCTTGGTACCCAGCGCGGCGCCGGAGCTCAGGCCGAAGGCGGCGTAGTCGCGGACGCGGCCCCGCTTCAGGATGCCGATGAAGGCCAAGAGCGAGAGCGTGTACCAGAAGGTCACCGGCCCGTCGAGGGTGCCCAGGTGGGAATAGAGCACCAGGGCCAGGCTGCAGGCGGCGCCCAGGGCCGCCAGGAGGGCCGCCCGACTCGAGGCGCCGACGGCGCGGGCCAGGCGCCAGGTCAGCCAGACCGTGGCCGTGCCCATCAGGGCCGAGATGGCGCGCGAGATCAGGATCAGGCTGCCCAGCTGAACGAAGGCGTCGGTCTCGAAGCATTTGGCCTTGAGGTAGGGCCAGCAGCCGCCGTCCAGCTGCCCGGTGGCCAGCCAGTAGATCAAGAGCGGGCCATAGGCCAAGAAGTTCAGAAAGCCATGCAGGTAGGGGTACTTGTGGCTGCTGAGCCAGTAGGTGGCCCAGACCTTCAGGCTCAACTCGCCGGCCACCGAATCGGCCATCCAGGACTCGACGCCCGGCAGGCCCCAGCTGAGGCCGATGCCGTTGAGCAGCAGGGACAGGCCGAGGATGGCCAGGAGCATCGGATGGGCGCGCGCGGCGCCGGCGAGGCGGTGGAGCATGGCCGACTAGGGTAGTCAGGTCGGCCGCTGGGTGCAACGCCGGACGAAATGCGCTGCGAGCCCCCCGAATCGTCCGACCCGAGACTCGCGGCCTTGCGCCGACGGGAATGAGGACTACCATTGCCTCTTTACATCGGGGCCCGGCGACCGACCGGGCCGCAAGGAAACAAGGCTTTGCCATGCGCATCGCCATTCTCGGTGCCGGCATCGCCGGCCTGAGCGCCGCCTGGTTCCTCTGCGAGCGGCCAGGGCTCGAGGTGGAGGTCTACGAGAAGTCCGCCGAGGTGGGCGGCTTGGCCCGCAGCTTCCACTGGCAGGGCTTCGACTGCGACCTGGCGCCGCACCGCCTGCACGCCGACGATCCCGCGTTGCTCGACGAGATGCGCAGCCTGGTGCCGATGCACCAGCTGCGCCGCCAGAGCCAGATCCACATCCACGGCAAGTGGATCCGCGACCCGGTCAACGCCGTCGAGGTGATGCTGCGCTTCCTGCCGGAGACCAGCCTGGACATCGGCTGGCATTACCTGCGCCGGCCGCAGCGGCCCGAGGACAGCTTCGAGGACCTGGTGCTCAACCAGTTCGGCGAGGGCCTCAACCGCTTCTTCTTCAAGCCCTACTCCGAGAAGCTCTTCGGCATCCCGGCCGACCAGATCTCGCCCGAATGGGGCCGGCGCAAGATCCGCGTCGGCGGCCTGCGCGACATGGTCCGCCGCAGCTCGCGGCTCTACTTCAAGAGCTTCTGGTACCCGGACGAGGGCGGCTACGGCGCCATCGCCACGCGGTTGGCCCGCGACCTGGCGCCCAGGCTGCGGATGGAGACCCGGATGACGCGGCTGCTCGAGCGGGACGAGGGTGGCTACCGCATCCACTTCGAGGGGCCGGACGGACCCTTCGTGCGCGACTACGACCTGGTGATCAGCTCCCTGTCCTTGACGACGGTGTTGGGCCAGCTGGGGCTGGAGCTGGACATGGGCTACCGGCCGGCCATCATCACCTACCTGAGCGTGGCCAAGCCCCAGGTCAGCCCCAACCACTGGTTCTACCTGGCCGACGGCCGGCACCTGCTCAACCGGGTGGCCGAGTTCAAGAACTTCGTCCGGCCCGACCTGCTCGAGCGCTACCCGGCCGATCGCACGGTCCTGTGCTGCGAGGCCACCCGCATCGAGGACCATTCCGAAGAGCGCGTGGTGGCCGAGCTGGCCGAGATCGGCCTGCTCGAGCCTGGCGAGGTGCTGGACTCGCGCAGCATCCGCCTCTCGGCGGCTTACCCGATCTACGATCTGGCCTACGAGGACAACATCGCCCGAGTACAGGCCTTCTTGGCCGACCGGCCCGATCTATTCCTGATCGGGCGCAACGCCCAGTTCGAGCACAAGGACGTCGACGAGCTCTTCGACGATGCGCGGCACGTGGCCCGTGAGGTCATCGATCGCGCCCGCGCCCTGGAGGGCCCTGCATGACCCACGCCTGGCACGACGTCGATCCGGGGCCCGAGGCGCCCGACTGCTTCGAGGCGGTCATCGAGATCCCCAAGGGCAGCAAGGTCAAGTACGAGCTGGACAAGGCCAGCGGCATGCTGCGCGTCGACCGGGTGCTCTACAGCTCGGTGGTCTTCCCGACCAACTACGGCTTCGTCCCGCGCAGCCTGGGCGACGACGAGGACCCGCTGGACGTCCTGGTCCTGATGCAGCAGCCGGTGGACCCGCTGAGCCTCCTGCGCGCCCGGCCCATCGGCATGATGGTGATGCTGGACCAGGGCCAGCGCGACGAGAAGATCATCTGCGTCCACCTGGACGACCCGGAGTACAACGGCTACCGCCACATCGACGAGCTGCCACCGCACCGCATGCGCGAGATCCGGCGCTTCTTCGAGGACTACAAGGTGCTCGAGGAGAAGGAGGTCGTCGTCGAGGACTTCCAGGGCCCCGAGGCGGCGCGGCGCATCATGCGCGAGGCGATGGACCGCTACCGCGAGCGCTACGGCCCGGCTCGATCCGATTCGGGCATCTGATGGCTCGACGAGCCCTTGGGACGCCCTGTGGCGGCGATCACCGCCGATCGCCCCACAGCCGCGCTTGCAGCCCGCTGGCCCGCGCCGCGCGCCTTCGCACGCAGATCTCGATGGCCTCGCGGCTGGCGTGGATGCTGAGCCCTCGCCGCGCCCGCGTGACCGCGGTGTAGAGCAGCTCGCGGGTGAGCAGTGGCGAGCCGGGCGGCGGCAGCACGATGGCCAATTCGTCGAGCTCCGAGCCCTGACTCTTGTGGATGCTCATGGCCAGAACGGTCTCGTGGGCCGGCAGCCGTGGCAGGGCCAGCGAGCGCGGCCCGCCCTCCGGGCCCTCGAAGAAGGCCCGCAGCTCGCCCCGGGACCGAGGATCCTCGGCGACCAATCCGACGTCGCCGTTGTACAGTCCCAGCGCCGGCTCGTTGCGCAGGATCAGGATGGGCCGGCCGGCCCAGCGCTCGCCGCGAACCTGGATGCGCCCGGCCCGGCTGAGGGCCTCGATGGCCGCGCTGCCCAGCCGGGCCACGCCGGAGGGGCCGCGCCGATGGGCGCAGAGGATGCGAAAGCCGCCCAGCGCGCGCAGCGCGGCCTGGATCGCCTCGATGCGCGCCCCGACGTCGTCGCGCTCCCCTTCGACCCTTGCGCCGTCGTCGCCTGCGCCGTCGTCGCTGGCATCGGCAGGGACCGCGGCCCCATCGAGCGCATCGAGGTAGCGCCCGTAGCCGGCCAGCACCCGTGCTTCCAGCCCCGCCTCCAGACGGCCGTCCGCGCCGATGGCCGGCCGCTCGACCCAGCTCAGGTCCTCCCGCCCTGGATCCTCCAGCACCGCCAACACCGCCTCCACGTCGCCGCTCCGAAGCGCCCGCGCCAGGGCGCCGATGCCGGTCTCCGGTCCGAAGCGGAAGCTATATCGAAGCCGGGCGATGCAGCCCGCGATGGGCGGCCCCGCCCGGTCCTCGGTCGCCTGACCGTCCGAGTTCGACGTCCGGTCGTCTCGACCCGCGCGCGCTCGATCCTCGTCCCCCTCCGGCCCGCAGATGTCGGCCAGCACCGCGCCGGCGTCCACGCTGGCCAGCTGATCCGGGTCGCCCAGGATCACCAGCCGCGCCGGCTCGGGCAGCGCTTCGAGCAAGGCCCGCATCAGGGCCGCGTCGATCATCGAGGCTTCGTCGACCACCACCAGGTCGGCGCTCAGGGGATGGTCGGCATCGTGACGCCAGGTCCCATCCCGCCGCGGTCCCAGCGCACGGTGGATGGTGCTGGCCTCCCGGGGGATCGCCGCCCGCAGCGCCTCCGAGCCCGGCAGCTGGTCGCGGCCGGCGCGCATCGACTCCTCCATGCGCGCCGCGGCCTTGCCGGTGGGGGCCAGCAGGAGGATGCGCGGCGCCGGCCCACCGGCCGCCAGGGCCTGCTCGATGACCAGGGCCAGCAGGCGCAGCACGGTGGTGGTCTTGCCGGTGCCGGGCCCGCCGGTGATCACCGCCAGGCGCCGGCGCAGGGCCAGGGCTGCCGCCTCGGCCTGCCCGCGCCGGCCGGCATCCGCCGCCCCCTCGATGGGCGGGAAGAGCCGCGCCAGCCCGTCTTCGAGCCGCTGCGCAGCATGCTCGGCCGGCTGCCCGGCCCGCCGCCGGATGGCCGCGGCCAGGCTCGCCTCGTGATCCCACCAGCGCCGCAGGTAGAGCCGGCCCGATGGCAGTTCGAGGACCAGCGGCCGCGGCTCGGCCGGCGCGGCCGAGAGCTCGGCCCCGTCCGCGAGCCGTGTGACGAGCCGGCTGCGGGCCAGCCCCTCCAACCAGCCCTCGACCTCGGGCCAAGCGCCCGCACCCAGGTCCTCGCCCTCTTCGTCCACCGGCCCCGACTCGCCCGCCAGCCCTCGCAGCTCCAGACAGACGTGACCCCGCCTTAGCTGCCGGCTGCACAGCGCCAGGGCGAGCCGGACTCGATCATCCGACTCGCCGGCCGCATCGGCCAGCAAGGCCGCCGCCTGCCGGTCGATGGCCGCCAGCCAGTCCGGGTCACGGTCGTAGATCCGCTCGATGGTCGCTTCGCCCGCCACCGCCGTCCTGGCGCCCATTCCCTCGCCTCGCCCCTTGCCGGATCGCGCATCGACGCGCCCCATGCCCGATCGGTCTTCGGCGCGCCCTCGGCGCTTGCCGCTCATGGCGTCTCGTCTCCCTCCGCCCTGCCGCGCAGCAGCCGGTCGAGGGCCTCGATGCGCGCGGCCGGCGGCCGGTCGAAGACCAGGCCGCTGCCGGGCCGATCGGGATGCATGCCGCGCAGGAAGAGGTAGAGGTAGCCGCCGAAGTGTTGATCGTAGCGGTAGTCTTCGAGGTGGCGGCGCAGGTGCCGGTGCAGGGCCAGGCTGTAGAGGTGGGCCTGCAGGAAGTAGTGATGCTCGACCATGCTGTCCGTCAGCCGCTCCGGGGCGTAGTCGTCCCAGCTCGTGCCCAGGCGGTTGGACTTCCAATCCAGCAGGTACCAGCGCGTCTGACCATCCGAGCCCTTGTACCGGAAGACCAGGTCGATGGCCCCGCGCAGCCAGCCGGCGAAGTCCCGGGCCGGCAGCTCGGCCAGTCGGGCCGGATAGTCCTCCGGCAGCTGGCCGCCCGGATGCGCCTCCAGCGCGGCCGCGATGCCTTTCGGGCCGACCGCCTTCGCGCTGCTCGCGGCCAAGCCCTGCCGCGATCCCAGCGCCACCGGCAGCACGAAGGCCATCTCGTCGATGCGGTCGCGCCAGCCCAGCCTGGCCAGCGGGAAGTCCAGGGGCGCCTCGCCGAGCGGCCGGCGCAGCCAGCCCTCGAGCTGGTCCAGCAGCGGATCGACCGCCGCCTCGGGCAGGACCTGCCGGCGCACCAGCATCTCGGCCCGCTCGCGCCAATCCTCGGGCGCGCCGTCGAAGTCGATGCCTTCCAAGAGCGCGTGCAGGCCCGTCCCGAGGCGCGTGCCGGCCTCGAGCTCGGCCAGCGGAACGCGCGCTTCCGGCGACGGCTCGATGCCCAGGGACCGGTCGCCTCCCGGTCCGACCGTGGACCTTCCCTCGACTTCGCCGGCGCGCGCCTCCTCGACCAAGGGATCGCTGGGCTGCAAGGCATCCCGGTCCTCGCCGCCCTCTCCGAGGTCGACGGCGTGGCTCTCGCGATGGCCCCGCGCCAAGGCGGTGAAGCTGGAGCGGTAGAGCCGGCGGCGCGGCGGCCGGGAGAGCTGGCGGGCGCTCGCTTCGGCGCTGGCTTCCCGATCCACCAAGGGATGATCCGAGCGCGCTCGAAGATCACCGCCGGCCAGTCGAAGGGCGGCGATCCTGCTCCCGGAGGACTCCGCGATCTCGGCCAGCGATCGCCACAGCGGATCGGCCTCCGGGCTCTCGGCCTCCGCGGCGGTCTTCTTGTTGGCCTTGGCGGCCTCCGTCAGCCGGTCGCACCAGGCCGCCAGCATCTCGGCGCTCGCCTCGGCCTCGGGGCGCTGGCCAGCCGCCGGACCGGACTGGAGCAGGTAGGCCAGGGCGCTGCTCTCGAAGCCGTAGAAGGGGCCGAGCGCCAACCACAGGCCGTGCCGCGCGCGGGTCATGGCCACGTAGAGCAGGCGCAGGTCCTCGGCCAGGCCCTCGAGCCGGGCAGCGCGCTGGCCGGCATCTCCAAGCTCGGGCCCGATGTCCAGCCGCTGGTGGCAGTCGCCGTCCAGGTCGTGGTAGGCGGTCGGCGGATGGTAGTGCGTCGGGCTCCGCGCACCGGTCCACAGGAAGGGGCAGAAGACGAAGGGATATTCCAGCCCCTTGGCCTTGTGCACGGTGACGACCTGCACCGCCGCCTCGTCGCGCTCCAGGCGCAGCTGGGCCGTATCGCCCAAGTCGCCGGCCCCTTCCGAGTCGCCCGCCTCCTGGCAGAGCCGGTCGTAGCGCGCCACCAGGCTCTCCGGCCCCAGATCCTCGCGGAAGCTGACGCCCTGCAGGAGCTCGGCCAGATGGAGCAGGTTGGACAGGCGCCGCTCCCCGTCCTGCAATTCCAGCAGGCGCCGGGCCACGCCCGCTTCATCGATCAGGCGCCGCAGCGCCGGCAGGATGCCGGCATCGCGCCAGGCCTCCTGCCAAGCGCGGAAGCGGGCGATCCAGCCCTCCCAGCCCCGCTCGTCGCGGCTCAGCCGGTCGATCTCCCGCGCGTCGAGGCCCAGGGCCGGCGTGGCCAGTGCGCTGCGCAAGCGGCGGGGCTGGGCCGGCTCGAGCAGGGCGGCCAGGATCAGCCGCATCTCCTCGGCCTCGGGCTGGGCCAGCACGCTGGCGTCGGTGTGCAGCACGGCCGGCACGCGATGGTCGCGCAGAAGTCGCAGCATCTGCCAAGCCTGCTTGTTCTCTCGCACCAAGATCGCCACGTCCCCGGCCGTCACCGGGTGGAGTCGACCCGACGTGTCCTGCAATTGCTGCTGCGAATCCAGCAGGTGGCGCACCGCCGTGGCCGCGGCGAGTGCCGCGGCACGCTTGGCGTCGTCGGCCTTGACTGGAGATGCCTTGTCGTCCGGATTGGCGACCGTCGCCGGGATGTAGGCCAGGGTCAGGGGCTCAGCCGCGCCCTCGACGCGATCCTCGTGCCGGGCGCGCACCGGATGGAAGGGGATCCGATCGAAGAGGAAGGGCAGCTCGGCGCGGCGCCAGACCTGGTTGACCGCCTCGACCAGCGAGCGGTCGCTGCGGAAGTTGACCTCCAGGCCATGCCGGCGCGCCGGCCCGACCCGCCGGACCGCCTCCAGGTAGGCAAAGATGTCCGCGCCCCGAAAGGCATAAATGGCCTGCTTGGGGTCGCCGATCAAGAGCAGCGGCGTCGCGATGCCGCCGATCGACGTCGCGGACGAGCCATCGTCGAGCATCGTGACGTCAGGCGCTCCGGTCTCGGACGATCCACCTTCGTCGGCCCCCGGCGTGGATCGCCCCCTCGACCCCGCATCCGGCGCGAAGACCCGCTGGAAGTTCTCGTACTGCACCCGGTCGGTGTCCTGGAACTCGTCGATCAGCGCCGCCTTGAAGCGCCCGCGGATGCGACCCGCCAGGCGCCGCGCGTCCGGACCGTCACCCTCCAGGGCGCCGTGGAGTTGGAGCAGCAGGTCGTCGAAGGACTGCTGCCGCGCCCTGCGCTTGCGCTCTGGCAGCTCGCGCTTCAGCCAGGCGTCGAGCCCGTGGCGCAGCTGCAGGCCCCAGGCCTCGAGTGCCGGCTCGGCGCCTTCCAAGGCTTCGAGCAGGTCCGCGCAGGCATCGAAGAGCGGATGCTCGGGTTCCTGGCCGCCCTTGTTGACCTTCATGTGGCCGGCCGCGAGCTTGCCCAGCAGCGAGCGCTCGGACGAGCCCGGCCAGCCGGGCCGGGTGGACAGCAGCGACTCGATCTGGGCCGGCCAGGATCCCCGGACCGTAGCCTCGCGATAGGTTCCGCCGTTGATCTGCTTGGCGGCGGCCGCCTCGACCAGCCGCTCCAGGGCGCCCATTCCGTCCGCTCGCCAGGCATCGGCCATGGACGCCCAGGCTCGGGCGCAGTCGGACTCCGATGCGGCGATCGCGTCGACATCGAGATCCGCGTCGCCGTTGCCGGCAGCCGTCGGAAGCCCTCGCGATTCGGCGCGCCCGGACAATTCGTCCGACCCCTTGGGCTCCGGGATGCCCGGGACGCGTTCGAGCAGGGGGCTGCCGGCCATGCCTTTGCCCAATGCGTCCATCTCCTTCAGTCCCAGCTTGCCGTCCTCCCAGAGCCAGGCCACGGCCAACTCCGGCGCGTCGTAGGTCACGCGGGCCCAGTAGTCCTGCACCGCCGTCCGGCGCAGCGTGGTCTCCTGGCCGACCAGCTCCAGATCGAAGTCGACGCCGCTCTCGAAGGCGTAGTCGCGCAGCATGCGCTGGCAGAAGCCGTGGATGGTGAAGATGGCCGCGTCGTCGAAGTCGCGCAGGGCCTGGCGCAGGCGCTGCCGGCATTCCCGGAGCCGTCCGTCGTCGACCTCGTCGACCTCCTTGACCTCGTTGCCCTCGCCGACCGCTTCACCGGCGGCCTCATCCGCGAGGCCGGCACGAGCCTCCAGCCAAGCCGCGAAGTCCGGATCCTCGCCCGGCGGCCCGCCCTCCAGCTGGCGCAGGGCGGCGCTCAGGCGCTGGCGGATGCGCCCGCGCAATTCGCCGGTGGCGGCGTGGGTGAAGGTGACCACCAGGATCTGGTCGATGCCGGGTGGTGACGCGCTGCCGGCCGGCCCCTCGAGCAGTAGCCGCAGCACCAGGCTGCCGATGGTGTAGGTCTTGCCCGTGCCGGCGCTGGCCTCGATCAGCTGCATGCCGTCCAAGGGCAGGCGATAGGGATCGAGGGTCCCGAAGCCAAGGCTTGCGCCGCTCATCCGATGCGCTCCTCGATCCAGGCCCGGGCCGCCTCGCCCTCGAAGCGCTCGGCCGCGGCCTCGAAGGGCGTCCAGATGCGCAGCGCCAGCTCGGCGAAGCGGTCGACCAGCTGCGGGTCGACGACCGCGTGGTCGGCATCCCAGGGTCGCGCGCTGCCCAGGACCTGGGCCAGGTAGGCATCGTCGAGGTCGACGCTGCCGCCGTAGCGACCCGCCTGTGACGAGGCCTCGTCCAGATGGGAGCCGAAGGACCTGGAGGCCTCGAGCAGCGCCTCCTCGATCTCCGCCGCGTCCGCGCCGGCCGCGGCCCCCGCCGCGCTCGGTCGCCGGGCTGGCTCTCGCGCCCGCAGTTCGGGCGAGATGGCCTCGAAGTAGGCCCGCGAAGCCTCGGGAAAGAAGGGCCAGAGCCCGCGCTCGGCCTCGAGCCAGCCGGCGATGATCTCGGTGAGCAGCTCCCGCGCCTCGGCCACCGGTGCCAAGTGGATCAGCGCGGGCGCGTCACCCTTCTTGGCGCGGCCGATGGCCCAGCTGTCGCGCGCCGGCTCCTCGGCGCCGTCCTCGATCGCCGCGGCGTTCCAGCAGAGATGCCGCAGCCAGAGCCGCAGCTCACGCGAGAGCTTGGGCTTGCCGTAGCCGATCTCGACCCGGCCGGCCGGCCACAGGCCGTCCAGGCGGCCGGCCAACCGGAGAGTGGTCGGTCGGTTGATTCCACCGAAATCACCACCGACGTCGACGTCGCCACTGACGTCGACATCACCACCGATGCCGAGGTCGAGGTCGATCTCGACGGCGCGGCTCCGCGCTCGCGGCGCGCTGCGCAGCGGGTCGGCCAGCGCCAGCAGGTTCTCGACCTCGGTCTGCAAGGGCCGCAGCGCCAGCCGGCCGGGCGTGCCCAGCGGCAGCCGGCCCGAGGCGCCCGCGATGGCCAGCGCCTCCTCGGGCGTGGCCCCATCCAGCCGCGCCTCGAGCATGCGCTCGGCCAGGAGGTACTGCTGGAGCCCGTCGAGCGCCATCGGCTCCCGATCCTCCAGTGGCGCGTCCTGCCGTGGCGGGTCGATGCCCAGCCGATCGCGCAGCAGGCGGCGGGCCGGCGATTCGAGGAAGTAGGTCAGCCGGTCGATGGAGACCTCGCGCGGGCCCGAATCCGCTTCGGGCGGCAAGGGATCGAGCTCGCCTTGCAGGAAAGGAGGGCGCGCGCCCCGCGAGCCCAGGCCGCTGGCGGCGGTGCTGGCATAGTCGGCGGCGAAGCTGAAAAAGCGTGGATCCCGATCCTCGGCCGAGTCCCCTTCGAAGTAGCGCGGGCTGAAGGCCTGCATGGGGTGCTCGAGCACCAGCGCGCGGGCGCTCTCCGGCTCACCGTCCATGCGCTCCAGGGCGTCGAGCAGCTCGCTGACCACGACCGAGGGCGGCAGCTCGATGTCGCGCTGCGCGTCGCGACCGGTCCAGCACAGGATCAGCCGCTCGCGGGCCGAGCAGAGGGCCTCGAGGAAGAGCAGACGGTCGGTCTCGCGGCGCGGGTTGTCGCCCAGGCGGGGTCGGCGGGCGGCCAGATCGAAGCCGGGCGGGTGGTCGCCGCGCGGGAAGATGCCGTCGTTCAGCCCGGCGATGGCCACCACCCGGAAGGGGATGGAGCGCATCGGCTGCAGGGCGCAGACCGTCACCGCGCCCTCCAGGAAGCCGCGGGCCGGCGGGTCCTCGGCCAGGGCCGATTCGAGCAGGTTCGTCACCGCGTCCAAGCCCAGCGCCTGCCGATAGCCGGCCCGCTCGGCCCGCTCGACCAGCCGGCCCAGGCTGGACTCGATCAGCCGCCGATCCTCCTCGGCTTCCGCGCCCCGCCCCAGAAGCTCGACCAGCATCCCGCGCAGCCGCTCGGCCCATGCGGGGATGCCCAGCCGGGCCTCCAGCAGCTCGTCGCGCCAGCGGTCGAGCATGGCGAAGACCTCCGCCAGGCTGCCCAAGAGCAGCGGCTCACCGGCCGCGGCCGTTTCGGGCAGCAGCCCCTCGAAGTGCCCCCGACTGTCGCCCGGCGCCGCCCAGCCGAGGGCCAGGCGGGTCAATCCCCAACGCCAGCTGTTCTCGGCCAGCGGCGGCTGGCCGACCGCGGCGCGATGCTCGGCGTCCAGGCCCCAGCGGATGCCGGCCGCCTCGATCCAGTCGCGGAGCAATTCCAGGGCCTCCTCGTCCAGACCCTGGGCCCGGCGCAGGGCCGGCATCGAGAGCAGGTCCAGGAGCTCGGGCGCGGTCATCCGGCCGCGCAGGAGGTGCAGCGCGCGCAGGACGGCCTGCACGCCCGGCCGCTCGGCGCCGGGCTCGCGATCGGCGATGCGGAAGGGGATCCGCTGGCCGGCCGAGTAGCCCATCGAGAAGACGGCCTCGACATAAGGTGCATAGGCCTCGACGTCGGGCAGCATCACCACGACTTCGTGCGGCGCCAGATCGTCCATCGTCTCGAAGGCATCCAGCAGCTGATCGCGCAGCACCTCCACCTCGCGCAGGGCGCCGTGGCAGCTGTGCAGGCCGATGCTGCGGTCCTGGCCCTCGTGGCAGGCGCGCAGCAGGCCCGGTTGGTGGCCGGCCGGGGTGCCGGCGGCCAGCTCGGACTGGAGGCGACTCAGCAAGGTCGGCTCGTCGACGTGGCCTGACGACTGCTGCTCGAGAGCCGCGCCAGCTCGGACCGGCAGCCGCTCGAAGTCCGCGCCGGCTCGGGCCGCCAGCATCTGGAACTCGCGCGCGGCACGGCCCTGGTCGATCAGGAGGGGATGTGAAGGCTGATCCTGTTCCAGGGTCGTCAGCAGGACTTCGACTTGCTCCTCGGTGACGACTGCGTCTCCGGTCCAGCCGGCCGACTCCGCGGCCCGGGCCATGCGCTCGGCGTCGGCCGGCGAGGGCGCCAGCGAGTAGAGCCGCACGGGGACGTGACGGGCCAGGGAGGCGAGGATGCGCAGGTAGAGCGGAGACAGGGCCGAGAGCCCGAAGACGAAGACCCGCGGGAAGCGCCAGAGCCGGCCGTCGCCAGGGCTCAGCCCATCCAAGATCGTGAGGATCTGCTGGGCCCGCCGGGCGGGATGCGGCGCATCGTCCGGTTCGGCCCGGGCGACCAGTTCGCGCCAGAGCCGCGCCTGCCAGCGCGCGTCCTCCTCGGCGATGGCGGGCAGCTCCGAACTGCGTGCCGTCTCCGGATCTTCCTCCCATTGCAGCAGGAGCTCGGGCCGGCTGAGCAGGTAGCCGTCGAGCACGCCAGCGATGCGTCGAGACAGCGAGAGCACGCGGCCCGGCTCCGGTGACGAGCCCAGCCAGCCGCGCAGCGGCTGCATCTCGGGCTGGTCGATCAGCTCGGGCAGCAGTGCCGCCACGCTCCAGACCAGGGTCTCGCGGTCGAAGCGCCCCGGCCGCGCGCCCTCCTCCGGCCGCTGCAGGTCCCACCACAGCAGCCGGACCAGCTCCTCCGGGAAGGGGAACCAAGGGTTGGCCCAGACCTCCAGCCGCGCGCTGAGCTGCAGCTCCAGCCAGCGCGCCATGCCGCGGTTCTGGACCAGGATGCACTCGCGGGCCATCGGGTTGGTCGGGGCCGGCTCGAGGCCCTCGATCAGCGCGTCGAGCAGGGGCTCGGTGCGCGGGGCGAGGATCAGGCGGAGGCCGGAGGAGGTGTCAGGGGGCATGGCCGGCCATCTTAACCGGCGATTGGCTGTATCGCCAGCCGGAGATCCGTCGTTTCGATCACGGCCCTCCGACGAGTCAGCATCTCACGGATACGAACGAGCTCATCGCCGGCCCCAGAAGACGTCTCTCGGGCAGGGGAGCGCCACGGAGATGGCTCGGTAGATGTCGGACAAGTTCTCTGCGTTGGGCGTGCGATACGCGTAGATCGGCCGGCTGGCGATGGCTTCGAGCGCCTCGACATCGAGATCCTCTCCCATGCCGATGGTGAAGATCACGATGCCATCGGCCTTGGCTCGCTCTGCCATCGCCACCGCTTCGCTAGCGGGCCGCGGATTGGAGCGACCGTCCGTGAGCACGATGATCACGGGCTGAAGCGTCGGCTCGCGGCCGGCCAGCGCCTGCATGCCCGTTTCGATCCCGCAGACCAGGCAGGTCTGCGGTGCGGCCTGGATCCGATTCAGCGCAGCCACGAGCGACGGGTGCTCCGCCGTGAGCGGCTGAAGGATCAACGCATCGGCGTTGAAGGCCACCACGGCCGCCCGGTCGCCGCGTTCCAGGTGCAGCTGGTCCAGAAACTCGCGCGCAGCCGCGCGTGCGGCTTCGAGCTTGCTGCGTCCCGCACCGGTGGGCTGTAGCATGCTGGTCGAGGCGTCCATGACCAGCGCGACGGCCACCCGACGATATTCGGGTACACAGATCTCTCGAAGAAGAAGAGGAAGCAGAACGGGTCGAGGCTGAGGCGGGATCGTCGGGGAGGGCAGAGCGGTGGCCGTCGAGCTCGGTTTCGGCGTCGAGGTCTGGCTGGGTCTCGGGCTCGGCATCACCGTGCTAGAAGGTGAGGGGCTTGGAGTCGGGCTTGGTGCCCTCGGGATTCCATTGCTGGTGAGGACATCGTTGGGGTGATTGTGCCTTCGATTGGCGCAGACTTCGAACGCCGCGGCCGGCTCGAGACTCCGCCCGTCGGTACTCAGGGTCCAGGATCCGAACTCGGCGTCTGCATTGCCTTGCGCCGCGATGATCGACCGGCCGTCTCCACTCCAAGCGAGCGAACCTCGCGGTCCACTGGTGCCTCCGCCCAGCGGCTGGCTCACGGTGGCGTATGCCAGTCTGTTCGATGGTGCATCATCCATCCATTCGAAGACCGCGATGGTCGTCAACCCGTGGACCGCGAAGAGGCCCCGATGCAGAGCGGAATGATCGAAGGCTACGCCGCCGACTTCGGCGAGCCCCGGTACTCCGCGCAGGGGAAGCGTCCAGGCATTCCTCGCGCGCAGATCTGCGACGACGATCTCAGGACGGGTCCGGTGGTTGATCACGACATAGCGTTCGTCCGGCGAGATCGTGGCGCTGGTCTCGCTGGGAGCACGGCCACACTCACTCGAATCCTTGCCGCCGAGATCTGGAAGCTGGATCGGTGGAGCGATCTCATCGAGGCTGTCGCTGTCGACTGTGAGCAAGAGCGCCGATCCGCTGGCGGAGAAGGGTCGGAGCTTGGGCACGAGGATGTGGGCCACCCGACCGTGATCGGCCAAGAGGATCTCGGCGACCGGTGCCGGCGTGAAGTGTACATTCCGTACCGGGCCCGCTTCGTGGGTATCGGGGTCGAGATCCGCGAGGTCCAGCTGGATGACACCATACTCGTCGGCACCGCAGTTCGAACTCCAGGGACCGCCGTCCTGGGCCGCAGCGAGGAGCCACCGTCGGTCCGGTGTGATCGCGAGGCCACCGGAGAAGGTCGCGGACCACCCATCCTCGGGGAGGTTGATGTAGCTGTCGTTCCAACCCGAGCTTTGACCCTCGTCGCGCCATGAGATGTAGAAGTCGGCAGGTCCGTTGGGTTGAACGGGATCCTGGAGTACGGACATGCCGTTGCTTCGAATGGCGACGATGGTGTCGAGTTCGGCTGTCCCGGCCATCCGACCCGGGGACACCCTCTGGGTGCCGAAGTGGATCACGCCTTCTGTCAAGGTGGCGACCGAGACCGCATCGCAACCGATGCGTGGTTCCGTGGCCGTGTCTTCGGTGAAGAAGACGAGGTCCTCCACGCTGCTCGCCGAATCTTCCGCCTGGGCTGGTTCCGCGAGAATCGGCGATCGTGCGCCGAGGCAGAGCATCGCTCCCGCCATCCATCCGTACAGCGATCGCCTCATCGGAGCCTCCTAGCCGGAGCCTCGGCGTCTACCAGACCTAGACCGCTCAGACCTTCTCGAGCTTGGCCAGCTGCTGCATCAGCTTCTTGACGCCGGCCCCCGCAAAGGCCACCGTCACCTCCTCGTCGCCGTCGCGGACGAGGCTGGAGACGACGACGCCCGCGCCGAAGTGGCCGTGGCGGACCTTGTCGCCGGGGCGGAACTCGGGGGTCGTGGCGCCGGCCGAGTCGCCCTTGCCTCCCTTGCCGCTCTTGCCGTTGGTGCCGCCGCCGGCGCTCCGGCCGGCCCCGACCTGTGGCGTTGACCAGCTGGTGGCGCGTTGGTAGGCGCTGGGGCCGGCGGGGGAGCGGCGGGCGCTGCGGCCGCTGCGGGTGCGCTCTTGGTGCTGCTCGAGGGTCTCGGGGGGGAGATCCTCCAGGAAGCGCGAAGGCTCGGTGGTCTCGCTGGAGCCGAAGATGGTGCGGCGGAAGGCGTGGACCAGGTAGAGCTTCTGGCGGGCGCGGGTGATGCCGACGTAGAAGAGGCGGCGTTCCTCGGCCATCGACTCCGGGTCGTCCAGGGAGCGGGAGTGGGGCAGGACGCGCTCCTCGAGGCCCGGGATGAAGGCCACCGGGAACTCCAGGCCCTTGGCGGCGTGCAGGGTGAGGAGGGTGACGCGGTCCGGGCCGGCGTCCTCCATCTGGTCGACGTCGCTGGCCAGGGCGACGCTCTCGAGGAGGGCCGTCAGGCCTTCCTGGGGGGCCATCAGGCCAAAGTCGTGGGCCAGGCCGCGCAGCTCCTGGACGTTCTCCCAGCGCTCCTCGCCCTCGTCGCTTCCATCGCGCAGCCAGGTGGTGTAGCCGCTGGTCTCCAGCAGGCGGTCGAGCAGCTGGGGCACCGGCAGCTTGTCGCGGGCGCCCATCACCTCGGCCATGGACTCGTGGAAGCGGCCCAGGGCGTTGCGGCTGCGGGTATCGACGGCCGGCATGCCCGGCAGCTCCAGGGTCTCGTCCTCTCCGCGGGCGATGGCCTCCAGGGCCTCCCACTTGCCGCCGCCCAGCGCGCGCGACCAGTCGGCGAGCAGGCCCCAGGCCTTGGGACCGATGCCCCGGGGAGGCGTGTTGATGATGCGCTGCAAGGCGATCTCGTCGCGCGGGTTGTGCAGGAAGCGCAGGTAGGCCAACACGTCGCGCACCTCGCGCCGGTCGTAGAAGCGGGTGCCGCCGACCAGCTGGTAGGGGATGCGGCGGCGGACCAGGCCGTCCTCGATGGCGCGGGACTGGGCGTTGGTGCGGTACATCACCGCGCAGTCGCGGTAGCCGCCGCCGGTCTCCACATGGCGCTCGATCTCGCGCACCAGGTAGGCTGCCTCCTCGTTCTCGTCGTAGGCCTCGAAGCGGATGATCTTCTGGCCCTCGCCGGCCTCCGTCCACAGTTCCTTGCGGGTGCGGTTCTGGTTGCGGTCGATGACCGCCCGGGCCGCGTCGAGGATGGTTTGGGTCGAGCGGTAGTTCTGCTCCAGCAGGATCACCCGCGTGCCCGGGAAGTCCTGCTTGAAGCGCAGCACGTTGCGGTAGTCCGCGCCGCGCCAGCGGTAGATGCTCTGGTCCTCGTCGCCGACCGCGAAGAGGTTGTGCGGTGCCTCGGCGATCTCGGCCGCCGCCAGGCTCTTGAGCAAGGAGTACTGGGCCGTGTTCGTGTCCTGGAACTCGTCGACCATCAGGAAGCCGTAGCGCTCGCGGTAGCGCTGACGCACCGCCTCGTTGCCGCGCATCAGTTCGGCCGTCTCCAGCAGCAGGTCGTCGAAGTCGAGGGCATTGTTGGCCCGCAGCAGCTTCTGGTAGCGGGCATAGACCCGGCCGGCCACCTCGTGCCAGTAGGTCGGCGCGCTGTAGGCCTCGGGCCGGATCAGCTCGTTCTTGGCCGTCGAGATCGCGCCCAGGAGGGCCCGCGGCTTGTAGAGCTTCTCGTCCAGGTTCATCTCGGCCAGCGCCGCCTTGACCACCCGGCGCTGGTCGTCGGTGTCGAAGATGACGAAGCGCTGGTCGAAGGGCAGGGCATCCGATTCCTGGCGCAGGATGCGGGCGCAGATGGCGTGGAAGGTGCCGATGGTCAGCCGGCCCAGGGCCTCGCGGCCGATCAACTCCTCCAGGCGCTCTCGCATCTCGCGCGCGGCCTTGTTGGTGAAGGTGACGGCCAGGATGTGCCAGGGCGGCACGCCGACCACGCCGGCCAGGTAGGCCACGCGGTGGGTGAGCACGCGGGTCTTGCCGGAGCCGGGGCCGGCCAGCACCAGGACCGGCCCCTCGATGGCCTCGACGGCCTGGCGCTGGGGCTCGTTGAGGCCGGCCAGCAGGGTTTGGGGATCGAGCATGGGGCAGATTGTAGCACCCCCGCTCGCGCCGCCCCGGCGCGTCCCAATCCCGTCGGAACGGGCCGCGCTGCATTGACCGGGCCGGGTGGGGGTGGTATCTTGAACCCCGTGCGCCATGTGGTCGGATGGGCCAGGCGTGCGAAATGTCCATCGATTGGGGCGCGCTTGTTTGTGGCGGAGGGTCCGTCGTGCGCCTGGGGGGTAGAGGAAGCCACCATGTCCGAGAACGAGAACGAAACCAAGCCGACCGCCGAGACCGAGGCGGCGCCAGAGGCCGAGCAGGCCGAGGGCGCCCAGGCCAGCCAGCCCGAAGCCGAGGCGGCCGCCGAGACGCCGGTCGAGGCCAAGGCCGAAGACCCGGCCGACGCCGATGAGAGCGCGGAAGCCCCGGCGACCGCCGAATCCGAGGCCGAGGCGCCAGCCGCCGAAGCCAAGCCGGACGAAGCCGAGACGAAGGCGGAGCAGACGGACGAAGCCGCAGCCGATGCGCCGGCCAAGTCCAAGAAGGGCAAGCGAAAGAAGCGCGGCCGGCCCCGCATCCCGGTCGGCGACGTCGAGGTCGGCTACGAGACCCGCGGCAAGGTCGTGGGCCTGGCCAAGTTCGGCGCCTTCGTCGATATCGGCTCGACCACCGACGGCTTGGTGCACATCTCCGAGCTCCCCGGCAACAAGCGCGTGGCCAAGGTCGAGGACGTCCTGAATCCCGGCGACGAGGTCGAGGTCTGGGTCAAGGAAGTCGACGCCAGCAAGAACCGCATCTCGCTCTCGATGAAGAAGCAGCCCAACAACCCGATGTCCGGCCTGGCCGCCGGTCAGGTGCTGGCCGGCACCGTCTCCAGCGTGGCCAAGTACGGTGCCTTCATCGACATCGGCGCCGAGACCGAAGGCCTGGTGCACATTTCCGAGATGTCCAGCGGCTTCGTCCAGCAGCCCGAGGACATCGTCAAGCCCGGCGACAGCGTCGAGGTCCGCATCAAGGAGCTCGACCGCGGCCGCGAGCGCATCAGCCTGAGCATGGTCGGCCTGGCCAACGACACGGCCAAGGACAGCGCCCAGCAGCGCGGCGGATCGCGGGTCGTGGAAGAAGACTACGAGATGCCCGACGAGCCCGAGGAGCGCCGGCCGACGGTGCTGGAGATGGCGCTGCGCGGCGCCGGCCTGCTCGCGAGCGAGGACGACGAGGACGAGGATGCCGAGGACGAGGCCGGCGACGACGAAGTGGCCGGCAGCGACGGCCTGACCGACGTCTACAGCCGCATGCTCGACGAGTACAAGGAAACCAAGGCCGCCGAAGAGGGCTGATCGGACCGGAGCGCGGCCTAGCTCGCGCTCGACAACGGTCGCGCTTCGCGCGTCGAAGACAACCGAATGGGTTGACGAGAGGGGGCGAGCCGTCACGGCTCGCCCCCTCTTCTATCCCATATCGTTCGAAGTCACGAGCGGTTCTCGCCCGCGCGAAGGTCTAGGGACGTTCTCTGCGGGGTCCGAAGCTCCCGGAGAGGCGTCGATGGCCCGGCCCGGCACTTCAGGCCAGCGGGATGACGTAGACCGCCTGCGGTCCGCGCTGGGCGCTCTCGACCTCGTACTCGACCGGTAGGCCCTCGTAGAGCTCGATGTCCTGGTCGCCGAGGACCGCCGAGGTGTGGACGAAGAGATCCGAGCCGTCGTCCTGGGCGATGAAGCCGTAGCCCTTGTCGGGGTTGAACCACTTGACGGTGCCCACGTGGCGGATGCGCAGATCGGTCTGCTCCGAGGCCTCGCGGCGCCGGCCCTTGCCGCCGCCGCGCCGGCCGCGCGAACGACCGCCGCCCTGCTGCTTGGAACCGCCCTTGCGGCCCCCACCGCGCCGGCCGCCACCGCGGCTTCGCGAGCGGGAAGACCGGGACGAGTCGCCGCCGCCATCGTCCTGCTGCCGGTCGTCGCCTCCGCCACCTCCGCGGCGCCCACCCCCGCGGCGACCGCCGCCCCGGCCCTCGCCGGAGGGGCGGGCCGGCGCGTGATCGGCCGTCGCGGTCGCGCCGCCGCCGATCTCGACCTTGCCGTAGGCGCAGCCCTCGCGGACCAGGGCGCTGATGGCGATGGCGCCCTCTTCCTCGGGCTCGTCGTCGGCCGGCACGGCGGCCAGGTAGACATCCGCCTTGCAGATGCTGCAATGCACCGGGGCGTCATCGCCGGCGCCGCGCTCGGCACGGGCGCGCTGCTGGCGGACGGTGTCGAAGAAGCTGCGGCGAGCGGTCTCGCAGTAGACCAACCTGTCCTTGAATGCCATGCGTTCCTCGAGTCTTGGCTCGGTTCGGTGCGCCTTCCTCGTCGTCGGGCGATTCGGCCCGAATTGGGAGCGAGCACCAGGCCGCTCCAGCGCGCACCATTCGGGTCGGAAGTGCCCGTGAGTCTATGCGCCCGCAGGGGGCCGCGCAAGTCCGGTCGAGGGCCCGACGCCGCCGCATGTGCGCCCGCCGGAGGCCTTGACTCCCCAAGGGGCCAAGAGTATCGTCAGCCGCGATGGCGCATGCCCGCGGCAGCCGCCGCGGTGTCGACGACCGAGCCCGATGCATGTACGAAGCACTCGAGACGCTGGAAGAGCAGGGCGATGAGATCCGTGTGGCGCTGGTCGGCGCCGGCGCCATGGGCGTCGGCATCGCCTGGCAGATCGGCCACACCCCCGGGATGCGCCTGGTGGCCGTCACCGATATCGACCCCCGCGCCGCCCGCCGCGCCGCCGAAGCCTACGGCGGGCCGGCCGCCGAGGTCGAGCCGGGTGGCGATCCGCCCGCCGAGGGCGAGCTCTGGCTCACCCGCGAGCCCTTCTACTTGGACGCGGGTCCCGAGTTGGACTGCGACGTCCTGGTCGAGGCCACCAACACGGTGGGCTTCGCGGCCGACGTCTGCCTGGCCGCCATCGACCGCGGCCTGCACCTGGTGCTGATGAACGCCGAGGTCGACTTGGCGCTGGGCCCGCTGTTGCACCAGCGCGCCGCGGAGCGGGGCGTGGTGGTCACCAGCGACGCCGGCGACCAACACGGCGTCCTGGCGCGCATGATCGACGAGATCAAGCTCTGGGGCTTCCGCATCGTCATGGCCGGCAACATCAAGGGCTACCTCGACCGCTACGCCACCGCCGAAGGACTGATCGAGGAAGCCGCCAAGCGCAAGCTCAACCCCATCCAATGCTGCGCCTACACCGACGGGACCAAGCTGGGCATCGAGATGGCCATCCTCTCCAACGCCTTCGGGCTGCCGCCCTACGTGGCCGGCATGGAGGGCCCGCGGGCCGAGGACGTCCGGCAGGTCTTCGAGCACTTCGACTTCGATCGCTACGATGACCTGCCCGGCGGCGCCGAGGGCGTCGTCGACTACATCCTGGGCGCCGAGCCCGGCGGCGGGGTCTACGTGGTCGGCCATTGCGACGACCCCCTGCAGCAGCAATACCTCTGGTATTACAAGCTGGGCGACGGGCCCTACTACCTCTTCTACCGGCCCTACCACCTCTGCCACCTGGAGACCACCCGCGCCATCGCCAAGGCGGTGCTGCAGGGCCAGCCCATCTTGCGGCCGGCCCACGGCCGGGTGGCCGACGTCTACGCCCACGCCAAGCGGCCGCTGGAGGCCGGCGAGACGATGCCCCACGGCATCGGCGGCGACCAGGTCTACGGCCTGATCGAGCGCTGCGAGACGGCCGATGCCGCCGGCCGCCTGCCCATCGCGCTCCTGGATGCCGGCACGGAGCAGCTGCCGCGGATGTGCCGCTCCCTGGCGCGCGGCCAGGCCCTGACCTTCGACGACGTCGACCTTCCCGAGAGCCGCTTGCTCGCGCTATTCCGCGAGCAGGCCGGCATGCTGGGAGCAGGGCGCTGAGCCCCCAGCGCGAAGGTCGGGCCACCAAGGGGTCGGATCGGATCGAGGAGGCGCGGGTCGAAGAAGCGCCGGTCGAGTCGAGGCCGGTCGCGTCGGGCGCTGCCGATGCCGGCCGGCAAGCGCCCCACGTGGCGGTGCTGGGCGGCGGGGTCTGCGGGCTCTACGCCGCGCGCAAGCTGGTGGATGCCGGCCTGCGCGTGACCCTGCTCGAGCGCGAGTCGGTGGTCGGCGGTCTGGCGGCCGGCCATGCCCGCGGCCAGAACTTCTACGACCTGGGCACCCACCACCTGCACGAGTTCGACCAGGAGATCTTCGAGGACATCCGCGCCATCATGGGCGACCGGCTGATCCCGGCTCGCAAGGTGGCCCTGATCCGCTACGGCCGCGGCTACCGGCGCTACCCGCTGGAGTTCGGCGACCTGCTCCTGGGCATCCCGCCCTGGACCCTGCTGCGGGCCATGACCGGCCTGGTGGGCCAGCAGCTGCGCAACCGGCTGCGGCCGAGTTCGGCCGAGAACGCCGAAGAGGCCCTGATCGAGCTCTACGGCCGGCCGCTCTACCGCTTCTTCTTCCGCGACTTCACGGCGCGCTACTGGGGCATGCCTCCCGCCGAGCTCTCGGCCACCTTCGTGCGGCGTAAGATGCCGCGCCTCAGCGCGGTCGACATCATCAAGAAGGCGCTGGGCCGGTTTGGGCTCTCCGAGCGCAAGGACGCCGCGGTCGAGAAGGCCCTGGCCGACGAGACCCTGTGGTACTCGCGCACCGGATCGCGCGAGATGCCGATGGCCCTGGCCGGCTACGTCGAATCGCGCGGCGGCCGGGTGCTCACCGGCGCCTCGGTGGTCTCGGTCGAGACCGAGGGCGATCGGCTGCGATCGGTGATCTACGAGCGGGACGGCCGGCGCCACCGCCTAGACTGTGAGGCCTGCATCTCGACCATCCCGCTGCCCATCCTGATCCGCGCGCTGGACCCGCCGGCCCCGCCGGCGACGCTGGAGTCGGTCGAGCGCTTGCGCTACCGGCCGATGGTGGTCTACGGTCTCTTGGTTCGGCGCGAGCGGGTCTTGGATGCGCTCTACGTCTACTACCGCGACCGGGTCTTCCACCGCATCGCCGAGCCCAAGAACAGCTCGATGGAGGTGCGGCCGGCCGGCCACACGGTGCTCTTGGTCGAGGTGATGTGCCGGCCGGAGGACCGCCACTGGCGCGGCAGCCAGGCCGGCCGCGACCAAGTTCTGGCCGACCTGCTGGACGAGGGCTTGCTCGAGAGCGCGGACGAGGTGGTCGAATGGCACCTCCTGCGCGCCGAGCATGCCTACCCGGTCTTCGACCTGGGCTTCGAGCCCCATCTGGAGCGGCTGAACCAGCAGGTCGATCGCCTGACGAACCTCTGGAGCACCGGCCGGCAGGGGGCCTTCACCTATCCCAACATGCATTCGGCGATGCGCATGGGCGCCGACGCGGCCGAAGAGGCCGCCGACCGGCTGGCGCGTCGGACGAGCCCGCGGCGACGGCCGGCGCCGGAAGCACGGCCGGCCGCGCGCGAGCTCTTCATGCCCGACGGCGACATGCCACCCGAACAAGCCGAACCGGCGCGACAGCGAAGCGGAGCTTCCTAGACCATGTCCATCGACTTCGAATCCCTCTTCGGCGACAACGGCCGCCAGTCGGGGCCCGATCGGCCCCGGCCACGGCGGATCTGGTACGTCCTGCTCCTGCTCTTCGGCCTGGCCATGGGCATGCGCATGCTGGTCGGCCTCTACATCGACGCGCTCTGGTTCGAGAGCCTGGGCCAGTCGGCCCTCTTCCGCACCCGCCTCTTGGCGCCGCTGGGCGCCTTCGCCGCCGCCTTCCTGGTCGGCCTGATCTGGCTGGCCGGCCACTGGCTCTGGGCCGCCCGGCGGCTGGCCGGCCGCGACCTCTTTCCCGGCCAGCGCGCCAGCCAGCTGGCCCGGGCCGGCACCCGGCCGCTGGTGCTGGGCGTGGCGGCCCTGGCCGCCGGCCTGATCGCCGTCGGCACGGCCGGCGCCTGGCAGACCTTGCTGCTCTACACCGCCCGCGGTGAATTCGGCCAGATCGAGCCCATCCTGGGTCGTGACGTGGGCTTCTACGCCTTCGAGCTCCCCTTCTGGCGCCTGGTCCACGGGCTGGCCAACAGCTGGCTGCTCACCGCGCTCTTGGGCGCGGCGCTGATCTACCTCTTGGGCGGCGCCATCGAGGCCGGGGGCGCCCTGCGCCGCGAATCGGGCAAGCAGCAGCGCGGCGCATCGGGCCGCATCCGCCGCATCGAGGTGGCGCCGGGCGTGCTGCGCGCGGCGCGCCGCCACCTGAGCCTGCTGGGCGCGCTCTACGCGCTGGTGCTGGCCGCCGGGGCCTGGCTGTCGCGCTTCGAGCAGCTGACCCGGGGCCGGGCCGACAGCGTCTTCTTCGGGCCGGGCTACGCCGACGTCACCGCGCGCATGCCGGCCCTGGCGGCGGTGGCCGGCCTCTGGCTGTTGGTGGCCCTGATCCTGGTCTTCGGCGCCTTTCGCGGCGGGCCCTGGCTGGGCATCGGCACGGCGGTGGTGGTGCTGGGCCTGCAGCTGGTCGGGGCCGAGCTCTACCCCGGCCTGGTGCAGCAGTATCGGGTCAAGCCCAACGAGCTGGCCCGAGAGGGCCCCTACATCGAGACCGGCATCGAGTTGACGCGGGCTGCCTGGGGGCTGACCACCATCGAGGAAGTGGATTACGAGCCGACCAGCGGCATCGACCGCGATGCGCTGGATGCCAACCGCGGCACCCTGGACAACGTGCGGCTCTGGGATTGGCAGGTGCTGCTGGACTACTTCGAGCAGAAGCAGGCCATCCGGCCCTACCACGACTTCCGCGACGTGGACATCGACCGCTACCCGACGGCCGACGGCGTGCGTCAGGTCGAGCTCTCGGCGCGCGAATTGCAGCCGGCCGGCCTGCGCAACCCCACCTGGATCAGCCGCCACCTGGAGTACACGCACGGCTACGGCCTGGCCATGGTGCCGGTGGACGAGGTGGACGGCCGCGGCCAGCCGGTGCTCTGGGCCCAGGATCTGCCGGTGCGCACCAACGCGCCCTTCGAGCGGCCCCTCGAGCAGCCGCGGATCTACTTCGGCGAGGGCGCCGGGGTACCCTACGTCATCGTCGGCACGCGCACCGACGAGTTCGACTACCCGGTGGGCGACGAGAACGCGCGCACCGTCTACGAGGGCTCGGCCGGCGTCCGGGTCGGCGGCCCCTTGCGCCGCCTGGCCTTGGCCCTGCACTTCGGCGACATCGAGATCCTCCTCTCCAACGACGTCGAGGCCGACAGCCGGGTCTTGATGCGACGCCAGATCGGCCAGCGCCTGCGCCAGGTCGCCCCCTTCCTGATCTTCGACGGCGACCCCTATCTGGTGCTGACCGAGGCCGGCCGCATGGTCTGGATGGCCGATGCCTACACGGCCACCGACCGCTACCCCTACGCAGAGCCGATGAGCCTATCCAATGGCTCGGGCATGGGACGCGTCAACTACCTGCGCAACAGCGTCAAGGTGGTGGTCGATGCCTACGAGGGCCGGCCGCGCTTCTACGTGGTCGACGAGGTCGACCCCATCCTGCGCGCCTGGCGCCAGGTCTTCCCGGGCCTCTTCGAGGAGGAGTCCATGCCCGAGGACCTCGTGGCCCATTGGCGCTACCCGGAGCTGCTATTCCGCGCCCAGTCGTCCATCTATGAGCGCTATCACGTCGAGCGCCCGGACGTCTTCTACAATGGCGAGGACCTCTGGAGCGTGCCGATGGAGACCCGGGCCCAGGGCGACACGCAGCCCATGGAGCCCTACTACGTCACCATGCGCTTGCGCGGTGAGGCCGAGCCGGAGTTCCTGCTGATGCTGCCCTACGCGCCGGCCGGCAAGAAGAACATGATCGCCTGGCTGGCCGCCCGCTCGGATCCGGGCGTCTACGGCCAGCTGGTGCTCTACAACTTCGGCAAGGGACGGCAGATCGACGGCCCGGAGCAGATCGAGAGCCGCATCGACAACAACACCGACATCTCGGCCCAGCTGACGCTCTGGAGCCAGGCCGGCTCGAACACCATCCGCGGCAACCTCTTGGTCATCCCCATCGACGACTCGCTGCTCTACGTCGAGCCGCTCTACCTGCAGGCCGAGTCCAACGCCCTGCCGGAGCTCAAGCGGGTGATCGTGGCCGACGGCGACCGGGTCGAGATGCGCGAGACCTTCGAGGAGGCCCTGGCGGCCCTGGTCGGCGATATCGTGGCCGACATGCCGCTGGAGACCGAGGTCGACAGCGAGATCGAGCCGGACGACGAGGCGCTCGAGACCGCCGCCGATGTCCCGCCCCCGCTGGAGGAGCTGGGCGCGCTGCCGGCCGAGCTGGGCGCGCTGATCCGCAGCGCCCGCCAGGCGGAGACGGCCGCCGGCGAGGCCCTGCGAGCGGGAGACTGGCAGGGCTTCGGCCGGCAGATGGACCGCTTGAGCCGCGCCCTCGAGGCCCTGGCCGAGCTGGAGGGGAGTGGCGGTGGACCCGAGGATCAGCCGGCGGACGAGGATGCGAGCTCGAATTCGGACGACGGCGGTGAGGCCGGCGACTCGGATGAGGCCGGCGAGGCTGGCGATGCGGACGAGGACGACGAGGCCCGGCTGCACGGCCGGTCGGCCGGCGGGATCCCGGCATGAGCGTGCTCACCTGGCCCAGCAGCTGGCTCGACCGCCTGCTCGGTCGCTCCGGCCGCCGGCCGGCGGGCAAGGGCGGCGCGGCGGGATCGGACTCGGCCGCCTGGGACGACGCGGCGGTCGATGCGCGCGACGATGCGCGCTACGGCTCGGACGAGGATCCCGAGGCCGAATGGGTGACGGTCTACGACGCGCCGGGCATCGAGGCGGCCCACGTGATCAAGGCCTTGCTGGAATCCGAAGACCTGCCGGTGCTGGTGCGCTACGACACGCTGTCGGTGGTCTACGGCATGACGGCCGGCTTCAACGTCGAGGTCCAGGTGCCCCGCGCGCTGCGCGATCGGGCGTTGGCCATCCTGGACGAGCGGGCGGCGGCCGGGCCGGCCGGCGATTGGGATGTGCCGGACGACGAGGGATCGGATGTCGCGCCGGACAGCGCGCCGGATGACGATTCCTAGTCGGGAGCAGATTCGAAGCTTGGCCGATCGATCCCCCGGCAGCGACGCGCGACCCTGGCTCGGGCCGGCCCTTCTGGCCCTGGCGGCCGGCATCTGGCTGGCCTTGGCCCCGGTGGGCATGGACTGGGGTCTGCCGAATGCCCGCTCCTGGTCCAACGACGACATCGCGCCCAAGTTCCCCTTGCAGGCGCCCGGCGAGTGGCGCGCGGGTACCAACAAGTACCCCTACCTGCAGGCCTTCATCGACCGCGCGCTCTACGAGCCCGACCTGCGCCGCTGGGCGGCCGAGGGCAGCTTCGACCCGGCCTGCGATGCCGGCAAGACCCGCTGCTTCGAGCAGCCCGATGAGCAGCTGGGCAAGCTGCTGTGGCTCTCGCGGATGCGCTCGATGGTCATGGGTCTGCTGATCCTGGGCATCGTCTACGCGCTGGGCATGCGCCTGTGGTCGGACGGCCTGGCCGCCGGCCTGGCCGCCATCGCCGCGGCCCTGACCCAGGAGCTGCTCTTCTTCGGCCACCTGGGCAACCTGGACGTGCCGCAGAGCTTCTGGTTCATCCTCTCGATCTGGGCCTACGCCGGCCTGGTGATCCGCGGCGACCGCGCCAGCTACTGGCTCTTCGGCCTGACCGGCGCCTGCGCGATCGGGACGAAGGACGGGATCGTCGGGGCCTACCTGCTGCCGGCGGTCTTGGTCCTGGTGCTGCACGCCAAGCGGGCTGGTTGGTTAGGTCGTAGGGATGTCCAGGCGGACGCCTCGACGTGGATCGCGCGCCTGCGCGCCTTCCTGGACCTGCGGCTGCTGGGCCTGATCGTCCTCTTGTTCGGCACCTACGCCCTGATCATGAACCCGATCTTCAACCTCGAGGGCTTCCGGGCGCACCTGGACCACTGGCTGGTCGAAGAGGGGATCTCGGGCTACAACGACGACTTCGAGGGCTTCTGGCTGCTGACGCTGGAGGCCATCTACCGCCTGCGCGAGACCCAGGGCTGGCCGCTCTTCCTGCTATCCACCTTAGGATTCGCGATCGGTCTGCGCGACCGGTCGCGGCGGATGGCCTGGCTGCTCTTGCCGGCCCTGAGCTACCTGATCTTCACCATCCTGCCCATCCGCTTCGTCTACAACCGCTTCATGCTGCCGGTGGCGGTGCTGATGGCGCTGCCGGCCGGCCTGGCCGGCGCGGCGCTGTGGCGCCAGCGGGGGGCTTGGCGGTGGGTCGCGAGGCCGGCGCTGGTCCTGACCCTGGCCTACAGCCTGCTCTACGGCCTGACCCACCTCTTGGGCATGGCGGGCGACACCCGCTACGCGGCCGAGGACTGGATGCGCGAGCACGCACCGCTGGATGCGGTGGTCCATACCCTGGGTCCGGAGGAGTACCTGCCCCGCGTGGCCTACCTGGGCTTCGACCGCGAGCAGACGATGAACTGGGACGAGCTGGGCCCCGGCTACCCGCTGGAGCCCAGCCCGGAGGCCAAGGAAGGCGTGCCGGACTACGTGGTGATGAGCGAGAAGTCCTGGCCGCGCGACGATGACGAGGAGTGGCCGATCTTCCAGCGTCTGATGCGGGAGGAGGCCGGCTACGCCATCCGCTTCGACGCGGAGCACCGGCCGGCCCTCGAGTCCTGGCTGCCCGGCGCCTGGCTCGAGCTGCGCGTCAGCCCACGGATCGTCATCCTGGAGCGGGTGGACGGCTGAGGTTCTCCGCCGCGAATCGAAGCGCAGCGGAGATGTCGTCGGATTCGAGATCGGGATAGGCTTCGAGGATCTCGTTCGCCGTCATGCCATCAGCAACCATGGTCACCACGGTCGCCACAGGGACTCGCAGTCCACGAATGCAGGGTACGCCGCCCATCTTGTCTGGTTCGATCGTGATCCGTTGAGGCTCCATCGATCTGTCTCCTTGACCCTTGCGAGACGGGTTCATTGTATCGGGAATTTCCGCCCCTGTAGCAGACTCGGTCCGCGAAGGCTGCGCGTTGCGCGAGACTCAATCCGGTAGACCCTCTTGATGACGGCCCACGAGTGTGTATAAATGTCGGCAGTTGCGATGAAGTGCCGACATATGGTAACCTTCGAGCATGAGTGAGAAGCTGTTTGAGGCACGACTACGCGCCGCTGGAGTAGGCGCGTACTTCCGCCCTCGTGACGTGATGCCGGTGGGCATTACCTACCACCAGTTGCAAGGCTTGGTCCAGGCTGGCCTCGTCGAGAAGGTGGACCGTGGTCTCTATCGACTGGTGGAGGCGGACGTCTCGGTGAACGAGACGATCGCCATGGTCGCCGCTGCCGCGCCCCAGGCTATCGTCTGCCTGCTCTCCGCGCTACGGGTGCACGAGATTGGCACCCAGTCACCTCGGCAAGTGTGGCTGGCCGTAGATCGAAAGGCACGCAAGCCGGAGCGTTTGCCCGCCGCCGCGCGGATCGTACGCTTCTCCGGCCAGATGTTGACCTACGGAGTGGTGATTCAGGAGATGCTAGGTACGCAGGTGCGGATCACGAGTCCCGCTCGAACGGTCGTCGACTGCTTCCGGTACCGCAACAAGATCGGGATCGACGTGGCACTGGAAGCGGTCCATGACGCTGTGCGGTCGAGGAAGGCGACGATCGCCGAGATCGATCGTGCGGCCGAGGTCTGTCGCATCCAGACCGTGATCGCCCCATATCTCGAGATGCTCTCGGTGTGAAGGTGAGAGGGACGAGCGGTTAAGCCGAATCGATTCGTTATCGCGGCCGAGTGGCAGCCCGAGGAGCACCCCGCTTCCGTGTGCGCGATGCCATACACCTGTTCCGCGTCGGTCTGACTCCCGTGTCGTCGTCGGCACACACCCGTGTCGCTGCCGTCACACGTGCGTGTGGATTTGACGACACGCCCGTGCCGCACTGCCGGCCTGTATGCGTAGTAGTCGTCGTCGCTCCAAGCCATATCCGATGCATGCTGTGACCAGGGATCGCCATGCGCGCGCCTGGTGTGGGGATGCATCGGGCGCCGGGCTCAGCGCAACTCGACGTGCACTTCGGCTCCTGGAGGCGCCCCACCAGCCGAGTGGCCGGAGATGCCGCCGATGACGTCGAGATGCACCCCATCGATCGGGCCGGCCACCACCTGCTCGCAGCGCAGGGAGTAGGATTGTTCGCAAGGATCTCCCATCGAACAGGATGAAAAGCCCTCGGGATCGCGGAAGACGATGAGATGGCCATGGTCGAGGCCCTTCGGCACGATGCCTGCGTAGCGACCATCCTTGTCCAGCCAGTTCAGTTCTTCGGGCTCCAGGATCTGGTCATCCTGGCGAATGAGCTGACATGAGAGGGCAGCGGGCGACTCGTCGATGGGAAGCTGTGCCCATACGTTGAGCTGAATGGCGCTGTGGAAGAAGTCGCTGTCGGGCTGCTCGAGCAGCGGAGCCAGCGCGGACGGGTTGGCGGTGACACGGATCTCGGCCGTCGTCCTGCCGTCTTCGCCGGGCCAGTCCAGGGGCTCACCTTCGATGCGGTCGGAGACCCACCATTGCTCGACCGCCGGCGTGCCGGCAGCGATGGCGGAGACCGCGGACTCGATCTCCGCGATCAGCTCGGCCTTGTCCCACTGTCCGATGCCGTCGGGACGATCCGATGGGTCCATGTCGTCCTCGTGGCAGCCGAACCAATCCGAGACGAGGCCGGCAACATACGGCCGGCCGGCGTCGGTGAGCTCGGCTGCGCGCGATCGGAGCCCGATCGCGAAGGGTTCGTCCATGGACTCGGGGAGCTCGCGCAGGAAGATGATCCCGCCCAAGCCCGCTTCGAATCCGTAGGGCTGACCGAGATAAAACGCTTGGCCATCGACATCGCCGCCCCATTCGACGGTGACGAAGCCTTCCATGCTCGCCTCGCGCGACTTCAGCAGTCGATCGATTTCCATGATCGCCAACCGGGTCACCAGGCTCCCTCCATCGTCTATGTCGAAGCCACCGGGGGGCGCCTCACCGTCTTCGGTGTTCCAGCGCGGTGGATCGACCTCTCGCTGTTCAGCGACAGTTAGAATTGGACACCGGCGACAGTTAGAAACCCCCACGAG
>CAZJWJ010000012.1:0-74270 GCA_964549495.1 uncultured Anaerolineales bacterium | reverse complement strand
CCGACGGCCCGAAGCGTCTCGAGCTTGCGACGGACGGCCGGGATGGCGTCGAAGAAGTCCAGCGCTTCGGTCACCGAGAGGTCCAGGACCTCGGAGATGTTCTTGCCCTTGTAGCGGATCTCCAGGGTTTCCCGATTGTAGCGTGCGCCCTGGCAGATCTCGCAGGGCACGTAGATGTCGGGCAGGAACTGCATCTCGATCTTCAGGATTCCGTCGCCGCTGCAGGCTTCGCAGCGGCCGCCCCGGACGTTGAAGGAGAAGCGGCCCGGTTTGTAGCCGCGCAGCTTGGCTTCCGGCAGCGAGCTGAAGAGCTGCCGGATGGGCGTGAAGAGCTTGGTGTAGGTGGCGGGATTGGAGCGGGGTGTGCGCCCGATGGGGCTCTGGTCGATGTCGATCACCTTGTCCAGCTGCTCGGCACCGCGGAGGTCGTCGTGCGGGCCGGCCGGCTGGCGCGAACCCTGCAGGAGTTGGGCCAATCGCGGGTAGAGGGTATCGACCACCAGACTGCTCTTCCCGGAGCCGGAGACGCCGGTGACCACCGTCAGCGCGCCGAGCGGAAACTCGACGTCGACCGACTGCAGGTTGTTGGCGCGGGCCCCTTCCAGGCGCAGGCGACCCTCTCCGGTCCGCCGCCGTTCGGGCACTGGGATGCGGCGCCGCCCGGAGAGGAAAGCGCCGGTCAAGGAGGATTCTTGCGCTTCGATGTCGGCCACCGGCCCCTCGGCGACCACCTGTCCGCCTTGCTCGCCCGCGCCCGGCCCGAGGTCCAGGATCCAGTCCGCCGAACGCATCGTCTCCTCGTCGTGCTCGACCACGATAACGGTGTTGCCCACGTCGCGCAGGCCGAGCAGGGTCCGGATGAGCCGAGCGTTGTCCCGCTGGTGCAGGCCGATCGAGGGCTCGTCGAGGATGTAGAGCACGCCCATCAGCTGGCTGCCGATCTGGGTGGCCAGTCGGATGCGTTGTGCCTCGCCGCCGGACAAGGTGGCGGCACGCCGATCCAGGCTCAGATAGTCGAGGCCGACGTCCACCAGGAAGCCCGAGCGGGCGCCCACCTCCTTGAGGACCTCGGCGGCGATGGCGTGATCCCGCGATGAGATCCGCCGCGCGACCTCGGCATCCGAACGCAGGACCTCGATCCATTCGGCAAGCCCGTGGATGGGCAGCTGCACGATGTCCGCGATGGAGCGCTGGTCGACGGTCACCGCCAGCATCTCCGGCCGCAAGCGCGCGCCACCGCATTCGGTGCAGGGTTGGGAGGCCATGTAGGTCTCGAGCTCCGAGCGCACCGACTCCGACTCCGTGCTCTGGTAGCGGCGCTCCAAGTTGGCCAATAGGCCTTCGAAGCGCGTACGATAGCTCCGGCGCGCACCGCGCCGATTGCGGTAGCGGATGTCGATCTGCCGGGATCCGCTACCCTGCAGCACCAGCTGGCGTGCGGCCTCGTCCAAGTCCGTCCAGGGGCGATCCAGGTCGAAGTCGAAGCTCTCGGCCAGGCCCTCGAGGAGCTGCATGTAGTAGCCTTGCTCGTTGCGCGACTTGGACCAGGGGGCCAGCGCGCCCTCGCGGATCGATAGATCCGGGTTGGGCACCACCAGATCCGGGTCGACCCGCTGCCGGGTGCCAAGCCCTTGGCAGCTCGGGCAGGCGCCGTGAGGAGAGTTGAACGAAAAGCTGCGCGGTTCGATCTTGGGCAGGCTGAGGCCGCAGTCGGGGCAGGCGAAGTGCTCGCTGTACAAGAGGTCTCGATCCGGCTCCGCGTCGCGACCCAAGACGCTCACCACCAAGACGCCGTCGCCCATGTCCAAGGCGGTCTCGACCGAGTCGGTCAGGCGGCTGCGGTCCAGCCCGTCTTCGCCATGGCGGATGATCAGCCGGTCCACGACGACCTCGATGTCGTGCTCCTTGTAGCGATCGAGGTCGATTTCTTCGTCCAGCTCGGTGACCAGTCCGTCGATGCGCGCCCGCACGAAGCCGGCCTTGCGAATCTCGGCCAGCACCCGCTCGTGGCTTCCTTTCCTGCCTCGGATCCGCGGTGCCAGGAGCAGGATGCGGCTGCCGTCCGCTAGCTCCAACAGTGCGTCCACGATCTGGTCGGCCGATTGACGGGCCACGATCTGGCCGCAGCCCGGACAATGCGGGATGCCGATGCGCGCGAAGAGCAGCCGAAGGTAGTCGTAGATCTCGGTGACCGTCCCGACCGTCGAGCGCGGATTGTGGCTGCCCCCCTTTTGGTCGATGGAGATGGCCGGGGAGAGTCCCTCGATCTGATCCAGATCCGGCTTCTCCATCTGCCCGAGGAACTGCCGCGCATAGGCCGATAGACTTTCGACATAACGTCGCTGGCCCTCGGCATAGATCGTATCGAAGGCCAGGGAACTCTTCCCGCTGCCGGATAGGCCGGTGATGACCACCAGCTTGTCGCGCGGGATGGACACGTCGATGTTCTTCAGGTTGTGCTCGCGAGCGCCGCGAACCACGATATGGTCTTGGGCCATCCTCGGCCAATGCTCCCGATGGGGACTAGGGGATCCGGGATCGGAGCCTGCCAGCCCGAGGCGATCAACCACCAAGAATAGCACGCGGAGAAGCAGGGCGACGTCCCCGGTACAACATCGCGCGAGGGAGGTGACGTGTTCACGTCACCCCCCTCTCATCAAGCGATCGGGCCTTCGCGTTCGGTGAAACGCGTGCCAGTCGAGAACGCGCTGCCCTCAGTCGGCCGGTTCTGCTTCCAGCGGGCCAGCCGCGTCGATCATCGACTCCGGGCGGAGGCTGCGCCAGAGATGGACCATCAAGGCGCCGAGGCCCAGGAGCATGACCAGGAAGTCGATCAGCCCACCGACGATGGGCAGCGTGGTGAGGATGGCCAGCACGGCGAGGCCGGCCAGCATGGTCAGCCAGGCAGCCGAATCCGTCCTCGCACGCGCGAGCAAGCGCTGCCCGATCCAGTCGCCGACGGCCACGCGACCCGCCCAACCGAAGAGGTGCAGGCCGGCGGTCAAGAAGGCCAGGATCAAGCCGACGGCGGCCAGCATGGGGGTGACCAGGTCGCCCATCCGCAGCATGCCCAGCAGGATCAGCCCGAATAGGGTCCCGAGACCCAAGGCCAGCAGCCCGGCGACGGCCAGCAGCAGGGTGAGCAGGCCCCAGCCGGCGCTCGGAAGGGAATTGCGTCCGAGCTCGGTGCCGGTCGCGGACAGGAGCCGCGGGGCCAGCCACAAGAGGATCAAGCCGATGACGGCCAGGGCCACGAAGCGGCGCAGGAAGCGCCAGAGCCAAGCCAGGATGGGCGAGCTGGGCTCCTCGACCTCCCGCTCGGTGCCCTGCTGCACCTCGATGGCGGAGAACTCGGTACTGCCGGCCACGGCGCCGCTGGCATCGGCATCGATCTCGGCTGCCGGTGGGCCGCGGTAGCGAAGGTCGCCGCCGATGACCGCGTCCGCTCCGATCGTCAGGCCGGGCGCCGCATAGCGCTCCGGCATGTCGGGGCGCTGCTCGGCGGGCACGAAGCTGGTCCACATCGTGCCCTGCTCCAGACTGCCCTCACCCGGTCCGCCGACCTCCGCATCGACATCCCCGGCCACGGAGCCTTGCAGGTCGAGACCGGCGCCGGCGAAACGCAGGTCGCCGCCGACCGCACCGTCGATCAGGCCCTGAGCGGCGGCCATGATCAAGTCGTCTTCGACCGCGGCCCCGGGATCGAGCGCCACGCTGAAGCCGGCGGCGATGAACTCACCCCCCACCTGGCCCTGGGGGCCGACGCGCAGTGTGAACCCGGCCGACCGGACGTCTCCGTCCACCCGACCGTCGACCACGATGGACTGCGCGCCGCAGATCAAGTCGCCGGTCACCCGACCGCTCTCGGTGACCTCGACCCGCGTGCCGGCGCAGATCAAGTCGCCGTCGACGGTGCCTTCGATGCGCATGATGTTGCCGGCCATGTACAGGTTGTCGTCGATCGTCTCGCCCGCGGCCACGATCGGCTCCTCACCGCCCTCGAAAGTGGCGGCGACAGCGGCCCCCACCGACAACATGGCCAAGGCCATCGCCAGCAGGCATGCCGAAATGCGTCTGTCTATTCTCTGATGGATCATCGTCTCGTGCTCCTCGCTTGCAGTTCGGTTCTTCGGTCGACCGGATTCGAAATCGTTGCACGGGCTCTTGCTTCGAGCCCTGCCCGTGTCCAATCTACGGAGCGAGGCGCCTCCTGGTTGCGGCGTGGTCGAGCGTCTAGCGCCGGGCCAGACCGCAGCCTTGCGGCGCGGTAGCCACGCCGTTGCTGCGGGACCAGTCGCGGATGACGCCGGCCATCTCGGGCGGCCGGAGCACTTCCAGGAAGGCGCGCGCACCGGGCTCGTCCCGACTGGCCGCGATCGAGCAATCCCCGCCGGGTCCGAGCCGATAGAATCCGTAGCCCTGGACCGAAGTGGCGCTGTCACGGCCGCTGATGGTCCACTCCCGATAGCTCCGGCAGCTGCCGGAGACGGTCAGACTATCCAGGTCACAGACCTCGGTTTGCTCCAGGCCGGTCGGGCGGGCGAAGACCGCCGGGGGCTGTTCCGCATCACCGGCCAGCACACGCATCACCCGGGGGTCGGCAAAGGCCGCCTCCATCGATGCCTTCCAGATCGGTGCCGCGCCCGTGATTCCCAGCACGTCGCGCATCGGCCGGTTGTCCTTGTTGCCGGTCCACACCCCGATGGTCAGATAGGGAGTGTAGCCGACGGTCGTGTTGTCCCGGAAGTCGTTGGAGGTGCCGGTCTTCACCGCCGAGGGATGGGAGGTGCGAAGGCTCTGCGCGTCACCGAAGGCAGGCCGGCGCGCTTCGGCAGCGCTCAGGATGTCGGTGATCAACCAGGCCGCGCGCGCATCGAGCACGCGCCTGGGCGCCGGGCGGTGTTGGTAGAGCAGCCGGCCGGACGAGGCGTCGACCACCTGCAGGACGCCGGTCGGCTCCACATGACGGCCCCCGGCCGCAAAGGCCGAATAGGCTCCGACCATGTCCAGCAGCGGTACGGCGCCGCCTCCCAGGACCAGGGAGATCCCGTACTGGCTTGGCCTCGGATCGAGGCTCAGCCCCATCTCGATGGCCTTGGCGTGCAAGCTCTCCAGACCGAGCTGCGCCGCCACGTCGATGGCCGCGGTGTTCATCGAATTGGCCAGCGCTTGACGTAGTCGAACCGGGCCCCGGTATCGGCCGTCGTAATTCACCGGTTCGTAGCTCTCGCCGCCGGCCTGGAAGCGGAAGGGAACGTCCCACAGCAGGCTGGCCGGCGAGCCGCCGGCCTCGATGAAGGCCGCGTAGCCGATGGGTTTGAAGGTCGAGCCAAGCTGACGCGGCGCGAGAGCCATGTTCACCTGTCCGTCCCGTGGGTCGTCATAGTCCACGCCGCCGACCATCGAGAGGATCTCGCCGCTGCCCGGCCGCATGGCCACGACGCTGGCGGCGCTCAGATCGTGGGCGCTGCGCAAGCTCGCCATGTGCGTAGCGGCGATCTCCGTCAGCCGATCGTCGAAGGCGGCGTCTAGCGAGGTAGTGACCGTGAACCCGCCACGGGCGGTCAGCTCGCTGCCCAAGCGCCTCGGAAGCTCGACTTGGAGCAGGTAGTCGAGGAAGTAGCGATTGCGGCGCGGTGGTGCATCCGGCGGATCGACCAAGGTCAGCGGCGTCATCCAAACGACCTCGGCCTCGCTCGAACTCAAGTAGCCGGCCTCGATCATGCTGTCCAGCACGGTGCGCTGTCGTTCGCGCGCACCTTGTGGATTGCGCCGCGGGTCCAGGGCAGCGGGCGCCTGCACCAGTCCGGCGAGCAGCGTGCTTTCGGCCACGCCGAGATCGCCCACCGGCTTGCCGAAGTAGCGCCGTGCGGCCGCCTCGACACCCTGCGCCCGGTTGCCGAAGAAGGCGGCGTTCAAGTAGGCCTCCAGAATCTCGTCCTTGCTGAATGCCTCGTCGATTTCCGCCGCCAGGTAGACTTCGCGCAGCTTGCGCTCCATCGAGACCTCGAAGCGTTCGGCCGGATCGAAGGCGATCAGTCGTACCAGCTGCATCGTGATGGTCGAAGCACCCGAGACGGTCTCTCCACGGTTGGAATTCTGAAGTGCCGCCCGAGCCACGGCGCGCCGATCGAAGCCGCGGTTCTCGAAGAAGCTGCGGTCCTCGGTCGCGACCACGGCCTGTTGCAGGGCGATCGGTATGCTGTCGAGCGATCGCCAAGTGCGATAGCCTTCCTCGGGCACGAGCTCCGCCAGCAGCTCACCGTGACGATCCAACACCCATGTGGTTTGGGGGAGGGCGCGCGTCTCGATGGCCTGAAGACGACTGCGATAGGCGTCGAGATCCGGTACGTGCTCGCCCGGCGCTTGCATGCAGGCCCCGAGCAATGTCGGCAGCAGCATGATCCATACACGCTGCATCCGCCGGAAGACGCCTGTAGACCGCTTGGATCTCGGACCGCGAGTCCGGATGCCTGCCTGCATGTGATGATGCTCCCAATTCGGTGCTCTGGATGCGCGCAATGGGACGGGACAGCCGGATTATAGCAACATTAAGCCAGCCGTCGCAAGGAGGTTTCGCGTGGATCGAAGTCGCCTCGCCTCTTGCCACGCGGCTCTAGGATCTGGTACCATGCCTGCATGAACGCCTCCATGCTGGCCTTGGGCGCCGCGCTGACGACCTTGTTCGTCTACCATCTGCTCACCGAGCACTTGGATTACGCTTCGGTGCGCAGGCGGCAGTTGGATGCCTGGGCCGCGGCTTCGGCGCTGACCTGCATGTTGATCGTCTTCTACGGACGGGTCGAAGACCGATTCGGGCAGGGGGCCATCGGTGTGGAACGGGCGGGGCCCCGGCCGGCGGCGATCCTGCGGGTGCACCAGCCCAGCCTCTACCTTCCCCCGGCCAAAGCGGCGGAGCCGGAGGGGCTTGCAGTCCCGCTCGACGAGCCCGGATCCTTGGGCGAGGCGACGACCGGCGGCGATATCGCCCTCCCCGAGTCTGATTCGAAGCCTGAAACCCTGTCATCGGAAGAGCCCAATGTGCCGCGGATCGAAGCGGTGCCGATGCCTGACGACATCCTCAACGCCTCGGCCAAGACTGCCGCTCCGCTGCTGTCCGAAGGACCGGCGATCGAGGCCGTCGAGCCGGAGCCAAGCCCTACGATCCAACGTCTCGTGACCCGCGCCCCGGTGTTCGTCACCGCCCCGCCCGTGCCGACGGCGGATCCGCAGCCGACCCTGGTGGCGCCCAAGCCCGATCTGCCGACCTTGGTTCCGCCGCCCACACCGCATTGCGGGGATCCGGAAGCGATTCGTGTGAGTCTCCGCATCGACGAGGCCGTGGTCGATCGCGACGATGACCGTCAAGTGATTCGCTACCGTGCCAGACTACGCAACGATTCGAGCTTCCCGGTGACGGCATCGAGGATGGTGGTCACCGCCCAGGACAGCCGATCGGGCTCCGACCACTTCGGCAGCGATCGCCGGCCGGACCTGACGGTCGACCGGGAGCACGAGGTCCAGTTCGAGGGCGCCGTTCGGATCGACAAGCATCCCTCGCCCTTCGGTCGCTCCGAGCTGTGCATCAGCTTCGTCAGCGACAGCTGCGGCCGACAGCCGGAGTTCGCCACCACCCGACGGTGCTTCGCGATCAGCGGTTTCTAAGAACCTGCTTTTAGAAACAGGCTCTAAGGGATCGTCAAACAACAAGCTACCCAATTCGGGCGCCGCTGCATCCACCGTGTCGGCCCGCTGTTCGTCGGCAATAGCGATGCTATTCCCTCCTCTCAGCGAACCGACACAGCGGCGCAGCAACGACCTCGGTTGGGCACCTTGTTGTTTGACGATCCCCAAGAGTTGACGACTACCGATCGCGCAAGCACACAGAACTCGTCGGCTTGCATCCAGCGCAATGCACCCGGCCCCGCTTCAACGGAGCCCGCTCACGCCGCCAGCCGAAATCGGCTGTTGGAGGTTCGCAGGGTCTCCCAGCGCTAGGTGAACCCGACCGGTGCACGGAACGGCTGAGGCCGGGCCACCGGAGATGGAGGGGTTGATCGAGGGTGAATGAAGGCGGGCGATCGTCCGGGATCGAACGATCGCCCGCAGGGGTTCGGCTGGGCCGGGAGCGCTAGCGTGCGTTCTTGTGCAGCGTCGGGAAGAACACGGGTTGGCGTCCGGTGAGTGGGACATCGATCGAGAGGCTACCGTCCCAGACGGGGATGATGTCGGACACGACCACGCCCAGGTTGCGACTCGACACCTCCACCCGGTACTCGCCCGCCGGCAGGTTGTAGAAGCCGTAGGTTCCGCTCTGATCGGTCGTCTGAGGGTTGACCTGGCCGGTCGGCCCACCCTCCCAGCTGCGCCACGCACCGGTGTCCGGGTTGCGCTGCAGCAAGGTGACGCTGGCGTCGGTTACCACAGGCTCGCCAGGGTCGAACTGGCCGTTGTCATCGCCGCCCGGTCCGATGGCGATGTCATCGATGTACCAGCCGTCGTCGACCCGCTCGTTGCGGTCGGTCTCGATCCGGAAACGCAGCCAGAGCGTGCGCGCATCACTGTAGTCCTCGAGCGAGAGCCCCTCGTTCACCCAGAGATCACGCGTGCTCTCGAAGTCTGCCAGCGTGGTCCAGCTCCGATTGTCCGTGCTGACTTCGACGGATCCGCGATCGCCATCGGCAAAGCGGTATCGATGCCAGAACGTCAACCTGGGCGCTTCGATGTTGCGCATGTCGATGGCGCGCAACGTGGTGACCGAATCGTCCAGATCCGTTCCGTAGTTGCCGCCGGGACTGTCGGTGAGGCTGAAGCGGCCCGAATGGGCGTCCACGTCCGTCAGCGCCCAGGAGTTGGCATCGGAGATCCAGTCGCTGCGATCCTGATCCTCGAAGTCCCACAGGAACGCGGGCTCGGCTGGAATCCCCGTATCGGTGAAGATCCGGCCCGCGTTGCCCAGGTAGATGAAGCCGAAGCACTCGCTGCTGCTCTGGCCATCCACGATCAGGCTGAAGTTCCCCTGTGCCGGCTCGAATGGCTCGGTCTCCCAGTAGTCGATCCGACTGGTCATCTCTCGATCGGGTTGGCCGGGCTGCGAGAAGATGACGCTCGATGCATTGCCGGACACCGGCACGCGCACGCGCACCGGCACGCCCTCGGGCAGCGTGACGCGACCGCTGGATGGTCCGCCACAGGCCGTGGCGCATCCGGTCACGTCGCGGAGCGGCTGGAGACGCTGGGCATTGGTCGGGCCGTAGGCGAAGCGGATGCCGGCCGGATCGATCCGCGAACTGGGATCGACGATGATGTGCCGGTAGCTCGAGCGCGGGCTGCGAAGCTCGATCGTCTGCTGGCCGTCGCTGCGCTCGATGCTGGATTCGACGCTGATCGCGTGCTCGCCCTCACCCAGCGTCAACTCGGCCGCGAAGTTGCCGTTGCCGTCGGCGTCGACCGTGAGCAGGGGCGTGTCGGCATCATCCTCGAAGAAGGAAACCTCCGCATTCGGCGTGGTCGCGCCCTGAAAGGCCAGGTTCGTCTGGTTGGTCACGCCGCAGCTGAGCGTGTCGAGCTGGGGCGAGACCGGAGGTGGCGCGTCGGCGATCCAGCCTCGATAGTCCACGTGATCGCTGACCCGGATGCCCTGACCCAAGATGTGATCGGTCAGGCCCGAGCAGGCTTCGCGCGGGTCACTGCTCTCGTCCCGCGGTCCGCTGGCATGTCCCCACCAATTCTGCGGCGCCGAGACGCAGACCTCGCGGTCCTCGTTCTCGACGCCGAAGCCGCTGATGCCGCTGAAGCTGTTGTGCCGGATGGTCGGTTGCGACTCGCGCTGGCTGATGATGCCGTTGACCATCTGCGCCAGCCGATTGCGCTCGATGACCGGATCGCTCTCGTTGGTGACGCGGATGCCGGTGCTGTCACTGCCTTGGACTTCCTGGACGATGTTGCCCGCGAAGGTCGTCGCCGCGTTCGGGCCGGTGTCGGTGGTCAGCGCGCTGCCCTCGGTCCGCAGGAAGAGGTTGTAGAGGACATCGACCGGGGACGCGGTCTCGACGTTGATCACGCCTCGGCTCCGCTGCCCAGCGTACAGAAAGAGGTTGTGGCGGAGATCGCCACCCGGACTCGTGTCGTCGAACTGCAGCCCGTTCCAATGGCCGGGGCCGAGATCCGGACCAGCGCCAGCGAAGACCACACCCCGTGCATGGATCTCGCCGACCAGGTCCATACCCGCGCGCTCGGTGAACTGCAGCACGGTGCCCGGGCTGATGTCCAGTCGGGCCTCCACGTCGAGCGCGCAATCGATCTCTCGGACGAGATCGTTGACCCACAGTTGCGCTGTGGAAACGGATGAGCAATAGAGCATGGCATCGTTCTGGTTGCCCACGGCCACGTTGGCCGACAGGGTGGCTTCGCCATCGCCGTCGAAATCGACCGATCGACCATTGCCCGTGAATCGATTGCCGGTGACCTCCGAGACGCCGGTCCAGCTTCCGCTCAGCGTCAGACCATTGCCGACGCAGTCTTGGAAGGTGTTGCCGACCAAGCGCGCCGACGTGCTCGTGACCGCGACGCCGTCGCTACCGGATCGGGAGATGACCGAGTCCAAGATCTCGGCGCCTGGGCCTCGGATGATCACGGCGGCATCCCCACGACCGGCGTAGCGGATGTGCACGCCCTGCATCCGCAGCTGCGAAGCCCCCGAGTCGTAGCGCAGCCCCCCCCAGTCGCCCGGCTGGGCCAGCACCTGTTGGCGGTCGTTGTTCGTGTCGCAGGCCGGATCGTCGGCGGTTGCAGCCGTGGCGCAAGCACTGTCGTCGCGCAGGGAGGTCAGGACGATCGGAAGCGCTTCCTCGCCCGCCGACCGCATGCTCAGCGCGCCGCCTCGGCGCACATCCAAACTGGCACCTTGATCGGCCTTGATCACGGTACCGGGACCGACGCTGAGGTTGCCGTTGCTCATGACGGCCACGCCGCTATCGATCAGGACGTAGACCAGCTGGTTGGCCTGCCAGCTTCGAGCGCGCGAGATGCTGCCCGCCACGGCGATGCCATTCAGGTTATTGCCCGAGTACTCGGTGCCGTCGATGTTCAACTGCACGTCGGCGTCCATTCGGACCACGGCGCCGCGATTGTCCTCGATGCGGTTGTCTCGAAGCTCCGGGCTGATCGGCTCGTCGGCTTCGATCACGATCGCATGATCGTTCATGTTGCGGATGGTCGAATTGGTGATGGTCGACTCGACGGAGTCGACCAAGATACCGGGACCGGCGCCGTCGCGGATCAAGAGGCTGTCGAGCACGACATCGTCGTCGCCGACGAGCACGGTGGGCGCTAGGCTCCCGCCCCGACCGCCCGCGTAGCGCAGCTCGACTCCCTCGAGGCGACTGCAGGCCGCGGTGGAGAGACAGCCGAGCTCGAGCCCGATCCAATCGCCGGCCTTGGGATCCACGGCACCCCGCTGTGGCCGCGCCCGACCGCCGAGCGAATCGTCATTGATCGAGGTGAAGATGACCTTGTTGTCCTCGCTGCCCTCGGCCACGATGGCACCACGGCTGGCGGTGAGCTTGGCGCCATCGAGCTTGACGATGGTGCCGGCCTCGATGGTCAAGACGGACTGTTGCTGGACGTCGACGTCCCGCGTGAGAATGAAGGGGATGCCCCCGGCCTTCCAGATCCGACTCACGGTGGCACGTCCGCTGACCGTCGCGCCGTTGATGCCGTTGTTCTCGAGCTGGTTGGGCTCCGGATCGCCATCGCCTTCCACGACATCGAGCTCGATGCGGGCGTTGGCATCCATCGCGATCGCCGCACCATCGTTGTCCTCGATCGTATTGCCTTCGAGGAAGACGGTCATGCCGTTGGCAACGTTCTCGAGTTGGATGCCGTTGCCTCGATTGTCGTGAATGCGGTTGTTGGAGAAGTAGAAGGCATTGGAGCGCGCGGCCAGCACACCGGTGGTCTCGGAGTGACCGATCTCGCAGGAGTCGACGCGATCCTTGTCGTGCTCCAGCACCAGCATGGATGAGACATCGGTCTGAGCACCACCGTAGCGGATGACGCAGTTCTGGATCGAGGAACCGCTCTCCTGACCCACCGCGATCCGGTTCCAGTTGCCCGCTTGCGGGCTGGTGGTCGAGCCATCGCCGTTGGTGTCACAACCATCGGCGACCTCGGCATCGCAGGCATCGTCATTGAGCGACGTGATCAGGGCGCGCGACCCCTCCGCGGCGCCGATCTCGATCATCCCGCGGCTGACCTCGATCCCGGAGTCGCCCGCCATCTTGACCACGGCACCTGCATCGACGCTGAGGCTTCCGCCCGTGTCGATGCGGATCTGATCTCCCTCGGCGATGACCCAATGCAGGTCGCCGGCTTCCCAGCGGATCGGGCGTTGGACGGTCTCGCCTTCCACCAAGATGCCGTTGAGTCCATTGGACCAGGCTTCGATCCCCTCGCCCTCCAGGGCGTTGCCGTCCAGCTCGAGCTGGGCATTGGCATTGATCAGGATCGCCGCGCCCTCGTTGCTGCCCAAGCGAGTCCCGGAGATCTCCACCACGTCTTCCTCGGCATCGATCATGATGCCATTGCCTTCGTTCTCGAAGATCAGCAGGTCCTGCAGCGCGGCGCCCACCTCGTCGATGGACAGGCCGCTGGACTCGCTGCTGGACAGGCTGGTTGCGCGGATGGTGGCGCCCGCTCCGCCGATGATGACCATGGCCTCCGAGCCGTTGCCACCGTAGCGGACGACGGCGTCCTCGATCCGGCTACCCTCGCTGGCGTCCAGGATCTCGATCTTCTGCCACTCGCCGGCCGAGGGCGCCGTCTGGCTCTGATCGTTGTTGGTATCGCAGTCGATGCTCGGCGAGCCACAGGCTTCGTCATCGGTGATCGAGGTGACGATGATCGGCGCCTCGGGGCTGCCGACGGCGGTCAGGGTGCCCTCGTCCGCACGCAGATTGGCCCGGTCGGATGCCATCTTGATCACGGTGCCCGGCTCCACGTCGAGATTCGCGTTCACCGTCAGGGGCGTCTGGATGACGATGGGAAGATCCCCACCGTGCCAGGTCAGTTCCGAGGAAATGCGAGAGCCGTCGATCAAGATGCCGTTGGTGGCATTGCCGCTGGCCGTCGTGCCGCTGGCGTCCACCTCGATGTTGGCATTGGCAGAGACGGCCGCACCTGCATTGTCCTGCAAGGTGGCCATGGTCATCGTCACGACCGTGAGCTCGTTGTTGATCTCGCGGATCTCGACCGCGTTGCCGGCGCTCTCGCTGATGCTCAGACCCTCGAGCCCGAGGCTCGACACCCGATCCACGTAGAGGCCGCGGCCGCCGCTGGATTCGATCGTCAGGTCTCGGATCCGAAGGCCGGACTGGCGCACGATGACGCCGCTGTTGGTGGTCGTGTCTCCGGCGTAGCGTACCGTCAGACCGTCGATGGCGACGTTGGCCCCTTCGGGGAGCTCTTCGATCTCCACGCCGTTCCAGTCGCCCGGAGCGGGACTGGACTGCATCGAAGTAAAGACCACGCCATCCCCCATGGTCAGGGGGCCTTCGACGCGCAAGCGGCGACCGTCGCCGAATCGAACCTCGACCCCTGCTTCGATCGTCAGCGACGAAGCCTCGTTCGCGATCCGAGGGTCACAATCCGGCACCACGAAAGGGCTGTCGGCTGCGGCCCAGACCGTACCGTCGGCGACGATGCCGCTGCTCTCCAGGGTCTCGCAGATGTTGGTGCCCTGGGCTTGCGAGGCCGGTGCCGCAGCGAGCTCGCCCGGGAAGGCCGTCCGGGCCCCGAGGCAGAGCGCGAGAGCCGCGACGATGCCTAGGAGAAGGCGTCGATGGGCAGGCTTGCGATCCATGGTCTCCATGCTCCTGATACTGATGCCCGAGCGGACCCGGGCCGCGATGATGGCGGGAAGATCTTCGAGCGTAATGACGCGCAACATGAAAGCTTCGACCGATGGGCGAAGGGCGCACTCCGCCCGTCTCGGCATGATAACATGTCGAGATGGTGCCGTCCAACGTCTCAACGCCGATGCAGGCTGGGCAAGAAAGCTTGGAATCCGACATCGATGTCCAGGCGGAACCCGGCCGGCACGGCTCGGGTCTCGGGATTGATCTGGATGCTCAGGAGCTCGGCCGGCCCGCTTCCCTCGGCGAGCGCCGGGATCCTCCAATGCCGGTCGGCGGCCTGGCGGAGGCAGAAGCCGTCCACGAGGGGTGCGGCGGGCTCGCGCGACAGATCCTGAATCGACAGGGCGGCGCAAGCGCGCTGCGAGAGGCTCATGCGGACCCGGAGGTCCCTCTGGCCATGCGAGATCCTGCGCACGTTCGCCGACCAGGCATCCAGGCTGACGACATCGTCGAGCGGCCGATCACTGTCGTGACGGCGTGCGGCCGGAGCGCGAAAGCCATCGGGTGGCTGGCTGCTGCCCAGCTGGATCGAGGCGAATCGGAAGCGCGGGTCATCCGGTGCGGAGCCGGCGAGATGAAGTGCCAAGAGGAAGTCCAAGAAGACCTCCGCCGGGCTGACGCCTTCACCGGCCAAGATGCCCTCCAGTCCGCGGATGCCCGCCATCTCCGAGGCCACGAGGTCTCGCAGCCAGCCCGGATCGGCGAGCTCGAAGCGATCGTGCAGATAGAGCGCGAAGAGATACCCCTTGCCGATCTCCTCGGGCTCACCGCTCCAGCTGGTCAGCGCGAGCTCGGTGTTTCGCAAGTACAGGTTGACGTGTTGGCGCGGATGTCCCAGCCCGGACAGGAAGGCGCCCAGCTCGGAGAGCCCCTCCTCCAACCAGGCTTCCTCGTCGGGATCTGCATTCCAGAGCACGAGATGTGCCAGCTCGTGCGCGATCGCGCGCAGGATGTCGTCCTGGCTGCTGTCCACCGGCGCTCCGATGTCGATGTAGATCATCTCGCGCTCGTTGGATCGCCGGCCCGCGTCCTGGGCGTCCAGATCGGCCTGGCGCCGTTGGTTGGCCGGATCGAAGTATCCGCTGACGAATTCTTCCGCCGGCAGTCGGTGATGATGCGCGTCGCGAATGTCGGTCAGCAGCACGGTGACCGCATCCTGACCGTCGATCCCGGGCCGAGGCTCCGATCCGAGGACACGCCGGAGATCGGGCAGGGCTCGATCCTCGAAGAAGCCGGCGATCCGCAGCAGGTCGGGTCCGGGCAGGGTCAAGCCCTCCTCGACGTAGATCCACACCGATGGGCTGACGTGGACGCGGCGTGCGCGAAGCCGGAAGTAACGTTCCAGATGGAAATCCCAGCTCCAGAAGCCTTCCAGCTCCTCGGTCTTCCCGCTCGGCGTGATCGAATTGGGTGGGCCGAGGAGCCGGGCCGCCCTGCCGCGGGCCAGGGGGCCGGTCTCGATCGTCGTCTCGATCGTCGAGTGACTGCGGATCTCCAGAACGCGAGCGTCGGGCGATCGGCCCTGCGCGCTGGCGTCGCCCCCGGGCGAGCCGTTCAGGCTCGCCGACACCGCGAGCATGAGCAGCAGGCGGATCGAGAGGGTTCCGGCAGGCCTTCGTCCGGACCCAGGCATCCGGATCCGGCGCCCCGCGAGCCGCTCACGCGACCGCATCGACCCGCAGGCTGATGATCTGGCTGGCACCATCCTCGGCCATGGTCACGCCGTAGACCGTGCCGGCGGTCTCGATGGTGCCGCGGTTGTGGGTGATGATCACCACCTGGATGTTCTCGGCCAGCTTCTCCAGCGCGGCGCAGAAGCGATTGACGTTGGCTTCGTCCAAGGCCGCGTCCACCTCGTCGAGCACCACGAAGGGCGTACGGCTGACCTGCAGCAAGGCGAAGATCAGGGCCACCGCCGTCAGGGCGCGTTCGCCACCCGAGAGCAGGTTGAGAGGCTGGCGCCGCTTTCCCGGCGGTCGGGCCATGATGTCCAGCCCGCCGGAGCCTTCGTCTTCGAGCACCAGCTCTGCCTCTCCGCCGCCGAAGAGCAGCGGAAAGAACTCTGCGAAGGCCGTCGCGACCGCACCGAAGGTGCGCTCGAAGCGCGACCGCATCTCGCTCTCGAGGCTCTCCAAGAGCTGCCGGAGATCCGCTTCGGCGGCCACCAGATCGCGCTCCTGCTCGCTGAGCGTTCGATGCCGTTCGGCGGTTTCGGAATAGGCGTCCAAGGCCTCCTGGTCGATGGCGCCGATAGCGCGCATCTGCCGGCGGAGGCTCGCCAAGGCCTCCGCCGCGCCTTCGGGGAGCTCGTCGACTGGCGCGAGGGGGATGCGCAGCGAGGCGCCCAATTCAAGCTGTTCGGGCAACTCGAAGTCCAGCCATTCCTCGTCACCGCGGAGCTGATCGAAGAGCCGCTCCAGACGATCTTCCTTGCGGGTCGCCGTGATGCGCAGCTCCGAATGCTCCGACTCCGAATGGGCCAGCGCTCGCCGTGCCTCTTCGTTGGCTTCGCCGAGGGTGCGCAGGGCGATCCGGCCGTCGGCGACCGCCGACTCCAGCGGCCCGATGGCGTCGTCGATCTCGTTGAGCTCGCTCTCCTGCGAGCCGGCCGAACCTTGAAGTCCCTGGGTCTCGTCCTCGAGCTCGCGCAGCCGGGCTCGGATCGACTCGGCTCGCTGCCTCCGCGAGGCGATGGCCTGACGGGCCGCCTCGAGCTCGCGCGTTGCCGCCTCGAGCAGCGCTCGCTGACCGGCTCGCTCTTGGGCGGCCGTCGAGGTTTCGGACGTGGCCTCGGCCAGGGCCTGACGCAGGCCTTCCAGATCGGTCTTGGCCAGATCCTGCTCCGCCGTCTCCAGCTGCAACTCGAGGCGCTGCTGTTCCGGCTCGGTCTTGGCCAGGCGCTGCTCGTTCGCCTCGGCTTCCCGCTCCAGGGCCTCGATTTGCTGGCCAAGACCATCCCTGCGCTCGATGGCCCATTCCCGCTCCCGGGTCGCCCGTGCCAAGGACGCCTCGGCCGTTTCCAGCGAGGCCGCGCTCTCGCTCCGCAGCCGCGCCAACTCCAGCCGCTCCCGGTTGTGCCGGCCGATCTCGTGCTCGATGGACGTGCGCGCCTCCAATGCCTCGGCGAGCGCCGCTTCCGCTCGCGCGAGCGCCGCCTTCGCCCGCTCGGCTTCCGCCGGCAGGGCGCGCCGCTCGCGCTCCAGCTCGAGGATGCGGCGAGCCGTTCGCCCGCCGGTGACCAGGCCCGAACGATGGAGCAAGAGACCGCCGCGGGTCGCCACCCGATCGCAGGCAGCGCCCTCGCCGAGGAGCTGCCGCGCACGCTCGAGATCCTCGGCGAAGCAGGTTGCCTGAAGAAGGGCTCGCGCCAGACCGGGGGCGCGTGGCGAGCGGCAATGCGAAAGCGCGTCCGTCCAGTCCTCTCCGGAGCCGGCTGTCGCGCCGGCGTCCGGCATCGCTCGGGCGCTCTCTAGGTCGATCAGCGCCAGTGATCCATGGGCATCGCGCCGGGCCAGGGTCAGCGCCACATCGACCTCGTGGGGTCGAGAGAAGACGATGGCCTGGACGATCGAGCCGAGGCTCGCCGCGGCCGCGGCCTCCCACGCCTCGTCGACCTCCAAAAGCTCGCCGACCCGTCCCAGCGCTTCGATGGCGTCGCCTTGGCCCTCCTCGAGCGCCTCCATGACCTGCCGGCTCTCATCCAGCTCCCCGGCCAGGGTGTCAAGCGCGTCGGAACGGGCCGCCACGGCTTCGCGCCGCGCCCGGGCCTCGGCCCGGGCATCGCGGGCATCTCGCAAACGGTCCTCGGCGGCTTGGCGCCGCGATTCCGCCTCGCCCAGCGCGCGGCTGCAATCGGCCACCCTGGCCTCGCGCGCCTCGTGCTCGGTTCTGGCCAGCTCCAGCTGGTCTTGGGCCTTCGCCAAGGTCGACTCGAGCGCCTCGAGCCGCTCGATCTCCTCGGCCCGGCGCTCCCGGCGCTCTTCAGCCTCCTGTTCGCTGGCGGCGATGCGTTCGCGCAAGGCCTGGCCCTGGCTGCGCTGCCGGAGGATCTCGGCGCGCGAGGCGTCGATGGAGGCCTGCCGCCGCTGGCGATCGGCCTCGGCCTCCTCCAGTCGCGCTCGGGCATCCTGCTGGGCCCGCGACCGGCGCTCGACCTCCTCGTCGGCCTCGGCCAGCTCCGCCTGCCGGGCGTCCAGCCGGGCCTTCGATCGCTCCAGGGTCTCCGCATCACGCTCGGCGCCTTCCTCGACCTCGGCCAGGCGCTGTCGCAGATGCTCCAGTCGGGTTTCGGCCACCGCCGCCGCCTGTCGGGCCTCGGCGTCCCGTCGGAGTCGATCCTCCCGCTCGCGGCGCAGCCGGTCGAGTTCGCCTTCCTTCTCGGCCATGGACTTCTCGCGTTGGCGCCGCTCTTCGATCGCAGCTTCCAGGCCGGCCTTGGCGGCGTCCACGCGCTTCTGCGCCTCGCGCACCGCCGCCAGCGCCGCATCGCGTTCCCGGCGCGCCCGGTACCAGTGGTGACCGTACCAGGCCGTCAGGGCTTCGCGCAACGCCCCTGCCACCTCCTGGTGGCGCGCCGCGCGCTCGGAGAGCCGCGCGAGCCGGCGCAGGCGCGGGCCGGTTTCCTCCAAGATGTCCCGGACGCGGGTCAGGTTCTCGTCGACCTCGCTCAGGCGCCGCAAGCTGCGGTCGCGCTTGCGCTGCAGGGGGACCAAACCGGCTGCCTCGTCGACCAGGGCGCGCCGGTCCTCCGGGCGCAAGGCCAGGGCCGAGTCGACCATGCCTTGTCCGATGACCGTGTAGTTGCCCTGGCCCAGCCGGCCGCCGAGCAGGTCGAGCACGTCGCGCAGCCGCACCTGGGCATCGTTGACCGTGAGCTGGCTGACCCCGTCCCGGCTGGCGCGTCGGCCGATGGTCACCTCGGGGAAGTCCAGGTCGAGCCAAGCGTCCTCGTTGTCGAAGGTGATGCTGACCTGGGCCATGCCGCTGCGGGCGCGGCCTTCCGTGCCGGCGAAGATCACGTCCTCGGTGCGCTTGGCGCGCAGGTTGGAGGCGCGCTGTTCGCCCAGCACCCACCGGATCGCGTCGGCGACGTTGGACTTGCCGCTGCCGTTGGGGCCGACGATGGCGGTGATGCCGCTGGGGAAGACGAAGCGGTGGCGGTTGGCAAAGCTCTTGAAGCCCTGGACCGCGATCTCCTTGACGCGCACGCGGCGGAGTATAGCACAGGCTCGGAGGGCCGCCTGTGCTATACTCTCGCGAGCCTTCGACCCACGAGAGGAAGCCCCGATGCCGGACGCGCGAGCCCGCGTCGACGCCGTCATTCCGGTCTACAACGAAGCCCACGTGCTGGCCGACTCGGTCTCCCAGCTCGCCGACTTCCTGGCGCGATCCCTGCCCTATGACTGGCGGATCGTGGTGGCCGACAACGCATCCAACGACGGCACTCGAGCCGTCGGCGAGAGCTTGGCCGAGCAGGATGATCGGGTCCGCTACCTACGCCTCGAAGAAAAGGGGCGCGGCCGGGCCCTCAAGCGCGCCTGGTCGACGAGCGATGCCGACGTGATGGCCTACATGGACGTCGATCTCTCGACCAACCTCGAGGCCTTTCCACCCTTGGTCGCCTCCATCCTGGAGGAGGGCTACGACCTGGCCATCGGATCGCGCCTCAAGCACGGGGCGCGGGTGACCCGTCAGTGGCGCCGCGAGCTGATCAGCCGGGCCTACAACCTCCTGATCAAGCTGGTCTTCCCGCGCCGCAGCTTCAGCGACGCCCAATGCGGCTTCAAGGCGGTCAGCCGCAAGGTCGCCGAGGACCTGGTGCCGCGCATCGAGAACAACGAATGGTTCTTCGACAGCGAGCTCCTCCTGCGCGCCGAGCAGCAAGGCCATCGCATCGCCGAAGTGCCGGTGGAGTGGATCGAGGACCTGGACAGCCGGGTTCGGATCGTGGCCACGGCGATGGAGGACATCCGCGGTCTCCTTCGGGTGCGCTTCACGCGGCTGCGCGAAGGCCCGGCATCTCCATGAGCCGCGAGGATCTCGCCGGCTCCGGGCTGACCCATCTCGACGCCTCCGGCCGTGCGCGCATGGTCGATGTCGGCGGCAAGCCGGCCAGCCAGCGCGAGGCGCGGGCCCGCGGACGCCTCGAGATGAAGGCCGAGACCTTGGATGCCTTTCAAGAAGGCGGCTTGGTCAAGGGGGACGCCCTGGCCGTGGCGCGTGTGGCCGGCATCCAGGCCGCCAAGCGCTGTTCCGATCTGATCCCGCTCTGCCATCCGCTGCCGCTGAGCGCGGTCGAGTTGGACATCGAGGCCGCGGCCGAGCCGTGGCTGGGACTGACGGTGACCACCACGGTGCGGACCACCGGCCCGACCGGGGTCGAGATGGAAGCCCTCACGGCGACCTCCGTCGCCCTGCTGACGCTCTACGACATGGCCAAGGCGCTCGAGCGCGGAATGCGCATCACCGGGCTGGAGCTGCTCGAGAAGCGCGGTGGCCAAGGCGGTCACTGGATCCGGGAGGAATAGATGGCGCGCAAGCAATCCACCAAGGGCCAGAAGGCCGCGGCGCCGAAGATCCCTTGCCGTTGCAGCCTCGACGGTGCATCGCTCGAAGTGGACATGGCCACGTGGCAGAGTCCGGCCGGAGGATGTCTGGTGCCGGAGATTCCCGAGTTCGATCCGGAGGCCATCGACGAGGCGGAGCGCAGCATCTGGCGCTACCGGGCGATGTTCCCGGTGGAGGTCGACGACTTGAAACTCGGCGAAGGCGCCACGCCCCTGCTCGAGACCTCGGTCGTCGGCATGCCGGTCTGGGTCAAGCTGGACTTTCTCCAGCCCAGCGGTTCCTACAAGGATCGGGGCTCGGCCCTGATGGCCGCCGGCTTGGCGCAAAGCAAGGCGCGATCCGCGGTCATCGACTCCTCGGGCAATGCCGCGGCCAGCCTGGCCGCCTATGCCGCCCGGCTCAACCTCCCGCTCCAGGTCTTCGTGCCCGCCGGAACACCCGCGCCCAAGATGCGCCAGGCCGCAGCCTTCGGCGCCACCATCGACGCATCGGCCGAAAGCCGCGACGCGGCGGCCCACCTCGCGCAGGCCGCCGTGGGCAAGTCGACCTACTACGCCAGCCATGTCTACAGCCCGCTCTTCTTGGCCGGGCAGATGACCATGGCCTGGGAGATCTGGGAGGACATGGGCCGTCAGGCACCGGATTGCCTGGTGGTTCCGGTGGGCAACGGACTGCTGGCGTTGGGTCTCGCCTTGGGCTTCGAGGCCCTGCTCGAGGCCGAGCTCATCGAGCGGCGGCCGCGCATCTACGGGGTGCAGGCGGCCTCCTGCGCGCCCATCTTCGAGGCCTTCACGCGCGGCGCCGACGAGGCGGCTCCGACCGCGGCCCGACCGACCCTGGCCAGCGGCATCCGCATCGAGTCGCCGCCGCGCGGTCGCGAGGTGCTGGCGGCCGTTCGGAAGAGCGAGGGTGCGATGGTCAACGTCAGCGAGGCCGAGATCCAGCGCGGCCAGGCCTTGGCGGCCAACCTCGGATGGTTCGTCGAACCCAGCGCGGCGGTGGGACTGGCCGGCCTGGTGAAGCTGGACAAGGTGATCGACGCAGGATGGCGTATCGTCGTCCCCCTCACCGGATCGGGGCTGAAGGACTGAGATCGGCGGTAGGACCGAGACCCAAGGGAGCAAAGATGATCCGCGAGACGGTTGGGATGAGCGGGGAAGAGATCCGGCTCACCCAGCGCGCGGCCTGCGCCGGCTGAGCGTCCAAGTTGGGCGCGGAGGCCCTGGCGCAGGTTCTGCAGCCGCTCAAGTCGATCTTCCCCGCGGCGGATCACCCCGACCTCCTGGTCGGCCTGGACCGCCCGGACGATGCCGCCGTCTATCGCATGGATGCGGAGACGGCGCTCGTCGTGACCACCGACTTCTTCCCGCCGGTGGTCGATGACGCCTATGAGTTCGGAGCCATCGCGGCCGCCAACGCCATGAGCGACGTCTTCGCCATGGGCGGCGAGGTGATCCTGGCCCTGAACCTCCTGGCCCTGCCCGAGGACCTGCCGGCCGAGGTGGCCACCGAGATCCTCCGCGGCGGCGCGGAGACGGTGCGCTCGGCCGGCGCCGTGGTGGCCGGTGGCCACAGCGTCCAGGATCGCGAGCCCAAGTACGGTCTGGCCGTCGTCGGCCGGGTGCACCCGGAGCACTTTCTGGCCAAGGCCGGCGCGCGCCCGGGCGACCGCTTGGTCCTGACCAAGCCCCTGGGCAGCGGTTTGATCACCACCGCCCTGAAGCAGGGCCGGGTGGATCCGGCGCATCTGCGCGAAGCGACGCAAACCATGCGCCGCCTCAACCTCGCCGCGGGACGGCTAGCGCTGGAGCACGGCGCCAGCTCGGCCACCGACATCACCGGTTATGCGCTGGTCGGACATGCCCTGGAGATGCTCGCCGGGTGTCCTCTGGACTTCGAGATCGACCTGAGGCGGCTGCCGCTGCTGCCCGGTGCGCTCGACTACGCCGATGCCGGCGCGGTGCCCGGCGGAACCTCGCGCAATCGCGAGGCCTTCGCAGATCGTGTCGACCGGCTCCCGCCCGAGGATTCGACGGCCTCGGCCCTGATCTTCGACCCCCAGACCTCCGGCGGCCTCTTGATCACGGTGGCCGAGGAAGGTCTCGACGGTCTGGTCCACGCCCTGCGTGATGCCGGCGAGTCCCCGCGTCGGATCGGCCGCGTCGTCCCGGGTCGGGGCCGGATCGTCCTGCAGGGCGAGCTCGGCGCTCCCGAGTCGATGGGCGATGGTGCCAGCTCTGACGACGCCAAGCCCGATGACGCCGGCCCTGATGGAACCGCCGAAGCCGACTCGACCTGAGATGGGACACGCGCCGATCGGCTTTCGGCGCCAGGATCCGTCGCGACCCGACCCCATCAGGCCCCAGCCACGCGAGCGAGGTGAGCGAGCCGTGTCCGAGACGAGACTGCGAGATGCCGACGGTCGCCCCCGCGTGGTCGTGACCGGTCTGGGCCTGTGCAACCCGCTGGGCTTGGACCGCGAGTCCACTTGGCAGGGGCTGATGCAGGGACGGGCCTGCTCGCGCCGCATCACCCGCTTCGATCCTTCGGAACACCGGGTCCAGATCGCCTGCGAGATCGACGGCTTCGATCCGGAGCGCTTCCTGGACCCGAAGGAGGCCCGCCGCCTGGATCGCATGAACCAGCTGGCCCTTTCGGTGGCCTACGAAGCGGTGGCGCAAGCCGGGCTGGACATGGCCGCCGAGCGGCCCGAGCGGGTCGGGGTGGTGGTGGGCACGGGGATCGGCGGTCTGGAGACCATCCAGGCCGGCTTCGAGAACCTGCTCTCGCGCGGCCCCAATCGGGTCAACCCCCTGACCGGCGCGATGATGCTGCCCGACATGGCGGCCGGCCAGGTCTCGATGAAGCTCGGCGCCCTGGGGCCCAACCTCTGCGTCGTCTCGGCATGCGCCACCGGTTCGAATGCCATCGGCGAAGCCTGGGAGCTGATCCGCCGTGGCGATGCCGAGGTGATGCTGGCCGGCGCGGCGGAGGCGGGCATCACGCCCTTCGCGCTGGCAGCCTTCCATCGCACCGGCGCCATGTCCACCCGCAACGACGATCCGCCCGGCGCCAGCCGGCCCTTCGATCGGCAGCGCGATGGCTTCGTCTTCGGCGAGGGCGCGGGGCTCTTGGTCCTGGAGACCCTCCAGCACGCCCTGGATCGCGGCGCGACGCCGCTGGTCGAACTGGCCGGCTACGGGCTCTCGGCCGATGCGCATCACATCAGCGCGCCCCTGGCCGATGGCTCCGGTGCGGCGCGCGCGATGCAAATGGCCTTGGACAAGGCCGGCATCGGCCCCGACGGCGTCGACTACATCAACGCCCATGGCACCGGAACCGAGCTCAATGATCTCTCGGAGACCCGCGGCATCCATACCGTTTTCGGCCCGGAGGCCGAGCGCATTCCGGTCAGCTCGACCAAGAGCATGCACGGGCATCTGATGGGCGCGGCCGGCGCGGTGGAGGCGGCCATCACGGTCGAGACGATGCTGCGCGGCGTCCTGCCGCCCACCATCAACCTCGAGGAGCCCGGAGAGGGCTGCGACCTGGACTACGTGCCCCTGGTGCCGCGCCCGGTCGAAGCGCCGATCCGTGCAGCGCTGTCGAACTCCTTCGGCTTCGGCGGGCACAACGCCAGCCTGCTCTTCACCCGATACCGGCCATGAGCCGGTCGCTGGCGGGCGATGTATCCGAGCTTCAGGCGCGGCTGAGCCTGCAATGGGTCGACGCCCGACTGCTGCTCTCCGCGCTGACCCACCGTTCGTGGGTGAACGAGGTCGACCGGCCGGACGTTCCCGACGGCGAGCGTCTGGAGTTCCTGGGCGATGCCCTGCTCGACTTCGTGGCCGCCGAGCTCGTATACGCCGAGTTGCCGGACTCCGACGAGGGCCAGTTGACCCGACTGCGAGCCGCGTTGGTCTGCGAGCCGACCCTGGCGCGCTTCGCCCGGGAGATCGACTTGGGCGACTTCTTGCGATTGGGCAAGGGCGAGGACGCCGGCGGCGGCCGTGATCGCCCGACCATCCTGGCCGACGCCTTCGAGTCGTTGCTCGGCGCCATCTATCTCGACCGGGGCCTCGGCGAGGCCCGGCGCTTCGTCCTCGGATTCTTGCGCGCCGAGTTGGCGCGCGTCCTCGCCCGCCGCCGGGTCAAGGATGCCAAGAGCCGTTTCCAGGAGCTCAGCCAGCGGCGCTGGCAGATCACCCCCCGCTACGTCACGGTCGAGATCCACGGACCGGACCATGCCCGCGACTTCCGGATCGAGGTGCGCGTCGGCGATCGGACCTTCGGCTCGGGCCGCGGCCCCTCCAAGGCGCTCGCGGCCCAGGCCGCCGCGCGCCAGGCCTTGATCCAAGCCCGAGCGGATGGGGATCCGGGCGGCGTGGATCCGATCGGAGGCGATGCGCCCGGCGTCGATGCGTCCCGCCTCGATCCGACCGGCGGCGAGGACGCGGTCGACGAGGGCCGTTCGCCAGATCCCGGCCGCCCGATCGAGGCCTCCGAGGCGGGTTCCGATCCGGCCGACCGGCGTGACGCCTCGAATCTACCCGAGCGCTGAGATGTCTTCCACCGCTCCGACGCCGCGGCGACGTCCGGCGTTGCCGGGGCATGCCACCGGACGCCAGGCGATCGGCAGGACCCTTTGCCCATGGCTCTGGGCGCTGATGTGGCTGGCCATCCTGCCCCTCGCCGAGGTGCGCGATCGAGCGCGCCTCGAGCGCGCGATCCCCGGCGACGGCGACCGGCCGGTGCAGTCCTTGCGAGCGCAGGAAGCACCACGGGTCGAGATCCTCTCGTTCGCGCCCCGCTTGGAGAAGCTGGCTGGCCAGGACTACATCTTCGTCCGCGGGCTCTTGATCAACCGCGGTCCCGGCCCGGCGGCGGGCATCCAGGTGGATCTGCGCGCCTTCGGCGAGGATCCCGACAGCCCCATCGCCCAGGGCGGCGGCGTGTCGATGCTGGATGGTCTGGATTCGGGGGCCAGCGGCCCCTTCAGCGTCGCGCTGCGCTACTGCTGCCCGGACGAGGTCCGGGACTACCGTTTCTCGGTCCAGGCCCGAGCCGCGGCCGAGCCGCCCTATCGGGCCCTGCAGGTCGAGAACGTTCACCAGATCGAGGAGGCCGAGGGTCCGGTGATCAGCGGCGAGCTGCTGAACGGCGGCCAGGCCGTGCTGCTCGCCCCCAGCATCGACGTGCACGCCGGCTTCTTCTCCGGCCAGGACCTGGTGGCCCTGCGCACGGCCCGCATGCCCATCCATTACAACGCCAGCGAGCCGACCGGACAGAGCCACCCACCGGGCCTGCGTTACCCCTGGCAGATCGCCTTGCCCGACTTGGACTACGATCGCTACGAGCTGTGGACCAACGGCGATGCCTATCCGGATGGGCTCTTTCCGGTCCCGCTGGGCTTCGATGTCCGATCCCGCCGGCGCGACGGCGCGGACATCTTGGTCTCCGGCTGGCTGCGGCACTGTGGCCAGCAGGACTCCGAGGCGGCGCTGCTGATGCTCAGCGGCAAGGACGATCGCGGCCGCGTGCGCGACCTCCGCCTGCTCGCGCTGGTGGCCCAGGACGCCATCCCGCCCGGCGACCGCGGCTGGCTCGAAGCCCGCTGGCCGGATGCCTCGCCGGCGGTGGACCTGGGCCGGGTCGAATTGACCCCACTTTCGCTGAGCGTGCAGGCGCGTCGGCCGGCCGCGCTGCCCTGCGCTCCGATGTCGCATCTCGGCCTGCTGCCCCTGGCGCTCCTGCGGGCCCCGGCCGAGACCGCCACCGCCACCGCCTCCCCGACCGGACCGTGAGCGACGCGCCGCGGCGCCGCGACTCCGCTGCCTCGCGGCCGGCCACCGGCGCCGCCTCGCCGCCGGTGGCCCTTCCGAGCGAGCCTGGCCAACAAGACGCGCTCGGCGCCGACGCGCCCGCGCCACCGGTGGGCTACTGGCCCCTGGTCCGGCGCAACCGCAACTTCCGGGTCTTCTGGGGCGGCGAGCTGATCAGCTTGCTCGGCGACTGGTTCAACCTGATCGCCTCGGCCAGCCTGCTGGGCACCTTGACCGACTCGGGCGTGGCCCTGGGCCTGCTCTTCGTGCTGCGCATGCTGACGCCCTTCGCCGTCAGCCCCTTGGCCGGCGTGGCCGCCGATCGCTTCAACCGCAAGCATCTGATGATCGGCTCGAGCCTCCTTCGCGCTCTGGTCGTGCTGGGCTTTCTGAGCATCGACGAGCCGAGCGAGGTCTGGCTGCTCTACACCCTGACGGCGCTGCAGCTGGGGATCTCGGGCTTCTTCGTTCCGGCCCGCAGCGCGCTCCTGCCCGAGATCGTCAGCCGGCGCGAGCTGGGCGCGGCCAATGCCCTGGACTCGGTGACCTGGTCCTCGATGCTGGCCTTCGGTGCCGCCCTGGGCGGCCTGGTCGCCGGCCGCTGGGGCGTCGAGGTGGCCTTCGCCATCGACGCGCTGACCTTCCTGCTGTCGGCCTTGCTGCTCTCGCGCCTGGACTATCAGCCCGGTCGCCGCCTCGGCGGCTCGGCCCTGGCCGCCCTGCGGCAGTACCTGGACGGCCTGCGCTACCTCTTCCGTCGGCCCGACATCCTCCTGACCGCCCTGCACAAGGCCGCCTTCGGCTTCCTGGTCTCCGGCGGCGTCTCGGTGGTCATGGTCCAGCTCGCCTCCGAGCGCTTCGTCATCGGCGAGGACGGTAGCACCGGCCTGGGCTTGATGTACATGATGATCGGCATCGGGACGGGTCTGGGGCCGCTGGTGGCGCGCTGGTGGACCCGGGACGGCATCTGGCGCAGTCGCGTGGCCTTGAGCTGGGCCTACCTCTGCGGCGCGGCAGGGCTGATCGGCATGGCCTGGGCCATCCGCCTGACGGAGCGCGGTCTCGGCGCGGGACCGCTGGCGACGCTCCTGGAATCGCCGGCCGCGCTGCTCTCGCGCCTGACCGGAATCGCCCCGGCGCTGGCCGCGGCCTTCGCGATCTTCCTGCTGGCCACCTTGCTGCGCGCCGCCGGCGGCGGAACGAACTGGGTGCTCTCGGCCCAGCTCCTGCTGATGCAGGTGCCGGGTCGCGTGCGCGGCCGCGTCTTCGCCTCCGAGTTTGCGCTCTTCACCCTCGGCGAGGCCGGCGGCGCGGCGGCCGGCGGCTGGCTCCTGGACAACAGCCGCCTCGGGCCGGCCGGCCTCTTGCAGCTCGAGGCGGGCCTGATCCTGATCCCGACCCTCCTGTGGACGCTCTGGATCGTCCATCGCCGGCGTCGGGAGCGCTCGGCCGCCCGATAGCGCTTGGCCGTCCACCTGACGCCGACGACCGCCCTGGTCTACAATGGTCCCGCAGCCAGCCAAAGCGAGGAAGCGATGAGCATCACCCCCGACGAGTTCCGAGCCGCCCTGCGGCGATGGCCCAGCGGCGTCACGGTCATCACCATGCCCACCGAGGATGGGCCGCATGGCATGACCGCCAGCGCCTTCACCTCGGTCTCCATCGACCCGCCCCTGATCCTGGTCGTGATCGATCAGCGATGGCGGTCGCACGACCTGATCGCGCAGGCCGGCGGCTTCTGCGTCAACATCCTGGCCGAGCACCAATCGGAATGGTCGGATCGCTTCGCCGGCCGGCGGCCGGATCTGGAAGATCGCTTCGAGGGCCTGGAAACCGAGCCGGTGGCCAGCGGCTCGGTCTGCTTGAAAGAGGCGCGCGCCTGGCTCGACTGCCAGGTCGAGGCGGCGCACGAGGCCGGCGATCACACGATCTTCGTCGGCCGGGTGATCGCCACCGGCCTGGGAGCGCCCAGCGACGGCCCCCTGCTCTACCACGACGGTGGCTACCGCCGCATCCGCTCCGAATCGGATCGCGAGCGCTCCGGCTGAGCCGCGCGATGCCCGGCGGTCCCGACGCGCAGCCCGACGGTCCCGAAGCGCGGCCCGAGCGGCGCGCGCGCGATCCTGGAGCCCCGAGGCAGACTCCGGCCCACTTGCTGGTCTTCCTCGACGGCGTCGGGGTCGGCCCGGACGATGCTTCGAGCAACCCGCTGGCCCGCATCGGCCTGCCCAGCCTCGAGGGCCGGCTGGGCCGGCGTTTGGTCGATTCCGGGCTCCGATCCAACAGGTCCTCGACCCCGGGCTCGGGATCGGGCCAGGGATCGCAGGACCGCGAGCCGGCACGCTGGATGCCGCTGGACGCCACGCTCGGCCTGCCCGGACTGCCCCAGAGCGGAACCGGCCAGACCAGCTTGCTGACCGGTGTCAACGCGGCCGCCTTGTTGGGTCAGCACAGCGGTCCCTATCCCGGTGCCCGACTGCGCGGGCTATTGGCCGAAGGCAACCTCTTCGGCTGGCTTCGCCAGGCGGGCGGCTCGGCCTGCCTGGCCAATGCCTATCCCGAGCGCTATCTGGTGCGCGCGGCCGGCGCCAAGGCGCGCATGGGCGCTTTCGCCAGGGCGGCCCAGTTGGGGGGCATCCCGCTGCTCGGTCCCGACGACTTGCGCGCGGGCCGCGCGCTATCGGCCTTCCTGACCCATCGCGGCTGGCGCGAGCGCCTGGGCTACCGGGACCTGCCGGAGATCGACGAGCGGGAGGCCGGCGCGCGGCTGGCGCGCCTGGCCGTCCGCCACGACCTGACCGTCTTCGAGTACTACGCGACCGACATCGCCGGCCACCGACCGGAGCGCCTGTCGCCCGAGTCGGTCCTGCGCTCGCTCGACGGCTTCTTCGAAGGTATCTTGGCCGAATGGCCCGCCGAGCGGCCGCTGATCGTCGTCAGCGATCATGGCAACCTGGAGGACGAAAGCCACGGCCGCCACACCCGGAACCCGGCGCTGGGGCTCCGGCTGGGCCCATCGCCCGAGGATCTGCCGACCGGGCTGACCGAGCTGGCGCCGATCCTCGCCAGCCAGCTCGGCCTGCCCGATCCGCGCGCTCAGAGCCTGCTTCGAGAAACAGGTTCTCAGCGAGGGAGCTCGAAGCTGGCCAGGCCCAACGGCAGATAGAGCGGACGCAGCGCGGCCTGGCCGAAGGGTGTCCATATGATCACCTGCTCGAGCGCCGAAGCATTGTCCGGCATCGAGAGCAGCAAGCCGGCCGGCAGGAGCTCGGTCTCGACACGGCAGTCTGCGCGCAGCGATACGCCCAGCTCGGCCCGCCCCGCTCCCGCCTCCAAGCGCAGGTCCTGCTCCAGCCCACCAGCCGGCTGGCCTGCGCCATCTTCGATGATCAGGCATTCCGTCGCTCGCTGGTCGAAGCGATAGGCCTCTCCGCGCTCCAAGCCGTCCGGCGCCAGATCGTAACCGGGTAGGGCCGCGTTGGTCGGCATCAGGCCCAGCGGATCCCGGCTGCGCAGCGCGAAGTCGAAGGCCTCCTCGCCCGATTCGAAGTCCAAGAGCAGATCGGCAGCGCGCACGCGCAGCACGCTCACCGCCTCGCCCAGCTCGTAGCCCAGGGGCAAGGGGTCGGGCGCCGCGCTGAGCAGGTCGGGCTCCAGGCTGCCGGGGATCAAGGGCGCGTTGGCGGTGTACCACAGATCCGACTGCGTGTCGCGCAGGGCCTGCCCGGGCTGGCTGGTGAGCGCGCGCTCGAAGCGGCCATCCCGGTCGATGTCCAGAAGCACGTCGAAGCCCGCTTCCAGGGGCGAGTCCCGACGCTCGGCCGTGGCGATGTGGAACTCCAGCATGCCTTCCGGCGGACCCTCCGCTTGCTCCAGGCGGCCATAGCGAATGCCCACCGCGCGGATGTCCAGCGCGCGCACGCGCCGCGGGAAGGTGGTGTCGGCTTCTTCCGGATCGCTGCCAGACAAGGGCATGGCCCGCAGCCGGCCTGCCGTCACGCAGGGGTTCTCGAAACTCGATCGCGCCTGCTGTCCGACCGATGCGCTGCCGAGCGCCTCCGGCTCGACGCAGCTGGCCCGCATCGGCAGGATCTCGAAGGGGACGACCAGGCCGGTTTGGTCCGGGATCGCCTGTCCTTGCTCATCGACGGCTTGGAAGCGAAGATGCCCGTCGACGACATGCTCGGCCAGCGCCTCGTCCTCGGCCAGGGCGCCGCCCGGCGGCAGGTTCCACTCGGGCAGTTCGGCCGGGTCGATCCGCAGGCCGATCGAGCGCTCCGCCTGCCGGCTGTCGTCCATGCGCAAGGCCTGGCCGAGCGAGACCCGCGCCGCCCCGGCGGCCGCCGAGCCCGGTCGGGTGAAGGCGAAGTCGGGTCTGAGGATGGCGTTCTCGCCCGCCAGCTGCCGGAAGAGGACGCTGGCTTGAAGCTGGCGCGTCTCGGCCACGCGCTGCAGGCCGAAGTCGATGCCATGGTCCTCCGCCGGCATGGCCACCAGCTGGGTCCGGCTGATGACCTCGGGCTGGACGATGCCGGCACCCTGCCGCGCGGTGGGGGCCAGCGGCCCGCTGTCGCTCCGGCCGAGGTGCAGCTCCGGCCGGGCCTGGCTGGCCAGCAGGGCCGGCACGACGGCGCGATCGAAGGCCCGCTCGCGCCAGCCCTCGGCCCGCGCCAGCGCGTGGGCTTCGGCCGCCAGGGCCGCCACGCGGGCCGCGGCCAGGCTGCTGGAACTCCACGTGGCTCGCTGATCTCCGCCGCCGGCGACCGGCACCGAGATATCGCTGCCGCCGGCGCTCAGATCGGGTGCGAAGCCGCCGCCGGCCACCGGTCCCGAGCCGGAGTCCTCGACCAAGGTGTCCACCAGCCAGTCCTGCGCGAATCGGTAGTCGGCATCCAGCAGCACCGAGACGGACTGGCCGTCGAGCAGCAGCTGGCGCAGGTCCAGGCCGGGCTGACGATCGATCATGACACCCGGAATGCCCGGATCGGCCGTGCATCCGCCGCCGCAAGCCGGTCCGACCTTGTCCCGATCGTCGGTGAAGATCACCACCGCGATGGCCCCCGCCTCGGCCGCGTTGTTCATCTTGTCGGTGAAGGGGCACTCTCCGCGTTCGATCAGCGCCACGCGGCCGGCCATCGGCTGCTCGGGCGGCAGGGGAAGGCCTTGGTCGTCGTTACAGGCCAGGCCGTACCAGGCCAGTTCGCCCGAGACGGGGCCGACGTCGGCCAGTTGGGGCAGCCAATCGCCGCCCTCCACCGCCTCCATCGGCCGCGCGGTTTCGCCGCCTGCAGCATCCGGATAGCGCGCCTCGATGCCCCAGCTGGTCGGCGCCTCGGTCACCGCCGCCGCCACCGATAGCACGTCAGGCGCGGCCGCGTTGCCGGCCGCGCCAAAGCGCTCGCCGCCCGCATCGCCCACCGGCGCGATCAGGCTTATGCCCGCCTCGCTGGCCCGCTCCGCCATCGCCTCGAGCTCGGCCCTTCCTTGGCCATAGGGCTGGCCCGCGTCCAGCAAGATGACGTCGATGCGCCGGCCGCCGGGCGGCGCGCCGGGCACCGCCTCGCCCGCGTTGTGGCGCAGCACCCAATCGATGGCCTCGTCGTAGAGCCGGCTGGTGGCCGGCGGGCCGATGGGGTCGCCGATCACCTTGAGCGCGACGATGCCGACCCCGGGCCGGTGGTCGATGACCACACCGGCCATGCGCGTGCCGATGCCGGCCCGACCGTCCAGCGGATCCGGGTCGGGCATGGGCCTGCGCGAGCAGAGCCAGTCCGGGGGCGGTTCGGCCGGGCAGTCGGCCGAGTAGCGGTCGCCGGCCAGGTCCCAGCCTCCGACCACGCGGGCCGTCGGGAAGCTGCCGTCCTCGACCTGCCCCGGATCGTCGGCGTCGTAGTCCGCCGGATCGCCACTGCCGCCCAGGGCCTGGTGGTAGTAGTCGACGCCGCTGCCGACGACGGCGATCAGGATGTCCTGGCCGCCTTGCTGCCAGGGGGCCGCCTGCAGGCCCGGCGGGGGCGAGGCGGCCGCCATGCTGCCCAGCAGCAGGAGCGAGCCCAGGAGCGAGGAGAGCCTTCGACGGCCGGAGGTGGATCGCATGGCGCAAACTCCATCATCGTTCGGTGGCGGGCGAGGCGGTTCTCGATGGATCGCGCTGCCCTTCGCGGGGCCGCGCTCCGCTTCGAGCGCAGGGCGTCGGCTGCGGATGGGTCGCTACGGTATCCGCTTGCCGGCGAGGGGTCAATTCGATGGCTCGGCAGGGGAAGGGCCGGCGGCAGGGCGCGACCGATCGACGGGGCCCGGCTGGCGCGTCGCGAGGCTTGGATGCGCGGCCGGCCGGCGTTATCCTCTCCGCCTAGTACTCTGCCATGATCGGCGGGGGTCGCGGACCGCCGCGGCATCATCGAGGACAAGGAGCCCAGATTGCAGTCCATACGCGCCCGAGCCGGCTGGCTCTGTCTCCCGATGGCGCTGCTCTTGGCCGGCGCCTGTGGGGCCCTGGGCGGGCAGGATAGGCCGCCCGACCCAGCAGCGAGCTCGGAGGGCACGGATGCCTCGGAGGTCGCGACGGAGGAACGGGAATCCTCGGCGTCGCTCCGCTCACCTGGCGGAGTCGATGCGGACTCGCCGGCCGTCGCCCCTTTCCCCGGACCGCCGGAGGTGGTCTACGTGCGGGGCATCCAGGAGGGCGAGACCGAATGGCGTTTCGAGGTCACGCTGCGCCACACGGCGGCGGACGGGGAGAACCGCGTGGACGGCTGGAACCTGGTGCTCTCCGACGGCAGCGTGGTCCGCCCGGATCCGGAATCCGAATTCACCATGGCGGTCGAGCAGCCGATCGGTTCCGATGCGGTCACCCTCGAGCGGGCGGGTCTCCAGATCCCCATCGAGGAGCAAGAGGTCACCGTCGTCGTGCACGCCAGCGAGTCCGGCTTCGGCAGCAGCGTGCGGCTCTACATGTGGGCCACCGGCGGAGCCGGCTTCGAGCTGACCCACACCTACTAGGCTCGATCCCGACCGACCCGGCCTTGGCCGCTCCGAGCACGACGCGGGTGCTCGAGGCGACCGGACGAATTCGAACCATCGCAAACACCGACCCAAGCGAGCCGAGACCATGCAGAGCAGCGAGATCCGACGACGATTCCTGGACTTCTTCGCCGCGCGCGGCCATCAGGTGGTGGCCAGTTCGGCGCTGGTGCCGGACGACCCGAGCCTGCTCTTCGCCAACGCGGGCATGGTCCAGTTCAAGGACAGCTTCCTGGGCCTGGACAAACGGGCCTACAGCCGGGCGACCAGCGTCCAGAAGTGCATGCGCGTCAGCGGCAAGCACAACGACCTGGAGAACGTCGGTCCGAGCCCGCGGCACCACACCTTCTTCGAGATGTTGGGCAACTTCTCCTTCGGTGACTACTTCAAGGCCGAGGCCATCCGCTACGGCTGGGACTTCATGACCGCCGAGGTGGGCGTCGACCCGAAGCGCCTGGTGGCCACCGTGCACCACGAGGATCGGGAGGCCGAGCGGATCTGGCGCGAGGAGATCGGCCTGCCGTCCGAGCGCATCCTGCCCATGGGCGACAAGACCAACTTCTGGATGATGGCGGATGTCGGCCCCTGCGGCCCGACCAGCGAGATCCACTACGACTTCGGCCCGGAGCACTGCAGCTGCGGCCGCGAGGACTGCTCGGTGGCCCTGGACAACGACTGCGGGCGCTGGCTGGAGATCTGGAACCTGGTCTTCATGCAGTTCGATCAGGCGGCCGATGGCAGCCGCAAGCCCCTGCCCCAGACCGGGGTGGACACGGGCATGGGCCTGGAGCGCATCGCGGCCGTGCTGCAGGGCGTCTACGCCAACTACGAGACCGACCTCTTCACACCCATCCTGGACCACGTGCAAGGCGCGCTCGGCCACGGATCCGAGGAGCGCGAGCGCGGTCGGACCGGCTATCGCGTGCTGGCCGATCACGGCCGGGCGATGAGCTTCCTGATCGCCGACGGGGTCCTGCCCGGCAACGACGGGCGCAATTACGTGCTGCGCCTGATCATGCGCCGCGCCATGCGCTTCGGCAAGATGCTGGGCTTCGAGGAGCCCTTCCTGGCCGGCTTGGTGGGCAGCGTGATCGAGGTGATGGGCGAGGCCTATCCCCAGCTGCGCGACAAGGCGGACTGGATCCGCGAGGTGGTCGGCGAGGAGGAGGCGCGCTTCGAGGCCACCTTGGACGCGGGCCTGGAGATCCTCGACGAGGTCGTCGCCGGACTGCGGCGCGACGGGGCGACCGTGATCCCCGGCCAGGCGGTCTTCCGGCTCTACGATACCTACGGTTTTCCGGTCGACCTGACCCAGGTCGTGGCCGAGGAGCAGGGACTGAGCATCGATCGGGCCGGCTTCGAGGCCGCCATGCAAGACCAGCGCGAGCGGGCCCGGTCCGGGGCCCGATTCGGCCAGGGCCAACGCGCGGATGCCTGGCGCCGATTGGCCCTGCCCGAGACCGCCTTCACCGGTTACGAGGCGACCGAGGGGCAGGCCGAGGTCTTGGCCCTGGTGGCCGGCGATGAGCTGGTCGATCGGGTCGAGGCGGGCAGCCCGGTCGAGCTGGTGCTCGATCGCAGCCCCTTCTACGCCGAGTCCGGCGGGCAGGTCGGCGACGCCGGGTGGGTCGAAGGACCCTCGGGCCGGCTGCGGATCCGCGACGTGCAGCGACCGGTGGCCGGCCTGCAAGTCCATCTGGGCGAGGTCGAGTCGGGCAGCATCGCGGTGGGCGAGCCGGTGACGGCCCGGGTCGATGCCGAGCGCCGCGTCGACATCATGCGCAACCACACCGCCACCCACCTGCTGCACAAGGTGCTCCAGGAAACGCTCGGCGAGCACGCCCAGCAGCGCGGCTCGCTGGTGGCCCCCGACCGGCTGCGCTTCGACTTCGCCCACCTCAAGGCCTTGGAGGCCGAGGAGCTCGAGCAAATCGAGGCGCGGGTCAACCAGCTGGTGCGGCAAGATCATGCGCTGTCCTGGCGCGAGATGCCCATGGACGAGGCGCGCCGTCTGGGTGCGATGATGCTCTTCGGGGAGAAGTACGGGGACCATGTCCGCGTCGTGGAGGTCGAGGGCGTCAGCCGCGAGCTCTGCGGCGGGACGCATCTGGCGCGCACCGGTCAGATCGGCAGCTTCATCCTGACCGGCGAGTCCTCGGTGGGATCGGGCATCCGGCGGGTCGAAGCCCTGACCGGTCGCGGCGCGGAAGGCTTCGTCCGCGATCGCATCGGCCGGCTTCAGAGCCTGGCCCGCCGCCTGGGTACGCCCAGCGTCGAGGCCCTGGACCAGCGGGTCGACGAGCTGCTCGAGCGCAATCGCGAGCTGCAGCGCGAGCTCGAGGCGGCCCGCGCCCGGCTGGCCAGCGCCGGCGCGGAGGATCTGCTCGACGCGGTGCGCGAGATCGACGGCCTGCGCTACCTTGCGGCCCGCGTGGAGGCGGCCGAGGCCGATGCCCTGCGCCAGCAGGTCGACCTGCTCGAAGAGCGCCTGGGACCGGCCGTGATCCTGCTGGGCACGGTGGTCGACGGCAAGCCGCGGTTGATCGTATCGGTGGGTGAGAGCCTCGTCGGTCGCGGGCTTCACGCCGGGCGCCTGGTCAAGACGCTGGCCGCCGAGATCGGCGGCGGGGGGGGCGGCCGGCCGACCATGGCCGAGGCCGGCGGCCACGACCCGGAGGGGCTACCCCGCGCGCTCGAGGCCCTGCCGGAGGCGATCGGCGAGCAGCTGGAAGCCGCCGGCGGATGAGCCTCGGACGCGTCCTGGCCTTGGACATCGGCGACCGGCGGGTCGGCTTGGCGCTCAGCGATCCGCTGGGCATCAGCGCCCGGCCGCACACGACCCTGGACCGCGAGGCGCTCGGCGACGAGGGGCTGTTCGATGTGATCGCCGAACTGATCGAAGACGCCTCGATCACCGACATCCTGGCCGGCGATCCGGTGTTGCCCTCGGGCGATCGGGGCGAGCAATGCCAACGGGTGGATGCCTTCCTCGAGGAACTCCAAGCCCACTTGGCCCAGCGGCTGGGCGCCAGAGCTCCCCGAGCCCTGCGCCAGGAGGAGTCGCTGACCAGCGTCCGGGCCGCCGAGCGCCTGGCGGCTCGCGGCATCGACGCCCGAAGCGCGCGCCGATCGGGCCTGCTCGATGCCGAAGCGGCCGCCCTGCTGCTCGAAGAATGGCTGGCCGCGCGTCACGGCTCCCGGCTGCCGCCGCCCTGAACTCGAACGTTTCAAGCCAGAGGAAGTGATGAACGAAGACCAGCCGACACCAGCCGACTCGCGACCTGAGGATCCCAGCTCCACGGCGAACGAACCGCCCTCGATGCGATCCGAGGACCAGGCGGATTCGGCCGCGACGCGGTCGAGCGCGGAGCGCGGGCTGATGGCCCTGGCGCTGCTCCTGGGTTTGGCCTTGGCCGGCGCACTGGCCTGGCGTGGTGCCGATTGGGTCACCGAGCGCGCGCTCGTTTCGGCGACCGAGCTGGCCGGCGGCGACTGGGCGGGCGGTTTGCGGAGTTGGTGGCTCGAGCGCAACGCCGACCTGCTCGAGCCGGTCGGCGCCGACGACCGGCCGGTCGACTTCGAGGTGCTCGCCGGCGAGCTCCTGCCGGAGCTCTCCTCACGCCTCGAGGCCGAGGGCTTGATCCGGGATGCCGCCGCCTTCCGAACGCTGGCGCGCGTGCGCGGCCTGGATACCCGGATCCAAGCCGGAGCCCACGTGCTGCGGCGCGACATGTCGGCCGAGGAGGTGCTCGAAGAGCTCCTCCTGGCGCCGGCCGACCAGGTGATCCTGACCATCCCCGAGGGCCGGCGCCTGGAGGAAGTGGCCGAACTGGTCGCCGCAATCGGCCTGGCCCAGCGCGAGGCCTTCATCGCTCTGGCCACCGAGCCGGACCGCAGCCGCCAGGCTTGGCTATCGGAACTCCCGGAAGGCGCCACCTTGGAAGGCTATCTCTTCCCGGACACCTACGCCTTCGAACCCGAAGCCGGCGCCGAGGCGGTCATCGACCGGCTGCTGACGACCTTCGAAGATCGCGCGAGCGCCGATCTGCGCGCCGCGGCCGAAGCCCAATCCCTGAGCCTGCACGACTGGGTGACGCTGGCCTCGATCGTCGAACGCGAGGCGGTGCTGGACGAGGAGCGCGGCCGCATCGCCCGGGTCTTCCTCAACCGCCTGGCCGAGCCGCCCTACATCCTCAACGCCGACCCGACCATCCAGTACGCCCTGGGCTTCCAGCCCGAGGCGCAGACCTGGTGGAAGCGCCCTTTGCTGCTGACCGATCTCGAGCTGGACTCGCCCTACAACAGCTACCGCGTGCCTGGCCTGCCGCCCAGCCCCATCGCCAGTCCGGGCTTCGGCTCGCTGCGCGCCGTGGCCCAAGCCGAGCCCGGACCCTGGCAGTACTTCGTGGCCAACGACATCGCCTGCGACGGCAGCCACGTCTTCGCCGAGACCCTCGAGCAGCACAACGCCAACGTGGCCACCTACCGGACGGGCGACTGCGGGAGGTAGGGCTCGTCGGGCCAAGAGAACCTCGATCTGGACGCCGCTGCCGCATCGTACCAACAAGGTGTCGGGAGACCGGACCCGAACCTTCGGTGGATCACTCGAGATACCAAGCCAGGCCGAAGGCGCCCGGCCCGAGCTGGGTGGTCAACAGCGGGTCGCCGGGCGCGATCCAGGCCTCGTCGGCCGCGTGCCGGCTGTCCAGGTAGGTCGCCAGGGCCGCCGCCTCGGCGTCGGCGCCCGCGCTGAAGGCGCCGAGGTGCCAATCCGTCGACTCGCCCAGGCTGGACTCGACCTGGCTGGCCACCGCGCGCAGCGCCAGGCCGAGGTTGGCCGCCATCTCGCGGCACGCCAGCCGTCCCTCGCGAAGCTCCAGCACCGCCGCCGACTCGTCGGTCGGAGCCTGGGGCAAGTCGATCCCGCCCTGCCGGGCCAATCGATCGAGGTCGACGGCGACGGCCAGCATCCGGATGCGGGGCATGACGAGCCGGAGCATCTCGTGCACCGCCTCGCGCGGGTGATCGTCGATGCCGGCCTGCGCCGCCCTCAGCGCCGCCAGGCCGAGGGCCGGCCCGCAGAGCTGCGTCTCGACGACGGTCACGCGCTCGCCGCCCGGGATCTCGGCCAGCGCGGCGCGCGCCACCTCCACGCTGCGGCTCAGCTCGCTCGGCGCGTGCAGCGACAGGACCTCCACGCCCCAGGAGAGCACGCTCTCGTAGACCTCCTGGTAGTCCTCGACCGGCGGAGGAAAGAGCCGGCCGGGCGCCTGGCTGCTTCGCAGGAGCTCGATCAGGCCGGACCCCGATTCGTCCGTTCCGCCATGGAACTGGTCGTCGCCAACCCGAACATTCTGTGGCACAATCGACAGGCTGTAGTCCTGAGCCGCGCCGCCGGGGATGGCGGCGCAGCTGTCGATGACGATGTGAACCCCGGCCATGCCCGCCTCCTCGGTGGGCGTGCCGCGAGAGCACGCCCGGAGAGCCCCGTGAAGAACTGGTACAAACTACGACGATTCGATTGCCCGCGCTGCGGTCAGAAGCTGGCCGTGCAGCACGGGCAGGTCGAGCGCAACGACGTCGTCACCTGCCAGGACTGCAATCTCGACATCCTGCTGGCCCTGCGCGGTCAGTCCGATGCCGCCTCCCCGCGCCTGCAGCCCGACTGGATGCTGGTCGAGCTGAAGCGATAGACCCTCCTACGAACCTCGCCCGCGCCACGAACCGGTTTGGATCCGTGGAGCTGCGCCGAGTTCCGGCGCATGGCGAACTCAGCCGGACTCGGTCGCTTCCGCCTCGGGCTCGGCCTGGAAGGTCGGTGAGGCCTGGGGCGGGCTCCACATGGCGGGTGCGGCGGTCGGGCTGAGGAAGTCGACCGCGCCCCAACCCACGTTGCCCAATTCGTCCCGCAGGCGGTACCAGGTGTAGCCCTCACCCTCTTCCGGCTCCCCGATTACCTCGAGTAGATTGCCATCGGGCACGATCCGGATGGTTGCGTAGTCGAAGCCCGGCCCGAAGCGCAGGCGCAGCCCGAAGCCATCGGTGTCGGTGACGCTGGCGAAGCTGCCCGGGCCCAAGGCCGACTGCATCCCGGATGGCGACGTCGCGGGCAGGCTGCTCGCCGCCGAAGTCGAGGTCGCCAGGGGCGGCGCGGGATCCGATCCTTCGTTGCCGGCGCCCTCATCCGAACCGCCCGTATCCTCTGGCTCACCCGTCGAGGCGGCCCCGAGCTCGGTGCTGCCAGGTGTGCCGGCCGCATCGGCCCCAGCATCGACGGCGCCCGCGCCGGCATCCTCGTCCGGGCCGGCCACATCGCCGGCCACCTGGCTGGGCGTCGGGCGGGGCGTGGCCGTCGGCAGGTCGGCCGGTGCGTCCGGCGTCGGGCCGAAGAAGAGGTAGAGGATGGCCAAGAGGGCGATGACCAGGAGAATTGCGGCCAAGGCCTGGGCGCTGAGACCGAAGGGCAGTCGCAGCCCCTGGCGCTCTTCGGGTTCTGGATCGAAGTTGGGCAGGTCGTATTCGGACACCGATTCCTCCATCTGGTGAGGCGGCCGCGCTGGGCGCTAGGCCTCCTCTTGGTAACCCCGGATCAAGCCCATCAAGACGGCGCTGACCACCTGGTCGTAGCGCTGGTAGCGCGCGAGTCCGTCCTCGCCGCGCTCGGCCTCGTTCATCAGCATGCGAAGCGAGCCGGCCCGGTAGTAGAGAAAAGCCTCGACCGCCTCGACGCGGTCCATGCCGGCCCGCTGGGCATGCCTGGCGTAGTCGTGGCCCAAAGCCCGCGCTTCGGCCAGCCGTCGATCGTCCTGGTCGCGCTTGCTCAGATACTGCAGCACGATGCCGCTGAGCCGCTGACCCATCTCGCGCAGCTGGTCGACCTGACCCGCGTCCCGGATTTGTTCCTGCCAGGCCGGCGTCGGTAGCTCGCCACCACCTGGCGCATCGCTGCCCGAGGATGGCTCGGCACCCGCGTCGCTCGCGCCGATTCTCGCCTCGAGCAGCCGTCGATCGAAGCGCCGGTGGCCGCCGGCCGTCCGCCGGCAATCGATGCGACCGTCGTCGGCCCAACGGCGCAGCGTGCTGCGGTGCACTCCCAACAGGCGACTGGCCTGTCCGAGGGTGAGCCAGCGCTCGGAGCGGCGTGCTCCCTGGGCCTCGCCGGCCGTGCTCAAGACAGGTCTCCCTCCTTCGCCCTGCAGTTCGAGGATGCGCCGGGTCGTGACCCGGCGCGCGGCGCCGAGTATAATGCCCGGTTGTTGGCCGGTCAATGGACCGAGCGAGAGGGAGGGCGTGGGTGCGAGGACGAGAGCTTGCCGGGGCGTGGCGGCCTGGGGCGAAGATCCTGGTATGGATTCTCGCCTGCTGCCTGGTGGCCCCATCCGTTCGCGCTCAGACCGATCCGGCCGCCGCTGCCGCCGAGCAGCTCGGCCAGGTCGGCGCGGCCTTCGACGCGGTCGGCGATCGCGCGGCGGCCGGCGCCTGGCAGGAGGCCGATGGTGCCTACAACTTCGCACTCGATGCCCTGGATGCAGCCCGGCCCGCGCTGGAGGCGGCCGCCGGTCAGTCGGCCGTCGATGCCTACCTGCGCATCGACGGGATCCTGGTCGACCTGGACGTAGCCTTGCGGGCCGAGGATCCCACCCGCGTCCGAGCGGCCATCGCCGGCATCAAGTCCGAGCTGGCGCCGCTGGTGCCCGGTAGCGGGCTCTCGCCGGCCTCCGGCGATGCCGCGGACACGGTCCTGGCCTGGCGCGATGCCTTGGTGGCCATGTTGGCCTTGGGCGACTCGGGCGAGTGGATCCCGATGCGCAACGCCACATTGGATCTGCACGCCGACATCCTGGCGCGGCGCGATGCGGTGGCCGCCGCCGCGGGCCCCGAAGGCGAGGCGGCCGTCGAGCGCCTGCGCATCTTCACCATGCGCCTCTTCGCCGCCTCGCTGGACCAATCGCCGGAGGATGCGCGTCAGGCGGCCCGCTTCTACCGCGAGGCCATCGACGGGCTGCTGGCCGCGCTGGGCGTGCAAGCGGCAAGCCCCAGCGCCCCGGCACCGGAGCCCTCGGGTGGATTGCGCTTCCGCGCCTTCCAGGTGCAAGCCCCGGCCGGGCAGGTCTTCAGCATGCCCTTGGTGGCCGAGGAGATCCCAGAGATCGGTCTGGGCGGCTTCGAATTGGTGCTGCACTGGAGCCCGACGGCCCTGCGCCTGGTCGACGTGGTCTGGGAGACCGGGCAGGGCAGCTTCAGCCGGGATGATGCCGCCGGACGCGCCGAGCTGCGCTTTCCGCAGGCCCCGACCGGCCCCAGCGGTCGCGCGGTGCTGGCCCAGCTCCAATTCGATCTCCGCTCGGCGGACTTCGACCCGCGCGACTACATGCCGGAGGCGGAGATCGGGCAGCTCGAGTCCGCGCTCGACCAGGCGCGCGACGACATCCGGCGGGCGGCCGTGCCCTCCGCCGCAAGCCGCCTGACCGACGCCTACGCCCGGCTACTGGAGGGCCGGGATCGCAGCGGGAGCCTCTACACCCTCTTGGAATCGATGGGGATGGCGGAGGTCTTGGCCGCTGACTTGCTCGAGCTGATCGACCTGGCCAGTCAGCCCTCGATCTCCAGCGAGACCGAGGTGCCGGTGGACTTGCTGATCCAGTTGCTGGGCAACGTGGAGCGCGAGCTGGCAGCCGGGCTCCAGCGTCAGGACGAGCAGCTCTCTCCCTCCGGCGGCATCCCGGTCACCCTGGAGCTGATCTCGGTCACCGACACCACCGGCCAGGTCATTGCCGCGCAGACCTCGCCGGGCTTGGTCCTGCCGCCGGATGCCGGCTTGCCGGGTGCGGAGGCCCTTCCTGCCGAGCCGACGATCCCGGCCGAGCTGCAAGATGGCGCACCGGCCGAATCCCTGGACGGCACGCGGGTGTTCACCGGAACGCCCGCGTCCGCCTTGGACGGCCCCACCTCCGACGAATCCGGCGCGGAGCCGGCCGATACCGATCGCGGCGAGCCTTCGGGTGGCCGCCTCCCCTGGCCGATGATCATCGCGCTCGGCCTGGCCCTACTGGCGGGCGGCGTGGCCGTCTGGAGCGCCGGCCGGGAGCCGGAGCCGGAAGCGGACTAGTACTCTGCCACGGATGTTTTTTCGGGCTCGAGCACCGCTGCATCCGCTGCTGCGGCCCGCTGCTCCTCGGCCGTAGCGCTGCTACGACCTCGTCGCATCGAACCACATCAGCGGCGTATCGGCACTCGGGCTACCCGAACAAACATCCGTGGCAGAGTACTAGGCCGACCGTCGCTCAAGGCTTGACAAATCCAACTTGCTGGCTGATACTCATTCGGATGAATGATATCGGGCGACATCACGCGTGGGGGTTCGTAGATGGCGGCTGGCAAGACCGGGCTTCGCACTCGACTGGCTCGCTTCGGACTGGACGACAAGGCCCGGTGGAGCTGGGTACTCTACGACTGGGCCAACTCGGCCTTCGCCACCACGATCATGGCGGCGGTGCTGCCGATCTACTACGGGGAGGTGGCTGCGGGGGACCTGCCCGAGGTGACCGCATCGGTCTATTGGGCCTACACGACCTCCATCGCGCTGCTGCTCATCGCGGTGGCTTCGCCCTTCCTCGGGGCGGCGGCCGACTTCCTGGGGGCCAAGAAGCGCTTCATGGCCGCCTTCGTCGGCCTGGGCGTCTCCTTCACCGCCGCGCTGTGGCTGGTGCGCGAGGGGGATTGGCTCTTGGCATCGTTGCTCTTCATCCTGGCCAACATCGGCTTTGCCGGTGCCAACGTCTTCTACGACTCGCTATTGCCGCATATCGTCGACGATCGGCGCATCGACCGGCTCTCGGCGGCCGGCTACTCGCTGGGCTACCTGGGCGGCGGCCTGCTCTTGGTCGTCAACTTGGCCTGGATCCTGCAACCCGAGCGCTTCGGCATCTCCGATAGCCAGGTTGCATCGCGCCTGGCGATGTTCAGCGTGGCCATCTGGTGGGGAATCTTCTCGCTGCCGCTCTTCCGCAACGTGCCCGAGCCGCATCCCGCCATGGACGGGCAGCGGCCCGGCTTGGCACTCGCGGCGCGGATGAGCCTGGGACGCCTGCGCGGCACCTTCCGCGACCTGCGTCGCTACCGCGATCTGGCGCTCTTCCTTCTGGCCTTCTTGATCTACAACGACGGCATCGGCACCATCATCAAGCTGGCCACCACCTACGGACGCGAGATCGGGATCACCACCAGCACCCTGATCGGTGCGCTGGTGTTGACCCAGTTCGTCGGCGTGCCCTTCGCCCTGGCCTTCGGCTCGCTGGCCGAGCGCATCGGTGCCAAGCGGGGGCTCTACGTTGCCCTCTGCGGCTACACCTTGATCTCGACCCTGGGCTACTTCATGACCGAGGAATGGCAGTTCTGGGCCCTGGCCCTGGCCATCGCGCTGGTGCAGGGCGGCAGTCAGGCCCTCAGCCGCTCGCTCTTCGGCAGCATGGTGCCGCGGCACAAGTCCAGCGAGCTCTTCGGCTTCTTCAGCGTCAGCGCCAAGTTCGCCGGCATCACCGGCCCCTTGCTCTTCGGCCTGATCGCGCAGACCTTTGGGACCAGCCGGCCGGCCATCCTCTCGCTGGTCGTCTTCTTCGTCCTGGGCATGTGGATCCTGTCGCGCGTCGACGTGACCGCCGGCCAGGCCGCGGCGCGCCAGGCCGAAGCCGAATCCGCCCTGGGCTGATCGAGCCCTCCCGAGGGCTCGGGATCCGCGTCCCCGATATCCCCGTCCCCGATATCCCCGTCGCCGGCATCACCAGTCGGTGGCGCGGTAGTCCTTGAGGAAGAGCCCCCAGGCGTGCTCGCCCGTGATGTAGCCATCGAAGATCGGGTCGAGGATGCGCGCGGCCCCGTCGACGATGTCCAAGGGCGGGTGGAAGCGATGCTCCTCGCGCTTGCGCTCGGCGATGGCCGCCGGATCCTCGTCGGTGACCCAGCCGGTGTCGACCGCGTTCATGTGGATGCCCGACTTCACGTAATCCGGGGCGCTGGTACGGGTCAACATGTTCAATGCGGCCTTGGCCATGTTGGTATGCGGATGCTTGTCGGTCTTGAAGGCGCGGTAGAACTGGCCCTCCATGGCCGAGACGTTGACGATGTGCTTGTCACGACCGGGATGCCGCGTCATCAGCGGCTTGAGCCGGGCGTTGAGCAGGAAGGGCGCCACGGCGTTGACCAGGTGCACCTCGAGCAGCTCGACGGCCGGCACCTCGGCCAGGCTCAGCCGCCAGCTGTTCTTGTCCCGCAGGTCGACTTGCTGCAGATCCGCATCCAGCGAGCCGGCCGGGAAGAGCGCCTCGTCCCGGCCCAGATCCTCGTCGGTCAGGGGCAGCTGGGATAGTGCGGCGGCATGCATCAGCCCCGTCGCCTGCTCGATCAGGGCCCGGGGTTCGACCGGCAGCTCGACCGGCGGCTCGATCGATGATCCATCGCCGGCGGACTCGGCCTCCGACTTCGATCCGCCGGGCGTCGCTGGATCGTCGACCGACCCGCCACCCAGCGCCTCGCGCAACCGGCCGTGCCGAAAGGCCTCGTAGTCGGCCACCAACTCGCGCTCGGGCTCGGGCAGGGTCTCGATCGGGCCGCGCTCGCCCTCCATCAGGTGCTGGTAGAAGCCGGCCGGCCGGCGCACCGTCTGGCAGGCGTTGTTGATCAGGAAGTCCAGCCGCTCCTCGCGCTCGAGCAGGTGGCGGCAGAGCGTCTCGACCGAGGGCGTGTGGCGCAGGTCCAGCCCGTAGATCGCCAGCCGATCGCGCCAGTCCTCGAAGTCCTCCTCGGCCGCGTAGCGCCGGGCCGCATCGCGCGCGAAGCGCGTCAGGACGATGGTCCGGGCCCCTGCCCGCAGCAGCTTGATGGCCGTCTGGTAGCCGATCTTCACCCGCGCGCCGGTGACCAGGGCCGTTCGGCCGCGTAGGTCCGCCGTCTGGAAGCGCTTCTCCCAGTTCAGCTCGGCGCAGTCGGGGCAGAGCTGGTCGTAGAAGAAGTGCAGGGTGTGGAAATCGCGCTTGCAGACGTAGCAGTTGCGCGATTCCTCGACCTCGGGTGCCGGCTCCTCGACGCCCCGATAGAGCGGGAAGGCGCTCGGCGCCGGCCGGTAGGGCGTCCGAAAGACCTCCTCGGCGCGGCTCAACCGGATCCCGGTCTGATCGAGCAAGGACTCGTCGGCCGCGCGGCGCTTCTGTCGCCCCTTGCGCCGGCGCGCCTTGGCCAGGCGCTTGCGCTCCTCGAAGGTCGGGCGGGCCACCCGGCCGGCGGCCTTCAGCAGCCGCTCGCGCAAGTCGGCCGGCAGATCGGCCAGCCGGCCGCGGTCGTCCCGCAGCGCCTCCAAGATCTCGGCCGCCGCCTCGACCCGCGCGCGCAGCGTCTCGACCTCGCCGGTCTCGGGTGACCCCGACCGATCTTCCGGGTCCGGCATCGAGCTCACGATTTGCCCCGGCCGTCCAGCCATTCGAGCAATCGCTCCGCGGTCCAGCAGTTGATGACCGACTCCGGCTCGACCCAGCCGCGCCTTGCGGTGGCCAGCCCGTACTCGAGGAAATCGAAGTGTTCGGGCCGATGGGCGTCGGTGTTGATGCTGATCGGGATGCCCATGCGCGCCGCGCGCCGCAAGTAGACGTCCGACAGGTCCAAGCGCCGCGGGTTGGCGTTGAGCTCCAGGGCCAGGCCGGCCTCGGCGGCCGCCTCGAAGATGGCGTCCATGTCCAGATCGGCCGGCTCGCGTTTGCCCAGCAGCCGGCCGGTGGGATGTCCGATGATGTCCACGTTCGGGTTGCCGATGGCCGCCAGCATGCGCCGCGTGACCTGCTCGCGGTCCTGGCGCAGGGAGACGTGCATCGACGCGACCACGATGTCCAGGCCGGCCAGGGTCTCGTCGTCCAGGTCCAAACTCCCGTCGGCCTTGATCTCGACCTCGACGCCCTGCAGCAGGCGGATGCCTTCGCCCAACTCGGCTTGCAGCGCGTCGATCTCCTCTCGCTGGCGCGCCAAGGCCTCGGCATCGACACCCTGGGTCACGCCCAGGCCGCTGGAATGGTCGGAGATGGCCAAGACCTTCAGCCCGCGCTCCATCGCGGCTCGGGCCATCCCCTCGATCGAGGCCTTGCCGTCGCTCCAGGTCGAGTGGTTGTGCAGGCTGCTGACGATCTGCCCGGCCTCGATGCGCTCGGGCAAGGCCCCCTCGCGCGCCGCCTGGACCTCGCCTCGATCCTCGCGCAGCTCGGGCGGGATGTAGGGTAGGTCCAGCGCGGCGTAGACCTCGGCTTCGGTGGCGCAGAGGATCTCCTCACCGTCCTCGTCCTGGATGGGCTTCAGGGCATGCTCGGAGAGCGATAGGCCCTTGGCCAGGGCCAGCTCGCGCAGGCGCACGTTGTGGTCCTTGGAGCCGGTGGCGTACTGCAGCGCGGTGCCGAAGCGCTCGGGCGGGTGCACCCAGACCTGGGCCCGCCCGCCGTCGACGAACTCGACCGAGCTCTTGACCGCGCCCCGGCCCAAGACCCGCGCCACCCGCTCATCCTCGGTGAAGGCGGCCATGACCGGCTCGGCATCGCGGCTGGCGACCAGGATGTCGATGTCGCCGACGGTCTCGCGCATGCGCCGCAGGCTGCCGGCCAACTCCACCGCCTCGACGCCCGACACCTGGCGCAGCCGCTCGGCCAGGGCGCGGGCCACCGGCAGGACGTCGCCCAGACGCTGCCGATCGCCGCGCCGGGCCAAGGACTCGATGCCCTCGAGGATCTTGGCCTCGCTCTTGGCGCCCATGCCCGGAAGCTCGGCCAGCTTGCCGGCCTTGGCCGCCGCCTCCAGTTCGGCCAGCGAGGTGACGTCCAGCTCCTTCCAGAAGAGCTTGATCTTCTTGGGCCCCAGATCCGGCACGGCCATCAGTTCGGCCAGGCTCTCGGGCACCTCTTCGGTCAGGCGCTGGTAGAATTGCAGTTCGCCGGTCTCGATCAGCTCGGCGATCTTCTCGGCGATGGCCTTGCCGACGCCGGGAATCTCCTCCAGCTTGCCCTCGCGATGCACCTCGCGCACGTCGCGGCCCAGGCCCATCAGGCTCTCGGCCGCCTTGCGGTAGGCCAGGATCTTGTAGATCACCTCGCCCTTGATCTGCAGGAGGTCGGCGGTCCGCTCGAGCAGCTGGGCGATGTCCTTGTTGGTCATGCGACCGATTATAGGTCAATCCACCATCCGGCCCGGCATGCCGGGCCGGCCGCGTCGAGGCCGAGCGCCTCGACGACCCATCAGGAGAAACATGAATGCAAGCCACCCGACGCTGGAGCCTTTACTCCATCACTCTGGTCATCGCGCTGGGTGCCTGCGGCGCACCAGCCGAAGTCCTCGAGCCGGGCGAACCCGAACCCGCCGCCGCGACATCCGCCGCCCCGAACGACGACACTTCGTCCGAGCGTTCGACCGACGCGACCGAGCCCGAAGCGACCGAATCCGAATCGACCGACTCGACGGTGTCCGCGGCACCGACCTCGGCGTCGACCGCATCGGCCGAGGCGACCGTCGACGCCGAGCTGGATCCACCGACGACGGATCAGCTCCCGGTACCCGAAGGCGGCCTGCCGAAGCTCTCGCTGACCGAGACCTATTCCAGTGAGCAATGGGGCTACGCCATCGACCACCCCTCCGGATGGGAGGTCCAGGGCAGCGGCCCGGTCGCGATCCTGCAGAGCCGGCAGATCGAGGGCCCGGGCCGCGACGGCGTGCCGGCGGACATCACCAAGATCGACATCGTGCCCCTGGAAGGCATGCCGGTCGATCTGGAGGCGCGCGCCGAGCAGATCCGCGGCGAGCTGGACGCGATCACCGAGGAGGCGTCCTTCCGCTTGATGTCCGGCCAGCCGGCGATCTGGCTTCGCGGCCGCGGCGCGATGACCGTCGACACCGGCATCGTGCTCAGCGCCATCGGCGACCAGCTCTTCCAGCTCCAGGCCTATGGCGATCCGCGCCCGCTGCCGGCGATCGCCTTCACCTTCCGAGCGATGGACGCGTCGTCCGACGCGCCTTGATCCATGCCTCGCGCGAAGGTCGAGGGTCGCCAGGCGGCGCAAGCGATTCACGCCGCTACCGACCTCGACCTCGACCCCGGCCTCGGCAAGGACGTCGATCCCTCAATGCAGAGGCCGAAGGTCCTGGCTTTCGACCTGGGGATCGGCCACCGAACGCCACAGCACGGTCAAGGCGATGATGGTGAGCAAGGCGGAGCTGGTCGAGGTGCCCGGGAAGCCGCCGCGCAGGTAGACCCAGGCGCCGGCCGCGGCACCCGAAGCCCGTCCCAGGCTGGTGGCGGCCATGACCAGGCTCATCGTGGCCGCCCGGGCGTCGGGTACCAGTTCGGTGGCCAGTGGCAGGAGGCTCACGAAGGCGATTTCGAAACCGGCGAAGATGACGACAAGCAGCACCAGTGCGGTCACCAGGCTCCCGGCTGCCAAGGGGAGGGCCAAATAGCTGCCGGTGGCGACCAAGCCGGCGAGCCCGGCCAGCCGCCGCGGTCCCATGCGGTCGGCCAGGGCGGCCACGGTCAGCTCGCCGAAGACCTCGGCCAGGGCGATCAGCGCCGCCGCCATGCCCAGTCCGCCGAGGCTCAATTCGAAACGCTGCTCGAGCCATTGGCCGAAAACGACCAGGAGGAGTTCGTTGCCGGCGAGCAGGGCCACGATGCAGATCAGCAGCGCCCGCACGCTCGAATGACGCCGCAGCACGCTGAGCGGGCCTGCATCCGAACCCGGGCCCGCGGTCGACAGGTCGTCGGGCAGCTCCACCGCGGGCGATCCGGACGTAAGGTCGTCGTGGTGTCCATCGTCCGCAGCGCGCCTGGCCGGCTCCATACCCCGGCCGATGGCCAGCGCGGCCCCGACCCCGCAGAGGCTGAAGGCCAGAAAGGGCGCCTGCCAGCCGAAGCGATCGATCAACCAAGCGCAGATCGGTGCCCCGACGAGCAGGGCGCCGGCCCAGGAGAGCTCGGTGATGGCCAGCGCGCGGCCCCGGGATCGGTAGGGCACGCGATCGGAAACGCGGCCCTGCAAGGCTGGATCGAAGATGGCCTTGGCCAAGCCGATCGACAGGAGGGCCAACGTCAGACCGGCCAAGCCGCTGCCGAATAGGGGCAGGCTGCAACCGAGGGCCAGGAGGACCAGGCTGCCGGCCATGACGGGGCGCCGGCCGTAGCGGTCCGAAAGGGTCCCGAAGATCGGGCCGGCCATGCCGGCCAGCGAACGCAGGGCCAGCACCTGGCCCAGTACCGCCGTGCTCGTGCCGACGCCGCGCGCCAGGGCCGGCAGGAAGGGATAGACGAAGCGCAGTCCGGTGTTGATCACCGTCCGCGAGGCGGTCAGCAAGGCCAGCTCGGCGGCCAGGCCCGGCTCGGATGGTTCGCGCTGCGGGCTGGCGTGCACGGCGAGCGTTCCTGAGGCGCGGAGTGGGGGGGACGAGCGAGCGTGGAGCTTAACCCGCGCGCCCGAAGCGGTCAACGCAAGGGCTCCTCGATTCCCAACGGTTCAACCTATCCCTCGACGCGATCGCGGCGTTTCACACAGCGAGTCCAGCTGCATACCGTCCGCCGGCCGGATCGACTGCGATAGATCCGAGTGGCCGGCGGCGACGCGCTCGGGATCTCCGAAGCGCAACCCGATACCGCCGGTCGGAACCCAACCGGCACGGGCAGAACCGATAGGATCGAAACCAACATGTACTTCCGCCTTCGAGACCGTGATCTAGAGCTCGTTGCATTCGGTCGCCGATTCGGCCCTGCGCGGTTCGTCCGCCTCCTACCGCTCTTGATGTGGTTGCTCGCGATGCCCAGCGTGGACCTGGACCTTCACGGTCCGTCGCAGTCCGATCCCCGGCCGCGGGTCCAGACCGCCGAAGGTACGGTCATCGGCCAGATCCAGGACGGCGTGGCCAGCTGGAAGGGCATTCCCTATGCCGCTCCGCCGACCGGAGACCTGCGCTGGCGCGCGCCGCGTGCGCCGGCCTCCCGAAGCCAGGTCCTGGACGCGGCCGACTTCGGTCCGCGCTGCCCACAGGACGATCGGGGTTCGGTGCGGCCGGGCGAGGGGCGAACGGGCGAGGAGGATTGCCTGCAACTGAACATCTGGGCGCCGGCCGATGCCGACGCCGCCTCGCGCCTGCCGGTCCTGGTCTGGATCCATGGCGGCGGGATGATCCAGGGTTCCGGAACCCTGCCGCTCTACGAGGGCGGCACGCTGGCCCGAACCGAATCGGTCGTCGTGGTTACGATCAACTACCGCCTGGGCGCGCTGGGCTTCCTGGCCCATCCGGCGCTTGCCGGCGACTTGCCCGGCGCGGCACTCGGCGGCGCGCCCGGACAGCCCGCGGCCGGCAACTACGGCCTGCTCGACCAACAGGCGGCATTGCGCTGGCTGCTGGCCAACGTGGAGGGCTTCGGCGGCGATCCGGAGCGCCTGATGATCTTCGGCGAGTCGGCCGGTGGCGTCAGCGTCTGCGCCCAGCTGGCCAGCCCCCTGTCGGCCGGCCTCTTCGATGCGGCGGTCATGCAGAGCGGCAATTGCCTCGGCGACTCGATCCCGGCCCTCGATGCCGAGCGCGGCCGCATCCCGTCGGCCTACGACCAGGGCCGGCGCTTCGCAGCGGCCGCGGGATGTGATGCCGCCTCCGATGTGGCCGCCTGTCTGCGGGCACTACCGGTCGAGACGGTCCTGGACACCCTGCCGGGCGAGGTGGGCCTCTTGAACGCGGATGCCGAGACCTATGGGCCCATCATCGACGGTCATGTGCTGCTCGAGCCGCCGGCCGATGCCCTGCGCGAAGGTCGGGCGCATCCGGTCCCCTTCATCGCCGGCGCGACGGCCGACGAGGCCACGATCTTCCTGCCCCAGCGCGACATGAGCTACGCGCAGTTCGCCGCCTTGGTGCGGAGCTTCTACGGATCGATGGCTGAAGAGGTCCTGGCGCTATATCCGGAGTCGGAGTACCCGGATGGACGAGACGCGCTGGCGGCGGTCACCGGCGACACGGCCTTCGTCTGTCCTGCTCGCCGAGCGGTACGCGATCACGCGGTTCATGGTTATCCGGCCTGGCTCTACCACTTCACGCGAGTGCCGGCCTACGCGCGCCAGTCCGGGATCGGTGCCCACCATGGCGTCGAGATCCCCTACCTATTCGGGACCGCCCGGTCTGCGATCACCGATGGCGACCGCCGTATCGGCCGGCGGATGATGGCCGACTGGGCCAGCTTGGGCCGGACGGGCCGACCCGCGGACGACCAGCAGCCCGCGTGGACCTCGGTGAACGAGGATCCAGGCGCCGGCCTGCGCCTCGATGACCCGCTCGCCCTGGAGTCGTCCTGGCGTTCGGAGCGTTGCGATCTGTGGGATCGCATCGCCGACGCCGCCGAAGGTCTGCCGACTGCCAGTCCGACCCCGGTCCGGATCGAGCCCACGCCCAGCGTGCCAGCGGCGACGGCGACCGTCCGGGCCTCTCCGGAGGTGACCCGGACAGCCACGACGGACCCCCAGTCGAATCGGATCCAACTGCCGATCTTGCTGCGCTCCACGCTGCTCGGTGATTGAACGGTGGAGTGCAGGCGAGCAGGCACAGCCGCATCGAACCAAACCGTATTTCGTGTAGCCATAGGGCTATCGCCGGGCACCCCGTGGCACCGCTGAGCCCCGAACATCCCTGGCAAGAGGCGAAATAGACATAAGCAATCTGCGGCGCTCAAGCGCCATCACCATGACCATGAGGCCGCAATCGACATCGATTCAACCCAGGGTCAAGCTCACCGGACAGTGATCGCTGCCCATAACATCGGTGTGGATCTGTGCGGCCTCGATCCGGCCGGCCAGGTCGGGGCTGGTGAGCAGGTAGTCGATGCGCCAGCCGACGTTTCGCTCTCGGGCGTTGGACCGAAATGACCACCAGGAATATGCGCCCTCGACGTCGCCGTGCACGTGGCGGAAGCTGTCGACCCAGCCCAAGCCCAACGCCGCGTCGAACCAGGTCCGCTCGACCGGCAGGAAGCCGGTTGTGTTCTGATTCTGCTTCGGGCGCGCCAGGTCGATCTCGCGATGGGCCGTGTTGATGTCGCCGCAGACCACCACGGACCGTCCTTGGCCCCGCAGCCGCTCGCAATAGCCCAGGAGGGCCGCCTTGTAGCCCATCTTGTAGGGCACCCGCGCGTGATCGTTGCCCCCGTTGGGCGTGTAGGTGGTGATGAAGACGAAGTCTTCGAAGTCGGCCACCAGCGTCCGGCCCTCCACATCGTACTCCCCGATATCGAGGCCCAGCCGGACCTCCTTGGGCTCGACGCGGCTGTAGAGCGCCACACCGCTGTAGCCCTTGCGCTCGGCCGAGGCCCACCAGCTACGGTAGCCGGCCGGCTCTAGCAGCGCCTCGCTCAGCTGATCCGGCTGGGCCTTGGTCTCCTGGATACCCAGGATGTCCGGGCCGTCCGACTCCAACCAATCCACGAAGCCCTTTCGTTCGGCGGCGCGGACTCCGTTGACGTTCCAGCTCATCAGCGTCTTCGAGGGCAAGATTCCATCCTTGGGTCGTGGTTTCTGGCGGGAGTTCAAGGTATCCGGGTCGCGAGTGCCCGATCATGATACGGGATCGATCAAGTCCGGTCTCCCCGAAAGCACATCGAGGCAACCCCCAACCACGCAACCAGCCCGCGCCGGCCCCGGGGGGAGGGCAACCGACGCGGGCTGGAAGAAGCGACTAGTGCACCGCCGCAGTGAATGCTAGGGGTAGCGAGACCGTCGATGCGCCGCTCCAGTGGTTCGATGCGACGAGGGAATGGCAGCGCCATTGCCGAGGAGCAGCGGGCCGCTGGAGCGGATGCAGCGGCGGTCGAGCCCCTAGGATTCACTGCGGCGGTGCACTAGGGTCACTCCCAGTAATAGGATCCCCGATTCGGTCGCCGCTGCATCCGCTGTGTCGTCCCGCTGTTCGTCGGCAATAGCTCTGCTATTCCCTCCTCACAGCGAACCGACACAGCGGCGCAGCAACGCCCTCGGTCGGGGATCCTATTACTGGGAGTGACCTAACCGAGGTGGAGTACAGGACCCCGGCGCATCCACTTCGGCAATTGGAACACCGCAGCGCGCGATCGGTCTGTTGTACAATCGAAACTCGTCCGGATCCCGGCCGACGGTAGGCAGAATCCGAAACATCCGACCTGCTTCGGGGGTCCGACACCTAGGCGCGCAAAGCCGGATCGACCGCAGAACGGCTCGCCGGGCTGCGTTCGTCGGTCCCGATTGCGCAACCGACCGCAGCCGCCGTCGTAGGGCGCACTGCCGCGTAGGCATCGATCACCGACGAAATCGAAAGGACCACGACCGCATGCGACTCAGCGATTACGAAAAGCGCGCCCTGCGCGAGATCGAGGCTTGGCAGCGCGCTGCCGGCTCGCCGCTGCATCAAGCCATGAACTGGGCGATGATGCCGGTCGACTGGCTCATGGACAGCTTCGCACCAGCCAGCCTCAGCGATCAGCTCGGCGCGGCGGTCAGCGAGGCGATCGGCATGCTCGGCGAGGCCTCCTCCTGGACCCACGACAACAGCGGCGTGCTGCGCAAGGCCGAGGCCCTCGGGATCGATGTCGAGAAGGTCGAGGACCTGCGCGACGTGGACATGGAGCTGCTCGATCGCTTGGCCGGGGATCGGGTCGGCGAGAATGCGATCATGGCTGCGCTCGAGGGCGGCGGCATGGGGCTGGGCGGGGCGATGCTGATCGCGGCCGATATCCCCCTGCTCTTCGGCATCAACCTACGGCTCATCCAGCAGATCGGTGCCAGCTACGGCTTTCCGATGCGTGGCCCCGAGCACCGCGGCTTGGTCCTGGCCATCTTCAACGCCGCGGCGGCCGGCAGCCGGGAGTCGAAGGCCACCGCGATGCGCGAGGTCAGCGTCGCCGCCGCCTCCTTCGCACACGACTTCGAGTACAAGGGCCGCGGGGGTGGCGACACCTTCCGCAGCCAGAACCGCCACCTGCCGCGCGAGATCGCCAAGAACCTCCTCGGCCGCAAGATGGCCCAGCTGATCCCGCTGGCCGGCGCGGCCGTCGGCGCCGGTGTCAACTACTGGTTCACTCAGCAGACCGCCGAGACCGCCACCATGCTCTTCCGCGCCATCTACGTCGAGCGCAAGGAGCGGCTCTGACCGATGGGCTCCGATCGACGGGCTCTGACGGATCGCTTCTGACCGATCGACTCGATCCCGCCAGCTCGGAGCTGCCTCATCCGATCGATCCGATCTGACCGGCTCGACCTGCCGTGATAAGCTCCCGCCATGCCCGCGACCCGCCTGCCGATCTTCGACGGACACAACGACTGCTTGCTCGGCCTGACGCTGCCCGAGCGCGGCGAGGGCCGGAGCTTCTTCGAGCGCTCGGAGATCGGCCACATCGACCTGCCGCGGGCGCGCGAGGGCGGCTTGGCCGGTGGACTCTTCGCGATCTTCGTGCCCGCCCCGCCCGGTCCCGACGTCATGGACGCGCTGAAACGCGGCGAGCTCCAGGGACCGCTCGATCTCGGCTACGCGCAGCGCCACGCATCGCGCACCGCGGCGACGCTCTTCGGCTTGGAGGACGCCGGCGGTCTGCGGATCTCGCGGACGGCGAGCGAGATCGAGGCCAATATGGAGGCCGGCGATATCGCGGCGGTGCTCCACCTGGAAGGCGCTGACGCCATCGACCCCGAGCTCGATGCGCTGGAGCTCTGGTACCGGGCCGGTCTGCGCTCGCTGGGCATCACCTGGAGTCGCGAGACGGCCTTCGGCTACGGCGTCCCCTTCGCGGCCGGCTCGCCCGACACCGGCCCGGGGCTGACCGAGGCCGGCCGGCGACTCGTCCGCCGCTGCAACGCGCTCGGCATCCTCATCGACCTGTCCCACCTCAACCAGGCCGGCTTCTGGGACGTGGCCGAGCTCTCGGACGCGCCCCTCGTCGCCAGCCACTCCAACGCCCACGCCCTCTGCCCGGTCACGCGCAACCTGACCGACGACCAGCTGCGCGCCATCCGCGATAGCCGGGGCTTGGTGGGCCTCAACTTTGGACGCGGCTTCCTGCATCCCGACGGCGACTGGGAGGCCGACGTTCCGATGGACATGCTACTGCGCCACGTGGACCACCTGCTCGAGCAGCTGGGCGAAGGTGGCCTCGGACTCGGCTCCGACTTCGACGGCGCGCAGATCCCCGGGGCCATCGGTGACGCGGCCGGGCTGCCGCGCCTGACCGACGCGCTGCTGGAGGCGGGCTACGGCCACGAGCTGGTCGAGCGCATCGCCTGGCGCAACTGGTTGGACCTCCTTCGTCGCAGCTGGGGCACTTGAGTCTCCGGTTCGGGCGCCGAGTCGAGCAAGGAGTCGAGCGCCGATCGGCCCGCCGGTACCAGTCGGTTGCCGAATCTCGATGCCAGCGGGACGCGAGTGCAACGCCCGCGCGCTAGATTGAGCGCGTCGCCCGAGGGGCGGCTGGCCACCATCGACACCCCTTTCCGCGAAAGCGGGCAAGCCGGCCATGTCTTCGTCTTCCACTTCTTCCTCGTCCACGACCTCGAACTCGCCTTCGACCGCGGCGCTGGATCGTCGCCGGGTGCTGGGCCTGGCCGGCATCGGTGCCGGCGGGCTCATCGGCACGCGGTTCCTTGGCTCGCCAGACCTCGGCGCGGGTGCAAGGCCCGAATCGGACGCCGACGCGATGGCACCATGCGCGGACCTCGATCGTCTCCTCTCTCTGCCCGGTGGCGCGTCGGGCCAGGCCCGGGCATTGGATTTCCTGGTCCGCGCCATCGAGCAAGCGCCCGATCTCTACGGCCGGCGCTCCCTGCTCGAGGCGAGATGGGACGAAGGCCGGCAACTCTGGGACGCGGTCACGACCGATTCCACCGGTCCGGACCTGGCCCTGATCGTCGGTCCTTCCCAGACCGAGGCTACCGAGCTGCTGCCCTTGACCCCGGTTCCTCCGCCGCCCTTGGCCGACTTCCTGGCCGACGAGGCCGCCCTGCTCGAAGCCTGGTCCGACGTGGGGCCGGATGGCCTCGACGGATTCGATCCCGGGGTCGAGGACATGACGCGCCGGCTGGTGGCCAAGCTGCTGGCGGCGGCCGGCCTCAAGGAGGCGGCGCAGGCCATCCTGAACATCCTCGACGGGGCCGGCTACCTGTGGCTACTGGGCCAGGCCATCGACGAGCGCAACGGCCGCCTGCTGCTCGAGTTGATCGAGGAAGTGCTCGACTTCCTGCTCAGCCGCAAGTTCCTATCCGAGCTGGCCGAAGAGGTCGGCGAGCGCCAGGCGCGCCGGCTGGTCGGTGGCATCGCTGGCCGCTTCCTGCCGGCCCTGGGCTGGGCGCTCTTCATCACCCAGCTGATCTGGGCCTTTGCCGAGCAGGTCGATCTGGAGTGGTTCCGCGACCTCTTGGACGGCGGCGAGTCGGAGCCATGAGGCTACGCCAGCCCATGAGGCCACGCCGGCGCGCGCGGGAACGACAAGTGAGACGGGAGGGCCAATCGAGCTTGGCGAAGGTGGCCGCCCGAGTCCTGGCGCTGACACTGGCTGGGATCCCGGTCTTCTGCGGAGTCCTGCTGCTCTTCCTCGTCTCGAGTCTGGTGATCTCTGGTCTGGGCTGGCTCTTCGCCGCGCAGCCGGTGTGGACATCGATGTGGCGTCTGGTCGCGCCGAGCCTGGTTGGCGCGGGCGCGCTGACCCTCATCGCACTGGTCGCCGCCGGCCTGGACGATCGAGGTTGATGGCCTTCGGTTGGGTGCCATGCTCCCTGTCGAGCAAGCTACCAGCGGAATCGCGTGTCGGCGACGCGCTCGTGAAGCTGGTCCCGCAAGGCCTCGGCCTCGACCCGCGGCAGGTAGGGCATGCGCAATCGGTGGCTGGGGTCCTGCTGTCCGGCCGTATCCACGTGGAGGCCGACCATGCCGGCCCGTCGATCGAAGGGCGACTCGACCAGGCGCAGGTTCTGGATCTTGGCCGGTCGGACGACGACCACGGTCTGGTTCCACCAGCCATGCCGCAGCCAGAGCGCCCGATCATCCAGCGCCCAAGCCAGGGCATCGGCCTGGCGCCGGCCCTCCCACCAAGCCCAGAGCGCGTAGGGTAGGTAGAGGAGCAGCGCTGCGCTAGGCACGAAGGGCAGCGCAGCGGCCAGTAGGAAGAAGGGGGCGGCGACCAGCAGCCGGCGCCGGAGGATACGCCGGCTGGCGCCCTCGGCCACGGGCCTCCATTCGACGCGCGCCGGATCCTCCAGGTCCGGTTGGGCTTCCTCGACCAGGGCGGCCCGCGCCTCGATCGACGAGATCGGGCTGAGCCAGAGCTGGCGCGCGACCGATTGGCTGGCCACGTCGCTGCCGGCCGTCTCGGCGCTGATCGAGAACTTGTCATAACGCCGGAAGAGCCAGCTCTGCTGCAGCGCCAGGCTCTGGATCCGATGCCGGGGGATGGTGGCGGTGTGTCGGGTCAACAGCCCATAGGCGATGCGCAGGTCATCGCCCTGGCGCGTCAAGCGAAAGCCTTGTAGCTGCAGGACGGCCCAGACCACCGAGACGATGTTGAGCAGCAGCAGCAGGACCAGGACCGTGCCGATGGCGACCAGCAATCGGCCGGGGGAGAGCCAAGCGCTCAAGTCCGAGCCCAGGCTGCCCGGATCGAAGTCGCCCTCGAGCCATTCGGGGTCGAAGCCGGGCCAGATCCTGCGCAGCGGTCCCAGCCAGGAGTCGCCGAACTGGCCGAACTCCCAGAACAGGCCCAGCCCGGCCGCCAGGATCTTGCCGCTGCGGTTGCGGGTGATCCCGTAGAGCGCCAGCTCCGGCAGGCTCACCTGCACCAACTCGCGGGCCGGCTCGCGCGTGGCAATCGGCCGGTCGAGGCCGCGCTCGGAGGGATCCCGTCCGCCCTCCCGCTCGGTCTCGCCCGCGTCCTCGTCGACGTCCGCCTGCCGGCCGGCGTAGATCCGCTCGCGCAGTCGCTCGAGCTCATCTAGCGAGACGACGCTCAGGTCCGCCTCCGCACCGCCCCCGCTGGCGGTCTCGATGCGCGCATCGGCCATGCCGAAGGCGCGATGCAAGGGACCCTGCTTGGCCGCGACGTTGTGGATGCGCCGATAGGGAATACGGCGTACCTGGCGCGAGAGGATGCCGGTGACGATGACCAAGGCCTCCTCGTCCAGGCGGTAGCGCAGGTTCCACCAGGAGATCGCGCCGCCACCGACGGCCAGGAGCAGCGCGCCGCCGATGAAGGGCGCCGAGAGCAAGCCGAAGGACTGATCGGCCACCAGCGCGTAGAAGACGATGGGCAGGACCATCGAGCGCAGCGCCGCCAGGCCGCGAAAGATCAGCGAGAGAGGATGGAGTCGCCGCAGGCCGGACTCGTCGACCGCGGCCCCCTGTGGCGCCTTCAGACCGCGTCGTCCAGATCCAAGGCGCGGGCCAGATGATCCCGGATCGCGCGCGCGTCGCCCTCGTCCAGCCCGTGGACGGACACCGAGGCCTGGTGCGTCCCGGCGGTATGCACCACCAGGGTCGCCAGGCCCAGTCGCCGCTCCAAAGGCCCTTGGGTCACGTCGGTGTGCTGGATGCGCGAGCTGGGCACGTGTACCTCTTCGCGCCAGATGACGCCCCGCCGCAAGTCGAGCCCGCGCGCGTCCAGCGCCCAGGTGTAATGCCGATGCGAGATGGCCGGCCAGAAATGCCGCATCCAGATCAGAAAGCTGGCCAAGACCAGCCAGATGCCCGCCGCGATCCGCCAAGCCGAGTCCGGGATCTGGGGTCCCGTGACGCTCAGCAGTAGCAGCACGAGCACGATGATGAGCATGAAGCCCAAGAAGAAGACGTTGCCGATCTGCCCCGTCCAGCGTTCGAGGCGCACGTGGCGCCGATCCGGATGCCTCCGCTGGCCATCGGCCAGATCCGATCCTTCCTCCGCTCGACCCCGATCATCCGGCGATCGCCTTTCCTCCATCCATTCGGCCCTCGGACCGCTCGCCGCCTCGAAGTCCGGCTCGTCGGTCGAGTCGCGCTTGCCTTCGTCGATCATGGACAGTCCTCGAATCGTCCGGCGATCTGCCGGTAGATGGCTTCCAGGTCCTCGCCGTCCGGCGCGAAGTAGTAGTGATCGGGCGAGGTCGCGGCCGCTTCGAGCAGGACACGCAGCACGTCGCTGGATTCGCCCAGGCCGATGGTGAAGAGCCGGCTGCCGGCCTGCTTGGCGGCGCTGGCGAACTTCAGGACGGTGCATTCCTGCCGGTCGCAGTCGGGATGGGCTGTGCCGGGTCCGAAGGGCACCCGGTTGGGCAGGCCGTCGGTCAGGAGGACCATCACCGGCTGGTTGGGCTGTAGGCGTGGGCCGAAGCCCATCGCGCGCTGGCCTTCCTCGAGCGCGAGGTCCAGGCGAGTGCCCTCGGCGATCCGGTCCGGCAGCCGTTCGATGGCCGCCATCACCGCCGCTCGGTCGTCGGACATGCCGACCTCGGTCCAGGCCTCGTCGTTGAAGCCGACGACGGCCACCTGGTCACGCCGGCCCCAGCCGTCGCGTTCGAGGTCGAGCTGCGCGACGAAGCTGCGGGCGGCGTCCAGGGCTGCCTCGTGTTTCGTCCGGCCTGATCTCGTGGTCCGGTACATGGATGTGGACATGTCCAGGACCAACACGACATCGGCATGTTGTTCTTCCGGCGCGCAGGGCGTCGGTGCCGGTTTCGGATCGCAGCTGTCGAAGGTGGCTGCGATCCGATTGTAGATGCCTTCCAGGTCCTCGGGCACCGGCGCGTAGTGGTACATCCAGCGCTCGCTGGCCGAGTCGATGAGCAGCCAGGGTAGGATGTCGCTGGGATTGCCCAGGCCGATGGTGTAGACGCGGGTGCCGGTGGCCTTGACCGCGTCGACGGCTTGCAGGACCGAGTCCTCCTGGCGCCGGCTGCCCGGATAGGGCGAGTCGGGTCCGAAGGGCACGCGGTTGGGCAGGCCGTCGGTGAGCATGATGACCACCGGGCGGTTTTCCTGGATGCGCTCGGGGCCGTCCAAGGGCTTCTGGCCCCAGGCGAAGGCCAGGTCGAGGCGCGTGCCTTCGATGGTCTTCTGCTCGATGCGGTCGAGCGCCGCGATGGCCGAGGCACGGTCGCTGGTCAGCTGTGTTTCGATCCAGGTATCCTCGTTGAAGCCGACGACGGCCACCTGGTCGTGGTTGCCGAAGGGATCGGGTTCCAGGGAGAGCAGGGAGACGAAGCTTCGCGCGGCGGCGAGGGCGGCTGCGTTCTTGGCGATGCCGCCCTCGGTGACCGGTCGGAGCATCGAGGTCGAGCGGTCGAGGACCAGGACGACGTCGGTGTAGAAGGCGTCCGGCCGGCAGTACTTGTCCTTCTCGCCGTAGGGCAGGTAGATCGGGCCGGGCGTGCGGGTAGCGGTGGCCGTCGCGGTCGACGTGCTCGTGGCCGTAGCCGTCTCACTCGGTGTGGCGGTCGTCGTGACCGTCGCGCTCGGGCTCGCGGTGGGCGTCGGCGTTGGCAGGTTCTCTCCGCAGAGCAGCTCGACGTCGCCCAGGCCGTTGCCCTTGCCGTAATTCGTCCGGCCGTTGTTCCCGACGTAGAGGGTCTCGCGGCGCAGGTCGCCGCCGTCGGCCAGATCGAACCAGATCGCGCCGCCGGAGTGGTTCTGCTCGGGCGACACGGCCATGTTCAAGACCTGGTCGAGCTTGGAGACGCGGGCCAATCCGCCAAAGCCGGTGTCGATGTGGAAGCCGCCGGTGGCGTTCATGCCGCCGCCGGCATCCTCGTCGAAGAACTCGGGCCAGGGCTCGACCTCCCAGATGTCGCCAGACCGCTCGGCCAGCAGGATGTCGCCGAAGGGATGCCCGCTGCGCTCGCCGCGCGGCAGGTTACGGTTGCGGTCGTAGAGCGCCATGTCGCCGATGCGGTCGCGGAAGCCCAGGACCATGTCGCCGGCTTCGGAGAACTCCAGGTCGGCCAGCATCGGCATGGGGTAGATGTAGGCGTGGTCGTGAGTGCCGGCCGGCGCGATCGAATCCGTCGAGTCCCGCCAGGGCTGCCAGCGGGCGTCGATGCGCGGCGGGATCAAGCCGCGGTAGTAGTCCATCTCCATCTCGAGGACCAGCCGCATGTCGCTTCCGTCCAGCTCGGAGACATAGACGAAGGCCTCCAGGTCGCGCTGGCTGCGGCTGACGGAAGCGTCGCGCACCAGGCCGTGGTAGAGCCGGCCCTCCCAGACCTTCAGCGCGAAGGGTCGCGCCTCGCGTGCGGCCCAGGTCTGGAACCTCGCTCCGTGGTCGAAGCTGTCCAGCAGCGCTCCGTCCGACAGTCGGTAGCGGAGGATCTGGCGCGTGTTCAGGTTGACCACGAAGAGCGACTCGAGATCCTCGTCCAGGTCGATGTCGCCCAGGCTCAGCTTGCCGACGTGTTGGGTGGCGATGCGATCCGGGATGTAGTTCTCGGTCGGATCATGTCGATCATCGCCGGCATCCGATACGGTCAGCCAGGTCTCCAGGCTCGCGTCGTCCAGCCCGATCCGGTAGATCGCGCCGGGTCCGCCCGGGCCGTAGGGCGCGCCGCGCTTGTGGTAGGCGGCGGCGTAGACCTCGCGCCGCAGCGGATCGTAGGCCATGCCGTAGACCGAGCCGACCTGGCCGAAGCGCGCCAGGACCTCGTGACCCTCGTTGCGTGGGGAGTCCTGGAAGGCCAATACGGCCGGCTCGTCCTGCCGTTCGCCCATCGCGAAGGCGCTGGTGACGAAGTAAGGATTGTCCCCCTGGCAGGCTGCCCCAAATCGATCGACCGGCGCCTGGCCGGACGTCGGCGCCGGCCGGCTACCGATGGCCAGCGCAGAGAGCAGGATCAGCCCCAAGGGCAGGATCGGGTGCAGTCGAGGCGGTCGCGGTCGTGGCAGAGGTCGCGGCGTTCTCATTGGCAGGCGCAATGTCTCTCCTCCCCGTCCGTGTCTGGCACGATGTGGGGTTGGGGCATCGATGGGCCTGCTAGCTTACCAGAGTCCGGCCGCGGGATGAATGTTGGGAGACGCAGTCCGCAAGCCGCTCAGGCAGCGGGGACGAAGCGGTCCTATCTTGCGCTTCGGGACAGCGACGGCAAGTGCAGGGGCGACACCGGCTCTCCGAGCGAGAGCCAGACGTTACGATCGAGGACGAGCCGATCGTGTTCGAAGAGATGCCTCGATGTCTCGAAGCCATCGGATTCGACCGTCACCTCGATGGCCTCGCCGCAGAGCATCTCGTAGGGAAGGTCGACCAGCCCGTCCATGCAGCAGAAGGCATTGCTGGCGACAGCTTGCACCGTCCGCGGCGTGCAGCCAGGAGCCGCCAGCTCGATGTAGGCGAGAACCGGATCGAAGGGGTCGGGCGATACGGGCGGCTGGTCCACGAAGCCGTAGTAGATCTGCATGGGTGGTGAAACAGCATCCACGGGAGCGGTCAAGGTCTCTGGGCCGAGTGCAAATGACCATAGGCCGCTTTCCCGTAGCGCGGCCGACGCCGTGTCGGTCGAGATGACCAGACTCGAATCTCCATACCCGGGCAAGGGGGTGCGAGCCGCAGTCGCGTAGCGCGCGTGCTCGCGAAGCTCCAACAGCCTCAGATCGTCCTCGGTGAGGACGACGAGATGATCGCCACGGCGTTCGGCCTCCATGGCTTTGGCGCCATCATTCAGACGGAAGCGGTGGTCGAGCCGCCAGCCACCGGAGGGATCCGCCGGAATCGAGACGATCTCGTCGCCCCAGAGTAGGAACAGCCAGCCTGGCGAAGCCACGATCGAGTTCGCAGCCAGGTCAGGTCCAAAATGCCGAGAACGCAAGCGCGGCCGTTCGGGCTGACGCATGTCGAAGATCTTCAGCCAGCCGTCCTGGGTCATGTAGAGGTCGCCATCGAGACAAGGCCGGCCGAGGCGCGATCCGCCGATCGAGAAGAAGCGATGTTGCACGATTCGACGAGTGCTCGGCCCGGTCCGCGCTCGAGCACCACCATCAAGCCGCGCTCCAAGGTGACCCAAAGGTGTCCCTTGGTGGCTCCGATGGCGAAGACACGCTCCGCGAGCGGCTCGGACTGTCCGGTCCAAAGCGGCCGGCTCGGATCCGAGATGTCGTAGACGACGACCCGCGGTCCGACGCCGATGAAGGCGAGGTCACCGTCGATGGCCACGCCACGAGTTCGGCCGCCGACTTGCGCGAGGACCTCCATCGTCGGCAGCGGCGCGGCCTCGCTCGTGGCTTGGGCGGGAGCGCTCGATCGGCTGGAGCGGATGCCTCGATCGCCGAGGAGCGCGCCGAGGAGCGTCAGTGTTGCGCAGGCCATCGCACAGGTTGCCTTGGTACTTCGGTTCATCGGGCTAGCTCCCTTCGGAAGGCGACCTGCGGCTCGCATGGGTGGTGCCCGGTGCGAACACAGGTTGGCACTGCAAAGGTAGAGACACGTTCGGGTTACGGCACCGATCGCTGCGTCCCGGTGATCGAGTCATCCGGTCCCGTGGCGTAGATCCGAATCTCCGGACCGGCGCTGGGTCCGCGGGATGGGATGACGTGGAGCGGCTGCTCAGCGTCCAAGAGCTGGCGAAATGCCGCCACCTCCTGGGGGTAGCGATCCGGCTGGGCCATGAAGTGGGACCAAGACCAGCTGCCGAGGACGAGGACGTCGAAGCCGTCTTCGGCCAGCGCATCCAGGTCCGCCAGCGCGGCTCCGTTCTCGAACTCACGGCTCTCGTAGCGCGCGCCGGCACTAGCGGCCGAAAAGGGCGACAAGGCCACCCGCGCATCCTCGGGTAGCTCCTGCTCGAGCCACCACCTGGCTTCCACCCTCGAGCTGTTGCCGGCCCGCTGCTCGACGTGCGAGATGCTGCCGCGCAACGGCGTCCATGCCGCGAAGATCGTGAGGGCCACGATCGATAGGCGAAGCACGAACGGAGCGGCGCGCCTGCCTACTGGAACCTTGCGCTCGACAAGTCGGGCCGAGGCGCTGGCCAGCGCCTCGATGCCGGTGGCCACGAAGATGGCCACGACGGGCAGGATCTGGATCAGCCATCTCTGCCAGTGGAGCGCGGAGAGTGAGAAGGACAGGAGTGAACAGACCAGAAATGCCAGGCCGACAGCTCCTGCTCGCCGCCTCTCCCGCCCGCCATCGGAACGGGCCCCGATCCACAGCGATGCCAATCCCAGTAGCAGCAGCAGGACCTGAGGTCCCCCGACGGACCGGGGCAGGGCGTCGATCAGGTACCAGCGGAGGTTGCCAAGCTGGCTCAGTCCATCCGCGCCCAGATGCTCGCTGCGGCCTTCGACCGCGAGATTGTCAAAGGTGGTCCGCCATCGGATCAGCGCAAAGGGGGCCGCGATCGCGAAGCCTCCCAGGCTGGCGGCGAGCAAGGTCGTCGATCGAAGGGCAAACCTACGCAGGAGCGCAGCCACGTGCAGGTTGGGCTCGCCATCGCCGCGTCTTGGGAAGAACATGAACGCGAGGGCGACGACGAGGAGCACGACCAAGAAGTAGCGTGTTGCGATCGCCAGTCCCAAGGCCAACCCGGCCGCCGCGATCCGTGCGTGGCTCGGCCGCTCGTCCGCCCGCAGGATCATCCACAGCGCGAGCATGCCGAATAGGATTCCAGCGCCGTCGCTGCGCACGATCTGGGCATGGAAGACCAACACCGGGTAGATCGGCGCGAGGAGGATGGCGAGGAGGGGCGCGCTGCGGCGCCCGATGCGCTCGGCGATGGCGTAGATCGGAACGAGGGAGAGCAGCAGCATCAGGATGCTCAGCCAGCGCGCCTGGAGGTAGAGCGCAGCGTGATGCGGCTCGTACTCCGAGAGCGAGCTTGCCTCGGGTACGGGCAGGCCTTGACCGAGCCATCGGCTGCCGAAGCGGTAGAGCAGGGCCAGGGGGTAGATCAGCGTGCCGCCGGGATTGCCGTACCATCCGGGATCCCAGCTGCCCGAAGCGGCCATCTGTGCCGCGAGGGGCACGAAGATCACCTCATCCGCCTCCGGGACGAAGGGAAGGTCACCGGCCAGGCCACGGGTCAAGAGGCTCAGATGCAGCAGCGCGATGATCGCGCACCAGCGCCAGTGCGCGGCGGATCGAGACGGTCGGTCCCTTAGAGCATCCGACGCCCCGCCCACCGACTGGCCTGCCGTCTCGGCTGACCGTCGGAGTATTGCCGCTTCGTCGGTATTCCTGAACCCATGCGCCAGGTCGGTCACAGGTCTCTCCCCCCTTCGGAACGAACGTCCGATCGTCGGTGGACAGACGAGAGACCGATGATGTCTGTTTCAGCCCCCGCGGCGCGTAGGCGCTCGGCAGCGCATCGAAGTCGGGGGAGCGCCAGGGCAAGCGGATGGGCATCGTCGCTCGCCCGGACTTCAGTCCAAGCTCGCCAAGGCCTCGTTGAAGCTGGCGCTGGGTCGCATGACGCGCTCGACGCGCTCGGGATCGGTGTGGTAGTAGCCGCCGAGGTCGACCGGCCGGCCTTGGACCGCCTCGAGCTCGGAAAGGATCCGGGCCTCGCTCGAGCGCAGGCGCTCGGCCAGCGGGGCGAAGCGCCCGGCCAATTCGGAATCCTGGTCCTGCGAGGCCAGCGCCTCGGCCCAGTACATCGCCAGGTAGAAGTGGCTGCCGCGGTTATCCAGTTCGCCGACCTTGCGCGAGGGGGATCGGGCTTCCTCGAGGTAGCGGGTGGTGGCGGCGTCGAGGGTGGAGCCGAGCAGGCTGGCGCGGGGCTCGCCCGTCTGCTCGGCCAGATGCTCCAGCGACGCGGCCAAGGCCAGGAACTCGCCGAGCGAGTCCCAGCGCAGGTGGTTCTCGCCGGTCAGCTGCTGGACGTGCTTGGGCGCCGAGCCGCCGGCGCCGGTTTCGAAGAGCCCGCCGCCCTGCATCAGGGGCACGATGGACAGCATCTTGGCGCTGGTGCCGAGCTCGAGGATGGGGAAGAGATCTGTCAGGTAGTCGCGCAGCACGTTGCCCGTGACCGAGATCGTGTCCTGGCCGGCCCGCAGGCGCTCCAGCGTCAGGCGCGTGGCCTCGGCCAGGGGCAGCACGCGGATGTCCAGGCCCTCGGTGTCGTGATCGGCCAGGTAGCGGGCGACCTTGGCCCGCAGTTGGGCATCGTGCGCCCGGTCCTCGTCCAGCCAGAAGACGGCCGGCATGCCGCTGGCCCGCGCGCGGCGAACGGCCAGCCCGACCCAGTCGCGGATGGCCGCGTCGGTCGCGCGGCACATGCGCCAGATGTCGCCCGGCGCCACTGCATGCTCCAGGAGCACCTGCCCCTCGGCATCGACCACCCGGACGCGGCCGGCGGTCCCGATCTCGAAGGTCTTGTCGTGCGAGCCGTATTCCTCGGCCTTCTGGGCCATCAAGCCCACGTTGGGCACCGTGCCCATCGTCCGCGGGTCGAAGGCGCCCTGTGCCTGGCAGTCCTCGATGACCGCCTGGTAGATCGGCGCGTAGCTGCCGTCGGGGATGACGGCCAGCGTGTCCTGGGTCTTGCCAGCCGCATTCCACATCTTGCCGCCGGCGCGGATCATGGCCGGCATCGAGGCGTCCACGATCACGTCGCTGGGCACGTGCAGGTTGGTGATCCCGCGATCCGAGTCGACCATCGCCAGATCGGGGCCGCGCTCGATGGCGGCCCGCAGGTCGGCCTCGATGGCCTCGCGCTGGCCGGCCTCCAGTGCCCCGAGCTCGGCATGCAAGCTGGCCAAGCCCTCGTTGGCATCCACGCCCAGGCGCTCGAAGGTCTCCGCGTTCGTCTCGAAGACCGGCCCGAAGTAGGCCTTCAAGGCATGACCGAAGAGGATGGGGTCGGAGACCTTCATCATCGTGGCCTTCAGGTGCAGCGAGAAAAGCAGCCCCTCCTCGCGAGCCGCGTCGATGGCCTCGGCCAGGAACTCATCCAGCGCGCGCCGCTCCATCTTGGCCGCATCGATCACGTCGCCGGCCGAGACCGCGATGTCGGACTTCAGCACCGTCACCGCACCGTCATCGGCCAGGTGCTCGATGGATAGCGCGCCATCTCGCTCGACCACGGTCGAGCGCTCGCTGGAGCGAAAGTCGCCCGATCGCATGTGCGCCACGCGCGTCCGAGAATCGCCGGTCCACTCGCCCATCGAATGCGGATGCTGGCGGGCGTAGGCCTTGACCGGCGCCGGCGCGCGGCGATCCGAGTTGCCTTCGCGCAGCACCGGGTTGACCGCGCTGCCCTTGACCCGGTCGTAGCGGGTCTGGATCTCTCGCTCGGCCTCGCTCTCCGGATCATCCGGGTAGTCCGGCAGGTCGTAGCCGGCCGCCTGCAGCTCGGCGATGGTGGCCTTGAGCTGGGGGATGGAGGCGCTGATGTTGGGCAGCTTGATGACGTTGGCCTCGGGCCGCTTCACGAGGGCGCCGAGCTCGGTCAGGGCGTCGTGCACGCGCTGCTCGGTCGTGAGGCGCTCGGGAAAAGCGGCCAAGACGCGGCCGGCCAGCGAGATGTCGCGCGACTCGATCTGCAGGCCGGCCTGGCCCAAGTAGGCGCGCAGGATGGGCAAGAGCGAGCGCGTGGCCAGGGCCGGCGCCTCGTCGGTCAGGGTGTAGAGGATCTTGGCTTGTTGGTTCATGATCGCCTTCGGGCGGCCTCAGGCCGTCTCGGCTTCTTCGCGTAGGATGTCGCGCAGGACCGTGTGCAGGATGCCGCCGTTCTGGTAGTAGCGGACGTCGACCGGGCTGTCGAGACGGCTGACCACCTCGAAGCGGGTCTCCCCGCCATCCTCGGCCCGCGCGGTGACCGCCATGCGCTGGCCGGGCTCCAGCGCCTCGGGGATCTCGATGTCGTAGTGCTCGCTGCCATCCAGGCCCAGGCTCTCCCAGCTCTCGCCCTCGGAGAACTGCAGCGGCAGCACGCCCATGCCGACCAGGTTGCTGCGGTGGATGCGCTCGTAGCTGCCGGCGATGACCGCCATCACGCCCAAGAGGTAGGTGCCCTTGGCCGCCCAATCTCGGCTGGAGCCGGTTCCGTACTCCTTGCCGGCCAATACGACCAGCGGCGTGCCGGCCTCTTGGTAGCGCATGGAGGCATCGAAGATGCTGGTCACCTCGCCGGAAGGCAGGTGGGTGGTCCAGCCGCCCTCGGTGCCCGGCGCCAGTCGGTTGCGCAAGCGGACGTTGCCGAAGGTGCCGCGCATCATCACCTCGTGGTTGCCGCGCCGCGAGCCGTAGCTGTTGAAGTCGCGGCGCTCGACCCCGCGCTCCAGCAGGTACTCGGTGGTGGGCGAATCGGGCGGGATGGCGCCGGCCGGAGAGATGTGGTCGGTGGTGATCGAATCGCCGAGCAGCGCCAGCACGCGCGCGCCCCGGATCTCGGGCTTGGCCGGCAATTCGGGCCCGACCTCGCGGAAGAAGGGCGGCTCCTTGATGTAGGTCGACTCCTCCTGCCAGTCGAAGATGGCGCTTTGCGTGGAGCCGATCTGCTTCCATGCATCGTCACCCTCGAAGATCTGACCGTACTCCTCGGTGAACATCTCCGGGTCCAGGGACTGGGCCACGGTGTCGGCGATCTCCTGCTGGCTGGGCCAGATGTCGGCCAGATAGACCGGCTGGCCGTTGGGATCGTGCCCCAAGGGCTCGCTGGTCATGTCGATGTCGACCGTGCCGGCGATGGCATAGGCCACCACCAAAGGCGGGCTGGCCAGGTAGTTGGCGCGGGTATGCGGGTTGATGCGGCCCTCGAAGTTGCGGTTGCCGCTGAGGACCGAGGCGACGACCAGGTCGTGGTCGACCACCGCCTTGGCGATGGCCTCCGGCAGGGGGCCCGAGTTGCCGATGCAGGTGGTGCAGCCGTAGCCCACCGTGTGGAAGCGCAGGGCCTGCAGGTAGCTGGTCAGGCTGGCCGCGTCCAGGTAGCGCGTGACCACCCGCGAGCCCGGCGCCATCGAGGTCTTGACCCAAGGCTTGGTGTCCAGGCCCCGCTCGACGGCCTTCTTGGCCAACAGGCCGGCGGCCACCATGACCGTCGGGTTGCTGGTGTTGGTGCAGCTGGTGATGGCCGCGATGACCACCGAACCGTGCGTCAGATGTGTCTCGACGCCCAGGTACTCGATCGGCACGCGCTGCTCGCGATAGAGGTCGCTGCGGCTGGGGTGTGGCGCCTGGCTGTCGTCGGCCGCGGGTCCGCCCTCGTCCAGCCAGCGTCCGACCGAAGGGCGTGCCGCCAGGTCCACCTCGACCGGTCGCTTGAAGTCCTTCTCCATCGAGGTATAAAAGGAGCGCTTGAGGTCGCGCATGGCCACCCGGTCCTGCGGCCGCTTCGGCCCGGCCAGGCTGGGCTCGACGGTAGCGAGGTCCAAGCTCAAGGTCTCGGTAAAGATCGGGTCGGGACTGTCCGGCTCGTGGAACATCCCCTGGGCCTTGCAGTAGCGCTCGACCCGGTCGACCCGATCGCTCCTACCGGTGCGGCGCAGGTAGCGCAGGCTCTCCTCGTCCACCGGAAAGTAGCCCATCGTCGCGCCGTACTCCGGCGACATGTTGGCCAGCGTGGCCCGGTCGGCCAGGCTCAAGTGGGCCAGGCCCGATCCGAAGTATTCGACGAACTTGCCGACCACGCCGTGCGCGCGGAGCATCTGGGTGGCGGTGAGCACCAGGTCGGTGGCGGTGGCGCCGTCGGGCAGCTGGCCGGTCAGCTCGAAGCCGACGACGGCCGGCATCAGCATGTAGATCGGTTGGCCGAGCATCACCGCCTCGGCCTCGATGCCGCCCACGCCCCAGCCGACGATGCCCAGGCCGTTGATCATCGTGGTGTGCGAGTCGGTTCCGACCAGGCTGTCGGGCATGAGCACGCCCTCGCGCTCGGCTACCACCTGGCCCAGGTACTCCAGGTTGACCTGATGCACGATGCCGCTGGCCGGCGGCACGACGCGAAAGTCGTCGAAGGCCTCCTTGCCCCAGTGCAGGAACTCGTAGCGCTCGCGGTTGCGCTCGAACTCGCGCTCGGCGTTGATCATCAGCGCCGCCAGCGCCCCGAAGGCATCCACCTGCACCGAATGGTCGATGACCAGATCGACCGGCACCTTGGGGTTGATGCGCTGGGCATCGCCACCGGCGCGCGCCATGGCCGAGCGCAGCGCGGCCAGATCGACCACCGCCGGCACGCCGGTGAAGTCCTGCAGGATGACCCGCGAGGGCAGGAAGGGGATCTCGACGCCCTCCGGCTGGGTCTCGTGCCAGCGGGCGATGGTCTCGACATGGTCTTCGGTCACCGCGAAGCCGTCCAGGTTGCGCAATGCCGATTCGAGGAGGACCTTGATGGAGTAAGGCAGGCGATCGACCTGGCCGATGCCGGCATCGCTCAGCGCGGACAGGCGGTAGTAGTCGAGCGTGCCGCGCGCGGTATCCAGGCGCCCTCGGGCGCCAAAGGGGTCGTTCATCGATGTCCTCCTGGTCATTGGGGGGCCGGCTTGGAGCGAGGGGGCCGCGGTGGCGGCCGATCAGCTGCCCGGCATGCCGGCGGCCAATGCGCCGGCCGGCAGCTCGATGGGCGGATGCGGGGACTGGGCCAGCTGCTCGTAGTAGCGCTCGAGCCAGCCGTTGGACCAGCCGTAGAGCGAGGTCTGGCGGATGATGTCGCGCACCTCGTCCCGGCCGATCTTGGCCTCGGCCAAGAGCACGTCGCGGTTGTTGCGGCTGACGGCCAAGGTGCGCACGGCAAAGAAGAGCGGCCACATGCAGGCCAGCCGGATGCGATGCTGCCAGCGCGGGAAGGCGGTGACGTAGTCGATGCCGTGGCGCAGGTGGCGCTCGGCCTTGTCGGCCAGATCGCGCACCACCTGCATCGCCACGTCGACGTTCTCGGTCTCGAAGAGGCTGTCGCGGGTCAGGCCGTAGCGCTCGTAGAAGCTGCGCGGCACGAAGACCCAGCCGCGGCGGTAGTCCGAGGGCATGCCGCGGATGACGTTGACGGTCTGCAGCGCCAGGCCGTACTCGCGCGAGAGGGGCATCAGCTCCTCCTTGCGGGCGCGGATGCGCGGCGAATGCCAGGCGAAGATGTCGGTGAGCAGGTAACCGACTCGGCCGGCCACCTCGTGCATGTAGTCGTCCAGCTCCGGCTCGTCGGCTACGAAGGGGCCGTGGGCCTGCCAGCGCGCCATGCCACGCGAGGTCTTGGCCACGCGGGCGATGATGGCGGCCTGGATGGGCTCGGGCAGGCGGGCCAGCATGTCCAGCACCCGGCCGGCATGCTGCGCCACGTAGACCTCGGGATCCTCGCCATCCAGGTCGGCGATGCGGGTGACCAATCGCTCGGCCGGCAGCTGCTCGTCGAGCACCCGCGCCCAGAGCTCGAGCAGCTCTTCCTTGCGGTCGGCCGGCATCTCGGCGTGATCCTCCAGGCAATCGGAGACCCGCAGGAGGAGGTAGGAGACGGTGATGGCGTCCCGCAACACGCTCGGCAGCTGCTCGATCGACAAGGCGAAGGTGCGGCTGACGCTTCGCAGCATTTCTGAGGAGTTCATCGGAGCGGTGATGGTGAGACTCCCATGGCGCTCGAGGGTGGGGCAAGGGCCGAAGCAGATCGGGCCCACGACCGGCCATTATAGCCAAACTGCCGGCGCGCGCCGAACCGCGGCCGCGGCTTGACGCGCGCGGCTATGCCCGTTACAATGCGATTCATACTCGTATCCGGATGAAAGGATGATTCGCGCGTGCCCAAGATCCCAACCCGCTCCGCGGCGAGCCCGCGATGATCCAGGCGGCCACCGAGGCGCCGGCCCAACGGGCCATGGGTCTCTTGCGGGCGGCCGGCGACCCCAACCGCCTGCGCCTCCTGCGCCTGATCGATCGGGCCGAGCTGAGCGTGGGCGAGCTGGCGGAGGTGACCGACCTTTCCCAGCCCAGCGTGAGCCGGCACCTGTCGGCGCTGCGCGAGGCGGGCTTGATCGAGGAGCGGCACGAGGGCCGGCGCACGCTCAGCCGGCCGGCCGACGGCCTGCCCGAGCCGGCGGCAAGTCTCTCGACGCTGCTGCGCGCCACCTATGCGGCGCCGGGCTTCGGCTTCGAGTCGGACCTGGAGGGCCTACGGGCGCTCTTGGATCGCCGCAAGGCGGACCGGTCCTCGCGCTTCGACCGCCTGGCCGGCGACTGGGACGCCCTGCGCGGCGGCCTCTTCGGCGGCGCGCTGGGGCCGGGCGAGGTGGCGGGGATGCTGCTGCCGGCCGGCTCGCGCTGGGTCGACGTGGGCACGGGCACGGGCATGCTCCTGCCTTGGCTCTCGGCCCTGGCCGGGCCCGAAGGCGAGGTCCTGGCGATCGAGTCCTCCGGGCGCATGCTCGAGGCGGCGCGCCAGCGGGCGCTGGGCCTGCGCCTGTCCAACGTGCGCCTCGTACCGGGCGACATGGCCCGCCTGCCGGCCGCCGACGCTTGGGCCGACGGCCTGGTCTTCAGCCTTTCGCTGGGGCATGCCGAGCGGGTCGACGAGGCCCTGTCCGAGGCGGCACGCGTCCTTCGGCCCGGCGGCCGCCTGGCGGTGGCCGATCTGCGACCGCATGCCCATGCGGACCTGACCGAGGCGCTCGGCGAGGGCTTTCGCGGCTTCGATCCGGAGGTCCTCGCAGAACGGCTGCGCGGGGCGGGCTTCGAACAGATCCGCCTGCTCGAGCGGGACGAAGCCGGCCCGCCGCCGGCCGAGGACGCGCCGCGCGACCGCGACCTGCCGCGACTGAAGCCCTTGCGTCTGATCGCGCAGCGATGCGCCGACGGCAGGCGGTCGAGTCGAAGCCATTAGATTCCGAATCGAACAGGACGAAGATGGCCCGCCAGCCTTGGCACGACAACCTACGAGCCTGTTGAACCGAAGCGACGAGATCGCACCACACACCAAGGAGCAGAGCAGATGATCGGATCTTCGACGTTGGACCAGACCAAGAACGGCGACGCGGCCGGCGCCACCGGCGACTACAAGGTCAAGGACCTGTCCCTGGCCGAGTTCGGCCGGCGCGAGATCGAGATGGCCGAGCACGAGATGCCCGGATTGATGGCGGTGCGCGAGAAGTACGGACCGGACAAGCCGCTGGATGGTGTGCGCATCTCCGGCTCCTTGCACATGACGGTGCAGACGGCGGTCTTGATCGAGACCCTGGTCGAGCTCGGCGCCGACGTGCGCTGGGCCAGCTGCAACATCTACAGCACCCAGGACCACGCGGCGGCGGCCATCGCCGAGGCCGGCGTGCCGGTCTTTGCCTGGAAGGGCGAGACCCTGGACGAGTACTGGTGGTGCACCGAGAAGGCCCTGATCTTCCCCGGTGACCTCGGTCCGCAGCTGATCGTGGACGACGGCGGCGACGCCACCCTGATGATCCATCTGGGCATGCGCGCCGAGAGCGACCCGTTCGTCATCGAGCGCGATGCCGGCAGCGCCGACGAGGAGGCGCTCCTCGGCGCCCTGCGCCGCGTACGCGCCGAGCGGCCCGGCTTCTGGGGCAAGGTCGTCCCGGAGATCGTCGGCGTCAGCGAGGAGACGACCACGGGCGTGCATCGCCTGCAGCAGATGATGGACCGCGGCGAACTGCTCTTCCCGGCCATCAACGTCAACGACTCGGTGACCAAGAGCAAGTTCGACAACCTCTACGGCTGCCGCGAGTCCCTGGTGGACGGCATCAAGCGCGCCACCGACATCATGATCGCCGGCAAGACGGCGGTGGTCTGCGGCTACGGCGACGTGGGCAAGGGTTGCGCGCAGAGCCTGGCCGCCCTGGGCGCCAAGGTGGTCGTGACCGAGATCGACCCGATCTGCGCCCTGCAGGCCCTGATGGAGGGCTTCGAGGTGCAGCGGGTCGAGGACACCCTGGGCAAGGCCGACATCTACGTCACCGCCACCGGCAACAAGGACGTGCTCACCGTCGAGCACATGTCGAAGATGAAGGACCAGGCCATCGTCTGCAACATCGGCCACTTCGACAACGAGAT
>CAZJWJ010000011.1:0-75181 GCA_964549495.1 uncultured Anaerolineales bacterium | reverse complement strand
TGGGCCCCGTCCGGCGCATTCCAGGGCCGCTCGGTCTCGGCCAGGAACCAGACCTCGTCGCCGGCGTAGAGCCCGGCGCGGTCCTCCAGCACCCGGATCCGGCCTCGGCTCCAGCCCAGCTCCTGGCAGAGATCGGTGATGGCCTGGCGCAGGAGGTCGAAGAGCGATTCGTGCTCGCCGGCCCGCTCGACCAGGTCCTGCAACAAGCTCAGGTACCGGGCCGTTCGATCCCGACCGTCCTCGACGCCTCCCTCGACCGTCATTCGCATCCCCTGGCCCGGGCGGGATCGATTGGATCTCCGCCTCGCATCCGCTCCGGCGGACCGCCGGACGGACCAATGCTAATGCAGCGCCGCGGTGAATCCTAGTACTCTGTCAGGGAGATACTTGCGGATAGCTCGAGCACCGCTGCACGAGCACGAGGCGAACCCGACACGCGCCGCGTCCGGCCGCGGATCCCCCTCATCCGGCGAGGGAAATCCGTCACCTCGGCGCGGAGCACCCCGATGGCGAACGGGACCGCACCTGTCCTAGGATCGGGATCGTGAGTCCCCACCGACGGTGAGGGCCCATCGAGTACAACAATCGGAACTCTGAACCGAGATTGAAAGGAGCCACAGATGACCAAGGAGATCGACATCGGAATCCCGGAGCCGGCCCGCAAGGATATCGCCGAGGGCCTTTGCCGGCTGCTGGGCGATACCTACAGCACCTACCTCAAGACCCAGTACTATCACTGGAACGTGACCGGCCCACACTTCCAGCCTCTCCACGAGGCTTTCGAGGACCAGTACCGCGCCCTGGCCGAGGCCACCGACGTCATCGCCGAGCGCATCCGCGCTCTGGGCCATACTGCGCCCGGCACCTTCGGGTCGCTCGCCGAGCTCTCCTCGGTTGCGTCCGACGACGACGTTCCCGAGGCCGAGCAGATGATCGCCGGCCTGATCGAGGCCCACGAGACCGTCGTGCGCACGGCGCGCAGCTTGCTGCCCAAGGTCGACCAGGCCAACGACGTGCCGACCGAGGACCTGCTCACCGAGCGCATGCGCGCCTCGGAGAAGACGGCCTGGATGCTGCGCAGCCAGCTGAACTGAGCCGGGCGGACCCGGCCGGGAGTCCGGCACCGGACCACGACGCCACGTCATCCGCCTCCGCGGACAGCTTCCGCGGCCTCGAAGAGGAGTCCAAGCCATGAAGATCCTGCTGGCGACCTATCACGACCCGGAAGACATCCAGACGGTCGTCTCCGCGCTTTCCGACGTCGGTTCGTCTCCCGAGCGCCTCTCGCTGCTCACCTCGGCCGAGGTCGGCGAGGTGCGCGAGCTCCTGGACGAGCATCCGGCCGAGACGGCCACGACCGGCGCCTTGACGGGCTCGAGCGTCGGGGCCGCCCTGGGCCTCCTGGGCGGCATCGCGCTGGCGACCATCCCCGGCATCGGCACCGCGTTGGCCTCCGGCCTGGTGGCCAGCGCCGCCGGCGGCCTGGTCGGCGGCTACTACGGCGCCCTGGTGGCTACGCGCCTCGAGGCCGAGGCCGAGCGCCAGATCAAGGCCGAGCTGAGCGAGGGCGCCCTGCTCCTGGTGGCCGAGGTGACCGACGAGCGGGCCGAGGAGGCCAAGGCCGCGGCCGAAGAGGCCGGCGCCGCCTACACGACCATGATCGAGGCCTCGAGCGATGCCAGCAGCGCCAATCGAGCGGCCGCCGGCAAGGCCGGCTACTGATCTCGGACGATCGGGACCGGCGAATGGTCTAGCCGGTACGCCGGTCCAGGGCACTCTGCCGATCCCGACCGAATCTCGAGCCCGCAGCTCGGACCCGTCAGACCGAACCCGTCCGATCGAATGAAGCGCCACCGCGGACTTCCCGGTGGCGCTTCGCCGCATGTAAGATGCACTCACCGGCCGGCGTCCCGATCGACAGGTCGACCGGACCCATTCCCCGATTTGTACCTCCACAGCATCCTCCGAGCTTCGCCGATCGCGCCGCCCCAGTCCATGGAGACAGCCATCATGTCCAGTCCATCCGAACCGACAGCCGATCCGACCGCCGAGCGCGCTGACGCCAGAGAGACCATCGTCCTGGCCGGTGGCTGCTTCTGGGGCATGGAGGAGATCCTGCGCCAGGTGCCGGGCGTGCTCGACACCGAGGTCGGTTACGCCGGCGGCCAGACCGAGCAGCCGACCTACCCGCAGGTCCGGCGCGGTGACACCGGCCACGCCGAGGCCATCCGCGTCACATACGACCCCGCTCGCCTGAACCTCGCCACCCTGCTGGAAGACTGGTTCTACCGCATGCACGACCCGACCACCCTGAACCGCCAGGGCAACGACATCGGCAGCCAGTACCGCTCGGCCATCTTCTACTCGAGCGATGCGCAGAAGAAGGTGGCCGAAGAGGTCACCGCCCGCGTCGATGCCAGCGGCTTCTGGTCGGACCCGATCGTCACGCAGATCCAGCCGGCCGGCCCCTTTACGCCGGCCGAGGACTACCACCAGGACTATCTGCAGAAGAATCCGGGCGGCTACACCTGTCACTTCATGCGGCGTGAGCGCGAGGTCGTCGAGTAGCACTCCTCAATTGGACGTCTCATCACTTGACGAACCCTTACGGCCAGCCGGGCCTACAGGGCAGCTCGAAGGCGATCTGGGCGTAGATCGCGGCCAGCTCGCTGGTGTCCGGCGCGTAGAAGAACCAAGCCGGCTGGCTGGCGATGTTGCGCAGCAGCTCCTGGTCGACGTCGCTGCCAAGGCCGATGGTGAAGACGAGCAGGCCGGCGTCCTTGGCCGCTCGGGCGGCCGCGTCCAGCTCCTCGGGCGTGCCCACCGTCGGCTCGCCGTCGGTCAGCAGGATCAGCACGCTGTTGTTGTCCGGCCGCTGCTCCGGCCCGGTCAAGACCTGCGTGCCCAGGGCCAGGGCGGCGCCGATGTTGGTGCCGCTCTCCTGGGACAGGTTGTCCAGGCCGGCGATGACGACCGCCGGGTCGTCGGACAGCGGGACCAGCAGGCTGGCATCGGTGTTGAACTGGATCAGCGCCGCCTGGTCGCGGCCGGCCACCAGCTGGCCCAGGAAGCTGCCGGCCGCCTCGCGGGCCGCCTCGAGCTTGGTCGGGCCGCCCGGGCTGGTGGTCTCGCTCATGCTGCCCGAGGTGTCGATGATCAGCGCCACGTCGGCGTTGCGGGTCTCGTCCGAGCATTCGGTCTCGAGCAGGAGCGGCAGGAAGATCGGCTTGGGAATCTGCGTCTGGGTCGGCGTCGGCGTGACCGTCGGGCTCGAGGTCGGGCTGGGCGTCACCGTGGCCGTCGGGGTGGGCGTCGGCAGCTCGCCGTAGACCCGCACGCGTGGGACGGGGTAGTCGACCACGCGATCCTTGCCCCAGCCGTCGGTCAGACGGGCCTGGGCCTGGACGTTGGTCGGCCACTCGCCTTCCTCTTGCGGGATGACGTCGAACTGGAACTGGTGCGTCAGGTCGCCGTCCAAGGGTGGCAACTGCCAGGTGAGGGTTCGGGCTGCGGCATCATACGCCGCCGGAGGCAGAGCGCTGCCCGGCACGTATTCCATGTTGCCCGGCAGCTCGTCGACCAGCTCGCCGGCCTGGACGATGTTCTCGGGCTGCTCGCGCACCAGCATGCGCCGGTGGACCTCCTTGCCGGCGCCCATGGCCCGCGGGTCCACGTCGACGTCGTTGAAGAGGTCGCCCGAGGCGATGATGCTGTCTCCGTTGACGATCAGGATGCGGACGCCCTCGGCCTTGAGCTGCTCGGCCAGGGCCAGGCCGGCCTCGTCGTCCTCGCCCGGCGTGACGATGACGATCACCCGCATGCGCTCGGGCCCGCCGGTGAAGACATCCTGCGCGGTGCGCAGCGCAGCGTAGTTCCGCGGCGGCGTGCCGCGATCCGAGCGCACGCTCCACAGGGCGCGCACCAGCTCGTAGCTGACGCCGGTCAGATCCTGGTCGACCTCGCCCGAGCGGCTGAAGCTGACCACGCCCATGCGATGGCGGTCCAGGTCGGTCAGGGCCGCGATCTGGCGCGCGCGGCGCAGGTTGTTGGCCAGCTGCCGGCCCGGATCATCGCCCAGGCTGCGGCCCAGCGTGTTGACCGCCAGGACGATGTCGGCCGGCCGTTCGACGAAGCCGCAGGTGCCGAAGAGGCTCAGGTAGATGGTGGTCGCATCGCCCAAGAGCACATCGCGCGGATCGGCCCACTTGTCGCCATTCAGGCTGCAGTCGTCACCCTGGAGCACCTCGTCCTCGGTGCCTTCCGGTGCGAAGACGGTGACCTGGTCGGCCAGGCCGTCGACGGTGTAGACCCAGCCGTCGGCGTCGACCGTCAGATCGACCAGCGAGGTGGGCGGCACGCCCGGGTGAGGGCGCGAGACGAAGCGCGACAGCACCGTGCCGTCGGCGGCCAGGCGGACGACGTGGCCGTAGACGGTCAGGACGAAGAACTCGTCGTTGGGGCCGCCGGCCACGCGCCAGGCGTCCTTGGGCGTGGGCACCATGCCCAGATCGTTCAGCTCGGCGTCCCAGACCTGGACCCGGTCGTTGAGCGTGTCCAGAGCGTAGATTCGGCCGGTCGGGCCGGCATCGACGTCGGCCCAGATGGCGTCGCGATCCTCGCCCTGCATCTCGATCTCGATGCGCCGGCCGTACTGATCCAGCCGGAAGACCAGCATGCGGTAGCGGATGTCCTCGATGCCGCGCGTCGAGGGTGCGGCGTTGTAACGCGTCAGCACCGCGAACTGCCGCTCGCTCCCCTCGTGGGCCACCGCGACCACGCCCTCGGTGTCGCTGGGGATGGTCGTATCCCAGATCACCTCGAGGTAGGGGTTGACCTGGCATTGGCGGTTGACGCAGTAGCGGCGGTAGACCGTATCGGCATAGACCATCACCGTGCGGCCGAAGCGGCCGGCCCGCGAGGTGCCGATGCCCATCACCCGGCTGCTCTGCCCCTCTCCGACGCTGAACTCGGGCATCAGGCGCATGGGGTTGATGCGGCTGGGGTAGGGCGAGAGCGGCAGATCGTCGAGGATGGCGCCGCCGGTACCGCGCTGGCGCAGGCCGAACTGGTCGGTGACCATCAAGGATCCGTCGGGCGCGGTGCTCAGGCGCACGGCGTCGCTGACGGCGCCATCGGCGGCGGCCGTGGTGGCATCCAAGGCGCGGCCCAGGTGGTAGCGCTGGACGATGTCGAAGCCCTCGTCGAAGTAGCGCACGACGGCCGGGTAGGTGGGGTTCTCCGGATCATCGCGGTCGGTGTCGTAGGTGGCCAGGGCGACGTAGTGGCCGGCCGCCGCATTGGCCGTGCGCCGCGACACGCCGTAGAGATCTGCCGAACGGTGGCCGCCCGGGAAGACGTCCAGGCGCTCGTTGCCCTCGATCAGGCAGCCGTCGGCCAGGAGCAGCTCGGGGCCCAGGGCGGTGATGCGCTGCTCGCCGCCGATGCAGCCCTGCCACTTGGGGAGCGTCATGTTCATGGTGCGGAAGCGGCGCCAGCTGCCGGCCTCGGGCCGGAAGCCGCGGATGCGCTGCACCGGATCCGTGCCCAGGTTGCCGATGACGCCGGTATCGAGCACCCAGAGGTTGCCGTCGGGATCGAGCGTCAGGTCGGTCAGCAGGCTGAACTGGTCCTCCTCGCGATGGCCGAAGCTGCCAAAGCGCTCGAGCTCGGTGCCCGAGGCGTCCAGCCGCCGCACGGCGCCGGCCAGGCGGTCGGCGATCCAGAGGCTGCCATCGCTCTGGGCCTCCATGCCCAGGGCCGAGATCTCGGGCCAGGCGTCCAGGAAGCTCCCGTCGAAGGTGAAGACCAGAACGCGCTCGGAGGCGATGTCGGCCACGTAGACCCGACCGGCGCTCTGGTCGACCGCGATGGCGCCGACCTCGCCGATGCGGTCCGGTCCGCGGCCGATGTTGCCGAAGGCCTCGCCCCAGCTGCCGTCGAAGCCCAGGCGCATCACCCGGTTGTTGGACTGGTCGAGCAGGAAGACCGTGCCGTCGGCGATGACCGCCATCTCGCGGATGTTGCCGATGACGTCCGGCGCGATCACGCGGCCGGGCGGCCATTGGTCGACCAGCTCGTAGGCCGCGCGCCCGGTCGGCGGCTGGGGCCGCGGGCGTGGCGTGGCAGTCGGCTTGGGGCCGGATGGCGTCGGCAGGCTGCCCGGCCGGCTGCCGGCGCTGGAGAGGATCTCGCCGCCCGTGGCCTGGTTGAGCGTGGCCAGGTGCAATCGCCCGTGCCAGGCCACCAGGGATTCGGGACCGAAGACATCGGCGTTGTTGGAATCGCCGATGCCGCCGACGGCCACCTGCTCCCAGGCCAGGCCGTCCGGCGCGCGCCAGACTTCCAGGCCGGTGCGCGGATTGCCCACCGCGGCGTAGAGGTAGCGGAAGGGCGGTTCGTCGAAGGCCGCCAGGGAGATGCGGCCGATCGAGTAGGTGTTGCCGATGCCGCTGGGGGCCACCTGCTCCCAGTCCTCGGCATCGCAGCGCTTGCAGCGCCAGACCTCCCCGGCCCGGTAGCCGGTGCCGGCGCGCAGATCGGGCCCGAGGGCGGCGTAGAAGTAGCCTTCGTATTCCAGGAAATCGCTGACGCAGCCCGTGCCGAAGGTGCCGATGCCGGCATTGCCGGCCGGCCCGCCCGGCGTCCAGCTGCGGCCGTCGCGGCTCTGCCAGATCTCCGGCTGGCCGCTGTGACAGGTGCCGGCCCAGAGCGAGCCGGTGTAGACGCCCATCGCGCCGATGGCGCGGTTGGCCACATCCCCGTCCAGACCGCTGGAGGCGGCGCGCTGCCAGCTGCCGGCATCGCCCGAAGTCGAGCGCCAGATCTCGGCACCCTGCTCCGGGTCACCGCTGCGGGTGCCGGCGTAGACCTGCCCGCCGTAGCTGGCGAAGGCGCCGAAGCCCACGTTGCGCGCATCGCCCAGGCCGTCCTCGGCCACCGGCGACCAGCCGGCGCCATCATCGCTGCGCCAGATCTCGCCGCCGCCGCTCGTGCGCGTCACCTCGCCCGTGGCCGGATCGGTCTGGACATGCGTGTCCAGGATGCCGGCATACAGCCGGCCCTCGTGCTCGTGGAAGCTGGTGACGCCGGCCGCGTCCGCGTCGCCGTCGCCGCCCGAGACCACCCGAGCCCAGGGCTGGTCGGGCGCCTGGCGCAGCTGGATGGACAGGCCCTCGCCTTCGGCCCAGGTGCCGGCCACCAGCTGCCCGCCGAAGTCGGCCAGGGCGCCGATGGCCGCGTTGGCGCGCAGCCCGAAGCCGTTGATCGCCCGGCTGCTCCAGGGCTCGTCCAGCGGGTCGAAGCCCTGCACGCGGTGGTTCTCGGTGTCGGCCACGAAGAGCCGGCCGTTGGAGGCCAGCGCCAGGCCGTGCGGCTCGCGCAGCTGGCCCGAGCGGTCGCCATAGCTGCCGCCGACGGCCGTCAGGAAGTATCCGCTGGGATCGAAGACCATCACCCGGTGGTTGCCGGTATCGGCCACGTAGAGCCGGTCCTCGGCGTCGAGCGCCAAACGGGTCGGGCTGTCGAAGTGCGCGAAGTCTGAGCCGGGCCGGCCGGCCTGCCCGATGCTGCGGACATGCTGCAGCCCGTCGTCGAAGACCTCGACGCGGTGGTTGCCCGTATCGGCCACGAAAAGCCAGCCGCGCGAGTCGATCACCGCGTCCTCGGGCGCGTCGAACTGCCCGGCGGCGGAGCCGGGCGCGCCGACCTGGCCCACCGCGTCGAGGAAGCCGCCGTCGGCGTCCAGGAGCTGCACGCGGTGGTTGCCGGTGTCGGCGACGACCAGGCGGCCGTCGGGGGCGATGGACAGGCCGGCCGGTGCGTCGACCTGGCCGCCGGCCTGCCCGTCGATGGCCACGTGGGTCTCGAGGCTCCCGTCCGGCGCGAAGCGGGCGATGCGCAGGTTGCCCGTGTCGGCCACGAAGACCCGGCCCTGGGCGTCGACCGCCACGTCGCCGGCCTGCACGAAGTCGCCTTCGCGATGGTCGGCGACCCCGATACGGCCATAGGACCATTGGAAGGCACCGTCGGCGTCGAACTTCAGCAGACGACCGCCGTCGCGCTCGAGCACGTAGCGCTCGTCGTTCGGGCCGAAGGCCACCGCCATCGGCGCGTTGTAGTGCTGCTCGTCGGTCAGGTAGGGCAAGCCATCGGAGCCGAAGCTGCGAAGCGCGCTCCAATCCGGGTTGAGCTGGTAGACCTGCATCTGCCAGGCGTCGGCCACGTAGAGGAAGCCCCGCGCGTCGCGGGCCACGTCGGTCGGGTAGGCCAGGCGGCCGCCCTGACACCAGCCGTCGATGGTTCGCCAAAAGGTGGCTTCGCGCCGGCGCCAGACCTGCACGCGGCAGTTGGCGGCATCGGCGATGTAGACGAAGGAGGGCTCGACCTCCACGCCCAAGGGCGTGCCCAGCTGATCGTCGCCGGAGCCGACACCGCTGCCATAGCTGCGGACGAGGCTCGGCTTGGAATCGTCGCCGACGTCGAAGGCGCGCACGCGGGCATTGCCCGTGTCGACGACGTAGAGCAGGCCCTCGGCGTCGATGGCCATGCGGGCCGGCAGGAAGAGTTCCAAGTCGCCATCGCCGGGCGACCCGGTTCCGATCGTACCCAGCAGCTGGCCGTCCATGTCGAAGATCTGGACCCGGTGGTTGTTCGTGTCGGCAACGTAGACGCGGCCCGCCTCGGGCGCCACGGCGATGCCGGTCGGCCCGTCGAAGTGCGCGTCGTCGTCGCCCGCCTCGTCCGGCACGCCGAGGACGGTCTGCTGACCGGTGTTCCGGTCGATGCCCAGGGCGTAATGCGCCGCCTGGTCGACGATCCACATCATCGACTCGCCGGCCGCCTGATCCAGATCGACCGGCGCCTCGGCACCGGGGCCGATGGGGCGGATGGGCGGCCGGGGATTCGGATCCGGCGTCGGGCTGGGCGAGGGCTGGCCGCCCGGGCCGCCCTGCTCCGCCTCGTCGCCATAGGCCACGATGTCGGCGATGCGGCGGATCGGATGCTCGCCGATGGCATGGCCCAGGCCGGCCCGGCCAAGCTCGTCGAGCAGACGGCCGCTGGAGCTGAACTTGAGGGCCCGGCGGCCTGCCGCCTCGGCGATCCAGATGGCATCGCCCTCGGCGTCCAGGCCGGCCGGCTGGTTCAGCTGGGCCGCGCTGCGGAACCAGGGCACCTCGGTCTCGCCCAGGGTCTGGCTCCAGCCCAGCGCGAAATCCGCGTGCGCATCGGCGTCCGGCGCGCTGGGCGCGGCGGTCGAGGGTGGCCGTGGCCCGGCCAGGAGGACGAGCGAGAAGGACGCGATCAAGAGGGCGAGCAGGGTCGAGGGAGCACGCCGGGTGGCTCGCGATGCGGGGCGCAGGCGGGCTCGGTCTTCTCTCGACATGAGGTTCCCTCCGGGGGCTCTTCCGTCTCGGCAATTCGGTGATCGTGGCGCATCTCGGGCCGACCCGCGCGGTCCGGCCGTTCGGGGGGCCCCAAGAGCATAACACGAATGATGGCCTCGGGGTTGGCCTCGATCGCGGATTTCGACCAGGGGATTGACAAGCCCGGGCCCTTCGTTTAGGCTAGGCGCGCTCGATTTGCCGCTTCGAGCAAATCTGTTGGAAAAGGAGGTCAATCCGATGAGCACTGTCGTCCTACTGCAGCATTGCCTGCGCTCCGCTGGCGGAAGCCAGCCCGCCCAGGGCCCCAGTGCGTCCATCGAGCGTTGACCCGAGCTGACGTCAACCCCCGTGGGCGCCCTCGAGGCCGCCCACGGTTTTCTTTTTTGCGCTCTCCTCGTCTCGACCAGGTCGCGCAGCGTGGGCCCCGCCGCGGTGCGCCTTCGGCATGCCTTGGCCAGCCCGGTCACGCTCGCGCTCGTGCCGCGACTTCGCACGAGCCCGGCACACCCGATCTTGAACGAGAGAGAAGCATGATGAGCAGCCAAACCCCAACGACGAAGACGATCGCCCCCGTGACGACCGCGGGCATCCCGATGCCGGGCCCGCGCGTCGAGGCGCCGGCGGGCCTGAACATCCGCCCCTTCACCGAGGCCGACTATCCGGAGGCGGTGGCGGTGGTCAACCGCTGCTTCCCCGAGTATCCGGACACGGTGGAGGAATGGCGGCATGGGGACGCGCACCGCAACCCCAAGATGGTCTACCAGCGCCTGGTGGCGGAGCTCGACGGCCGCATCGTGGCCGTGGGCTACTACAGCCAGTACGAGGGCATGTTCCATCCGCGCAAGTTCGGCTGGGAGGTGAGCGTCGACCCGGAGCTTCGGCGACGTGGTATCGGCGGCGCCTTCTACGCCCGTCTGCGCGCGGACTTGGCCAGCCACGACCCGATCACGCTCTGGACCGACGCACGCGAGGATCATCCGCAGAGCATGCGCTTCGTCGAAGCCCGCGGCTTCGTCGAGGTGATGCGCGAGTGGGAGAACCACCTGCGGCCGGAGGACTTCGACGCGGAACGCTGGGCCGGCCACATCGAGCGGGTCGAGGACTCGGGCATCCGCCTGGCCACCTACGCCGAGCTGGAGCGCGAGGATCCGGACTTCTTCCCGCGGCTCTACGCCCTGGCCACCGAGGTCAGCCAGGACGTGCCCTCGCCGGCCGAGAGCACCAAGCCGGAATACGAGGGTTGGGTCGAGCGGGTCCGCAAGAACCCCAACCTGATCAAGGAGGGCTACTTCATCGCGCTGGACGGCGAGGAGTACGTGGGTCTGAGCACCCTCTCGCGCTCGCAGAGCGCGGACTTCCTGTACACCGGCCTGACCGGCGTGCGCCGCGACTGGCGGCGGCGGGGCATCGCCCTGGCGCTCAAGCTCGAGGCCATCGAGCACTGCCGGAACGCGGCAGTGCCCTTGGTCAAGACCTGGAACGCCACCACCAACACCGGCATGCTGGGCATCAACGAGGCCCTGGGCTTCGTCAAGCAGCCGGCCTGGATCCAGTACGCGCTGGAGCTGGGCGAGGACGAGGCGGCGCGCTAGCCAACTCTCCGGGTCCGGTCGCCGTGGATGCCGAGGCGCATGTCGATCTGTCGGAGGATCAGGCGCCGTCCGGGCCCGCGTAGGGCCCCATCCATAGCGTGCTGCCGGCCAGGACGTAGAGCATCTGCGATCCCGGGTCCCACCAGACTGCTTGGAGCCCGTCCAGGCCCCCGTCGTCACCGGCGAGGGCCTGGGCGGGCCGCAGCAGCTGGGCACGGAAGGCGCCGTCGGGGCCCAGCACCAGGATGCGCCGCCCGCCGCGGTCGGCCAGCAGGAGATCGCCTTCCGGCGGCAGGGCGTGCAGGGCCACCGGCTCCACCAGGGGCTGGGGCAGGCCCGAGACCTGGAAGGACACCGGCTGCCCGCCGGCGAACTTTTGGATGCGGCCATCCCGGCCCAGGACGTAGACCGAGCCATCGATGGCCATGTCGATGGCGGTGGCCAGGTCGGCCGGCGCGCCCAGCCAGCTCTCGCCGGCCAGTTCGAAGGCCGGCCAGGCGCCGCCGGCCGCGGCGTAGCGATAGATCTGCCCGGTCGAGCGATCCAGGGCATAGAGCCGGCCTTCGTAGCCGGCAGCGTGGCCGACGGTGGTCCACGGCGGCGTATCGGCCCGCGCCAGACCCCCGGGAGCGGCCCCGTCGACCCGCCAGAGGTTGCCGGCCGCGTCCAGCGCCACCACGGCCGGACCCTGGCCGGCATCCGGGCCGTCGTCCGGCGCCGGCAAGAGGAAGAGGTCCTCCAGGGCGCCGACCACCGTCTCGCCCACGTTCCAGCGCTGGCTCAGCGCCTCGACCGGCGCCGGGTCTGCCAAGCCGCCGCCTTCGGAGGCCTGCAGCTCGATGCGGTCGACCCGATCGGCATCCACATCCATGACCCAGGCCGCGCCGCCGGCCACCACCAGCCGCCGGCTGGCGCCCTCCGCGCCGCTCAGCTGGGCCGCCGGCACCAGGCTCGGTCGCTGGATCCGCAGCTCGGCCGGATCGGCCGGCCCCGATTCGCCGGCCGGCGCCTCGAGCGCCGCCTCGCCGGCGGGGTTCGAGGCGGCACCGACCGCCGCATCCTCGGGCAAGGGTCCGCGCCGGCTCATCAATACCATCAGCATGAGCACCGCCAGCGGAAGCAGCAGGGCGGCCGCCGCGGCCAGGCGCGCGGATTCGACGGCGTAGCTGTCGGCGCCTTCGCGCTCGCGCTGGGGCAGGGTCGAGACCAGCACCCGGGCCGTGCCGCGGGCCAGGCGCATGCCCAGCTGGCGCAGACCGAAGAGCGCCTGGCCGGCGGTCGCGCTGACGCGGTCGGGATCCACCGGGAAGGCGCGCGGGTTGTCGTCGGCGTAATCGATGTCGTGGGTTTCGACGACATCGACCTCGCCGGCATCGAAGCCACCGGTGACGCCGGCGGTCTCGTAGGAAGTGGCCACCGAGGATCTCGGACGATCGTCACCTCCGCTCACGGTCGGTCGCCCGTCCGCTGCGACGCCCGGTAGCGGCAGCTGCTCGCCTTCCGCGTCGACCGGCAGCGGATGGGCCGCCGTGTCCCAACTCAGGGCATCGTAGCGGGTGGTCAGGTCGAGGTCCTCTTCGGGCTCGACCGGCGGCCGGGCCTCGGGCGGCCGGGGATGGTGCACCAGGATGGCCGGCAGACCATCGGGCAGCACCTCGTCGAAATGCCGGCGGGCCAGCTCGGGGACCTCGCCGAGGATGCGGCCGACCACCTCGCGCCGCAGCAGCTCGGCGGCGCGGCTGGGCGCCAATAGGGCCGTCGCGCCGGGAGGGAAGCTCCAATGGGACCAATGCAGTTCCAACCGGTCCGGGTCGCCCATACCCAAGGGCGGCCAGAGGGCATCGGGATGCAGGCGGTCGATGCCGCGGCGTAGCCACGGGCTGGCCGCGGGATGGCGCAGGGCGCGCGGGATCTCGGCCGGCGAGACCTCGGTCTGGCGCTCGGGAGGTAGGTCCAGCGAGAAGGCCAGCGCGGGGCCGGCCTGGGCCAGGATGGCCTCGCCCTCGCCGGCCCAGAGCAGGCTGGCGCCGGCCCCCAGGCTGCTCAGGTTCTCTTCCGGGCCGGCCGCCTCACGCACCCGCCGCAGCCAGCGATCGCCGGCTTGCATCGAGGCCCGGAGCCGGGCGGTGACCCCGCCCTCGCGACGCTCGAAGAAGTTGAGCATGCCCTCGGCCAGCCGTCGCTCGACAGCCTGCCGGCCGCGTTCGTCGGCCATGCCCCAGATCTCCACCAGCACCAAGAGGCTGCCACCGCGCCCGGCCACCTCCAGGCGGCGCTGCAAGCTGGCGGTCGGCGGCCCGATACGCAGGACCTGCATCGCTCGGCTCATGCGCACCATCATGCCACGGTCTGCGGGCGGCGTCACGAAGACCGGGGGCCGGCGCTGTGACGCCGGCCCCCGAGTTCATCTACCCTTCGCGAGGCACCGGACGACCGGATCCCCGGTCTCTGGCATCCCGCATCTGGATCGCGGCCTCAGCGTTCCAACTCCGCACTGCGCAGCAGTAGCGGCAGGTGCAGCGACCAGCTGGGCGGTTCGCCGGGCTCGATGTTCAGCCGATACTCGGCCACGAAGCTGCGACCGGCCAAGGACTGCAGCTCGACCCGCAGGATCGTCTCGCCTGGCGCATCGAAGCGATGCTCGAGCACCGGCATTTCGGTCTCTTCGATCGGACTGCCATCACCCGGATCCCAGCGGTAGCCAGCGATGCCGCTGAAGCCCTCCGGCAGCTCTGACTCGACCACGAAGCGCATCGGCCGGCCGGTGGCAACCGCATCGGGCCCGGAGATGCGCAGCTCGAGATCCTCCGGCTCGGTAGCCCAGGCGAAGACCTGTTCGAGCAGCTCGGCCCGGGTCAGGCTCTCGCGCGGGTCGCCGCCCACCGACTCGACGGGGAAAGCGGCCATCATCGCCCGCCAGGTGATGTCCGGGCTGACCTGCGGATGCTCCAGACGCGCGTCTGGCGTGACGCCGGTCATCACGCTCTGGCCGGCCTCGGTCTCCAGGAAGCTCAGGGCATAGGGCATGATCCGCTCGGCCGGCGTCGACCAGGGGTTGTCCGGTGCCGGCATGCCGGGCGGCGCGCTGGTGATCAGCTGCTCGAGGGGCCGGCCCAGGTCGACCAGGCCGGGGCTCTCGGCCACCGGATCCCAGCCCGACTCGAAGCGCAGCGGCTTGTCGAATAGCCGGCGCGGCAGGAAGGGCCCATCGTGCTCCACGTCGTCCTGGAGCATCTCGAAGCCGGCGAAGTAGCGGTGGAGCAGGAACATGGCGCCGGCCGACTGGCTACCGGAACCCCCGACGCTGCGCAGACCGTGCGGCCAGCGGTGACCGCTGGCCAGCATGGCGCCCCCACCCAAGAGGTACATCTGCAAGGGGGTCATGCCGCGGGTCATGCCCTCCAAGGGCACGTTGCCCTCGCCGCCGGCCACGATGACCAGCGAGAAGCGCTGCAATTCGGACAGCGGCGGCATGCCGTCGCGTTCGTCCACGCGCTCGTCCTCGGCGTCGACGGCCACCGTCCAGACCTCGTGGCTCAGCTCGGCCTTGTCCAGGGCCTCGGTCCAGAAGTCGGCATTGTCGGTCCGGTCCAGCAACTCGGAAGGCTCGCCCTCGGCCGGAGACTCATAGCTGGCCACGACATTGATCAAGAGCACGTCCTTGGCCTCGCCGGGCACCTGCAGCGCATAGGGAATCCGCAGCAGGTGCTGGTCGCTCTCCAGGACGATGCGGCCATCGTAGCTACCAGCCGGTAGGCCGGACAGCGCGAAGCGCGCATCGAAGCGAACCGTCCCGCCGGCCGGCACGCTCCTCGTCTCCGGCAGCTCCAAGCGCAGGCCGGCTTCCGTCTGCCCCGGCTCGTGGCGCAGGCGGTAGTCGACGGGACCGTCGGCTTGGGCTCTGGCATCGAGGGCCGTCACCTCGAAGGCCATCTCGCCATCGCGCCGCAGACCCAGGTTGAGCGAGGGCGGGTCGAGCAAGAGGCCAGGGTCGAGCGCACGATCCACCCGCAGGCGCCCGGCACCCTGGGTGGTCACCGGCGCCAGCGCCTGGCTGTTCTCCAGCTTGACCACCGGTTCGCTGGTGTTCATCAGGGCGGCCTTGACCTGGGCCGGGGTCCAGTGGGGATGGGCTTGGCGCAGCAAGACCGCTGCGCCGGCCACCGCCGGGCTGGACATGCTGGTTCCGGTGGCCAGCATGTAGCCGGCCGCCTCCCCATCGACCGCGTTGGCCGAGAGGATGTCGGTACCGGGTGCCGAGAGGTCCGGCTTGACCGGCAGGCGGGTATCGGCCGGGTTGGGGCCCTGGCTGGTCGAGGGCGCCGCCATGTCGATGGCCGCCGGATCGACCTGGGCCTCGGGCGTGATGTCGAGCAGGATCTCCAGCGTCGGATGGGTTGCCGACCATTCGACCAGCTGACCGGCTTCCTCGCCCAGGATCAGGAAGGCCGGCGCAGCTTGGATCTGGTCGAGTCCGGGCAGCAGGCCCTTGATCAGCTCCCAGAGCACGAAGAGCAGCAAGATGAAGGGGTTGTCGCCGGAGAGGTAGAAGACCACCGCATCGGCCCCGGCGGCGTGCGCGGCCGCGGTCTGCTTGAAGAAGTCCGGCATGGCCTCCAAGAGCTCCGGATCGAAGTCCGGCGGAAGGTCGACCGGCAAGTCCGGACAGGGCGCCTCGAAGTCGACCAGGAGAACGCGGTCCGCGAGCGCCGCCGGATCATCGGAGCAGGCATTCGCCAGGAGCGCCGGCGCCCGCAGCCGGTCCCAATCCGGCCCGTGCGGGCCATTGTCGATGTAGAGGCCTTCCTGGACGCGCAGCGCCTCGGGCAGACCTTCGTCTTCGGCGCGCACCATGTAGTGCAGCGTGCGACCCGTCTGGCTGTTGCCGACGGTGATCACCTCGTCGATCATCTGATGCGGCCCGCCCAGCGAGGCCGGACCCATCCCGCCCGAGTTGCCGGCCGCCGCCACCACCACCACGTTGGCCGCGGCAGCGGACTTGAAAGCCTGGGCGATGGGATGCGTCTCCGGGCTGACCACGTTCATCAGGGCCGTACCCCAGGAGTTGTTGATCACGTCGGCTCCGTCGGCCACCGCGTCCTCGATCGCCCGCACGATCTCCGGGGTATAGGCTTCGTCGAAGCGGTAAGCCATCAGCCAGGCACCGGGCGCCAGGCCGGAGAACTCGATGTCGCCGCGACCGTGGCTGTTGGGCGCACCGGTTACGGCGCGGCCGGCGGCGATGCCGGCTACGTGGCTGCCGTGCCCGCTGAAGATCGGGCGCGGATCTCGGGGCGTGTCGGGATCGGCCTCGAAGGCTTCCGGGTTGACGTAGTAGCGGGCTGCGATGACCTTGGCGCTGGTGCTGCGCTCCAGCTCCTGGCCGTTCAGCTCGCGCCGCTCGTCGCCGACGGTCACCGATGCCTGCGGATAGCCTTCGGGCGCCTCGAAGCCCGCGTCATCGAAGAGCGGGTGGTCGGCCGCGATGCCGCTGTCGATGATGGCGATGCGAACGCCGCGGCCGGCATCCGCCTGACCGCCGATGCGCGGATCCTCCCAGGCGGCAGGGGCGCCGACCAGCGGGTTGGCGGCGTCCATGCGCAGTTCGATGCGCTCGGCCTCGTGCACCGCCAACACGCCGGGCAAGCCCGCCACGGCCTCGGCCTGTGCCTCGGTCAGGCGCAAGACGATGCCGTTGAGCAGGGTGGTGTAGTGGTACTGCGCCCGCGCCTCGGGCGCGAGGCCCGCGATCCGGCCTTCCAGCTCGGCCTGCCGGTCCAGGAGGTGGCTGCGGTAGGCCCGCGCGGCCGGCGACTCCGTGTCGAGTCGCGCTCGGCCATCCGCGCCCGGACCGACCGGGGCTACATGGCCTTGCCCACCTGCCGTGTGGGCCGGCAGGATGGCCGTCGCCTCGAGTCCCGACTGCCCGCCCCGATAGGTGGCCAGCGGCGGCTCGCTAAGCTGGACGATGTAGCGCGCGCTCCGCGGCGGGCCCTGTACATGCAGCGCGAAGGGCTCGGCGCGATCCTCCTTCGCGCCCGCCTCGGACGGAGTCGCGGCGGCGGCGCCGGTCGCGGCCATCGCAAAGAGCAAGCAGAGCGATGCGAACAGGCGGGTCGGTCGAGCAAGACGGATCATCCTGGAGTCTCCTGGAGTTCGCGCGGCAGTCGTCGGCGTCTTTCCTTCGGTCTCGAAGTTACGGATACGGTGTTGCAGCATCGTCACGCTACGGCTCAATGGTCGGCTTGGTCCTGCCGGTTCTGTCAACACCGGACCTCGATCGGTGGTCCGGTGCCGGACGATCTCTTCCTACCAGCTGCCGCCCCCACCGCCGCCGAAGCCGCCACCGGAGAAGCCGCCGCCACCGCTCGAGCCGCTGGAGCGCGGCGCCTGGGCCATGTGGGTGGCCGTGGCGGCCATGGCCGAGCTGAGGCTGCTCTCCATCGAGCGGGTCGAGATATGCCCGTGCATGTGCGGGCCGACGTACCAGGTGGGTCCCGCCTCCTCGTAGATGCCCTCGAACTTCTTGGCCCAGGTGGCGGCCACGCCCAAGGCCATGGCATAGGGCAGGAGGGACTCGAAAGCGTTGCGGGCCTCGGCGCGCTCGAGCCGGTCGGACTCGACGCGGTCGACGAACTCCTGGAAGCCCTCGGCCCAGGCCTTGAGCTCGACGCCGCGCTTGCCGCGGCTGGGCATGGCGCCGGCGAAGAGGAAGTAGAGCAGCGCGATCCCGACGCCGGAGATGGCCGGCGCGATCATGGCATAGGGCATCAGCATGCCGCGCCACCAGGCCCAGGCAAGCCCCACGAAGAAGGCCAGGAAACCCAGCAGGAAGCCGCCGGCATAGAATCCCATGCGCACCGTTTCCGGGTCGTCGCGGAAGAGGCCGTCCTGGGTCATCTGTCCGTACAAGGCGTTCTTGATGTCCGGGAGGTGCTTGTAGAACTTTTCCTTGAGGTCCTCGCTGGAGACCCGATCGCCCGAGGTGAAGAGCGCGTCCAAGAGCTCCCGCTCGTGCTTCATCAAACCCGAGGCGTCCTTGTCGGGCAAGCGCTCGTAGACGGTGACCTCGCGCGAGCGTAGGAAGCCTTCCTCCTCCTCGACCTCGATCTTCAGGTAGCCCCGCACGGCCAGGTCGACCAGGGTGGCCGTGATGTCGACCAGGTCGACCTTCTCGTCGATGATGGTGCCGATCTCGCCCGGCCCTACGCCCTCGGGCGCCTCGTAGCGGACGGTCACCGCCGCCGGCCCCTCCGGATCGCGCCCGCCGGCGCGGTAGCGCCGCATCAGGTAGAACAAGGCTAGGAAGGGCAGGAAGATCACCCAGTTCTCGGCCAGGCGTCGAAGCCAGATCTCCAGCGCGCTGGGGAAATCGACGTGACCCGATGGCCAGGCGACGCGGACGGTCACGCTCTCGTTGGGCTCCAGGCTGCGATCGACCTGGAAGTCGATCGCCTGGGCATCCGCCGCGTCGATGCTCACATCGCTCTCGGTGCTACCGAAGCGACCCGACCAGGCATTCGAGACGATATCGGCGTCGCCGACCGAGGCCGGCAGGTGCACCTGCACCGTCGCCGCGTCGATGGTGGTGAACCACTCGTCGCCGATGGCGTTCCAATAGAGCTCGTCGGTCTCGCCGGACTGGGTCAGCGCGCCGCTGACGCGGTAGCGGATCACGTAGACCTGCCGGCCGGTGATGGTGCGATCCGGATCGCCGATGCGGATGCTCACCTGCGCGCCCTCGTTGGTCACCTTCGTCTGCTGCGACCGCCCCTCCTCGTCGACGACCTCGATCAGCCGGAATCCGATGGCATAGGCAAAGCCGCGTGGATCGGTGTAGCGCACCGGGATGTTGCGGTAGATGCCGCGGCGCGGCGCGGAGAAGTCGACCTCGATGCGCTCCTCGACCAACAGCCGGGCGTCTTCCTGGACCGTGATGTCGGTGTCGTAGTTGCGGATGACGTAACCGCCCAGGTCGGCGGCGGCAGGGCGGGCCAAGAGCGCCGCCAATCCAAGGGCCGCCAGCCAGGCGACCAGCAGCGCGCGGCCATGCGGGACTCGGTGCTGGGCGGTCGAGACGTCGGGGTACGCGGCATCGGGCCGTCGCGACGACGCCGGCCCCTCGGATCGACGGAGCGCTGGCATGATCAGCTCCCCGAGCCGAAGCTCACCTGGGGCACCTGGGCCTCGGAGGCGTCGCTCAGCTCGAAGAAGGCGTACTCGTGGAAGCCGCCGGCGCGGGCCACGATCATGTCGGGCAGCGACTGGATGCGGGTGTTGAGGTCGCGCACCACGGCGTTGTAGTAGCGCCGGGCGTCCTGAATGGCCGTCTCCAGCTCCTCCAGCGAGCGCTGCAGGTCGCGGAAGCCCTCGTTGGCCTTCAGGTCGGGATAGGACTCGGCCAGGGCGAAGATCGAGCCCAGGCGCGAACCGAGCAAGCCCTCGGCGGCGGCAGTCGCCGCCGGATCGCCCGCCTTGAGCGCGCCAGCCGCCTGGTTGCGGGCCTCGACCACGGCCTCGAGGGTCTCGCGCTCGTGGCCGGCATAGCCCTTGACGGTCTCGACCAGGTTGCCGACCAAGTCGTGCCGGCGCTTGAGCTGCACGTCGATGTCGGACCAGGATCCATCGGCGCGAGTACGAAGGGCGACCAACTTGTTGTAGACCGCCACGCCCCAGACCAGGACGAGGACGATCAGGACGACGGGCAAGAGCATCATCAGAAGCGGGGACACGGGTGGCTCCTTGCAGATGGGTGGCCGGCGGCGAGCCGGCCCGAAGAGGATCTGTGCTTGTCGGGACGGGATCGCGCAGGCTCGCGATCCTCGTTCGGCGCGGATTGCATGACTCGCGGCGTTGCGAGCTTCGAGGGCTCAGGGCATGGCGTACGCAACATGCGACCTCACAGTTGCGCCGGCCTCGCGTCGACGTCGCGTCGACTTCGAAGATCGCGTGACCAGCTCACTCCCATTCGATGGTCGACGGCGGCTTGGAGCTGATGTCGTAGACCACGCGGTTGACGCCGGCCACCTCGTTGACGATGCGCGTGGCGATGCGGGTGAGCAGATCCGGTGGCAGCTTGGCCCAGTCGGCGGTCATGCCGTCCAGGCTGGTCACCGCCCGCAGGCCAACCAGGTTGCCGTAGGTGCGCTGGTCGCCCATCACGCCCACCGAGCGCAGCGGGGTCAGCACGGCAAAGTACTGCCAGGGCATCTCCGGGCCCAGATCCTCCGCTCGGGCCTCGATCTCGTGGCGCAGGATGGCATCGGCCTGGCGCAAGGTGGCCAGCTTCTCGGGCGTGCAGTCGCCCAGGATGCGCACCGCCAGCCCCGGGCCGGGGAAGGGCTGGCGCATGACCACGCGCTCGGGCAGGCCCAGCTCGCGGCCCACCTGGCGCACCTCGTCCTTGAAGAGGAAGCGCAGCGGCTCGATGACCTCGAACTCCATATCCTCCGGCAGGCCGCCCACGTTGTGGTGGGTCTTGATCTTGTGGGCGCTCTTGGTGGCCGGCGTGGCCGACTCGATCACATCCGGGTAGAGCGTGCCCTGGGCCAGGAAGTCGAACTGCCCGACGGCCGCCGCCTGGCGCTCGAACTCGCGCACGAAGCATTCGCCGATGATCTTGCGCTTGGTCTCGGGCTCCTCGATGCCGGCCAGCGCGCCCAGGAAGCGCTCGCGCGCATCGACCATCGTCACCGGGATGCCCAGGACCTCGAAGAGCAGGCCCACCTCCTCCGGCTCGCCCTCGCGCAAGAGCCCGTGGTCGATGAAGAAGGCCCGCATCCGATCGCCCACCGCCCGATGCACCAGGGCCGCCATCACCGAGCTGTCGACGCCGCCGGAGATGGCCACCAGCACATGACCATCCGCGACCGTCTCCTGGATCTCCTCGATGGCCAGCTCGACGAAGCGGGCCGGCGTCCAGTCACCCGCGCAGCCGCAGACCCGCCGGACGAAGTTGCCCAGCAGCATCGAGCCCCGCGGCGTGTGGGTCACCTCGGGGTGGAACTGCACCGCGTAGTAGTCGCGCTCGGGATCGCCCATGATCGCCAGCGGCGCGTTCTGCGTGTGGCCCAGCGGACGGAAGCCTTCCGGCAGCGCGTCGACACGGTCGCCATGGCTCATCCAGACCGTCATCTGCTCAGGCAGGTCGACGAAGAGCGGCAGCGCAACGTCCAGCTCGATCTCGCTCAGCCCGTACTCGCGATGCTCGGCCGGCGCCACCGTCCCGCCCAGCGCATGGGCCAACAGCTGCATCCCGTAGCAGATCCCGAGCACCGGCCGGCCGCTCTCGAGCACGATCGCCGGCAAGCTCGGCGCGCCTTCGTCGTAGACGCTGTTCGGTCCCCCGGACAGGATGTAGCCCCGCGGATCCAGCGCCTCGAAGACCTCCCGCGGCGCATCCCAGGGCAGGAGCTCGCAGAACACCCCCTGCTCCCGCACCCGCCGCGCGATCAGCTGCGCCGTCTGCCCTCCATAGTCGACGATGGCGATGCTCTCCACGGCCGCCGGCGCACTGACTGAAGCCATGACTTCATCCTTGCCTCTTGTCGGTCTCACGACTGCTCTGTGGATCTACCATCCGCTGGTCCCGCTCGCGGCCAAGGACTTCGTAGAGCTCGTTCCGATCGGAGAAATCGACCAATAGCTTCCCGCAATCGAACACCGGTAGAGGCGGCAAAAGCCCCGAAGGATCGACGTCTGGTCCGAGATACGAACTCAACGCGCGCGCCACGACCTCCGAAACCGACAAGTCGCATCGAGCGGCCCAGGCTTCCAGAGCCTGGACCAGCGCATCGTCGAACTCGAAGGTGACTCGCATGCGCAGACCTTACGAGCAGCCGAAGAGCTTGTCAAAATCCCGAGATCACCTTGTACGGCTCGATCAGACCAGTCGCTCGCGGACCCGCGCGCTGAGCGCATCCATGGCGATCACCACCACGATGATGGCCAGGATGGCCACCGAGGCCGAGCGCCACTGAAGGACCTTCATCCACTCGTAGAGCACGAAGCCGATGCCGCCGCCGCCGACGAAGCCGACGATGGTGCTGATGCGCACGTTGATGTCCCAGTGGTAGATCCCGAAGGCCAAGAAGGGCGGCACGACTTGCGGCACGACCGCGTACCAGATCTGCTGCAGCCGGTTGGCGCCCGTGGCCGCCACCGCCTCGATCGGGCCGGCGTCGATGTCCTCGACCGCCTCGCTGAAGAGCTTGCCCAGGTTGGCCATGGTGACGACGACCAGGGCCAGCACGCCGCCGAAGGGCGAGCCGATGCCCACCCAGGCGGCGAAGATGGCCGCCAGCACCAAGGGCTCGACGGCCCGCGAGACGTTCATGAAGGTGCGGCTGGCGTAGTAGACGCTGGTCCCCAGCGGGCTGCGCGGCATGATGTTGCGCGCGCCCAGGAAGGCCAGGGGCAGGGCGAGCAAGGCCCCGAAGCTGCTGGCCATCAGGGCCATCAGGATGGTCTCGAGGATGTTGTCGCGGGTGCGGATCGTGGCCTCGCTGGCGTGCAGCGCGCCGGTGGGCGTCTCGATCTCGGCCTCGATGCGGGCCGGCTCGCCGGTCTCCTCGATCTGCGCCAACACCAAGGGCCGCACCTCGATCTGGGCCTCGGCGCGGCCGGCCTCGACGGCCACGCTGCCGGCCGACAGCCGGCGCGCATCGGGCAGGAGCCAGCGCAGGCGCGCCGTCGCGCCTTCCTCGAGCCCCTCGAGCGCGAGGCCGATGCGCTCGCCCGCCTCGCCACAGTCGCTCGCCGCCGTCAAGACCAGCCCATCGGCCCGGGATTCCGAGGGGGACCCACTGCTGGAGGTCGACGCGCAAGTGCCGACGAACTCGACCGATAGCTGGCTCATCCCCGCCTCCCGATCGATCAGATCCGGCCGCAGGAGCTGGCCCATGATCGGGCGGACCTTGTCGGCATCTTCGAACAATCGACGGAAGTCGATCTCGCTGGTGCGCCAGGCCCAGGCGGTAAAGGCCACCAGGACGACGGCCACCACCGGCCGCAGCCAGCCGCGGACGATGGGCCGGCCCTCGGCGATGCGCGTGCGCAGGCTGCTGCTGAGCTGATCGAGCAGGATCAGCAGGATGGCCAGGATGACCACCGCCGTGGAGACCTCGCTCCACTCCGACTTGGCGATCCACTGCTGCAGGACGAAGCCGATGCCGCCGCCGCCGACGAAGCCCAGGATGGTCGACATGCGGACGTTGATGTCCCAGCGGTAGACCGTGAAGGCCGTGAAGGGCGGCAGGACCTGGGGCAGGACCGCGTAGCGGACGACCTGGAGCCAGCCGGCCCCGGTGGCCCGGACGGCCTCGATCGGTCCCTCGTCGATGCTCTCGATGGCCTCGCTGAAGAGCTTGCCGATGGCCGCCACCGTGTGCACGGTCAGGGCCATCATGCCGGCGAAGGGCCCCTGGCCAACCCAGATCACGAAGACCACCGCCAGGATCAGCGACTCGATGGAGCGGACGACGTTGAGAACGCCGCGCGCCAGCCAGTAGACCACGCGTCCGGGCCGGCTGCGGCCCACCAGGTTGCGCGCGCCGAAGAGCGACAGGGGGATGGCCAACAGGGCACCGAGCAGGGTGGCCATGAAGCCCAGGGCGATGGTGACGCCGATGTGTTCGAGGATGATCGCCATGGTCTGGCTGATCTGCCGGCCGCCGGTGTCGATGGCCGAGACGGCCCGCAGCGCCTGGTCTTGCGGCACGTTGCCGCTGCGCTCGCGGATGCGATCGGGGATCGACCCGACCGGGATCACCACCTCGGCCTCGAAGCGCCCGCCGCCGTCCGCCTCGAGTTCGAGTAGATCGGACTCGTCGCCGGTCGGTCCCCGCCAGATCAGCGAGACCGGCGCGCCGGCGTCGAAGCCGGCGCCGCGCACGCTCAGTCGATCTCCCAGCGCCGCGCAGGCCGGCTCGACCGCGACCGAGGGTTCGTCCTGGCTCAGCGGTGCAACGCTCGAGGGCTCGTCCGGATTGCAGGGCGTCCAGATTTGGACCCGCGCTTCGGTCGATTCCAAGACCGGGTCGAGAAAATCCGGCCGGGTGAGTCCTCGGAAGAAGGGCTGGACCTTGTCCCAGCGCTGTAAGGGCGCGGCCGGTGAAATCTCGGTGGCCTGCCAGCCGACGAGGTAGACCGGCAGCATGCCGAGCAGGGCCAGGCGGGCCACCGAAGCGTGGGCGCCGGCGGCGACGGCCATCGCGTCCAGCACCTGGGCCAGCCAGAAGGGGACCAGCCAGAGCCACCAAGAGGAGAGCCCGGTGAGGGCAGGCCACCAGGACAGCCAGGCTGGCCCCTCGGGCTCGATGCCGGCCCACCAGCCGACGACCACCGCGATGGCGACGGCCGAAGCGAAGATGCTCAGGCCGCGGCCGCGGCGGCTGGCCAGCCATTGGCCCAGGCCGGGCAGGATGGCGGAGGCGAGACCAGCGAGGCGCGTCGAGATGCCGCTGGGTTCCGGCGGATCGGCACTCGGTGGCGTGGCTGAGGGCCCACGAGGCGGCGGCTCGTCGCCCCCGACGGCGCCACTGGCCTTCATCAACTTGTCCAGCTCGGATCGGTCGCCCACTTCCTTGTGGTGGCCCAGGATGATGGGCGGTGGATGATCCATGTCAGCGGATCTCCACCTCGATCGCCTCCTCGCCATAGATGTCGCGGAACTTGTCCTCGTCGATCTCCTCCGGGCCGCCGTCGAACATCAGCTTGCCGTCCTTGAGGGCCACCACGCGGCTGGCGTACTCGCGGGCCAGGCTGAGGAAGTGCAGGCTGCAGAGGACGGTCATGCCCTGCTGCTCGTTGAGGTCGCGCAGGTAGTCCAGGACGCTGTGGCTGGTGGCCGGGTCGAGGCTGGCCACCGGCTCGTCGGCCAAGAGCAGCTTGGGCTCTTGCATGAGGGCGCGGGCGATGCCGACCCGCTGCTGCTGGCCGCCGGAGAGGGCGTCGGCGCGGCTCTTGGCCTTGGAGGACAGGCCGACGAGCTCGAGGTTGTCCAGGGCCTGCTGGCGCACTTCGGCCGGCCAGATGCCCAGCAGGCTGGGCAGGCTGGCCGCGTAGCCCAGGCGGCCCGAGAGGACGTTGGTCATCACCGAGCTGCGCCGGACCAGGTTGAACTGCTGGAAGATCATGGCGATGTCGCGCCGGATCCGCTTCAGCTCGGCCGGCGAGGCGGCGGTGACATCGACGCCGTCGAGCAGGATCTGGCCCTCGGTGGGCTCGATCAGGCGGTTGATGCAGCGCAGGAGCGTGCTCTTGCCCGATCCCGACAGGCCGATGATCACCAGGAACTCGCCCGCCTCGACCCGCAGGTCGATGTCGTCCAGCGCCTTGAAGCCGTTGGGGTAGACCTTGGTCAGGTGGCGGATCTCGAGCACGGCATCCTCCCGATCATGGGCGCTGACGCGATTCGATGGCAGATGCGCCGGCGAAAACAAGCGCGGGGGCGGACCGTCCTGCCGCCCCCGCGCCATCTCGAAGCTCCATCTTCTCGGAGACCGGTCGGATGGACGGGATCGTCCCGATACGAGCGGGACGCGCCGACTACTCCTCGACCAGCTCCTCGTAGTCCACGCCGGCCTGGTCGAGCGTGGCGCGGAAGTCGTCGTAGAAGGCATCGTCGGTCTTGGCCAGCATCTCGATGCCGTAGGCCGACTCCAGCGCCGCGGCGCCTTCCTCGGTCTGGCTGATGGCGATCAGGCCGTCGGCCAGCCGCGCGACCAGGTCGGCCGGCATCTCGGCGATGACGCTGACGTTGTCGTTGGGGATGTCGTCCGAGGTGTGGATGACCGTCAGGGCATCCATCACGTCCGGATACTCTTCCTCCAGCCCCGTGCGCGCGTCGTCGTAGACCGCACCGGCATCGCAGTCGCCGTTGTAGACCGCGGTGACCACGCCGTCGTGGTTGCCCGAGTCGACGATCTCCAGATCGGCGTCCGGATCCAGGCCGGCGGCCTTCATGTCGACCGAGGGGATGATCCAGCCCGAGGTCGAGAGCGGGTCCGGGCGGCAGAAGGTGACGCCGGCCAGATCCTCCAGGCTCTCGATGCCGCTGTCGGCGCGGGTGATGATGATGCTGGCGTAGGTGGTCAGGCCGAAGCGCTCGGCCACCAGCGCCGGCTGCACGCCGAACTTCTGGTTGGCCAAGATGTAGCTGAAGGTGTTGAGCCAGCCCACGTGGGCCTGTCCGGCGCCCATGGCCTCGATGACCGCGGCGTAGCTGGTGGCCACGTTGCTGGTCACCGACAGGCCGGTCTCTTCCTCGAGCAGGGCCGAGATCTCGTCACTGCCCGTCACGACCTCCTCGGTCTCGCCCGAGGGCACGAAGCTCATGATGATCGGGTTGTCGGCGCTGCCGAGCTCGCCGTCGGCCATGCCCTCGTCGGCCTTGTCGTCGTCGGCGCCGGCCTCGTCCGAATCCTCTTCTTCCGCCATGCCCTCGTCGGACATCTCTTCATCGCCGGCCATGTCCTCGTCCGAGGCCGCATCGTCCATCGACTCGTCGGACATCTCGCCGGTCGTTTCGCCTTCTTCGGCATCCTCCGCCGGGCCACAGGCAACGGTCGTTGCGCCCAAGGTCAGGGCGAGCAAGAGCACGGCCAGCCATCGCAGCTGCTTCATCTGGAATCCTCCTCGCGGATCACGAACGGGATCGGCCCGCCGGCGGGTGGGACGCCGCGAACCGGGCCCGGAAATCGCTGACTCCGGGGCTCGGATCGGTGCCGGTCGGGACTGCCGCGCCAGGATACTCGACTTGCCGGGGGCCGACAAGGGATGTCGCGTGAACGGCCCTTAACAATCGGGCGCGCGGCGGGAGGCGCTATAATGCGCCGGCCGACCCACCATGGCAGCACCCGATCCAGCATGCCGCACCCGATAAAGCGAGAATTCGGTATGTCTTCCAGCCACGGCTTCGCCACGCGCGCCATCCACGCCGGCCAGGCGCCGGACCCGAGCACCGGCGCGGTCATCGTGCCCATCTACCAGAACAGCACCTACGCCCAGGAAGAGGTGGGCGTGCACAAGGGCTACGAGTACTCGCGCACCGGCAACCCCACCCGCACGGCCTACGAGGCCGCGGCGGCGTCCGTCGAGGGCGGCGACTGGGGCTTGGCCTTTGCCAGTGGCATGGGCGCCATCAGCACCATCCTCTACCTGCTGCGCGCCGGCGACCACGTGGTGGCGGCCGACGACCTCTACGGCGGCACCTACCGGCTCTTCGACAAGGTGGCCCGGCGCTTCGGCATCGCCTTCGACTTCATCGACATGAGCGATCCCGAGCGCCTGGTCGAGGTGCTGCGGCCCGAGACCCGCCTGGTCTGGGTCGAGACACCGACCAACCCCATGCTCGAGATCGTCGACATCGCCGCCGTGGCGCGCATCGCCCAGGAGGCCGGCGCCATCTGCGCCGTCGACAACACCTTCGCCTCGCCCTACCTGCAGCAGCCCCTGGCCCTCGGCGCCGATTTGGTGATGCATTCGGCCACCAAGTACATCGGCGGGCATTCCGATCTGGTGGGCGGCCTGGTCATCGGACGCGACGAAGAATTGCGCGAGCAGCTGGCCTTCCTGCAGAACGCGGCCGGCATCGTCCCGGGCCCGATGGACTGCTGGCTGGCCTTGCGCGGCCTCAAGACCCTGGCCCTGCGCATGATCCGCCATTCGACCAGCGGCATGAACATCGCCGAGTTCCTGGACGACCACAGCGCCGTCGAGCGTGTGATCTACCCCGGCCTGCCCGATCATCCGGGCCACGAGGTCGCCCGACGCCAGATGCCCAGCGGCTACGGCGGCATGGTCTCCTTCACCCTGGCCGGCGGTGAGGAAGCCGCGCGGCGCATGGTCTCCCGCACCCGGCTCTTCACCCTGGCCGAGAGCCTGGGCGGCATCGAGAGCCTGATCGAGCTGCCGGCGGCCATGACCCACATGTCGGTGGCCGACAGTGCCCTGGCGGTGCCGCCGGGCCTGGTGCGCATCTCGGTCGGCATCGAGGATCTGGAAGACCTGATGGAAGACCTCGACCAGGCCATGTCCTAGGGTCGGGTCGCAAGCCGCAGGTCGCCGAACCAGCGTCCCACCAGTTCGAAACCCGCGCTACCCGAGCCCAAGCGATCCCCGGAGCCGACGCATGCATCCCCAAGCCCCGCCACGATCCCGCCAGAGCGCCCGCGAGGGCGCAGCCAGGTCCCAACGTCCCGACCGAGCGCTTCGCCGCGCAAACGTGCGCCGGATCTCGAGCCTCGCCCTCCTCCTGCTCCCGCTGCTCCTGGGGGCCTGCCTGACCCGCGGCGCGGCGACCGAGCCGGCCGTCGATGCACCGGACGCGCTGGAGGGCCTGTCGGCATCCGAGGTGGTCGACCGGGCGGCCGAGGCCATGCGCCGGCCAGGCTTCGTCTACCATCGCGTGATGCAGCGCCGGCAGGAGGCCGAGATCTACAGCAACGTCGGCCTCTTCGAGTATTGGCTGGCCCCAGACGGGCGGCAAGCGCGCAAACGCTACAGCATGCAGCTGTTGGCCCGCGACGCCGGTCAGCCGCTGGCCGGCCAGGAGATCGTGGTCGACGGCGAGCATTTCAAGACGCCCGAGGGCGGCGGCGCCTTCGAACCCAGCCAGGACGAGACGCCCATCTGCAGCCGGCTCTCGGCGGCCGAGTCGCTGGTCTACAACTGCCGAGCGCGCCAGGAGGTGCGCTGGGAGGTCGAGCCGGGCCGCTACGACGGCCGGCCGGCCATCGTCCTGACCGGCCGCTTCCACGAGCCGGGCGATCCGGAGGCAGAGATCCAGGCCGAGGCCTACTACCTGGACCCGGAGACCTTCCTGCCGCGCTACATGCTGGCCGAAGGCGTGATCATCTACGGCGAAACGACGCGCTACCAGGTGCGCGCCACCTTCGAGCACGACTTCATCCCGCTCGAGGACCTGCCCGAAGGCTTCTTCGACCCGGCCGCGCCGGCCGAGCTGCCCGCGTCGCCCGAGATGGATGCGTCGGGGCTCGAAGAGGGCGCGGCGGAGATCGTGGGACCGGGCGGCGACGATGCCGCGGCGGATCCCGCCGACGACGAGGCCGCGGATTCCACCGACGCCGCGGACTCGGACGCCGCCCGGGAAGACGCGCCGTGAACCGCGGCGGAGCGGTCAGCCCCGGCGGCGCGGAGGACAAGCATGTGGCGGTGCGCGACATGTTCGGCCGCATCGCGGGCCACTACGATCTGATGAACCGCCTGATGACGGCCGGCCTGGACGGTCCCTGGCGCCGGCGCACGGTCCGCGCGGCGGCCCTGCCCGAGGGCGCGCGCGTGCTAGACGTGGGCACCGGAACGGGCGACTTGGCCATCGACCTGGCGCGCCTGCATCCCGACTGCCGGGTGACGGGTCTGGACTACACCGGGCCGATGCTGGCCCTGGCGCCGGGCAAGGCCCGCCAGCGGGGTCTGGACGAGCGCCTGACCTGGGTCCGCGGCGACGGGCATCGCCTGCCCTTTCCGGACGACCACTTCGACGCGGTCACCAGCGCCTTCGTGCTGCGCAACTTTGCCGATCTGCACGTGGCTTACGCCGAGATGGCGCGCGTGGTCCGGCCGGGCTGCCGCGTGGTGGCCCTGGAGATCTCGCCCGGCGGCCTGCCGGTCTGGCGCCAGCTCTTCGCCTTCTTCTTCCAGCGGGTGGTCCCGCTGGCCGGCCGGTTGATCGCCGGCGACGCCGAAGCCTACAGCTACCTACCGGCTTCGGTGGCCGGCTTCCTCAGGCCCAGCGAGCTGGCGTCGGTGATGCGCGACGCCGGGCTGGTACCGCTGCCCCCTCGGCGACTCGCCCTCGGTTCGCTGGTCATCCACATCGGATTCAAGCCGGAATCCGGCCTCCCGAGCGCATGACCTCGCTGACGCTGTCCCCGTAGCCGATCTCGCTCAGCGCCGCCACCGGGTCCGGCGCGTCCTCGTCGACGCGCAGGTAGGCATAGTGCAGCATGTCGCGCAGGATGGCCGTCAGCGGCACGGCGACGAGCAGCCCGATGAAGCCCATCAGCTGCTGGCCGATGACCAGGACGATCATGATCAAGGCCGGATGCAGCTTGACCGAGTCGCCCTGCACCCGCGGCGAGATCAAGGATCCGTCCAGCTGCTGGATGATGATGACCGCGATCAGCGCCTTGAGCGCCAGGGGGACGCCGCCCAGGAGCGCCACCGCCAGCACCGGGATGGCGCCGATGATCGAGCCGATGAAGGGCACGAAGCCCAGGATGCCGTTGACGACGCCCAACAGCAGCGGGTACTGCACGCCCAAGAGCATCAGCGCGATGGTCAAGAGCGAGCCCAGGATCAGGGCGATGATCAGCTGGCCGCGGATGTAGGCGCCCAGCACGCGGTCGACGATGATGCGCAGGGCCTCGAAATCGGCGCGCAGGGTCTGCGGGATCAGGCCCAGGGTGCCGTGCAGTACCCGGCCGGTGTCGTTGAGGATGTAGATCAGCCAGATCGGCACGACGATGGCCGCCAGGAGCAGGCTGACCGTGTTGGACACCGCGCCGACGGCGGCGAGCAGGCCGTCTTGCAAGAAGCGCAACAGGCGGGGCACGACGTCCTGCAAGACCGCGCCGTTGGACTCGAGCAGCTCGGTCCACTCGGCCGTGCTGGGCAGGTGCCGGCCCCGCGCGGCCAGCCAGGCATCCAGCTGGCCGGAGGACTGCTCGTAGAGCCGCGGGGCGTTGCGGATCAGGTCGTTGGCCTGGCGGGCCACGGCTGGCAGCAGCCACAGCAACATCCCGCCGACCACCAGCAAGAAGGCACCGTAGACCACCAGGATGGCCAGAAGCCGCGAGAAGGGTAGCTCGCGCAGCTTGTCGGGCAACATGCGCTCCAGCCGACCGACGAGCGGCGCGATCAGGTAGGCCACCACCAGACCCAAGCCGAAGGGCGCCAAGGCCGTCCGCGCCTGCCAGACGACGATCAGCGCGATCAGCGCGATGACGAGGAAGAGCTGCAGGCGCCGGCGGCGCAAGGGGCTGAGGTCCTGGCTCATGGGCTGGCATCTCCTGGAAGCGGTTGCGTGACGGTCGAACGTTGGCCGCGGAGCGAGCGGATTCTCGGCCGGCTCTACGCGTCGGGATGCATGAAAGATGCATTCGGCCGGGAGGTCAAGCCTTCGAGTCCGGGGAGATCGATCCAAACCATTCGACGCCACGGCACCCGAGTCGACCCCACACCGGACCGAGATCCCTTACAATGAGGGTACGGAACCTTCCAGGCATCGACTGTCTCGTCACCACCGAGATCGATACTTCCATGCGCGAGACCGCGCCGAAAGCGCGCGGATCCGGAGTCACGAAGGCGGGCGGCCGTGCGTATCCACCGCATGGATTGGAATTGCCCCGCCCTACCGTCTCACGAGGAGCCTTGAACCATGCATGCCTCTCACCCCAAGTCGATGCGCCCGTGGCCGCTGCCCCCTGCCCGCCGCTGGCTGACGCTGGCGGCCGCGCTGCTCGTCCTGGCAGCGCCCTCCTTCCTGCCCGATAGCGCGGGCGGGGTCCTGGCCCAGCAGGGCATCCCCATCAAGGTCTACCCGCAGCCGGATGCGCGCGAGGTCTGGCCGGGCTCGAGCATCAACCTCAACTTCGAAGTCGACGTCGACCAGAACAGCGTCATCCAGGCGCTGAGCCTGGATCCGGAGATCGCGCACACGGCCGTCTGGAACGATCCAAGACGGCTCGAGCTTCGACCCAGCGAGCCTCTGGAGGCCCGCAGCAGCTACGAGCTGGAGCTTGGCACCGGCGCCCTCGACGCCCGTGGCCAGCCCCTGCTCGAGGAAGCCTTCAGCTGGCGTTTCACCACCTCCGAGCATCGCACCGAGCTCAGCTTCGGCTGGGGCCTGCCGGTGCAGCTGCTGGCGCCTTCGGGTGAGCACGGCGTCGGCATCCAGCCCGGCTACCCGCGGGTCACCCTCGACCTGGCGCTCTACGGACTGGACCTGCCGGGCTTTGCCGAGCGCTACGCGCCCTTGGAAGTCGGCGGCCAGAACGAGATCGACGTCAGCGGCCTGACGCAGGTGGCCAGCTGGCAGCAGCATATCGACAACTCCCAGGGCATGAGCGGCATCGGCCTGCCCGAGGCGGCCGAGCCGGGTCTTTATGTCATCCAAGCCTCGCATCCCTACCTGGGCGATGCCCAGGCGATGATCATCTACAGCGACCACGCCCTGGTGGCCAAGCGCGGACGCAGCGACCTGGGCGCCTGGCTGACGCGCTGGTTGGACGCGGCGCCCGTCGCCGGCGGCCGCGTGATGGCCGTCGACGCCGATGGCCAGCTACTTGCCGAGGCCAGCAGCGATGCCGATGGTCTGGCCGCCCTGGACGCGCTGGCCGAGCAGGCCGCCTTCCTGGTGGCCGAGGTGGCCGGTGAGACCACCCTGGTGGGCCTGGATGCCAACTGGTCCTCCAACCAGGGCTACTGGCGCTGGTGGGGCGGCTGGTACGACCAGCCGGCACCGGCCTACACCGGCCACACCCATACCGACCGACCGATCTACCGCCCGGGCCACGAGGTCCACTACAAGACCAGCATCCGCGCCTTCGACGGCGAGGGCCTGTCGGTCCTGGATGCGACGACGCCCGTCAGCGTGACCATCCGCGACGCCAAGAACAACGTCATCCTACGCGAGTCGCCGGCCGTCGACGACTTCGGCAGCGTGGCCGGCAGCCTGCAATTGGCCGACGAAGTGGCCCTTGGCTGGTGGCGCATCGAGACCAGCATCGGCGAGACCACCCTCGCCGGCAGCTTCCAGGTCGAGGAGTACGTCAAGCCCGACTTCGAGGTGAACATCGAGCCCGACGCCGACTACTACGTGCGCGGCGACCGCGCCACGATCTCGGTCCAGGCCGACTACTACTACGGCCAGCCGGTGGCCGGCGCGGTGGTCGTCCTGCGCGCCTACCGCGGCTACTGGTGGCGCGGCGATGACGGCACCCAGCCGGTGGCCGAAATGGAGGGCACCACCGACCCGGACGGCAGCTTCACCGGCCAGCTCGATCTGGACGGCAACGAGAGCTACACCGAGACCTACACCCTCGAGGCCGAGGTACTGGACGCCAGCCGCCGTCCGGTCTATTCCAGCGCCTTCGTACCGGTGCACCCGGCCGACTTCACCCTCGGCTTGACCAATCAGCGCTATGGCACCGAGTTGGGCGAGTCGGTCGTCCTGACCGCCTCGACCATCGATCACGACGGCCAGCCGGTGGCCGGCCGCGACGTGACCGTCGTCATCCAGCGCTACACCCGAGGCGGCACGGTCGAGAGCGGCCGCCAGACGGTGACCACCGGTGCCGACGGAAGGGCCGAGGTCCGCTACGAGGACCTGGGCGAGGGCTGGTACAGCTTCCGCGCCGATGCGGCCGACGACGGCGGCCGGCGCGTGACGGCCCATTCCTACGCCTGGCTCTACGACGGCCAGCGCCCCTGGTACTGGTGGGGCGGCCTGGAGTTGACGGCCGATCGCGAGTCCTACGCGGCCGGCGACACGGCCCAGGTGCTGATCAAGAGCCCCATCACGACCACCGCGCTGGTGACCATCGAGCGCGACGAGGTCTACGAGGAGCGGGTGGTCGAGATCTCCGGCGCCACCACCCTGGCCCTGCCGATCGAGGCGCGCTACGCGCCCAAGGTCACGGTCAAGGTGCACATGTGGCAGCCCAACGACAACGAATGGGGCGGCAAGGAGAGCCAGATCGTCACCGCCAGCGTCGACCTGATCGTGCCGGCCGACGACAAGCGCCTGTCGGTCGAGGTCCTGCCCGACGCGCCCAGCCACGGGCCGGGCGAGGAGACCACCTTCACCCTGCGCGTGCGCGACGCGGCCGGCCAGCCGGTCGACGCCCAGATCTCCTTCGCCCTGGTCGACAAGGCGGTCCTGGCCCTGGCTAGCGACCGCTCCGGCGACATCTTCGACGCGCTGTGGACCGGCTGGCAAGACGCCGTGCGCACCTACGACTCGGCCGTGCCGGGCCAGACCTACGACGACCGCCAGGTCGACGAGGGCGCCGGCGGCGGCGAGCCGCCCTCGCCGGGCAACCGCGACGCGTCGGACGACGACGAGGAGGCCAGCCGCGCCCAGCCGCGCCGCGAGTTCCGCGACACGGCCCACTGGGAGGCCCGCCTGCGCACCGGCCCCGACGGTGAGGTGTCCGTCACGCTCACCCTGCCCGACAACCTGACCACCTGGCAGGCCCTGGCGCGGGCCATCACGATGGACAGCCTGGCCGGCCAGGGCTCGGCCGAGCTCCTGGTGACCAAGCCCATCATCGCCCAGCCGGCCCTGCCGCGCTTTGCGGTCCAGGGCGACGAGTTCACGCTCGACGTCCTCTCGCGCAACTACGCCATGCCCGGCGCCATCGACGGCGCCTGCACGCTGCAGAGCCCGGGCCTGATCCAGCTGGATCCCGGCACGCGAACGCTCTCCCTACCTCAGGGCGAGACCGAGGTGGCCCGCTGGAGCGTGGTCGCCTCGACCCTGGGCACCAACCTGGTCCAGGCCGAGCTGGACACGCCGGCCGGCTCCGACGCCATCGAGCTCCCGCTGGAGGTCCAACCCTTCAGCGTGCCCGACCGCTTCGTCCTCTCCGGCTCGACCGAATCCGTGGCCGCCGAGGTCTTCGAGGTCCCCTACAAGGCGGTCCCCGATTCCTCCACCGTCACCGTCCGCCTGGCGCCCAGCCTGGCCTTCGGCGTCCTGGAAGGCGTCGAGAGCCTGATCGGCTACCCCTACGGCTGCGTCGAGCAGACCATGGGCAAGGTCCTGCCGAATGCCGTCGTCGGCCGGCTGGCGCAACATGTCGAGCTGAACGCGCCGGAGATCACCAACGACCTTCCGGAGTACATGGAGGCCGGCTTGCAGAAGCTCTACGGCTTCCAGAACGGCGACGGCAGCTGGGGCTGGTGGTACTCCGAGGGCAACCTCTACACCACCAGCTACGTGCTGCACGGCCTGGTCTTGGTCGAGGAGGCCGGCTACGAGGTCGCGCCCGAGGTGCTCACCCGCGGCATGACCTGGCTGGCGGCCAACCTCGGCCAGACCTCCGGCGGCGGCGGAGAGCGCCCGCCCGGCCCCGACCAGCAAACCCACGACCTGCGCCTGCAAGCCTACGCCGCCTACGTCCTGAGCCTGGGCGGCAGCACGCCCGACACCGAGACCCTCGACCGCCTCTACGACGGCATGACCAAGCTGGATGCCTTCGCGCTGGCCACCCTGGCCGTCACGCTCGACCGCGCCGGCGACGGCCGCGCCGAGCTGGCCCTCTCGGCCCTCCTGGCCCGCGCCGAGCGCACCGCCACCTCCGCCTGGTGGCCGGCCGAGCGCCCCGGCGATCGCTGGGACTGGTACTACTGGTACTCGATGGCATCGGCCGAGAAGTCGACCGCCATGGCCCTGGAGGCCCTGGCCCAGCTCGACCCGAGCCACGAGATGGCCCCCATGGCCGCCCGTTGGCTGCTCGAGCATCGCTGGGGCACGGGCTGGCGCACCACCCAGGCCACGGCCTTCGCCGTCTTGGCCCTCACCGACCACCTGCTGACCTCGGGCGACCTGGAGGCCGACTACGCCTGGACCGTCGCCCTCGACGGCCGGCCCATCGCCCAGGGTCAGGTGGACTCCAGCAACGTCACCAGCCCCATCGACCCGGTCGTCATCCCCGGCAGCCAGCTGACGCCGGGCACGCACAGCCTGGAGATCCGCAAACAGGGCTCCGGCACCATCTACTACACCGCCGTGGGCGATTTGGCCCTCTTCTACGAAGGCTTCACCGCCAGCGAGGCCGAGGGCATGGGCCTCTCCCTCCGCCGCGAGTACATGCCCATCAGCGGCCGCTCGGACGCCGACGGCTGGCACGCCGGCGACCTGATCAACGTCCGCCTGACCGTCGAGACCCGCGACGAGCTGCATTACCTGATCGTCGAGGACATGCTGCCGGCGGGCCTCGAGGGCCTCAACCAAAACCTGGAGACCGAGACCACCCGCATCCCCGGCGAGCGCCCCTGGTGGCGCTGGTGGGGCTACGAGCGACAGGAGATCCGCGACGAGGCGGTCTCCTTCTTCCGCAGCTACCTGCCGCCGGGCACGCATACCTTCGAGTACGCCGCCCGCGCCGTCACCCCGGGCAGCTTCGGAGCCCGGCCGGCCGAAGCCTACGCCATGTACCGCCCCGACATCTGGGCCCGCAGCGCCACCGACCGGGTCGAGGTCGACCCCGAGCGCGTGGCCAACCGCCCCGACCTACCGGGCGACTTCGACCGCGACTGCCGCCTGACCCCCTTCGACGCCAACCTGACCGCCGACGCCTGGAGCGCCGGCACCGGCCGCGACCTCGACGGCGATGGCCGCGTCAGCGTCAGCGACATCACCCTCGCCGCCGGCCGCGCCGACGCGGGCCTGACTTGCGGCGACGAGGTGCCGGCCGCGCCGGGTGAGGTGGGCCAGGCATCGATGATGATCGGGCTCATGGACGAAGCCCGCGAGCACCGAGAGTTCCGAGTCGGTCTCGAACTCGGATTCCACGACAGCACGCCAGGTGTCGGCGCTTGGGAGCTCACGCTCGACTTGCCGAGCGGCATCGAGCTCGTCGGCGTCGACACCATCGACGGCCTGACGCTCGGCCCCATCGAGCAGCTGTCTGATGGCAAGGTCCGCCTCGGCGCGTGGTTCCCAGAAGGCTTCGACTTCGACGGCCTCAACCCCGACGCTACCGACTTTGCCTATCTGACCTTCCGCGCGAACACCGCAAGCGGCGGTCTCTTGAAGATCTCCGCACCCGAAGTCACCGCAATCAACGGAGGCCAGTACGACATCTCTTCCACCCGCGACCTCGAAGTCGAGATCGGCCCCTGGAACCCGGCCGACGTCATCCACCTCCCCAGCCTGATGCAGCGGCAGTAGCCGCTCTTCTCAACCCGCTGACGTTCCGATGCCCCCGCGATCTTGCGAGATCGCGGGGGCATCGCTTCTTCCGATCCACGCAGACCGCGATGCAGTCGAACGAGGCCTTCGATCATCCCCTTGCGAAGGCTACCCTCCCGACGATCGAGTGCCGTGTAGCCGCGCCCCCAAACCGAGCAAGATGGCATCACGATGGTCGGCGATCGAGCTCGCCGGCTGGATGATCACGGCATCGAGCCCGGCCCCCTCGGCTACCGACACCGCCAATCGGTCGGTCCCCAGGTAATGCGATGCGCGGCCGGCACCCCGGCGCTCCAGCATCCCGGACGTGGCCAACTTGCCCAGGTCGTGCGAAGCGGTGACCTCCGAGACCTCCGCCAGGCCCCGGTAGTAGCGGTTGGTGACCTGCCGCGCGTGGAAGGCATCATAGAGCGCGTGCGTCACCCGCTGATCGAGACCGAGATCGTGCACCGCGATGTCGCTCAGCACGGTCCAGACCGCCCGCTCGGTCTCCTGTCTCAGAGCCAACGCGTCGACCTGGGTGGCCTGGGCACAGACATGCGCCCGCACGAAGCCCGAGACATCCGCCCGCTCGTCCCACTCCGTCCCAAGACAACCGAAGGCCTCGTAGTACTCGGCGACGTGACGCCCCCACCACTCCTCCAGGCTGGTGAACTGCGGCGCCTGGAAACCGGCTCGGTACATCACCACCGAGGCAAGAATCCGTGCCACCCGCCCATTGCCATCGACGAAGGGATGGATGGCCGCCAGTCGAACATGCGCCAAGGCAGCAGCCACCGCAGCCGGCCCATCGAAACCCTCGAGCCACGCCATCAGTTCCGCGACCAGACCCGGCACTGCTTCGGGCCCAGGCGGCAAGAAGACCTGCTCGCCGCTCCGGTTGCTCGAGATCCAGTTCTGCCGATCGCGCAACCGGCCGGCCGCCGCGCTCGCTGCCCCGGCCATGACCCGATGATGGATGGCCAGGAGCAACTCGGTGTGCCAGCCAAAGTGCGGATCATCCGCTCGAGCCAGCACATAGCGCATCGCATCCCGGTATCCTTCGACCAAAGCCACGTTCGCTTCGTCCACCGTGGCCGGCCGGTCCCCCGCCAAGATCCGGCGCGCCTCGTCGACCGTCACCGGCACGCCCTCGATCCGCGTCGAGGCCGCAACCGCCTCCACCTCCAGGTCCCGCCGCGTCCGCCCCATCCAGATCCGCGGCAGCGGAGCCATCCGATCCAGATCCTCGCGCAGGACCTCGATCCGATCGATGCAGCGCCGCGTCTCCGTCTCGACGTGGTATGGGAACACGAAGCAACCCCTTGGCGATTCAGTCCATAATCACTAACAAGATTATATGATTAATCACCAAGCGGCGCGAACTCGTCCGATGTCCCGAAGCGTCGATGCGATCAAACCGTATTCCGCAAACCCGGCCGTAGGGCCGTCCCGGCCCCCTTCAACCGTGGGCCGGGAGGTCCTCTGGGCGGGGTGGCGGACGCCTCCCGTGACGGCCGCGGCAACGAGCAAGACCATCCAACTCCCCAGGCCCGGTCCCACGACACGGGGTCCGGGCATCACATCGCCACCCCGCCCAGAGGACCTCCCGGCCCGCGCCAGACGGCCCGCCTCTTCGAAGGCCGTGCCGCACGCTGTTTCGTGCCGTTAGCCGTTCCGTTGTGCCGTTGTCGCGCCGATCAGCCGATCAGCCGTTCAGCGCACGACCGGCGCTTCCCTCGTCGCCGCGATCCAATCGGCCACCCGGCCTTCACGGAAGCTCTTGAACACATCCGGCTCCTCGGTCCGATCGTCGCCGGCCGCAAAAACCAACGTCATGTCCGGACCCCAGCGCCCGTGCATGCTCACGCCCACGCCGATGTGCGTGAAGTGCCCATGCAGCAAGTTCTTCCGATGCGGCGTCGAGTTCATCCACCAGCCCAGCGCCGCCTCCGCCGTATCGCGCGAACACAGGATGTTCTCGCCGGCCCAGTTGTTGTAGGGGTAGCCATTGCGCCGCATCCGATCGCGAGACTGCGTCCCGTCCGATCCGGTATGCCGGCAGAAATTCCGGTGCGCCATGTCCACCGCATGCTCGCGCGCCGCCGCCACCAGCCGATTATCCAACCTCAAGGCGTGCAGCCCGTGCTCGGCACGAATGGCGTTCACGCGCCCCAAGATCTCCATCTCCAGACGCGTGCGCGCATCCAGATCCGGATGGGCGATCACCGCACCCAAATCCGGGGCAGGCGGTGCGGCGGGGGGAGAGGCCGGCTCGATGGCGGCCGCGGGGGCTTCGGCGGGGGTCTCGGCGGGGACTTCGGCGGGCTTCTCTGCCGGCACTTCGACCGGAGCGTCCGCCGGCGGGGCTTCGGCGCTCGGCGCCTCGGCTTCTGGCTCGGGTTCTTGGGCCGATGCGGGTGAGGCGAAGGCAAGACCTGCAATGAGGGCGATGACGAATGCGGTGAACAGGGCCTGGCATGCGCCTCTTCCGGACCCGGCGCCGAGGCGCCACGCCCGGAGGCGAGGGGTATGCATGGGGGGAATCTCCCTTTCTCTTTGGCGCCGGCCGCGAAAACCACCGTTCGGGCATCGCGGACTCCCTGGCAGAGGAATCGGCGCCGTCTCTCCTTGACACAGGCCATTGTAGGGCTCGATCCGCGTCTGTGAAGCCCCGAAACCGTCGCTCACCCCACGCTTTGATGAGAATATCGTGCGCGCCTCGATGATCTCGGGGCTCCATGCTACGCTGACATCGTGCTACACAGGGCTCATTACGAGGTGAATCATGGCCAGCCTGACCATCGCAATCGACGACGAGACTCTACGGCGCGCACGCAGCCGAGCACGCGAGCAGGGCACCTCGATCAACGCCGTCCTGCGTGACTTCCTCGAGACCTACAGCGGCATCCAAGAAGCGCGCGCCCGCGCGATCGATACCTTGCTCGAACTCTCCGAAGCCTCGAACAGCAGCCGCGGCGGACAGCAGTGGACGCGGGATTCGCTGCACGAAGACTGAGCGCCGCTCCACCGATACGGTGAAGCGGCGCTTTCGTTGATGTCGTCAAGTGCGGTCGACCCTTGGCCGACGGATCCATCCCGAGCCTCGAGCCACGAAGGAACTCAGTCCCCGCCGGCCGGCCCCTGCGCGCCCAGCGGCTCGCGCGCCAGGTACTGCTCGACGAAGAGCAGGCCGGCCGGCCCGGCCCGCTTGACCACGTCGCGCAGCGTCGACATGGTCGAGACCTCCTCGCGCTGCTCGGCCACGAACCACTGCAGGAACTGCTGGGCGATGTGGTCCTTCTCGGCGATCGCGATGTCCATCAGGTCGTTGATGTGGCGCGTGACCTCGATCTCCCACTGCAGGGCCGCCGCCACCGCCTCCTCGGCCGAGTCGAAGTCGTGGCGGGGCTGCTCGATGGCCGGCAGCCGCACCGCGCCGCCCGTCTCCAGCAGGTAGTGCACGAACTTCATCGCATGGTCGCGCTCCTCGTCCGACTGGCGGAAGAAGAAGCCGGCCAGTTCCGGCAGGCTCTCAGCGTCGAAGTAGGCCGCGATGTTGACGTATTGCAGGCTGGCCTCGAACTCGCGCCCGATCTGGGCGTTGATGGCCGACTCGAGTTCGCTGCCGATCATGGTTCCGTTGGCGTTCATCGTCGGGATGCTCCTTATCGCGTCCGAGGCTGCATGGCCTCGTGGAATCGTCTGTTGGTCACGTAGCGGGTGTGGTAGCGCGCCCAGTCCTCCGGGAAGCGCTGGTAGATCGGATCCTCGCTCAGGGCCGGCAGCGGGCCGCTGATGCCGGGCAAGGTGTACTCGGGTTGGTCGTGCGATGGCAGCGGCCGGACGGTGGCCGAGTAGCTGGTGGCCACGTTGCCGTCCTTGACCCATCCGTCCGAGAGGAAGACGAAGTCGCGGACCATGCCCGGTGCCGGGTCGGCCGGCACCTCGAACTCGAAGGCCAGCTCGTCGCCGGCGTTGAGGATGGCATAGCGGTCGTCGGTCTCGGCCAGGAGCTCGCCCACCGGACCGAAGCGCGTGTAGAAGCCCTCCAGGTCCAGCCAGGCCTGGCCCGTGCCGGCCAGCCGCTCGTAGTCCGGCGTCTCCGGCTGGGTCACCGGCGCCGAGCCGTCCATGCGGTTGGTCATCGAGAAGCCGCGGTAGCGCAGTTCGGCCAGGCTCGTCTCCAGCGTCACCGGCTCGACCGTCTCCTGCAGCAGCCGCGCCACGCGCAGGGCGTCCCAGTAGATCTCCATCGTCGTCCGCAAGCGCAGCCGCCAGGGTCCGGGCGCGCCGGCCTCGAAGGCGCCGCCCAGGTCGAGCAGCAAGGTCTTGTGCTTGCCGGCCGGGAAACCCAGCCCCTCGCGCCAAGGCTGCCAGCTGCCGTCCGCGGCCTGGACCTCGATGGCCAGATCGACCGGCGGCGTCGTCCCGCCCTGGCTGATGGCTACGTTGATCGAGCTGTCGGTGGGGTAGACCCAGCCGGTCGAGACCAGGCGCAATGAACCATCGGCCATGGCCTCGGCCAGCGTGACCTCGCCCTCCGGCGTCTGGAGCGTCTGGCTCGGATCCAGCTCGACCTCGGTCCAGTGGTCGCCGGCGATGCCCTGGTAGTCGCCCCGGCCGATGTCCTCGAAATGCCGGCCGTCGCGCTCGACGACGAAGTCCGAGATGTCCCGGCCCTCGACGTCGCGCGCCCCCGCCACCGGCGCCGTCGGCCCGGTCAGTTGCACCGACAGGGGCGGCGGCGGGAAGCTGAAGCGCTCGTCGACCCAGGCCAGCGTGCCCTCGGGGTGGTCCGCCACCAGGAGCTTCACCTCGTCGAAGAAGTGGGTCTCGCGCAGCTCGGCGGTCACGCGCAGATCGTAGACGCCGTCGCGGGCCTTCAGCCGCTCGCCGCCGACCAGCACCCAGTCGCGGGTCTGGACCACGCCGGCCGTGTCCTGGGCGTTGATGCGCAGGCCCAGGGGCGAGCGCCAGAGCACGTCGGTGACGAACTCCATGCCCTCGCCATCCCAGGCAAATAGCCAGGGACAGCTGCCGGCCAGGCGCTGCTCGGCCACCAGCTCGGCATCAGCCGCCAGGTCGAACTCGCCCTGGGCGTTGCCGTTGGGCCAGCGGATGCGGATCGCGTCGCTGCCATCGCCTTCGCCCAACCCAACGTGGAGGGCCGGCGCGTCCATCGGCAGCTTTTGGTAGAGCAGGCCGGCGCGCACTTCGAGCTCGCCGCCCAAACCAAAGCTGTTGTTGCGTTGATCGCCCTCGCGCACCGCCCGCGGCCGGATGACCTGCCAGCCGTAGTCCTGCTCGCCGCCCTGGTTCATCCAGACCGTCGGCTGGCCGCTCCCGTCCTCGCCGACCAGGTCCACCCAACCATCACCGTCCAGATCGACCGCGCTGTGGATCTCGGCCCGCGGCATCTCCGGCAGCTCGACGAGCTGCTCGCCGCCGGCCAGGCCGATGAAGTCATTGCCGATGAAGTCGGGGGCGCCGTTGTTGTCCACATCCGCCCAGCGGTGGAAGCCGATCTCGCCACCGATCTCGCCGAAGGGCTCCAGATCGGCGGCCCCCGGCCCCTCCTCCGGCAAGCGCACGCGCCGACCGTCCGAAGTGGTGAGGTCCAGCCGGCCATCGCGATCGAGGTCGGTCAAGCCGAGCAGCCTGGGCGAGGGGGCATCCGCTTCCTCGAGATCGCTCGGCTCGCCCAGCTGGACGAGCGTGTAGCCCAGCGATCGGTCGTTGCGCGCCATGTAGATCGTCGTGGTCTCGCCGAGGGCCAGATCCGGGTCGCCGTCGCGATCGAGGTCACCCCAGACCAGGTCGGCCAGCCCCTCGATCGCGGAGAGGTCGAGCGCATCGCTCTCGGCCCAGGTCCCGTCGCCATTGTTGCGCAAGACCAGCGGCGCGGCCTGGTAGCGGCCCAGGATCAGGTCCAGGTCGCCCTCCAGGTCCAGATCGACGGCCCAGCCGCCATGGTAGTAGTTGTCGGTGAAGCGGTTGGCCTCGAGCCCGGTGTCGACCGTCACGTCCTCGAAACCGCCGTCCTCGGTCTGATGCAGGAAGGCCAGTCCGCCGACGCCGGCCAGCACGATGTCGACCCGCTGGTCGTTGTCCCAGTCGATGGGCAGGACGCCGTTGGGCGCCAGGGGCGCGGTGGGCGATTCGATGACGATGGCCTCGCCGGCACCCGCCTCGGGCCGGATCTCGATCCGATCGTCGAAGCCCAGGATGAGGCTGGGTGGGCCATCGGCCTGCAGGTGCGCCGCTTCGACCCAGCCATCACCGGCATCTTCGATGGGCTCGGCCACGAAGCGGATGCTCGGATCGGGCTCGGCCGGGCTGGAGTCGGGCGTCTGGAGGATCAAGAAGCGCTCGATGGGCGGGGCCACCTCGGCAAAGTCGCGCTGCAGCTGGGCCATGTCGGCCTGGAAGTCGGCCGTCGGCAAGAGCAGGTTGCGCAGGGTGACCACGGCCACGCTGCGCTCGCGCGGGTCGGCCGCCGAATCGGCCGCCAAGCCGCGCGCCGACTCCAGCTGGGCCCGTAGATCCTCGTCCCAGCCTTCGGAGATGGGCTCCAGCGCGTCCAGGGCCGCCTGCAGGGTCGCCGCGTCCTCCTGTTCCAGTGCCAGCTGGGCCCGCTCGAGCCAGGGCAGCGCGTTGTCCGGCAGCCCCTGGCTGATGGCTTCCAGCTGAGCCTGCATCTCGGCGCGAGCGGCCTCGTCCGGCTCGCTGGCTTGTTGGAGGGCATCGTAGAGCGCGAAGCGCGCCCGCCAGTTCGACGGATCCAGCTCGATGGCCCGGCGAATGCGATCGAGGCCCGGTTCCGTCTCTTGCCGGCGCAGGTCGAGCAGGCCCGCCATCAGCTGGACCTCGCTGGTCTCCGGGGCCAGCTGCAGGGCCGGCGCCATGGCCTCGGCCGCCGCCTGCATGTCGTTGGCGCGCATGCGGGCCAGGGCCAGGTTGGCCCAGCCGGCCGGCTCGCCCGGCACCAGACCGGTGGCCGCCTCCAAGCGCTCGACGCCGCGCTCGGCGTCGCCGACCTCCATGGCCACGATGCCGGTGTAGAAGGCCGAGACCAGGCTCTGGTAGTCGGCCTCGGAGAGCGCGGCCGGGTCGACCGGCTCGACCTCGATGGCCGGGCCGGCCTCTTCGGGACCGGGCGGCCCTTCATCCGGCGCCTCGGGCGTCTGGCGATCGCATCCGACCAACATCGTGCCGCCCAAGGCAAAGGCCATCAGGCCGTATCGGAGCATCCGTCGCCATTCCATCATCCCAGCTCCTCCTCCCATTGCGAGACGGGGCCTTCACCCCGGAAATCCTCGAGTCCGAACTCCATCGGCCGCACAGGCCGCACGGCAACGCGTGATCATACCACGGGGTCGCCGCCGCGGCTGCGGGCGTGACGCCCTTCGATCCACGCCGGCCGGCGCGGGTCGAGCTGCCGCGCCAGGGCCCGCATGTAGGGTGCCGACCGGCGACGCAGATACGCGGCCGGGCCCTCGTCGGCCAGGCGTTCGAGGGCCTGGCGGTAGTAGTCGTAGATATGCGCTTCGCGCAGGTCGGCGCCGGCCCGCCATGCTCCCTCGGCCACCATCAGCGAGACCGATCGCAAGGAGCGATCTTGCAGATCGGCCGCGCGGCGCAGAGCGTCGAAGATCTCGGCCAGGCGCCGCGGCTCGGGGATGGCCGCGGCGTTGGCCCGCAGCTCGGCCAGCGCGGCGCGGAGCTCGCCGACGTTCAAGGGCGGCAGGTCGAGGGTCTCGGCCGCCAAGCCGCTGGTCGACTCGAGCTCGTCGAGCAAGGCGCCCACCGAGCCGAAGTCCGCGTCGGCCCGCACCAGGCCATCGCGCTGCAGCTCGCGCAGGAGGGCCCGGCCGTAGGCCTTGGTGCCGCCGGTGACGTCGGAGGCGGCGGCCAGGATCCAGAGCGGAGAGAAGCCGACCGCGGCCAGGCCGGCCAGCTCCATCGCGTTGCCGGCCGTCTTGCGCCGCGCCAGCGCCCCCGGATCCAAGCCGTCGGGCGGGAAGACCCCGCGCGCGCCGCCCAGGCTCTCGATCAAGACGCGCAGGAACCGATCCAGCGATGCCTGATAGAGCCGCGTGCGTCGGATCGCCTCCGGCAAGAGCCGCGTCACCTCGTAGATCGCGCCGCCCACCAACAGCGCCACGATGCGCAGCGCGCGCTCGAGGATCGAGAGCAGGCCGGTCAACATGGACCCGTGAAACCTTCGCGTGTCACAAGGTGCAAGGGGTTGCGCGTATTCACCGACCGGATTGTAGCACCGCCGCGTTGACGCGCCGCGCCCGGCGCGGAGGATGACCCTCATCCGGATGCGCGCAAGGCCGCGGCCGCAGTGCCGATGTCTCTCGAGCCAACACGAGGAGCCCAGCATGCTGAATCCGATATCCGAGACGGACCGTCCGAGCCGATGTCGTCGTCCACGTCGTCCGACCTTCCTGCTGATATCGATGCTCGTCTTGGCCGGCTTGGTCGCCTGGCTCGGACTCCTCCGGCCCGGACTCCTCCGGCCCGGGCCGGCGCAGCAGGCCGAAGCCGGCTCGCGACCAGACGGCAACCAGGTCGTCGTGGATCGAACGCACCTCGTCGACAGCTTCGGGGGCATGCCCAGCCAGGTGGCGATCAGCGGCAGCTTGGCCTACGCGGCCATCGGCAGCCGGCTGCTGCCGATCGACATCTCCGATCCGGACGATCCCACGACCCTGCACCGAGGCTGGCAGCTGGCCGGCGTGGCCAGTGACATCATACTGCGAGACCGGGTCGCCTGGGTCCTGCACAAGAACGGCTTCCAGTGGATCGACTTGGACGATCCCGACGCACCCTGCTGTGACATGGTCGGACGTGCCGACAGCATGGCCATCGCCGGGGATCACGGCTACTTCCTGAGCAACGTCGCCGACCCGTTGGGCGCCTTCCTGGGCACCATGCGCCTGGAGACCCCGCCCCGGACCGAGCCGGAGGGCAGCGAGGCGATCCAGGGCTACGACTGCCGCATTCCGACGGCGGCCGCCGGACGGCTTTTCTTTCAGTGCTACTACCCGCGCGGCATCCAGGTCTACAGCCTGGCCGATCCGGCAGATCCCGAGCTCATCGGCGCGATTCCGACCGCCGACCGCTTCTCGGCGCTCCTCGCACGAGACGAGCTCCTGTTCGGGCTGACCACGGACCGATTCTCGGTGCTGGATGTCCGTCGGCCGCTGAGCCCGACCCTCCTGGCCGAGATCGCGATCGACCGCGGGATCGAGATGCGGGCGGACGGAGATCGCCTGGTCGTGCTCGGCGGGGACGGCAGCCTCCACGTGCTGGACATCGCCGATCCCGCCGCGCCGAGCCTGCTGGGCAGCCTGGCGATCGGCCGGCCCAACCACTCGGTGCTCGGCCTGGACGAAGGACGCGTCGCCCTGGCCGATTCCGAGGGACTTCGTCTGGTCGAGCTCTCCGCTGGAGATGCGCCCGTCGAACGCGGCGGCCTGCCGGGCCAGACCGCAATCGACAGCGCCGCGACGAGCGACACGGTCTACGTAGTCACCGGAAAGCGCTCGCTGGCCATCCTGGATCGCGGTGGTGGCGCGCGACTGCAGCCCGTCCGAGAGATCGATCTGACTGCCTCGATCGACCGGATCCTGGTCTCGGGTCGATACGCCTACCTGAGCGGCGAGGACGCCGGCCAGCCCCTGCTGCTCGCGCTCGATCTCGAGCAAGGCATGCTTCCGGTCGAGATCGGGCGCTTGCAGCTGGACCACCCGATCCTCCACCTCGCCCCGGCCGGCGACGATCTCCTGCTCGCGGGCAGTTCAGGCGAGATCGCGATCGTGGACGTCGCGGACCCAAGCCGGCCTCGTGTCCGAATCCACCAACCGCTCGAGCACCGTCTGGCGGGCTTGGACGGTGTACCGGGCGCGGCCTACGTCTCGGAGTCTGCCTTCCCGGGGCCCAAACAGCTCCGGACCTTCGACCTGAGCGACCCCGATGCGCCGGTGACGAGCTCCCGGCTGGACTTCGCGCAGATCTCGGGTCTCGATGCCGAAGGAGATCGCATCTACCTGCTGGCGCAGCCTCCGGACGAGAGCCCGGACGCGCACCCACCTGCTGCCGAGGCCGGGGGGACCGGTCCGAGGCCCTTGAGCGCCGCCACAGCACCGCCACCCACCGAGCTGCGCCTGATGCTACTCGACGCCAGCGTGCCGGCGCGGCCCTCGCTCGAAGGAAGCCTTACCCTCTCCGGGGGCTGGCCCTGGCCAACCCACCTAGACGACGTCGTGGCCGAGGGCCAGCGGGCCTACGTGCAGTTCCAATGGGCCAACACCAACTGGTATCGATCCGTGGCCACCTTCTTCGACGACCAGATGACCAATCGCGTGGCCTTGCCGAGCTCGAGCGTGGGTCGGATGAGCGCGGAAGGCGACAGCCTCTTCGTCGCCCAGGGCGAGGCCGGCTTGGTCGAGCTCCGCGCCGGCCCGGTCGAGCTGAGCCCGACGCCGAGCCCCGAGCCCAGCCATACGCCGACCGCCACCTCGACTGCGACGACAAGCCCCACCAACTCGTCACCGACGATCACGCCGACGTCCACGCCGAGTGGGACCATCCTTCCCCCCGCCAGCCGGCTGTTCATACCCTCGCTCCTTCGGGACTCCTGACGAAGGCGCCGATTCCCTCCAAGCACGAACGTCGCTCCATTCGCCCGGCGGCTCGACGAACGGTATCGTTCGGCCTTCTCCAGACTCATCTCTCCGGGCGACAAGGAGCGGCCACATGCGCTGGCAACGAGGGCGACGTAGCGAGAACATCGAGGATCGCAGGCGGATGCGAGCGCCCGGCGGCGCGCCGGCCGTCGGGGGCTGCGGCCTCTTGATCGTCATCCTGCTGGGACTCTTCTTCGGGGTCGACCCGGTAGAGCTGCTCGGGACGCTCAGTCAAGTCCAGCAGGGAGCGGTGGTCGAGGACCGCCAGCCCTCGGAGGAGGAGGACGTGGTGGCCGACTTCGTGTCGGTGGTCCTGGCCGACACCGAGGATACCTGGGGAGCGCTCTTTGCCGATGCCGGCGCGGCCTACCGCGAGCCCACCCTGGTGCTCTTCAGCGACGCGGTCCAATCGGCCTGCGGCTTCAACAGCGCCGCCACGGGCCCCTTCTACTGCCCGCGTGACCAACAGGTCTACTTCGACCTGAGCTTCCTGAACCAGCTGCAACGCTTCGGCGCCCAGGGCGATTTCTCGGTGGCCTACGTCATCGCCCACGAGGTCGGCCATCACGTGCAGCACCTGCTCGGCACCCAGCAGCAGGTCCAGTCCCTACAGCAACGGGTCGGCCAGAGCGAGGCCAACCAGCTCTCGGTCCTGCTCGAGCTGCAGGCCGACTGCTACGCCGGCGTCTGGGCCCACCACGCCGATGCCCAGCGCGACCTCTTGGACGCGGCCGACATCGAGGAGGGCATGAGCGCAGCCACGGCGGTGGGCGACGACCGCATGCAGCGCATGGCCGGCCGGCGCATCCAGCCCGAGAACTTCACCCACGGCTCCTCCCAGCAGCGCGTCGACTGGTTCCTCGAAGGCTGGCAGAGCGGCAGCGTCCAAGCCTGCGACACCTTCGAGGCGGCGGGCCTGCGCTGAGCGGGCGCCGATCGTGGTGTACGACGTAGGCCGATCGGCGGCTTCTCGTCCAGCAAACAAGATCGAGCCTGGCTAGGCTCATCGCATGCGCTCCTTCCTACATCGTCGCCAGACCGGTTCCCACCGCGTGCTGGCCGGCGTAGCGGTCATCGTCCTCATCGCCCTCGCGGCCTATGCCCCACGTCTGGTCCGTCTCGCGACCGGCCGGCTGCCCGAGTTCGTCTGGCTCTGGCAATGGCAGCGCGACTACGAGACCTTGCTCACCAGGTCGTCGACACCAAGTTCCGAACGTCTCGCCCTCGGCTCGGATGGGCTCGTCGAAGCCGCCGTGGAACTGGCCGCCCGCCCCACCCGCTACGATCCGGCTTTCGTCCCGCTCTCCTTCCCGGGCGGTGACGTGCCGGCCGACACCGGCGTCTGCACCGACCTGGTCATCCGCGCCCTGCGCCAGATCGACATCGACCTGCAGGAAGCCGTCCACCACGACATGCGCGCGAGCTTCGACGCCTACCCTGCGCTCTGGGGCAGCCGCGAGGCCGATCCCAGCATCGATCACCGCCGCGTGCCCAACCTGATGGTCTACTTGGCCCGCCAGGGCGCCGCACTGCCCATCTCCGATCGCGCCGAGGACTATCGCCCCGGCGAGATCATCACCTGGCACCTGGGCCTGGGCAGCACTCACATCGGCATCGTCACCGACCGTGTCGACCCGCGGTCCGGTAACCCCCTCATCGCCCATCACGTCAGCGGACGCCCGTCCATCGACGACGTGCTCTTCGAGTGGAGGATCATCGGTCGCTTCCGCTACTCGACCCGAACCATCGAGCTCGAATAGGGCGCCACGGAATCGGACATTGGACTCGCCCCGTTGCATGGTTATCCTCAGGGCATGAGGATCCACGTCGATCTGCCGAGCGAACTGGTGGTTGGCGCAGGCCGGGTTGCCCGGGAATCAGGACTCGACCGCGATCGAGTCCTCGCGTTGGCGCTGCGTGAGTACCTCGAACGGCACGATCCGGCGAGCATCACGCGTGCACTCGATCGCGTCTACGCCAACACGAGCTCGCAGCTCGACCCGGGAATCGAGCGCGCTCAATCCGAAGTCCTCGCTTCAGACGACTGGTACAACCCCGAAGATCAGCGAGCTTGAACTTCGGCCGGATCAGAAGCTCACCCCTTCCAGCGTAAAGAGGTCCACCTTACATGCCCGTCCGCGAACCCTTCCCCGCCCTCGTCCTCGAGAAGCCCGACGACGAGGTCCAGGCCAACTTGCAGTCCCTCCAGCTCTCCGACCTGCCCGACCAGGGCGATGTCCTGGTCGAGGTCGATTACTCCAGCCTCAACTACAAGGATGGGCTCGCGGTCAGCGATCGCGGCCGGATCGTGCGCGGCTATCCCATCGTGCCCGGTGTGGATTTGGCCGGCACCGTCGTCGAGTCCGCCTCGGCCGCCTTCTCCCCCGGTGACCGCATCCTGGTCACCGGTCGCGGCATCGGCGAGGATCACTGGGGTGGCTACAGCCGCTACCAACGCATCCAAGCCGAATGGGCCGTCCCGGTGCCCGACTCCCTATCCCTCCACCAGGCCATGATCATCGGCACGGCCGGCTACACGGCCATGCTCTCCGTCATGACCCTGGAGGAGCACGGTTTGACTCCGACCGACGGCGAGGTCGTCGTCACCGGCGCATCGGGCGGCGTCGGCAGCATGGCCGTCACCCTCCTGGCCCGCGCCGACCACGACGTTACTGCTTCCACCGGCCGGCTCGAGGAAGAAGACTGGCTCCGATCCCTCGGCGCCAGCGCCCTCATCCACCGCCGCGAGTTGGGCGAGGCCGAGCCCCGCCCCATGCGCTCCGAGCGCTGGTCCGGCGCAGTGGACACCGTCGGCGGCAGCACCCTGGCCACCCTCATCGCCAGCATGCGCCGTCACGCCAGCATCGCCGCCTGCGGCCTGGCCGCCAGCCCCGAGCTCTCGACCACCGTCTTCCCCTTCATCCTCCGCGGCGTCAACCTCCTGGGCATCGACTCCAACTACTGCCCGGCCCCCCGCCGCCAGGCCGCCTGGCAGCGCCTGGCCCGCGACCTCGACGTCGACATCCTCGAGACGCTGACCCACGCCACCATCCCCCTCTCCGAAGTCCCCGACATGAGCCAGACCATCCTGGCCGGCCAGGTCCGCGGCCGCGTCGTCGTCGACCTCACGGCCTCATGACGCGCCTCGAGCCGCCCAACCCGCTCGAGGCCATCCTCTTCGACATGGACGGCGTCCTGCTGGACTCCGGCCGCATCTGGTACGACGTCCTCCTGCGCGTCGTCTCCGACTTCGGCGGCCCGCACGTGCCCTACGAGGACTTCGCCGCCACCTTCGGCCAGGGCGTCGAAGCCGACATGAAGCAGTTCTTCGCCGGCCGGACCCGCCACGAGGTCTCGCGCGCCTACTACCAGGTCTTCCCGGACTACATCGACCGCATGCGCCGCATGCCCGGCGCCATCGAGCTGCTCGAGACCCTGGGCCGGCAAGGCATCGCCCGCGCCGTCGTCACCAACACGCCGCGCGACCTGGCCGAGCTGATGCTCGATCGCTTCGACCTCCTCGACTTGGTCGAAACGGTCGTCGGCTCCAGCGAAGCCCCCGAGAAGCCAGCCCCCGACATGATTCACATCGCCCTGGAACGCCTGTCGCTCCAAGCCGATCAGGTCGTCTACGTCGGCGATTCGGCCAGCGACCACGGCGCCACCCGCGCCGCCGGCGTCTTCATGTTCGGCCTGGACCACCCGGGCGAGCGGACCATCTCGCGCCTGGACGAGCTCTTCGATCATCTGCCATTGGAACGCGCCTGACGCGTCCAAGCTCCATCGGCGACGAATCGGCAGCCGATCGACGACAAGATCGCCATGGCCCCTGCCTGAGCGCGCTATCATTAACCGCGGTCCGGCTCCCCTTGCCGGACCGCCTTGCGTCTGGGCACCGAAGACGATCTCGCTTCGCCTTCCAGGCGAAATGAGGTGCGCAGTGAACCGACCCCTTGCCCTCTGTCTAACCCTCCTGGCTACGGCCTGCGTCCAGCCTCCAGCCGCCGAGACCAGCGACGGGAGCGCGCCGGATCTCGCCACGGCTGCCACGGCTTCGACGGCCACCGCCTCGTCCGCGCCGACCGAGTCGGGCCTTCCACCGACCCCCGAGCCGTCTACCGATGCCTTCATCGGCGTGACGCTACCATCCGACGGCCTGCTGGCCTACGAGATGGCCGGCATCACGATCACCTACACCGCGAACGCCAGTCTGGAAGAAACCGAGCCCACCCGGGTTCGCATCCTCGGGCCGTCCTTCCCCTTCCAGGGCGTGCCGGATGGCAGTCCATCCTACGATCTGACCATCGAGATCCACGACAACCCAGGTGACCTGAGCGCCGATGCTTGGGCGCGAAAGCGAATCCTCGACGCCTGGCAGGCAGCCAGGGCAGCCGACCAGCCGCCCGGCGGGCTTCCGGTCACCGACGGCGAGATCCGCGAAGACTGGGTGCGGGACACCCAGGTGGCGGGCAGGCCTGCCCTGCGCATCGAGTTCAACGCCTTCGACAGCTACGTCTCGCACTACTACCTGGCGCTCGGCGACCGCATCGTGGAGATCCAGCACCCGGTCAACATCGAAGGCAACCTGCCCTACGCCAAGCTGCAGGACGACGTGCACCGCTTGCTGCTCGGCGCCCTGCGCTTCGACGAGCCGGGCGGCATGAGTGGCGTCGAAGTCGGGCAGGTGCGGCAGATCACGATGCAGTACCTACCGTGAGCGAACTCTCGAGCTCGCACCGCTACTCGAAGATCTGCAAGTAGGGCAGCAGCAGGTGCTCCCAGGCCGGCTCTGTCCGTGGCGTGTCACTGGGCTGCGGTCGGGACGTCGCGCTCGGCTCCGGGGTCGGCGATGGGATCGCGGCGACCGGCGCTTCCAGGCGGTCGGTGACCTGGCTGCCGTCGGCGAGCGTCAGATCGATCTGCGCGCCGACTGGGGCCGAGCCCTCGGAGGCGACCTGCACTTCGAACTGCAGTTCGAAGCCGTCTCGATCCAGGCGCGAAGCGTGCCAGCGCGGCGGCTCGCCCTCGGCCGAGATCGGCTCGGGGCGGCTGCTGCCGGCCACCAGCTCGAGATGCTCCGGCAGGTCGAGGACCACCTCGAAGGACTCGACGGCCGGCTCGGCGCGCAGCTCCTTCGCCAAGGCCCGGAAATGCGCCGGCAGGCCGGTGAAGGGAACGTCTCCGAAGTCGCCCGCCGCACTGGCCACCTGGCGCATGCAGGTCGCGTCACAGCCGCTGCCGGCGCAGACCGAGAAGATGCGCGTTCCGGCCAGCTTCAGGCGGTCCGCCGTCTTCAGTACCGGATCGCAACCGCTGTTGTTCATCCCGTCGGACAGCACGACCATGACCGGCTGGAAGCCCGGCTGACGTGTCGGCGCATCGATCGACAGCACCTGCTCGCCTTCCAGGATTCCCCGATCGATGGCAGTGCCCCCATGAGCGCCCACCCTACCGATGCAGGAGATCAACTGGCCTGGGTTGTTGACGAGACGGCAAAGCGTCCGCGCTTGACTGTTGAACTCGACCACTCCAACGCGGCTGTCCGGATGGGTCACCAAGTCGAGCGCCTCGATCATGTCCCTTGCGCCATCCTTCATCGACTGCGTCGGCTGGCCGGCCATCGAGCCCGAGGCGTCGAGCACCAGCACGATGTCGGCATCCACCGGCAGGCTGGGCGCGCGGGCGATGATCTCCAAGCGGCCCTCGAGCCGGTCGCCGATCGCGATCGGGTCGCCATCGACGTGCAAGGTGGTGCTCAGGACCAGCTCATCGGCCAGGCTCCCCTGGGCGCGCAGTGCCGTCGGCGCATCGAGGCCGAGCACCATGCCGGCCATCCAGAGCAGACCGGCGGCCAAGATCCAGGCCGCCGGTCGCCTCCGCCTCGACATCGCGCGTCGAAGACCACTTCGTCGAGATTCCCTTCGTCGATGGTTCACGATGGACACCTGCCCTTCCTGCGGCCGCCGGCCGCGCCTTCCCCGCTTTTCGATTCGCCTACTACAACACGATCACCGCAGGGTTTTGGACAGGCGGCCTCCGATCAGCGCGGTCCCGGCAAGAGCTGCATGCGCTGGCTCAGGGCCTCCAGCCAGAACATCCGGTTGTAGTAGCTGATGCCGGTTCCGTGGTCGTCGTCGATGGCGATCAGCCAGAAGTAGCGGAAGTCGATGCCCACCCGCATGCCCGGCGGCCGGCCGTTCAGGGTGTAGTTGCCGCGCCGGCCCACCGGGATGCTGTGGAAGATCTCGCGATCGGCCAGGGTGCGACTGGGCGCCTCGACGAAGGACAGCTCGTAGCTGCCCGTCTCGCTGGTGCGGCGCTGCCAGCGGAACTCGATCGGCAGCACCGTGCCGATACCGTTGAGCGGATCGGTCAGGGTCACGTCGGCGATCTCGATGCGGCCCAAATCCACCTCGCCCTCGGGCTCGAGCTCGATCGGGTCGGAGTACCAGGCGCCCAGCCAGAGCTCGCTACCGAAGAAGGGGGTGCCGCTGTCGACGACGCTCTCGTTGAGCCAGGCCACCCGGTAGTACTGGCCTTCCTCCAAGTCGACGGGATCGGTGAAGGTGAATCCGCCTTGGTCGCCGGCGACGCCGACACGGTCGATGATGCCGCAGTCCGGCAGGGCATCCGAGCCCCCCTCGACCGGCCGGCAGCGCTGCAGGACCAGGCCCGGGCCGGGGCTGGCGCCTAGGCCCTCGTCTACCGGTTGGTTGTTCAGGGTCAGCCGGCCGAGGATGCGCCCGGGCCGGATCTTGGGAGGCGTCGGGCTGACCGTCGGGGTGGGGCTGATCGGCGGAGTGGCGCTGGGTGTCGCCTGGGTCGGACTGGACGTCGGGTCGGGCGGCTGGGTGCCCGGCGGCAGGGCGGTGGCCGGCGGCGCCAGGTCCTCCAGCGTCCAGCCGAACAAGGCCAAGGGCAGGTGGATCAGGCCGGCCGGCCGGTTGGGATCCTCGGTCGGCGGCGGCCGGCGGGTAGCGCTGGGTTCCGGGCTGGCGGTCGCGCTGGGTCGGGGCGTGGCCGTCTCGCGCGGCACGCGCAGCGGATCGGACAGCGCGGAGGTGTTGCCCTCGGCGTCGGTGGCCGTCAGGGTCAGGAAGGGGAAGCGGAAGCGGCCCTCGGTCAGGCGCAGCTCGAAGCGGCCGGTGTCGGCGTCGGCCTCGGTGAATCCTTCATAGGCCGCCGCTTGATCGTCCACGGCGCTGAAGACCTCCACCCGGCAGCCGGCGCAGGCCGTCCCGGTCACGTAGTCGGCGAAGGCCCGCTCGGCCTCCGGCGCGGACCGGTTGCCGTTGGCCCCCTGGCTGAGCACGATGCCGCCCTGCTCGTTGTTGCGCAGGACGTTGGCGCTGAGCCGATGGCCCGTGGCGCGGCCACCGCTGATCACGATGCCCCCGCCCGCGTTGTAGATGATGCGATTGGCGACGATCTGCGAGTTCTGCGGCTCGGCCACGATCTCGATGCCGTGGCGACCGTTGGCCACGCTGCCGCTGCCATCCGGCGCCAGGCCGATCGAATTGTCCTCGATGTGGGTCTCGTGGCTGCCATTGTAGATGGCGATGCCCGACTGGCGATTGCCGCCGATCACGTTGCCCAGAATCTCCGTACGCTGGGCCTCCAGCTTGATCGTCACGCCGGTCTCGTTACCCACGGGCTCACCAGCTGCATCCAGCCCGATCCAGTTGCCCTCGATGCGGTTGTCCCGGGTGATCGGGGCATCGACCTCGTCCTCGCCCGGCTGCACCCCGAAGATGCTGACCGCCGAGCCCAGGCCGCTGGCGGCCAGGACGTTGCGATCGGCCGGATCCGGGCCGCCGATGGTGTTCTCCCGAGCACCCGAGGAGATCTGGATGCAGTCCTCGTACATCGGCAGGGCCTCGGTCCCGTCGCCGGTCAGGCCGCACCAGCTGCCCACCAGGCGGTTGCCGTGGCTCTGCGGATCGCGGATCAAGAGGCCCACGCCGGGTTCGATGCCGGCAAAGATCAGGCCCGGCCCCAGCTGGTTGTCGGTGGCGCCGATGTCCTCGCTCTTGCGCTTGCGCAGCACGATGGCCGCGTTGCTGTAGGCCCCGCTCAACTCGATGCCGGCGATGCGGTTGCCGGAGCTCTCGACGATGAAGGCATGCGAGCGCCGATCCTCGCTGACCAGGGCCACCTTGTTGTCCTGCGGTCCGGACCAGTCCTGGATGTCCTGGGTGAAGTCGATCAGGACCCCGCCGCCGGAGAGCACGAAGGGCGAGAGCGGATCGTACTCGAACTGCCAGGTTCCGCTGGCCGCATCATAGCCCTCGTCGCGCGTGCGCAGGGGCAGCGCGCCGGCCGGGCAGGCCTCACCGTCCGGCGTCTCGGCCGGATCGTAGCAGGCGCGCACCAGGCCGCCGCCCAGGCTCTCGGCCAGTTCGATGGCCTTGCGCAGGGTGCATTCCTGCCCCGGTAGGCATTGCTCCGAGGAGATCCCCTCGTCGCTGGTGGTGTTCACGAAGATCGACGTCGGCTCCTGGGCCCGCGTCGCCGGCGCGGCCGCCGGCAGCACGAGGCCGCAGAGGATCGACATGGCGATGCCGGCGCGCAGGGCACGCCGCAGGGCAATCGCGCGATGGTGGTGGCGCATCATCCTCCCCTTGGATATAGAAGTTCGGCCTTCGGCATCCACGTCGTTTCCGCGCGCAAAAGGTCACGCGGGCACGGCATCCACGTCGAACATCATGCACGACTTCGCCGCGCCTGTCACCTGCTACCCTGAGCTCGGCACGACGTATCGTGGTCGCGGCTCACGCTGGGAAATCGAGCCCTCTGACGATCCGGCGGTCATGGCCGCGGACCGACCGAGTTCTCGATATCCGCTCAGATGCCATTCGAAACCCATTACCAGCCTGCCCGAGACAGCCACCTCTGCTCAAGGAGCGCCCGCATGTCCCACCTGACCCTCCGCCCGCTACTCGCCTGCCTCGTCGCCGCCGGCCTCCTTCTCGCCGCGGTCGGCGGCCCCAAGCTCCTTGCGACCGAGGTGCTTCCCGACGCCGACGCGCCTCGCGTCGACCCGATTCTGCTCGATCCCAGCCTCGATCCCCTCCCGGCGCCGAAGCCCCTGCTGGCCGGCCCCGAGTCGGAATTGGCCTGGGTGGACGAGATCCTCGCCGAATCCCCGAACCAGGACGATCCCTTCGCCACCGTCGATGCCTGCATGGCCCAGGACATGGCCGGCGGGGATGGGCCCGCGGACGACACGCCCGGCGCCTCGCTGGCCATCTCGCAGAATGGCGAATTGGTCTACGCCAAGGGCTACGGCCTGCGCGAGGCCGGCGGCCAGACGGCGGTGGACACCGAGACCCGCTTCCGCATCGGTTCGACCACCAAGCAGCTGACCTCGGCGGCGCTGCTGCAGCGGGTCGAGGCCGGCCAGCTGGACATGGACGCCCCGATCACCGAAGCCCTGCCGGATCTGAGCTTGGCACCGCCCTACCAGGCCTCGGCCATCACGCCGCACCACCTCTTGACCCACTCCAGCGGCATCCCCGACCAGCTCTGGGTGCTCGATCCGGCGCTGAGCCTGGCCGACTGGACCGCCTTCGCCGCGCCCCGCTACCAGCTGACCTCGCCACCGGGCAGCTTCTGGAACTACTCGAATCCCAACTTCAACCTGGCCGGCCTCATCGTCGAGCAGCTCTCCGGCAAGCCCTACTACGACTACATGGCCGAAGAGGTCTTCGCCCGCGCCGCCATGACCCGCACCACCTTCTACTCCGAGGAGGTCGAGGCCAGCGGCAACTACGCCCTGGGCCTGGACGGCGGCAGCATCGTGCCCCTGGACCAATGGGACATCCCGGGCCTGGCGCCGGCCGGCACCGCCTTCTCCACCCCGACCGACATGGTCCGCTGGGCCAACCTGCTGATGGACGGCGGCGGCGAGGTGCTCTCGGAGGCCTCGGCGCAGGCCATGCAGCAGGCCCAGGTGCCGATCGAGATCACCGGCTGGGACGACTACGGCTACGGCATCTTCGTCACGGCCATGCGCGACGTGGAGAACCCGGACCAAGCGGTGACGGTCTACGACCACGGCGGCAACATCCCGGGCTACTCCTCGCAGCTCTTCTGGGTGCCCGAGCGCGGCTTCGCCGTCTCCATCCTGGCCAATACCATACGCTCGCTCTCCGGCGCGGCCCGCTGCGCGCTGCAGGTCGTGGCCGGCGTCCAGCCGCAGTCGGCCGCCGGCTTGGGCACCTCGCCCGAGGAATGGGGTCCCTACGAGGGCACCTATGCCATGGCCAACACCGCCCAATGGCCCTTCACCGCCCAGGTTCGGCTGGTCAGCGATACGCTCCGGCTGGACTACTCCGACATCGGCCGCAGCCCCTTCGTGGGCCGCGACTACCGCATGGTCAACGCCTTGCGCGAGACCTTCCTGCTCGACGCAGACAACGACGGACAGCCCGAGCCCACCCAGGCCTTCACCTTCCTGCGCGACCGAGAAGGTGGCGAGCGGGTGCGCTGGCTGCGCGATCGCCTGGTCGTCGGACACCGCATCGGCCAGTTCCCGGATCGCGTCGCGCTGCAGGGCGCCGGTTGCGCACCGATCGACTTCACCGCCGACCGGGCGCTCGACGATCTCTCGGTACAGGCGACCGGCCTGTCGACCTGGACGGCCGAGCTCGACCTGCCCCTGATTCAGGACGACCCGCAGGATCCATCCAGCGCCGGGTACAAGCGCGACATCCACATCGAGGGCGGAGCCGATCTCTTCTGGGTGGGCATCGCCGCCGATGCGGGCAGCAGCATCGCCAGCTACCTGATGCGCGACATGGACGGGGACGGAGACTTCAGCTTCCCGGCCGAGCTGGCGGTCGCCGGTCAGGCGCTGCAGGCCAACATGCAGGTGCTCTACCCGACCCAGACGCTGCCGGCCGGTGACTACCAGCTCTGGATCCATGGCGTGCAGGCTTCCGGCGAGGATGCCAGCCTCCAGATCCTGCCCTTGACCAGCGAGGGAGATCGCCTACGCCTCGAGGATCCGCCGCCGAGCTCGGTCGCCGAGGGCGAGAGCCACAGCCTCCGCGTCTGCGCCGACGAGGTATCGGACCTCGAGGAACCGGCCCTGGGCACGGTCACCTTCCGCTACGGCCAGCCCCCGCGCTTGGTGCGGGTGATGGTCGACTGGGCGCCGGCCGAGGCGCCGCCGGGCATCTACCTGCCCTGGCTGGCCAATCGGGCCGGCCAGGATTCCTGGCACCGCTGAGGGCAAGGACGTCCATTCGAGCACACGACATGAAGCGGGCGGCCCCAAAATGGCCGCCCGCTTCGGTGTGGATGCGCCGGTTGTTGCCGCCCGGTACCGGCAGACCGGTTCGTGATGCGCCAACATGGATATCACCAATCGAGCACGAAGGGATAGCGCCGGGAAGCAGGTTCACGCCCGGCCCCCCTCGAAGGCCCAGTCAGCGCCGCAGATGCGGCAGCCGCAGCCAGTCCTCGAGGGCGCCGAAGCGGTAGCGCGCGGCGCGCACCGCGATCGGCTCGGCGCGCGCCAGGTCGCCATCCAACCACCAGGCCGACCAGCGCGTCGCCGGGTCGGTGGAGATGCCCTCGGCGGCGATCTCGATGCCCCGCCGGCCCTCGCGCGGCGGATCGAAGAGCAGCCACAGGCGCTCGTTCCAGTTGTGCCGGCCGGCATCGTAGACCAGCTGCTCGGGCGCCTCGATGCGCAGCGGGCCGTCGGCCAGCCGCAGGTCGGCGCCGAGCAGGCGGGCCTGGGTCACCGGCGCCAGTCCCGGCCGGTCGGCGTAGCGCAGCGCCAGGCCGGCCCACCGACCGCCGGCCAGGTCCAACTCGAGCCGCGCGTCGAGGCCGCCCTCCAGATCGCAGGGGGTCAGGACCTGGGCCGGTCGCTCGCCCTGCCGGGCCAGGACCTGGATGCCGAGCCGCAGCGCCTCCGCGTCCAGGTCGCGCAGGTTCGGTTCGCCGGCCCAGAGGCCGTCCAGCTGCAACCAGACCTCGGTCTCGGGCCCGGCGGCACTGCCGGCCGGCCGGTAGCGCCGCGAGAGGCGGGCCGAGAGGCGATCGGGCTGGCCGGCCAGGGGCTCGATCTCGACCTGGCCCGCGTCCTCGGCCTCCAGCGGCATGCGCTCGGGACCCAGCTCCAAGGCGCCGAATAGCGGGGCCGGGTGGATGCCCGGCGCCAGCGGTAGCTCGAGCTGGCCGGCCGGCAGCTCGAGCCGCAAGCGCTCGGCATGCTCGCTGGCGATGGGTTCGGTCACCCGCCAACCGCTGCACAGGCTCGACTCGTCGTCCAGGCTCAGACGCAAGAAGGCCGGCGGCTCACTGCCGGGCTCGCGGGCCAAGAGGAAGGGTCGGACCTGCTTGAGGTAGAGCGTCGAGTCCGGTGCGTCGACCTTGAACTCGACATCGAGCATCAGCTCCTGGCGCGAGTACTCGCCCCGATCCAAGGGGAAGCGTTGGTCGGTCAGGAGCAGCAGATCGCCCAGGCCGCGCAGGAGGGCATCGGAGAGCACCGGGCTGCCCGGCGGGACGAGGCTGGAGGATTGTAGGCGCCGGATGCCGGTCACCTGGCCGGCCTCGGTCAGGATCAGATCACGCTCCGGCAGGACGCCCGGTTCGGGCAGCACCACGCTGACATCGCCCAGCTGGGCGCTGACCAGCATCTGGCCCGGCTGCGGGTCGAAGGGGTTGCCGGTGAAGGCCACGCCGTTGGCCTCCTCGTCGGGGAAGGCCGGCGTGACCAGGATGGCCATGGCCACCGAGGCCGGGTCGATGCCGTACCAGGATCGCTCGTCCGCGGCCCGCTGGCTCCACAGGCTGGCCCAGACCTTGCGCAGACCGCGCTTGATGGTCCGCTCCTCGGGCTGGTTCGGATCGCAGCGCGAGGGCCCGTCGTCGTCGCCGTCCGAGCCGTCCAGGGCGCAGACCGAGGTCGAGTCATACAAGCCCGCGCCGTTGAAGCGCAGCCCGTCCTCGGCATTCGAGGAGGAGCGGAAGCGGACCATCGTCTCGGCGCCGAAGGTCTCGACGATGCGCGCCTGGATCTCGTCCTCCCAGGCATCTGGCACCGGCGCGTCGCGGATGGCCTCGCGCAGGACGGCCAGGCGCTCGGCACGCCAGGCGGGGTCGGTGCCGAAGCGCGGATCGGACTGCAGCAAGGCCAGGTGCTCGGCCAGGCTGCGCTCGGCCGGCGGGTCGACTTCGGGATCGAAGATCCGCCCCTGCTGCATGAAGTCCTGGTAGTAGGCGAAGGGAATCGCCAGGCCGGGCAGCCGGTTCTCCTCGGGCAAGACGGCGTAGAGCCGGGCCAGGTTGGCCGCCTTGGCGCCCACGCGCCGCTCGGCGTCCCGGCCGACGTCGCCGGCCTCGATCGCATCCAGATCCTCGATGGCACGATGCGCCGAATCCACCGGCGGAACGACCACCGGCTCCGGTCGCCGGGCGGCCCAATGCGCCTCGGCCTCGGCCGGATCGACGTCGGCCTCGACCTGCCAGTCCTCGCGGCTCAGGGTCAGGCGGACCAGCCGGCCGGCATGCTCGGCCAGCTCGGCATGGGCATCGGCCAGGTAGGCGTTGGGCGTGCCGCGCCGCGCGCTGCGCACGCTCAGGTGCGAGAGCTCGCCCTGGGGCTCGCCGGTCAGGATGGCCGAGACCACGGCTTCGACGTCCACCGGCGCGCGGTCGAGCACCAGGATGTCCTGCCAGCTCAGCCCGCCTGCCGCGGTCAGCGCCGGCAGATCGGCCAGGTCGACCAGGCGCGGCCGGCCGTAGGCCACGCCGGGCGTGTACAGCTCGTAGCCCGGATCGGGCCGCGGGGCGGGGAAGGCCACCGGCGGCCCGCCCGGCCCCCAGCCGCGGGCCTCGGCGATGTCCTCGGCCCGGGTGGGGGAGTAGACCAGGGGCCGGCGCCGGAACTGGCGGCCCAGCCGGCGCTGCAGGTCGATCAGCTCCTCGCGCGCGAGCCGCTCGGAGGCGGGGGCATCGGCGGTGTAGACGTCGAAGCCATAGACCCGCCGGCCGTCCTCGGCGGTGAACTCGCGCAGCCCGCCGGCAACGTAGCGCCGCGTGGCGCGCCGGGCGACCAGGGCCTCGTAGTCGGAGGTGCTCAGCGATCCGAAGTGCTCCGGGAAGACCTGGCGCAGGAAGTCCAGGTGGAGCAGATGGGTCCGCACGTCCTGGAAGGCGGCCGTGAACGGCGCCGCGGGCGCTTCGGCCTCGGTCGGCAGCAGGTACTTGCCCTGGCGCAGCAGGTTGGGCAGGGCCGATTCGATGGACAGGGCCTGCCAATCGGCCGAGGCGCGGATCTCGGCGCGCCAGCCTTCCGGCGGATCGGCCGGCAAAGCGTCGCGCACGCAGCGGGCGTAGCCCGGCTCGGCCTTGGCCGTGCCGGCGTTGGCATCGAAGACATGGTGGCGCTTGAGGGGCGAGGCCATGCTCAGGTACCAGGCCTCGTCGATGCCGCGCAGGCCCGGCCGGTCGCGCTGGTTGGTGGTCGAGGACCACCAGATCCAGGGCGGCTGGTGGTCGCCCTCGGGCGGCAGGGGCGAGCCGGGGAAGGCCGCCGGGTCCAGCGGCGCCTCCTCGCTGCCGTAGCGGGCCAGTGAGTCCAGCTCGCGGATGTTGGGCAGTCGCCAGTCCTGCCGCCCGCCGTAATCCAGAGCCTGGCAGGCCTCGACCGCCTCTTGCCAGTTCAGAGGGACGCTCAGGTCGACGTTGCCACCCGGGCCGCCCGAGCCGTCGAGCAGGGTCGGTTGGCGCAGCCAGACCAGGCCCGTTCGCTCGTCGACGAGCTGGTTCTCCTCCGGCGAATCGATGCGGCCGTCGTCCTGCCACAGGTAGCTGCGCGACAGGCCCAGCTGCAAGTCGCCGTCATCGCCCTGGCCGGGCCGCGGCGCCTCGCCGGCGCCCTCGTAGCTGAGGGTCTGCCCTGTGGCGAAGATGGCCACCGGATCCCGGACGCTGACGCTGCGCACCGGCCGCACCGCAAAGCCGATGCCCTTGTGCCAGGGCCAGGCGTGGCCGTCGAGGAAGTTGGTGTAGTAGGCCTCCAAGGGCAGGTCCGGGCGGGTAGTCGAGCTCCAGAAGTAGGGGCTGGGCAGGTCCTCGAGCTCCTCGGGGAAGGTCAGGGGGTCCAGGGCCGGCCGGGCCCGACCGAAGTCGACCAGGCTCTGCAGCTCGTGCACGTTGGGCAGGCGCCAGTCGGCGTAGCCGCCGTAGCGGAAGTCCCGCGCCAGCGCCAAGGCCTGACTCCAGCTGTAGCTCCGGTCCAGGCGGTAGTTGGCGTGCAGGCCTTCCTCGTCATCGCCGTCGAGCAGCAGCAGGTAGCGCGGCCACATCAGGCCGGTGCTGTGGTCGACGACCAGGTTGTCGGCCGGGCGCGCCGGCAGCTGGCCTTCCGTCAGGGGCTCGCCCGAGGGCAGGCGGTAGTCGGGCAGCCGGCCGCGGATCCGGTCGCCGTCGTCCCCGTTGCCGTCGGCCGGCTCGGCCACGATGCCGCGGTAGCCGCGGGTCTGACCGGTGGCCAGCAGGCGCCGGTCCGGATCGGGCGCATCGGCCGGCTCCTGCGCGCCGGCCGGCAGGCCGGCCAGCAGGCCAGCGGTCAGGATCATCGCCCAGGCGGCGCGACGGAGCATCTTGCCCCCTAGATCGGGTGCTCCGCCGCCGGCTCGATGCTCGGGCGACGGAGCCCTCGGATCGTCAGAACCCGCGTCCGGACTCCGCTGCTCAGATCAGCGACTCCAGGCGGTCGACCAGCCGCCCCAGGCTGGCGAAGGTCGTCTCCACCGCGTCCGGCTGGGTCATGTCGACCCCGGCGGCCTTCAGCGCGTCCAGGCCGTAGACCGAGCCGCCGGAGGAGAGGAAGTCCAGGTAGCGCTCGGCGGCGCCGGCCTCGCCGGCCAGGATGGGCTCGGCCAGGGCATGCGCGGCCGAGATCCCGGTGGCGTACTGGTATACGTAGAAGTTGGCGTAGAGGTGACCGAACTGGCTCCAGGTGATGCCCACGCGGTCGGCGTCGAAGTCGACCTCCTCGCCGTAGCCCTCGCCGAAGAGCTCGGCCATGCGCTCGTTCATCGCGTCGGCCGTCAAGGGCTCGCCGCGCTCGACGCGCTGGTGCATGTCCAATTCGAAGCGGGCCAAGGTGGGCATGATGAAGAAGTAGCGATGGAAGTTGCTCATCGCCTCCTCGATCAAGGCGATCTGGAAGCTGGGGTCCGTCTGGGTCTCGAAGAGGTGGGCCCGCGTGAGGGCCTGGTTGAAGTTGGAGGCCACCTCGGCCACGAAGAGCGAGTAGCCGCTGTAGACGATGGGCTGATGCTGCCACGACAGGTAGGAGTGCATCGAGTGGCCCAGTTCGTGGGCCAGGGTGCTCAAGCTGAAGAGATCGTCGGTGTAGCTCATGAAGATGAAGGGATGGATCCCCTTGACGCCCGAGGAGAAGGCGCCGGCCCGCTTGCCCCGATTGGGGTAGACGTCCACCCAGCGATCCTCGAGCAGGCCGCGGCGCATGGCCGCCACGTAGTCCGGTCCCAAGGGCGCCATACCCTGGCAGATCCAGTCCACCGCCTGGCCGTAGGGCACCTCGGGCTTGTCGCGCGTCAAGGGCGCCTTGAGGTCCCAGGGCCGCAGCCGGTCCACCCCCATGGCCTTGCGGCGCAGCCGCCAGTAGCGGTGCCAGGTGGGCAGGTTGGACTGGAAGACCCGGATGAGGTTGTCGAAGACCTCGGTCGGGATCCGCTCGGGTCCCAGGGCTGCCTCGAGGGCCGAGCCGTAGCCGCGCACACGCGCGTTGAAGACGTCGCGCTTGACCGCCACCGTCAGGCAGGTGGCCAGGGTCTGCTTGAAAGCCAGATGGCCATCGGCATAGCTCTCCCAGGCCGACCGGCGCAGATCGCGATCGGCGCGCGTGACCAGGTCGTCGATGCTGCTCTGGGCCACCTCGTGCGACCGGCCCTGGCCGTCCTCGGCCGGCGCGAAGGGCAGCTCGGCATTGGTCAACACCGAGGCGATGCTGGTGGCCGTGCCCATCGGATCGCCGAGCAGGGCCAAGACCTCCTCCACCTCGCCGGAGCGCAGGTGCGCCGCCCGATCGGCCTGGCGCTCGAAATGATGCGCGTAGCGCGCCAGGCCCTCGTGCTCATCGGCCCACTGCTTCAACCGATCCCAGCCGATGGCCTGCATCTCGGGCCGGTCGAAGGCGGTGGCGGCGCTCAGCTCGGCATAGGCGCTGCCCGCCCGCGCGGCGCGCGCGCCGGCGGTCTGATCGAGGCTGTCGACGGCGCGGAAGCTGCTGGCGTAGACGTAGATCCGGCCGGCCAGGTTGAGCGCCGCGTCGCGCTGCTCGAGGTAGTCCAGCAGGGTGTCGGGCCCCTCGCCGAGACGGCCCGCGAAGCCCGCCAGACGCTCCTTGGCCGCCTGCAATTCCTCGAGCGCCGCCTCCCAGGCGGCATCGTCGGCAAAGATGCTGTGGGTGTCCCAGGTATGCTCGACGGCCAGCTCGTCGCGGGCGGGCAGCCGGCCCTTGCGGCCCGCCGCCCCCGCCTCCTCGGCGCCGCTCGTGCGATCGGCGCTGGAGGTCCCGGACATCGGCTCGACCTTCTCGGTCTTCTCGGCCTTCTCGCTCTGCTTGGACTTCTTGGCCTTCTTGTTCGGCTTGGCTCGCTTGGACTCGCGCTGCTTCTTCTTGCTCATCGGGATCCTCCTCCATTCGCTTCGGTTCGCTCGAGGGTCAGGCGGTCGGGACGCTTGGGATGCTCGACCACGCGAACGAGCGGGTCGCCCGGCTCGTGGTCCAGGACGATGCGCCAGCCCTCCTCCCGGGCCCGTTCGAGCAGGTCCTGCTTGGACTGCATGTTGGTGTAGGGCAGCATGTCGTAGGCCATGTTCCAGGCCAGGCCCGAATGCTGGAAGGTGGGCATCACGTCGCCGGGGAAACAGACCCAGCCGTCATCGTCCTGGAATCGAAGGGCTTGCTGGCCCCAGGTGTGACCCACCATCGGCCAGACCACGAGTCCCGGTAGGATCTCGGCCTCGCCCTCGACGGCGCGGATGCGATCGGCCACCGGGTCCAGATGGCTCCGCAGATAGGTGCGGTTCATGGTCGATCGGTTGGCCAGGGCGTCTTCCCACTCGCCGCGCTGCACGATGATCTCGGCCCGCGGAAAGCTGGGCACCGGCTCGCCCGAATCGCCACTTCGGGTCAGGCCCCCGGCATGATCGAAGTGCAGATGCGTCACCAGCACCAGATCGATGTCCTCGGGCCGGACGCCCTGTTCGGCCAGCGCATCGAGCACGCTGCGCGCTTGCATGGCGTAGATCTCGCGATCCTCGGCCGCCCATTTGTCCCCATAGCCGGTCTCGACCAGCAGGCGCTTGCCCTGGCCCTCCAGGAGCAGGCAGTTGGTCTGCAAGGGGATGCGGTTGAGATCGTCCGGCGGCGTGCGCCGCGCCCAGAGTGCCTTGGGCACCACCCCGAACATGCTGCCGCCGTCCAGTCCAAAGCGGCCCGCGCGCAGCAGGGTCCATTTCCAGCTCATCTCGCTTCTCCTTCTCGTGAGACTCCGCTAGCGCATCCGCAGATCGCCGACCCGGGTGCTGCCCAAGAGCTCGCCGCTGGAGCCGTCGATCAGCTCGACCTCGATGGCGATCTCGTCCTCCGGATCGACCGACTCCGGCAGGCGCAGCCAGCGGCGGTCGGCGATCGGCTCGCCGGCCCGCCAGGCGGTGGTGGGCAAGAGGCCGTGCATCGGCATGGCTTCGATCTCGGCGAGCACCTGGTCATCGCGCGGATCGAGCAGGCGCAGGACGGTCCGATGGTCCAGCACCAGCTGGCGGCTCGTGCGCCAGCCCATGGAGACGCGCAGCCAGGACTGCCCGTCCAGCTCGCGCAGCTCGGTCGACAGCCGCTCCAGGCTCACGTCGCCCATCTGCGCCAGGGTCTCGCCGGCCGGCTGGCCGTCGGCACGGGCCCGCAGCCTCAGCGGACCCAGGTAGACCCGGCCCAGGCCGGCCCGATCGACATCCAGCGCCTCCAAGGGCTCGCCCTCGGCATCGCGCAGCTCGAGTCGGACGAAGTAGAGCCCGTCCGAGAGCTCCTCGGGCAAGACCAAGACCAGGGGCTCGTCCGAATCGCCCAGCTCCTGCTCGTCCCAGGCCAGGATGTCGGGCAGATCCCAACGCGGCTCGAGAGCGCTGACCAGGGATGCCGCGACGCGGATCGCGTCGGCATCGGCGCCGGCCTGCCAGTCCAAGCTCAGCTCCACCCGCTGGCCGGGCGAGACGTCCAGGCTGCGCCCGCTTCGGCCGCTCTCCCCCTCCGAGCGGAACTCGGCATCCAGCAAGCGCGCGCCGGGCCATGCCAGGCCGTCCTCGCGCCGGTGGGGCCAGGCGGCGCGCTCGGCGAGGATCCGGGGGCCGGCCCCGCCGCCGTTGGGCAGGGCCCGCGCCAGGGCCACCAGGCCGGCCGCCGTGAGGAGCAAGGCCACGAGCGGAAGGCCCCAGCGGATGCGGCGATCGACCAGGCCGAGGCCCAAGAGCCAGAGCAGGGCCAAGAGCGAGAGGCCCTCGGCGAGCGCGCGGATGGGGCTGCGTTCCAGCCGCAGGCTGGCGTCGCAGCGGCCGTCCGGCCGGCAGTCGGCCGGATCGATCTCGGCCTGCAGCCAGCCGCTGCCCTCCAGGCTCGACAGGACCCTCGGCGGCCCCGAGCCCAAGCGCAGCGACCAGCCCGGAAAGGCCAGGGTCGGAAAGACGATGCTGACCGGCCCGCCGGGCGAGATGCCCAGCTGCCAATCCTGGCGGGCTGCTTCACGCCGGGTCCAGGTGGCCCGTTCGAGCTGACCGAAGCCGGGCACCGCCCGCGGGCTGCCCGCCCGGCCCTGTACCGCGTCGATGCCAGCGCGGGGCGGATCGCCGGCGGCGGCCGGCAAGTGGGGCGCACCCGGACTGCTGCCCAGGCTGCCGGTGAAGGTCTCGAAGGCGTAGATGTCCTCGCGCCCGACCTCGTCGACCCCCAGGGAGGCGCGGGGCGCTCGCCAGGTGGCGGCCAGGACCACCAGGGAGATCAGGACCAAGGTGGGCAGGGCGGCTTTGGCGAGATCTCGCCAGCCGCGTGCGTGGGCTTCGGGCAGGGCCAAGGGTGCGGCCAGCAAGGCCAGGGCCAGGGCTTGCGGTGCCAGCCAGCGCCAGGGCTGCCAGGCCAAGGGCGTCAGGGGAAGGCCCCTCCACAGCGGCAGGGCCAAGGACAGGCTGGCCAGGGCGTAGAGCAGCGAGATCGCGGCCAGGGCGCCGGCGCGAGGCCGTGCCGGCCCGCCGCGCCGCCAAGCGACCGCCAAGCCCAGCCCGGCCAAGGCCAGCGTCCACCAGGCCGTACCGGGCGGGCCCGCGCCCGGCCCGCCGCGATAGCGGGTGGGCAGATCCGGATCGATCCAGCTCAGGGGGCCGTGGGCACCGGCGGTCAGGAGGCGCTCGGAGAACTGGCTCGCGGCCCCCAGACTGCCGCGCTCGAGCATCCAGGGCAGCAGGAACCAGGCGGCCAAGGCCGCGCCGAGGAGGAGGCCCAGGGCCGGGACGAGCCAGGCGGCGGCCGCCCGGCTCGGCCGGCGCGACCAGAGCCGCCGCTCCAGCCCTTCGATGGCGCGGTGGGCTGCCCGCGAGAGGCCGGCCAGACTCGCCGCTTCCCCACGCCCTTTCGGACTCGGGTCCGGCGCCATCGGCGGCCGCCTGGCCGGGCGGACATCGCCTGGGCGCGAAGGCCGCGGCCAAATCGATCCGGCCCAGACCAGGGCCAAGGGAAGGATCATCCAGGTCGCGGCGGGATCGGCGGTCCAGCTCAGCGCCGAGATCAGGGCCAGGCCGGCCAGCCCGGCCGCGCCGGGCCGCCGCATGGCGCGCTCCAGCGCCAAGATCAGCCAAGGGGCCAGGGCGTATGCCATCAGCGGCGCCAGGTCCTGCGGGCGGGCGTAGAGCGCGCCGAGGGCCAGCGGCGAGCTGGCGTAGAGCGAGGCGGCCAGCGGGCCGGTCCAAACGCCGCCCCAGGCCGAGCGGGCCAGGCGCCAGGCACCGAGCGCCGCCAGGCCGATCGAGAGCAGCCAACAAGCTTCGATGGCGCCGACGATGCTCCCGCTGGCCAAGGCCAGGAGGGCGGCCAATCCCCAGGCCAGCGGCCCGTGGAAGACCCAGTAGGGGTAGCCCAGCCCGAATGCCGCGTCCGGCATCCAGCGCGGCGGAACGTGGCCCCAGACCAAGGCGGATGCCATCTGCTGGACCCGCATCACCGCGAAGCCCGCGCCATCGGCCTCGGCACCGGCCGGCAAGCCCGGGGCCAGGAGGGCCGGCGCGCAGAGGATCAGCGCCAGCAGTGCGCAGAGAAGGAGCGGGATCCCCGAGGCCAGCCGCTTGGATGCCGACATTCAGGCCGCCCCCCGCCGTCCGCGTCCCAGACCGAGCAGGATCCCCGCCGTCAATGCGGCCAGGATCAGCGCCACCAGTCCGGCCCGATCGTAGAGCCGCTGCCACCAGCGGACCGCGCGGCGATCGGCGCGCTCGACCCCGCTGGCGCCGGCGCCGCCCGCCGCGGAGACGGGGCCGCCGATCGGCGAGAAGGCCAGCGAGCGGGCCGAGGCCGGGGGCGTCGCCGCTCGCTGCGTGGCCCGCTGCACGAGCTCGAAGGCCCGGACCGTCGCCCGGGACTGCGCGCGCAGCTGGGCTTCGAGCGTGGCCAGACCGGGGGTGGGACTGGGCTGGCCTTCGGCCAGCGGCTCGGGGCTGGCCGGCGGCGGGCCGGGGCTGGGCGTCGGCGGGTCCACGTCGGCCTCCGTGCGCAGGCAGGCCTCGTCCCAGAGCGCTTCGTTGGCTACGGGGTCCAAGGGTCGACCGCGCAAGAAGAGGCTGACCTGACCAGCCTCGGACTCGACTTCCAGAAAGAGCGGCAACCAGGTGTCGGTGGCCGTCACGGGCGCGGTCCACCGCACGCCCTCGCCCATCGGGTCGCTGCCCCCTCGAGGATCGAGGCCCAGGCTCAGCAGATAGCCCGATGGTCCACCGCCGCGGCCGAGCCGGGACCGACCCCAGGCTTGGGCGCGGATCGTGGCACCGACGGGCACCGGCACCCGCTGCCAGACGCCGCCGGCTTGCAGCGGCGCCAGATCGCGCAAGGCCTGGCTCCACAGCCCGGAGCGAACCGCATCCTCGCCCTGGCGCAAGCGGGACGAGGGTAGCAGCTCGGCTTGCCGGCGCGAGCGTTCCTGCCAGTCCAGCCAGCCCGAGGCCAAGCTGCGCGTGACCGTGCCGCGCCCGCTGAAGCCCTGCTCGAAGCCGGGGTTGGCCAAGCGGTTGCCCGGACAGGGCAGGGTCTGGGCCGCGCCTCGCCGCAGCGGCAAGAACAGCAGCAATAGCAGAATCAGGGCAGCGGCCGACAGGACCTCGAGCCGCCCTCCCGAGAGAAGGACGGGGCTCGAACCTGGGTCTGCACCTCGACGCATTCGCGATTCCACCATCTATCTCGAGAGCCGGTTTCAACAGGCGCGTCCGCGGCCCTGGATTCGCTACGAAGCTTCTTCGGGCAATAGGTTCCGAGGCCGGCGGGCGAGCCAAGAGTATACCACCCACCCCCCGGGCGCGGGCGATTGTCGGAGTCGGCCGCGGCGGGCTACCATCAGCCGGCCGTCCAACCGGCCCGCATGCCCATCCAGGGCATCGACGCGGCCGCGGCCGGCCCCGTCCGACACTTGCCGAGGAGGCCCATCGTGCAGCTCGTCACCAGCCAGGACATGCGCAGGATCGAGGAAGCCGCCGCCGCCGCTGGCCTGAGCTACGAGCGCATGATGCAAAACGCCGGGACGGCGGTGGCGCATGCCGCCGACGACTGGATGGGCGGCAACCCGGGCGTCATCGTGGTGCTCTGCGGACCGGGCAACAACGGCGGAGATGGGCTGGTGGCCGCCGGCCGCCTGGCCGAGCTGGGCCATGCCGTGCGCGTGCTGGCCTGGCGACGACCGGAATCCGATCCCCTGATCGAGGCGGTCGAGCGACCGGAGATCGGCATCGTCCGGGGCGACGGGCAGGATAGCCTGGCCCAGCTGGACAGCTGGCTGGACGGCGCCGACCTGATCATCGACGCCCTCTTGGGCACGGGCGTCAGCCGGCCCATCGAGGGCCCGCTGGCGCGCATCCTCGACTTGGCCAAGCAGGCTTTGTCCGGCCGGGACGGTCCGGCCGTCATCGCGGTCGATCTGCCCAGCGGTATGGACGCCGACGACGGCAGCGTCGATCGGCACTGCCTTGCGGCCGACCTGACCGTCACCTTCGGCTTTCCCAAGGTGGGGCACTTCAGCTGGCCCGGCGCGGCCTTCTGCGGCCACGTGATCCTCGACGGCATCGGCATCCCGCCCGAGCTGGCCGCGCGGTCGACGACCCGGCTGCGGGTGGCGACGGCCCGCCAGGTCGTTCGGGCCCTGCCCGATCCGCCCTTGGACGCGCACAAGGGCGACTTCGGCCGGGCCCGGCTGTGGGCCGGCTCGACAGCCTATCCTGGCGCCGCCCTGCTGGCCGCGGAGGCGACGGCGCGAGCCGGCTGTGGCCTGGTCGAGCTGGTGACCGATGTGTCCTTGGGCCTGGCCTTGGCCGGCCACCTGCGCGAGGCCATCTGGCGGCAGCTGCCCGATCCCCTGGACGATCTGGAGGCCGCCGGCCAGGCGCTGCTCGAAGACCTGGATGCCGTGGACGCGCTGCTGGTCGGCCCGGGCCTGGGCCGCGCGCCGGCCTTGGGCCGGCTCCTGGAAGGCCTGCTCGACGCCGCCGCCGACCGGGGCGATCAGGGTCCGCCTTGGGTGGTCGATGCCGACGGCTTGAATCTGCTCTCGACGCTCGAGGGCGGAGCGCGGCGGCTGCCACCGGGATCGGTGCTGACCCCCCATCCGGGCGAGATGGCCCGGTTGATCGGCAGCGATCCCGAGTCGGTCAACGCGGACCGGCTGGGCGCGGCGCGGCGGGCCGCCCGGGACTGGGGCCAGGTGGTGGTGCTCAAGGGCGCGCTGACGGTCATCGCCCAGGCCGATGGCCAGGCCATCATCGCACCCTTCGCCAACCCGGCCCTGGCCACGGCCGGCACCGGCGACATCTTGGCCGGCCTGATCACCGGCCTGTTGGCGCAGGGATCGACGGCCGCGGATGCCGCCCTCATCGCCACCTGGATCCACGGCAGCGCGGGCTTGCTGGCCGCCCACGACCTGGGCGTGCGGGGCAGCTTGGCCGGCGACATCCTGGCTCGCCTGCCCGAGGCCATCTCGGGCCTCGAGGCGCGCTGGGATCTCGACGAGCGGGAGCTGACCCGCTACCCCTGAGTTCACCATGCGCCAGACCTCGGCGCACCTCCACGGATCGAAACCGGATTGCGGCGCGGGCGAGTTTCACAGGCGCGTAGCGCCTGCCCCTCCGAGCCGGGCCGGGACCGAGATCAGATGACCGCCTCGCCGTCCTCCGGCCGCCGACGCTGGCCATAGGCTTCGGCCTCGAGCTCGGCCCGCGCCTCCTGCGCGGCGCGTCGACCCTCGTCCACCGCCACCCGGATGCGCGTCTGCAGCTGCTCGACCAAGCGCGAGGCCGGCAGCGTCCGGCCTCCCGCGTCGGCCTGGCCTCCGCGCTGCTGCTCCAGCAGCCAGCTCACCAGGCCATAGCCCAGGGCCAAGCCCACGCCGAGCCCCAGGATGATGCCGAGGATGGCCTTGATCGCGCGCATGCTTCAGTCCTCGCTGCCGGCGTCGGGCCCGGAGGCCAGGATCGAGCGCTCGAAGGCATCATCGGCCAGGCCGGCGGGGCCTTCGGGCGCGCCGGCGGCCGGCGCGCCGCCGTCGCGGCTGAGCTCGGCGTAGAAGCGGCCGGCCGTCTTGAGCAGCCCGCGGGCACCCAGGCCCAGGCTGATCGCGCCGGTGGCCGGCGAGACCAGCTGCCGGTCGACGAAGCTGGCCATCCCGCGGACCGATTCGGTGGTGCCCTGGACCGAGTCCAGGATGGGCTGGAGCTCGGCGCGCAACTCGCGGCCCAGGCGGTAGAGCTGCCAGAGCGCCCAGAGCCCGAAGACGGCCATCGTGACCAGGGCCAGGGCGGACAGGATCAGCATGATGTCGCGGACGACGTTGAAGCTTTCGAGCCAACTCACGCGGGCGAACTCCCGGCGCATCCGAGGGGCGGTGATTCGGGTCGCATCATATCATGGCCTGCCCGTTCATGCCACGCGCCGACCGAGGATGGCCATGCAGAGCCAGGCGCCGGCCAGCCCGTGCAGCAGGTGCACCGGACCGACCGCCGGGCCGGCATGCCCGAGGGCCCGGGCCAAGGCCTCGCCCAAGACCATGCCGGTCAGCGCGGCCACCAGCGTGGCGGCCAGGCCCCGGCCGCTGCGGCCGAAGACCGTGTGGTAGGCGAAGCCGGACAGCAGGGTCACCAGCAGCACCAGGACCAGGGCGGGCGGGAGGCTCATGCGGCCGACTCGGCCGGCGAATCGCCATCGCTCAAGTCGATCCGCCCCCCGCCCAGCACCGCCTGGCCCTGGTAGGCCACCAGGCCCTGGCCGGTGGCCGGCGCGCGCACGGGCTCGTCGAAGCGGATCTCGGCATGCCGCCCGTCGGCATCCGGGCGCAGCTCGGCCGGCTGGGCCGGCGCCCGATAGCGGATCTGGGCCTCGACGCGCAGCGGCTCCCGCGGCGGCTGGCCGCCGATCCAGTGAAAGTCGGTCAGGCGCAGGCGCCGCCGGTCCAGCTGCGCCCGATCGCCCAGGATCAGGGCCTTGTCCTCGGCCTCGCGGCCGATGACGTAGAGCGGCCGGCCGGCGGCCACGCCCAGGCCGCGGCGCTGGCCGGTGGTGTACAGCGGCAGGCCTTCGTGCCGGCCCAGAACCCGGCCGTCGGCCAGGCGGATGGGGCCCGGCTCGAGCTGCTCGGGCGGCAGGTGGCGCTGCAGGAAGCCGCTGGCGCCACCGGGGCCGGTCCAACACAGGTCGACCGAATCGGGCCGCTCGGCCACCGGCAAGCCGAAGCGGGCCGCCAGGGCCCGCACCTCGGGCTTGGTCATGCCGCCCAGCGGAAAGCAGGCCCGCGAGAGCCGATCCTGATCGAGCCGGTGCAGCATGTAGCTCTGATCCTTGGCCGGATCGAGGCCGCGCAGCAGCCGCCAGGGACCGTCGACGCCGCCCTCGACGCGCGCGTAGTGGCCGGTGGCAAGGGAGTCCAGGCCCAGGGCCCGCGCGCGATCGAGCAGCCAGCCGAAGCGCATGCGGCGGTTGCAGCCGAAGCAGGGGTTGGGCGTGTCGCCGGCGGCCGAAGCCGCCAGGAAATCGTCGACCACGATGGCCTTGAAGTCGGCCCGGGCGTCCAGCACCGTAAAGGGGATGCCCAGGTGGTCGGCCACGGCTCGCGCGTCCTCGATGGCGCCCAGGCTGCAGCACTTGTTCTGCCCGCGTGCGCCGTCTTCGGCCCAGAGGCGGAGCATGATGCCGACCACGTCGTGACCGGCCTCGACGCAGAGGGCGGCGGCCACCGAACTGTCGACGCCACCGCTCATGGCCACCGCGACCCGCGAGCCAGGCGGCAGCCGCGGGATCCCGGAGCGTTCCATGCGATCAGCCGCTCTGTTCGATGTCGCCGTTGGGCAAGAGGCGCCATTCGTACTCGCGCACCTCGCCCGGCCCGCCCAGGGCCTCGAGCTGCTGTCCGTTGAGCGTGACGTTGGTGCCGGCGGCGTTGCCGGTGCGCAGGCGGATCAAGCCGTCCGCCTCGCCTTCCCAGCTGTCGTTCTCGCCCTGGCGCAGGAAGCCCTCGAAGACCACCTCGTCGTCCGCGGCGATGCGCAGCCAGACGTTGCCCTCGGCCTCGACCCGCAGCTGCAGGCCCTCGGGCGGCAAGGGCGTGTCGGTGGCGGCCGGCGTGGCCGAGGCCAGGGCCGGCAGGGTCGGGCGACGGGTGGCAGTGGGGCCGGAGGGCGTATCGCTGGCCGCGGCGGCCACCTCGTTTCCGGGCTCGGCGGGCTCCGCGGGCTCGCCGGTAGGATCCTCGGCCACCAGCTCCGCCTCGCCACCGCCTGCCTCTCGGATGGCCGGCATCACGTAGGTGTTGACCATCCAACCCATCAGCACCAGGGCCACGCCCATGATCACCACCGCCAGCAGCAGCTCGATGCTGAAGCGAGGCTCGTTGAGCAGGGGCTGGCTGATCAGCTGGGGCTCCGGCAAGCGGGCCTCGCTGGGCCGTTCCTTGACGTACATCCGCATGACGCTGGCCTGGCTGACGCCGACGGCGCGGGCGTAGCTCTTGAGCAGGCCGCGGACGTAGACGCCGGGCGGCAGCTTCTCCCAATCGCCGCGCTCGATGGCCTCGAGGTGCGCGCGGCGGATGCGCGTGACCTCCTCGAGATCCTCGAGGCTCAGCTCGCGCTCTTCGCGATGGCGCCGCAAGAAGGCGCCCAGCTCCGATAGGGCCATGTGGACTGCTTCCCGTCGTTCGGTCGTGTCAGAGGGGGAAATCGCCGACGTCAGCGAAGCTTTTGGGGATCGCCCGACGTCCGGAACCCTGATTATGAAACCCGGCCAAGGGGCGGTCAAGCAAT
>CAZJWJ010000010.1:0-76982 GCA_964549495.1 uncultured Anaerolineales bacterium | reverse complement strand
GACACGGCGGCGCAGCACCGCCCTCGGTTGGGCATCTTATTGCTTGACGTGCCCTTAGCTAGCCAGGCAGTTCGCGCGGCCGCCGCTTGAGCGGAGGTGAACTGGGCTCCACGGCGGATCCGGACCATTTCAATGTTACTCTGGTATTCGGGTTGATCGACGGGATCGAATGGGAGCGTTTGATCTGCTTCCTGCGCCGCGACGGTTCCGAGGAGCAGGATATTGATGCTGAGCAGAGCGAGGGCCAGTGCGAAGATGCGTTGGATGGTCATGGCAGCACTTCCTTTCAGTGGTGATTTCGGATCGACACTCATCCGCCTGCGTCTTGTACAAGGTAGTAGCCCTATCGACCGCCAGGTGTGATCGGGATTCGGCCGGGGAGTCTGGACATCTCGCAAGCCGGGTCTCCGGCCATGCTGCACGCCGTCACGCTAGTGAGCCGAGCACCCCGGAAGTTCGCTACACATGTCGTGGCAGAAGCCCAGCGTCGTGCCGGAGTAGACGAAGCGGTAATTCCGACCGCCGACTTGAGCCTGGTAATAGGTCCCGCATGGCACGATTTCCGTGTCGTCCGCATCGAGCGGGATAATAGCGTCAAGCACAGCAGATAGAGAGCACTCGAAGAGCAACGAGCGCGACCGCACGAGAGCATCGTCCGCGATGCCCACGAAGCCGGCCGAGTGAATGACATCCCTGTCGTGGTAGCCCCGGCTCACTATGGCCTCATGGCGCTCGTAGCACGCAATGAACTCGTTGCCTCCCTGGATCACCGGCCGGTACTCCGGTTTGGCCAGTTCGGCGATACCTGTGATGAGTTCGCGCGCCAGCGAGGTGTTGATGTGACGGTAGTCCGTCGCCGTCGGCAGCAGGGCTGCGATCTCTCGCGGTGTAGGTGTGCCATCATTGCGTCCGTTGTCTCCACTGCTATCCTGCCAGGAGGGCCGGGGCGCAGTTGGCCGTGGAGGCACAACGACACGGGGATTGGGTGCTTGAGGCTGAGCCGGGAGATTGTATCCGTAGTTGCTCCCCGCACTAGGCGCCTGCCAGCCGCCGCGAATCCTGGAGCCGCCAGACGCCTTCGAGGTCGGGGCCGCGCCTACAACATAGCCCTCCGGCACACTCTCACCATGGATCTCAGTGGGACTCGCCTGGGGCGAGGTCACGTAGGCCTCTGCAATGCCTGCTACTTGGCCTTCCGTCATGGAGTTGCCGCCAGATTTAACGTCGGCCATAGCTCCATTCCTTCTGTCGCTCGAGCCATCTCGAGTTGGTTCGCCGCTATCGCTATTCTCAGAGGTCTGCGACTGAGCGTTGCTGGATGGACTAAGGGTCGTACCGCTCTGCTCGCTAGCGACCCCAAGGCCCTTCGCGCATCCCATCAATATGACCAGGGCCAGGACGGCACAGATCGTCGAAACAAGCCGGGTGTTCATCGATATTCCTCCTGGTTGCATTCAGCAGGTGCCTCTTATGGGCTTGGTGTTACTTAGTCTTCGGGGCCTGTGAGTGTGATTGGACCGGACTTCTACTCTCTCTGGCGCAAACCCAGCAAGCGCTTGACGTGCCGTTGAGCCGTGCGAAGCGACCCATTGTTACCATCCCGTCCCGCAGCTACATATAGTTCGCGCGTGCCCGTCGCGAGATCTCAGGGCTTTGCGGTGAGTATCGAAGCCGTGGCTGCCCAGACCAACCGAAGCCAATTGATCGTGTGGCCTGCAGTCGCGCTCTTCGATAGATGTCGCTCTCATCGCATTGCCCCGGCAGAATCGTCCACACCCTGCTAGAATCCTGTTGTACCGCCAACCCACGGGGAGCAACAGCGATGAGCGAATCCACCTGGCAACTACAGATCCTCGGCACCTTCGAACTCCTCCGCGACGGTGAGGTGGTCGACGCCTTCGGCTCTCGCCGCGACGAGGAGATCCTGGCCTACATGGCCGTCTCCAGCCCCACGCTGGCCTCGCGCGACGAGATCGCGCGGGCGCTGTGGCCGGAGGTGGAGTCGGAGACGGCGCGGAAGCACGTGTCCTACAACCTCTACCTGCTCAAGAAGCGGGTGGCCGGCCTGGGCATGGACAACTTCGTGGACGAGGTGCGCAAGCGGCTGCGGCTGAATCCGGAGATCCGGCTGGATGCCTCCGAGTTCGTCGGCGCCCTGGCCGCCGCGGCGGCCACCAGTTCGGCCACCGAGCGGGTGGCGCAGCTGCAGCGGGCCATCAGCATGTACGGCGCCGGCCTGTTGCCCGGCTGCTCCTTCGACTGGCTGGACGAGCACCAGGCGCGCTTTGCCGAGCTCTATCGCGACGCCGTGACGCTCCTGGCGCAGACCACCTCGGCCGACGAGCCGGTCAAGGGCCTGCTCCAGCATCTGCCCGGCACCGCCTGGCAGCGGCAGGCGCCGGCCCAACCCGGCCCCAGCGTCGCCGCCGAGCCCGCGCCGCTGGAGCTGCCGGCCAGCCTGACCACCCCCGACACGGAGGTGGATCGCCAGGCCCTCATCGACCTGGTCGCCCAGGCCGAGGTCGGCCTGGACGTGGGCTCGGCCGATCGCGAGGAGTGGATGGACAAGGTGGCCGCGCGAGAGCGCGAGATCCTGGCCGCCTCGCAGCAGGCCGTCGAGGCCGGCGATCTGGACGACGCCCTGCGGCTGGTGGTGCCTATCTGGCGCTTCTGGCATCTGCGCAAGCGGCCGGCCATCGGCCTGCGCCACATCGAGCGCATCCTGAAGGCCGACTACAGCCCGCCCACCGACCTGCGCGCCGCCGCCCTGGCCGCCGCCGGCACCCTGGCCTACCAGGCCGGTCGCCGTCACGACTCCAAGGTCTACCTGGAGCAGGCCGTCGAGGCCTGGCAGGACGAGGACAACGGGCCGGAGCTGATGCGCGCCCTCTGCAACCTGGCCATCACCGACATGGGCCTGGCCGAACACGAAGCCGCCGGCACCCACTTTGCCCAGAGCCTGGCCCTGGCCACCGCCCTGCAGCACGAGGTCGCCGAACGGCACATCCTGCTCCAAGCCGCCCTCAACGACCTGCGCCGCGGCGACCACGAGCTGGCCGGAACGCGGCTGGAGCGCCGGCTGGAGATGCTGGGCGACGAGGAGCGGGACAGCGCCGCCCGCGCCGCCACCATCGGCCGGCTGGCCGCCGTCGAGGTCATGGCCGGCAACCTGGACGCCGCCACCGAATGGGCCGAGGAGACCTACCGCATCTATCAGGTGCTCAACGACCCCCGCGGCCTGTCCTACGCCGCCAGCATGCGCGGCCACATCGCCTACCTCGAAGGCGCGCTGGACAAGGCCGAAGCCCTGATGGACGAGGCCGTCTCCGCCGCCCGCACCTCGCGCAGCGCCTGGGACCTGGGCGCCGCGCTGGGCTACCAGGCCGTCGTGCTCGAAGCCCAGCAGCAGCCCGAGCGGGCCGCCGAGGTCATGCTCGAGGCGGTGACCATCCTGCGCATCAAGGGCGACGAGGCCGAGATCCAGCACTTCCAGCAGGCCCTCAAGGCCCTCCAGCTGCGCCGCACCGCCCAGACCACCGTTCTGCTCAGTCGCTAGCGCGCCAGTTCGTCGTCCGCCCTATCCTCCCATATCCGATCGCCATATCTATCGCCGAAGCACAATTGGAGAGCCTCTTGATGGAAGACCCCGCCCCGGAGCGCATCACCCGCAGCGCGCTCTTCGTCGACTTCGACAACGTCTATTCCGGGCTGCGCGACATCGACCCGGCCGCCGCGCGCGAATTCGCCACCAACCCCGGTCGCTGGCTGCGCTGGTTTCAGGACGGCATGCCCGGCGCCGGCGCCGAGCCGGAAACGGGGGCCGAGCGGCGCCGCGTGCTGATCCGGCGGGCCTACCTGAACCCCAAGTCCTTCGGGCATTACCGGCCCTACTTCGTGCGCAGCTCCTTTGCCGTCACCGACTGCCCGCCCCTGACCAGTATGGGCAAGACCGCCACCGACATCCACATGGTCATCGACATGCTGGATGCCCTGCACCACAAGACCCACTTCGACGAGTTCATCATCCTCTCGGGCGACGCCGACTTCAGCCCCGTCCTGATGCGCCTGCGCGGCTACGACCGCCGCACCGTCGTCTTCTCGGCCGGCCCCGCCTCGCACGCCTTCCGCGCCGCTTGCGACATGCTGATCAGCGAGGACGTCTTCATCGAAGCCGCTCTGCGCCTCAGCGCCGAGCCGGCCCGCCAGTCGCCCACCGCCCCCAACGGCACCGAGCCCACCGACCTGGTGCCCCTGCTCGAGCGCATCGGGCAGGCCCTGCGCCAGTCCGTCGAGGACAAGGGCGTGCTGCCGGCCGGCTCCCTGCCGGCCATCTACCGAACCTTCGAGGAGTTCCGCCAGTCCACCAACTGGCTGGGCTACTGGGGCCTGCGGCCCATGACCGAAGCCCTCATCCACTACGGTCAGGACATGCGCCTGATCGAGAGCGACGAGACCTGGTACGTCGAGTACCAGCCCGGCACCGAATCGGCCTCGACCAGCACGTCCGATGCCGGCAGCCAGACACCCACCGCCGAGCAGATCGAGCGCCGCGACGCCCTGATGGACGTGGTCCGCCGGATGGTGGCCGGCTCCGACGCCCCCGTCCCCATGGCCACCGCCGCCTCCGAAGTCATCCGCCACAGCCCCGACATCGTCGACCAACGCTGGCTGGGCTACGACAGCTTCGGCGCCATGCTGACCAGCGTCGACCCGGACGATCGCGGCTTCGAGATCCTCTCCAGCCCCCAACCCGGCTACCTCTGGGATCCCGAGCGCCACGATCCCCCCAGCGCGGACGATGCGCCGGGCAGCGCCCGCGAGCTCGACCCGGAGCTCGAGGAGCTGGCCAACCGCATCAACCGCCTCACCGGCACCCCCATCCTGGCCCCCGAGGACTACGCCACCCTCTTCCAGGCCATCTCGGACGCCGTCGGCAGCAGCCCCTTCCACCTCACCACCACCTCCAAGACCGTCCGCGACCTCTGCATCGAGCGCGGCTTCCCCATCGCCCGCTCCAACGTCTCCTTCGTCCTCAAGGGCCTCACCTACTCCGGCACCCGCCTGGGCGAGGACGTCGTGGCCGACGCTCCCGACGCCCTGGCCGAGCAGTTCACCGAAAACGTCCTCCGCCGCGCCGACGAGGCCGGCCTGGCCCTCACCGACGAGGAGACCGAGCGCCTGCGTGCGTGGCTGGGGGCGCAGGGGGCGCCGGCCGGCTCCGCCTGATACGTGGGACCGACACCGGATCGCTACTCTCCCCCCGGCTCCACCGTGAGCGACGCGATCATCTCGTCGAGCGCCTCGAGACCCGGCTCGAAATCCGCCGGGCCCAGGGCATCGAGCTCGGCCCGCGTGTCCTCGATATAGCTGGCGTAGTCCTCGCCCGGGACCTCCCAGGTAGTCAGGTCGATCTCATCGGACAATGCGTCGGTACGCACCGGCAGGATGGCCGAGACGTAGCGCGAGCCGTCCGCCGTGAGGCCCTGGAAGGTGTAGAAGATCTCGGCGTTCGTCACCGGCACGTAGGCCTGCGAGAACATCGTCACGAAGCGGATCCCTCGGCCGCCCTCGAAGTCGATCCGCGCCGGCTGGGTCGAGAAGACCTGGGCCGCGTTGAAGGTCGGCAGGAAGGGCATCGGTGCATGCGCGGACCAGGTCGTCGGGTCGGCGTCGATCATCGCGCCGAGCGTATTGGTCGCGTCGGACACCGCCGGGTTCGCCAGCGCGTAGCCCGCCGCCGGGTAGACGCGGATGACCGGCTCGTGCAGCGCGTTCATGGACGGATAACCCTCCAGCCGCAGCACGATGTGCTCCGGAACCGCGGCCCAGGCCGGCCCGTCCGCGGACGCCACACCCGTCTCCGGGTCGATCCCCTCGGCCAGCACGCGCTCGGCCGTCACGGTGTCGACCAGGCCGGCCGGCATCGGCAAACCGACCCCGTCGATCGACGTGACCGCGCCCGTCTGCGACCCGTCGTCATCCCCAGCGTCTGGATCTCCGGCGTCGGCGTCACCGCTGTCCGCGTCACCGCCGTCCTCCCCGCCGGTCATCGCGTCACCAGCATCCTCCTCGGCCTCCGTCGCGCCCGAATCGACGGTCGGTTCCGACATGGCCGTCTCGACGACCTCGGCCGGCGGCGCTTCGGCGGCTTCGTCGGCCGGCGTGTTCGAGTCACCACAGGCCGCGGTGATGGCCGTGAATAACACGAGGGTCAAGCCGAGTGCGATCTTGGAACATCTCGAATTGGCGATCTTCATGGTGCTGCCTACCTCCTTGATGGGGTCGGGATCCGTTTCAGCCGGCACGACAGGTGCGTCGCGCCAAGCCAGGGATTCTACGCGCTACGGACCCGGAACGATTCATCATGCCAAGCGTCTGGATCATCGTGTGGTCCAGGCCACCGGCAGATAGAGGTGGCGCTGGCGCAAGCGCTCCACGCCCAGCACCGCCACGCCCCCCTCGCCTAGCGCCGCCAGCCAGTACTCGCCCATCGGCACGAGATCGTGCACCGGATCTTGCAGCCCGCGCAGCGGAACGCGGCGCGGCGGGCCGGGCTGCGAGACATCGAAGGGGGCCAGGGGCTGGCCGGCCGCGCCGACCAGGATGTGCGACCCGAACCAGGCCAGGGCCGAGGTGGCCTCCGAGGCGCCCAGGGCCGCCTGGCTCAGCAGCCGTGGCGCGGCCGGGTCCGACAGATCGTAGACCTGGATGCGCGCGGCGCTGACGACGGCCCGGTCGCCCGAGATGCGGATCTCGGTGGCATCCTGCTCCATCGGCAGGGTGGCCACCAGGCGCGGGCTGGCCGGCAGGCGCAGATCGATCACGTGGATGCCCTCGTTGTGTTGCGGCAAATAGGCGTAGTCGCCGGCCAGTGCGATGTCGCGTTGGTCCTGGTAGCTCGCGCCGCCCAGATCCAGCGTGGCCACCACGCGCGGGGATCGCGGATTGGAGGCCTCGATCACCGCCAGGCCCGAGCTGGTGCCCACGTAGACCCAGTCGCCCTCCACCGCCACCGCCGACCAGCGCTCGTTCTGGCGCTCCTCCCATTCCTCCGAGTCGACCATCCCGATGGCCGTCAGCGGATCCGCCGCGCTCAAGTCGTAGATCCGCAGCCCGCCGCCGCGGTCACCCCCGTCGGGCTGATGCCGGCCGACCATGGCCGCAAAGGCCAAGTCGCCCCGCGCCGCCAGGTCCATCGGCAAGCCGCGCGGATCGAGGCGCGCCAGCTCGATGGGGGCTTCCGGCCGGCCGAGGTCGAACGCGCGCAACTGGAAATCGCGATCGATCAACAAGCCGCGCCCGCCCTCGGTGGCCACCGCCCGGATGGCGCTGAGGTTCAGCTCGATGGTGTCGCGCGCGTACCAGTTCAGGTGGTCCGGCTGGCCCATGCCGGCCTCGAGCCGGATGTCGACCGCCACCAGGCCACGGCCGCCCATGGCCGCGCAGAGCCGATCGGCAGTGGCCTGGATGTCCGACCAGATCCAGGCACCGACCTGCGGCACGAAGACCGAGCCAATGGCCTCGGGCTGGCGCGGATTCGTCACATCCAGCAGCCAGGCAGCGTCCCCTGCTCGGTCCATCACCAATAGATCGCCGGACATCGCCAGGTTGAAGCCCTCGCCCAGCTCGGCCTCGATGTCGATCGGCCGTGGAGCGCCGGCACCATCGAGCTCGATCAGGCGCAAGTGCCCGTCGTCGCCGAGCAGGTAGAGCAGATCCTCGTGGAGCACCAGGTCGCGCGGTGGCGCGCCCAGGTCCAGGCTATCGAGCAGGAGCGGCGCCGCCGGCAGGCTCGCGTCCAGAATCGCCAGCTCGCCGGCGTCGGTGGCCAGGAACACCCGGCTGCCGGCCGCCAGCACCCGCAGGGCGGACCGTCCGCGCAGCGGCCAGCTGCCCACCATCCGGGGCCGAGCCGGATCCGATACATCGACGATCTGCAGGCCGGCCTCGCCGGCCGCCACGTAGGCCAAGCCGCCGGAGACCGCCACATCCAGCGCCGACCCGTCCAGCACGACCGAGGCCACGACCCTCGGTCGCGAGGGATCGGAGACGTCGATCGCCAGGAGGCCCTCCGGTCCGGCCGCCGCCAGCAGCAGATCGTCCTGCAGGATCAAGCGCTCGACCGAATCGCTTCGTAGGTCCAGCGTGCCCAGTTGGCGCAGGTCCTCGGGGTCCGAGGCATTGACGGTGATCAGGCTCGAGCCCAGGACGCTGGCCAACCAGTCATCGGCACAGGCCACGCGCTCGGTCTCGCCCCCACCCAACCTTCCGAGCACCGTCAGCTCGACACCCGTGTCCGCACCGATCGGTGGCGGCGTAACGGTGGGGGTAGCGCTGGGGTCGACGATCGGCGTCGGGCTGGGCGGCGTCGCGGTCGGGCCCTGCGTTGCGCCCGGGTCGAGCGTCGGCGACGGCCGGATCGGCGAAGGTCCCACGGTCCCGGGCGTGCCCGGCGTCGGGGTCCGGCTGGCACCGCCGCCCGGCGTGCCCTCGGTCGGCGTCGAGCTGGCACCACCCCCCGGCGTGCCGGCGGTAGGCGTGGCCTGCTCGCTCCAATCGCCTTGCCAGATGCCTAGGCCTTGTTCCACGCCGGCGACCACCAGCTTGTCACCGCTGAGACTGGACCGGCCCCAATCCCGAATCTCGCCACCTTCCACGAGGGCTGTCGGCGGCGCTCCCTGTCGAAGCAGATAGGCGACGATGCCCTCCGGTATCCATCCGAGGAACTTGTCCCCGGCAGCGACCAGCCCTCGGATTCTCGCTCCATTCACGACGCGCAACTGCCTCGGACCACCTTCGGCATCGAAATAGCCGAAGCCCCCATCGGTGAAGGTCAGGATGAACTGGCCCGCGACGGCCTCGATCTCGGCGATCTCCTCGCGCTCGACGATCTCCAGCGACTGCATTTGGCTCGGATCTGATACATCCACGACCCACAAGCCATCGTCGCGCACCAGATACGCCCGCCCTCCATGAAGGGCCATGTCCGTAGTCCAATCTGGCAGCTCGATCGAGTCGACCAGGCGGGCTGCGGCCGGATTTCCGAAGTCCAAGGCGTGGAGCCGCTCTGGGTCGACCGCCAGGCCTACGTCGCCCTGGATCACCAGGTGGCGTATCTGCACGTCTAAATCCAGGCGCCCCAGAAGCCTAGGCACCGTATCGGCGTCCAGCTGATGGATCAGGATGGCACTGCGTCCGACTCCTTCGGTGGCCACGGTGTAGAGTCGGTCTCCATCGATCTGGGGCCAGCGGGTGCTCTCCATGTCCTCTGCCGCGAGCCGGCCTCGCATCACGGGTGTGGCGGGATCGGAGATATCGAGGATCACGATGTCGTGCTGGTGGATTCCCTGGCGCTGTACGAAGGCCAGATCTTGCCAGGTGACGACATCGTGCAGGATGGCCGGCAGGTGCATTTCACCGTGGATGGCCAAGGGATCCTCCGGCGTACCCAGCACCAGGATGTTGCCGGAGATGCCGGCCACGACGGGCCGGCCGGAATCCAGGAGCTCGATCAGGTTCACCTGATCGGGCTCGACCAGTCGGCGCTGCTCGAGCAGACGGGGTTGGCTCGGGTCGCTCAGGTCCAAGACCAACAAGAGACCATCGCCCATCACGAACAGCCGCCCATCCTCGCGCAGCGCCGCATCACCGCCGGTGGAGAGGACCGATCCGTTCGCCAGCGACCACTGCAGCGACGGGTTCGCAGGATCGCTCACGTCGATGACCTTCAGCCCTTGCCCGTAGCTGACGACGATGTACTCCCCGACTTGGTGGATCTCGTCCCGTTCTCCCGTCGGGCGGACCTCCTCGATCATGGCCAAGCGCTGCGGACGAAGGACATCGCCGACATCGATCACCGTCAGCCCGTCATAGCCGCCCAAGTACACGTGATCACCCTCGGCCTCGATGACCTGGTTCCTCGGCAACACATAGCCGCTACCCAGCTCCTGCACGTCCCCCGGGTCCGTCACGTCGAAGATCTTCAGCCCGTGGTCCACGAGCACCAGATAGGCCCGTTGCTGCTGCACGTCCAGGTCGCGCACGCCACCCAGGACCTCGAAATTGCCCAGAGCCGTCGGCACGGCGGGATCGGCGATGTCCACAATCCAGATCCTGGAGCCGTTGGCCAGCACGTAGAGGCGATCCATCACCACCCGCAGCCGAAGGATGCGCGAGATCGGCAGCTCGATCTGCCCGATCTGCCGGGGTGACGCCGGATTCGACAGGTCCAGGCTGAGCACATGAGGGCCCGTTCCGACAAAGGCGACCTCGCCCGCGGTCGCCATGCTGTCCAGGCGACCACCGATGTGTCCGGCGCGCACGAAGCGCGGTCGCTCCTGCTCCGGCGCTTCGTCCCAGACCGTACCCGGCATGGCATGCACCGCTTCGAGCCACGGCTGGCCCGACGGTTCGGTGGCTGCCACCAGCGCCAGGATCACGACGAGGACAAGGAATCGGCATGGCCTCGAGTCGATTCCGGTCCGGTTCGGGAACTTGCGCATGACCTGGTTCTCCCGTTTCTCGTCCACTTCGGCTCGTCTAGTGCACCGCCACGTTCACCCCGAAGTATATGATATCCAACCAGCCGGCATGCTTCCTGCTGATCGTCTACAAATCGATTCTGGATGGGAGGTTCGTGATTCCATGCGCAAGATCATCCTCGTGCTCGGCAGCCTGGCGCTGGCCATCGGCCTGCTCTACTCCTTCATCGTCTACCGGCATTGGTCCGACAGCAGCTTCCACTCGAGCCAGATCTCTCTGCCCACGAACCTGCAGGAGCTGGTCCGCGTCTCCGACCTGATCGCGCTGGGCACGGTGCTGGACCTCCGCGATGGTGGCGTCGGGCAAGCCAGATCGTACGGCATGCCGACCGATGCCGTACCGACGATGACGGCCGAATTCGCCGCGGGCATGATCAGCAACTATCGGGTCTTCGAATATCCGATCAGCTACGTCGACCTCCGCGTCGACGAACTGCTGTACGCCAAACCCTCCGTCTCCATCGCCGCTGGATCGACCATCACGATGTCCGGCGGCGTCGATCTAGCATCCTACGTCACCCCGACGCCGGCCAAACCATGGGCCTTTGGCGATGCGGCCTATCGCTTGCGATTGGATCCCACACTACCCAGCGTCGGCGAGCAGCGGCTCTTCTTCCTGACCGCCGAGGGAGCCGAGGATCTCCTGGGAAGTTATGGATCCATCTACGGCGCCTACAGCCAACTCGACCTGAGCGGGCCGAAGGTGCGACTCTCCGCTTCACCGCCCATCGTCATCGACATCACCGAACACACCGCCGTCCCGACCTTCATGAACGAGCTGCGGGCCGTGATCCAAGCGCGCCAGGCCAGCGAGGAATGACGACCTCGAAGCACCTAAAAGCCGCGGTCGGCTAGCCGCCCCTCGACGAGATGCCGCGCCGAGCTGCTTGACCTGCACCGCCGGCCACCCTATGCTGGCTGGTGCTGCCCCACAGCCCGCATGCGTCCGAAACAGGTCCATCGTGATGACGCCCTGGCCTTGGCTCGCACCCATCGCCATCCTCGGGCTGACCCTGACCATCGGCATCCTGGCCCTGCCGCGGGCCGGCGCCGAAGGTCTAATGCAGTCACCCGGCGAGGACTGGCACCATATCCAGCTGCCATTGCTGCTCTCCGGCGGCACGCTAGGTCCTGGGCCGACGGCCGGCCCGCCGCGCCAGACGCCGGCCGCCACACCTACCCGCACGATCACCGCCACCGCCACCTCGCCGGTCAGCGTGACGCTCACGGTTCCGGCCCCCACGGCACCCCCCACCGCCACCCTGCCCACCGCCGAGCCGACCGAGCCCGGCCCGACCACGACATCAACCCCCACGCCGGAGCCGACCGCCGGCCCCTCGCCCACCACGGCGCCGGCCATCCGCAGCTGGCTGCGCAATGGGGGCTTCGAGCTGGGGCCCAACGGTGACTGGACCGAGACCTCGGGGCCGCTGACGCAGGCCGGCCAGCTGATCTTCCGCGGCTCCGACCTCAACCCCTACCGGCCTCATAGCGGCAGCTTCGCCGCCTGGCTGGGCCGCCATGGCGACGGCCACAGCATGCTGTCCCAGACCATCGTGGTCGGAACCATCGACCCGGTGCTGCATTACTGGATCAAGGCCGAGAGCGTCCGCATGTGCGGCAACCTGGCCTTCACCATATCCGTGGCCGGCCAACTACAACACGAGGCCGAGGTCTGCAACCAGACCGACTTCGACTGGACCGCCGCCTCGCTCGACCTGAGCGAATTCGCTGGCCAGGAGGTCGAGCTCGCCTTTGCCTTGAACCACCTTCCCGGCAGCATCAGCCATGTCTTGTTGGACGATCTGGAGTTCCGTTCACCGGAGCCCTTGACGGATCGTCGCTGACGCGATTGCACAACCCCCGATTCATGCTTTGACAATCTCTTATCGGCATCGTATGCTGCTGATGTGGGAAGGGGCCCACGCTCATGCCAAACACAAGAGTCCGAATCGTGGACTACTTGCGAGATCACGGGGAAGCGACCGCCGCCGAAGTCGGCGAGGCCGTCGGGATCGCGCCGATCACCGCACGTCATCACCTGACCAACCTGCATCATCGGGGGGTCTTGGCGGTCCGCGCCGTGCCAAGCGGCCGGGGCCGGCCGCCGCATCTCTATCGCATCAAGCAGCACTCCCCCGCCGATACGGAGTCGAGGGCTTCGACGGAGCCGAACGATTCCGTGCAGCGGCTGACCTCGCGCATCTTGGACATCTTTGCCATCCACAGCCATCGGGCCAAGGAGTCGCTCTTCGCCACCCTGGCCGAGGAGGCCCTGTCCCGCCGCCGCAAGGAGCTGGCCGCCGCGCCCGACGAGGAAGCGCGCCTGGACATCCTGGTGGACATCCTGGCCGGCGAGGGGCTCCAGATGCGCTGGGAGCATGCCGAATCCGGCGGTGGCTACGTGCTGCACGAGATCCAATGCCCCTTCGCCGAGCTCAGCTGCAGCAACCCCGAAGTCTGCCACATGGACATGCGGATCATCGAGCAGTCCCTGAAAGGCGAGGTCGAACGCGTGGCCTGGCGTCCCGACGGCTGCGACAACTGCGAGTTCCGCATCCGCCCGGCCAAGTCGGACGCCAACGCGCGCCAGCGCACGACCTTGAAACCGGCATGGCTCAGCGGGAAGGGCTCGCCGAACTAGCCGCTCGCCGGTCCTCACATCGAGTCGATACCTGACCTCGCACCCCCAATTGGGCTGCGAGGTCTTCGATTTCGCGCCAATCTCGTCCCGGCTGTCGAAATCGGCCGCGCCCGTTCGTCGCTATCATGAGAGGCGGCGAGACGCGCTGCCGGAACCGGCCCCAGGAGGCAAGACGATGGAATACATGCTGATGCTGATCGGCGAGGAACCCGACTTCGAGCAGATCGACCCGGACGAGATGCAGCAAGCGATCGACATGATGAGCGCCTTCAACCAGGAGTTGAAGGAGGCCGGCGTGCTGGTGCGCGGCAACGGCTTGCGCCAGCGGGCGACGGCCACGACGGTACACTTCGATATGGAGGGCCAGCAGACCATCACCGACGGCCCCTTCGCGGAGACCAAGGAGCAGTTGATGGGCTACTGGATCCTCGAATGCCGCGACCTGGACGAGGCCCTGGCCTGGACGCGCAAGGTGCCCATGCGCGGCGCCTCCATCGAGGTCCGCCCGCTGGTCGAGGACTCGGGCACCCAGGAGATCGACGGCCTCGACCGCGAGCTGACCGGCGCCGAGCTGCTCGAGCGGGTGCGCTCGCGCGATAGCGTGGCAGGGCGCTCCTGAGCGCTCTGGCGCGGGCCGTCCCCGACCGGGTCGATCGCGCGTTCCGGCAGGAGTCCGGACGCGCGATCGCCACCCTGCTGGCCGCGCTGGGCCCGGGCCGCATCGACGAGGCCGAGGAGGCGGTGCAGGAGGCCTTCGTGGTGGCCCTCGAGCGCTGGCCGGCCGACGGCATCCCCGACAACCCGGGCGCCTGGATCACCCGCGTGGCCCGCAACAAGGCCATCGACCGGGTCCGCCGCGAGCAAAACCTGGCCGGCAAGCTGACCATCCTCGAGCGCCTAGAGCAGCTGCGCGGCCCGGGCGAACCGGGTCCGGAGCAGGCGGCGCTGGAGGCCGAGGGCATCCCCGACGACCGCCTGCGCCTGATCTTCACCTGCGCCCACCCGGCCATCGCCATCGAGGCCCGCGTGGCTCTCACGCTCAAGCTCCTGGGCGGCTTGACCACGGCCGAGGTGGCGCGCGCCTTCTTGGTCCAGGAGAGCGCGATGGCCCAGCGCATCGTGCGGGCCAAGCGCAAGATCGCCGGCGCCGGCATCGCCTACGAGGTCCCCGAGGCCAAGCGCCTGCCCGAGCGCCTGCCGGCCGTACTGGCCACGCTCTATTTGATCTTCAACGAAGGTTACCTGGCCCATGCCGGCGAGGCGCCGATCCGCCGCGAGCTCTGCGAGGAAGCCATCCGCCTGGCCCGCGTGCTGGCCGGCCTGATGCCCCGCCAGCCGGAGGTGCTGGGCCTCCTGGCCCTGATGCTCCTGACCGACGCCCGCCGGCCGGCCCGCCTGGACGCCGCCGGCGAGCTGGTCCGCCTGGAGGACCAGGACCGCAGCCTCTGGGACCGCGAGGCCATCACCGAGGGCCTGGCGCTCTCGGCCGCCGCCGCGGCCCACGGGCCGGCCGGCCCCTACACCATCCAGTCCCGCATCGCCGCCGCCCACGCCGCCTCGGCCCAGACCGGCCAGACCGACTGGCCCAAGATCGCCCGCCTCTACGCCTGGTTGGCCCGCTTCGCCCCCGGCCCGGTGGTCGAGCTCAACCGCGCCGCCGCCATCGCCATGGCCGAGGGCCCGGAGGCCGGCCTGGCCCGCATGGACCAGATCGAGGGCCTGGACGACTACCACCCCTACCACGCCGCCCGCGCCGATCTGCTCGAACGCTTGGGCCGCCGGGACGAGGCCGAAGGCGCCTACCGCCGCGCCTTGGAGCTGGCGACGAACCCGGGCGAGCGGCGACTTTTGGAACGGCGGCTGGCCGGAATCTAGCCGGGCATTATGCTACCGTGATGCCATGGACCATGACGCGGATGCCCGCGACGACGCCACGCGCCTCCATCACCTGAAACAGGTGATGGATCGGCTGATCGATCGCATCCGGGTCGATCACCCCGGCTTCAGTGCAGCTACGCGCTGGACGCGAGACGAAGCTCACGATCGCGATGCCCTTCGTAGGGCTGAGACGTCCGACGAACCTTCAGTCGATCCGGCTGACGATCAAGCAGCGTTCGACGGGCCAGCCGGGGCCCCGTGAAGACGCTCCGCCTCATCGTTCGACTTGCCGTGGTCATCGTGCTGATCGGGCTTGATCTTTGGCTTCTGGTGCTCGGCTCAGGCGCACGCGAGGCTCCTTCGAATCAGCTCTCTCCGTCCGAGGCTGGAGTGCGGCTGGACGACGTGATCCTGTTCACCGAGGATCTCGCCATCTCGAGGCCGGGCTGTGATGCCGTTTCGGTGGCCGACATGGGTTTGCCAGGGATCGTGTATCGGGGCGATACCTTCTCTTCACCTGGACGAATCGCAGCATCGCGGGACTTGCGCACGATCATGGCCAAGCGAACGAATGGGATCTACCGGGACGTACCGGGTCCTGCCTCCACACATGGCTTGTATGCGCTTCGCGCTCCTGACGGCATGAGCACCGATTGGGAAGCCATGACGCTCCGATCCGAGCCGTGGACGACTCCTGTCGGCGGGATCGCATTGACTCCAGACGATCGCTTCCTGCTCCTGGCGACGCAGAGCTACTCCCGACAAGACCAACCCTGTGAAGGCGGTCGGTTCTTTGCCGTATCCAAGTTTGCGATGTCAGAGATCGACTGGCATGCGGCTCGTCTCGGTCCCGAGCTCGATCGCCTCGAACTCCCTTCCCCTGCCGCGGAGATCGTCTTGAATGCCTCGGGCCAGATCGCCCACTTGGTGTTGGTGCCGATAAAGCAGCCGGCTTCGGCCGAGATCCAGACCTCCAGTCGCGTGGTGTCGCTCGATGTGTCGACGATGGACCGAGTGGCATCGGATATCAGCATCGCTCCGATCGGCCGCTACCCCATCGACTGTGGGACGCATGAAGGGATCGAAGAGCATCCGCTTGCCGTTACGCATGCCACGTTGCACCCGGATGATCGGCACCTGATCACGAATCGGTGGGCCGAACCCGGACTGAACGTCGTCGATGTCCAAGATCGTCGCAGCTGGCTGGTCTCCACTCCAGGAATCTCCATGACCGGAGGCGTGGCCATCGATCGCGCTTGGATGAATCCGGGATTGCTGGCGGTTCACGGGGTGGACCGAGTGTCCTTGTATCAATGGCTAGACGAGCGAGCGCTCGCCGAACTCTCATCCGTAGCGGTCGAGCCCCCCATCGATCTGGGTCCCAATCCCGTCCCTTCGGGCTACCCGAGCTATCGAGGGCCGATCGCATCCCTTGCGTGGAGTGGGAGTGGCTCGCACATCATCGCCGCCCAGGGATTTCGCCAGGAGCCCGAATTCCGATCATGGGCGGTGCACGGGGCCGGCGCACGTCTCGTCGGTGCATCGACCTTCGAGGTCTGTGCCGACCCCTGGCACAACATGCCCAACGACATCTTCACGTTCAACGGCAGCTTGCCAAGCCCCACACCGACCGCATCTCCGACCCCATCGCCGATGCCATCGTCGACAGTGCCGGTAGAACCGACCCCAACCTCGTCGACGGGTCAGAGTCCCACACCGACTGCAAGCCCCACGCCGGAGCCGGTGCTCCCCCTCTTGTTCCTTCCGATCGCCGTGACAGAGTCTTTCACGTAAACCGTGCGCGGGTCGATGTGGCCCTCGATCGAGCAGAGAACGCCTAAGCCGCGGGCATCACGATCTTTACCATCGGCTTGGGTGCGGAAGTCGAAGGCGATGCACTGCGCCATTTTGCTTCGGAGCCGGACTCCTTCCTAGAGGATCGCGCGATCCTGGCGCTACCAGCTGTTGCTTCGCGGGCTTCGCCATTGGAGAATCGGCCCAGCGGTTGACAGGCAGCGGCCAATCGACGGGTACGTTCATGTCGATACCTCTATTGTGGCGCAGGGAGGTGGTACGTGCTAGACAACCTTGGAATCGGAATCCCGATCTTCTCTCGCCCTCGGCTGGTTCCCAACCCACTCCGATACCGAGCCTTCCTGGTCCTGCTGCTGACCATCGAGGCCTGTTCTGGACGAGTGTCGACCGACGATCTCTCGCGTCAAACCGATCCACCGAGAGCGCCGTCGGCCACCGAGGATTCGACAGCCAGCCACCCATCGGCAGCCGGTGGCAGCCCCTGGTCGTCGGTCGCCGAGCCAACCGAGCACGTACGCCTCCCACTGGCTTCGTTGATCCACCAGCCGTATCAAATCGATGGCCCGCTGACGCTCGATCCTCGAGGAGAGCAAGTGCTGGCACGGGGCCGGAGTGCGGGGCGAGAGGCCATCCTACTCCTGTCGGCCAAGCTCGGAGTGCTCATCGACACCATCGAACCGGCCGGCCCGTTCGCCATCGATCCCGAGCGCCGCCGGCTGCACGTCGACGTGCCCGCACGCGGCCTGTATACCTACGACCTGGACAACCTGACACTCCGCTCCGTCATCGCCCTCCCACCACCCGACGACGAGGCAGGAGAGTTGGTCTTCGGTCTGATCTCGGTGCCACCCATCGTCGAGCCGCGCAGCGGGCAGGTGCTGGCCTTCCGCGACGACGACATCCACGTGCTCGAACCAGCCAGGGCGCGTCGCCTGCACCGGCTGCGCCCCTACGACGACCCCAGCCTCGGCTACATCCGCGGCGCAATCCTCGACCCCAGTCGCGGCTGGCTCTACCTACAGGCCTTCGACTCCGAGATCCCCGCCTACCTGACCAGCACGCGCCTGATGGGATACGACCTCGATCGGGACCGCATCTTCCTCGAACAGGGGGTGATGGGCCGATTCTGGGACCTGGTGGCATGGGACGGGCATCTATGGACCCTGGATGGGATGCACAAGAAGCCCGGCCTCGACAGCCGGCTCTGGCGTGAGGGGGAGCCGATCGAACACATCCACGCCTGGGATGCCGCCTATACCATGCGCAAGTGGTCCGGGCCTCGCTTGGCCATCGATCGGGATGCGGGGCTGCGCTATCTGCTCCTCGGCGACCGAGCCTTCGCCTTCGATCTCGAGGATGACTCGCAGCGTTTCGCGGGCGAGTTGCCCGTCGACCCGTCCTTCGATCTCAGCTTGCCCGTCCTGGACGGCCGGCGCCTGAGCGTTCACGATGGCCAGCTCGTAGCCCGGCCCGCACGCGATGTCTTGCCGCCGGCACCCAGTCCCGCCCAGGATGCCCAGCCGCATGACTGGGGCTGGGTCTTCGGACGACTCTTCCCTATCGACGAGCAACGGGTCTTTGCGCTATCCGACTTTCCAGCTTCCTATCGACCCATCGATCTCCTGCTCACCGAAGACATGGGCCGCAGCTGGAAACAGGCCAGTACCGGCATCCCTCGCTCGGACCAGATCAGCGACCTGGCGATCTCGCCCGATTTCGCACGGGATCGAACCCTGCTGGCCTCCTCCCGAGGCAGCGGCATCTATCGCTCGACCGATGGCGGCCGTGTCTGGCGGCCGGCCGCATACGGTCCCGACTCGCGCTGGATCGAGGCACTCCACCTCTCGCCCGGATTCGGGACCGACGGTCTGGCCTTCGCCGATGGTGTCTCCACGCCCTTCTACGACCCGGACCAAGAAAGCGGTTGGGGCGTGCCGGCCCACACCGCGTGGCGATCCGAGGATGGCGGGAGCAGCTGGCAAGGAATGGGCCGCCTGACGGCGCTGGCCCTATCGCCCGACTTCGAGACGGATCGACGGATGTGGGCCTTCAGGATCTACACCGGGAACCTGCTTCAATCCGACGATGCCGGACGCTCATGGCAGGCCGTCGGGCACCTTCCATTAGGCCAGCACGAAGACCAATGGATGGGGGCAGCACTTCGAACGATCCGCACACCGTCTGCTCGCTCGCCGGTCCTGCTGGCCTTTGTCGCGGGCGGTCTCGGAACGGTCAATCAGGGGGCTCCCTACAGCGGCGGCGGGCTCTACCGCTCACAAGACCTCGGGCGGAGCTGGGCGCAGGTGCAGCACAATGCAGGCGACAGCTACCCGCGCTTCAAAGCGCTTCTCGGCCCCTTCGGCGAGAACGGCGCCGACTTGCTGCTGCATCTGGATCACTTCCCGGACGAGAGCCTCTATCGTTCCCAGGACTTCGGTGCCAGTTGGACCTTCTTCGGCCACACGTCATCGGGTTCGGCCCCCGCGCTCCTACCTACTGGCGACTTGGTTCTCGCCGATCGCTCGGGCCGGCTGCGGGTCCATGTGGCCGAGGAGTGGCCGAGCACGCTGGAGGAGGTTCTGCGTCGCAAGGAGCGCTTTCTGCCTTTCGTGGCACCGTAGACCCATGTGTCGGTCCACCAACCTGGAGCCGGATCCTCGATCCAAAGGCCCTCTATCGGATCCTATCGATGGCCGATTCCGACATCGGTCGGGTCGAGGGCCTGGATAACGACTATCCTACCACGCCGCCCGTGCCGAATTGCGCGAGCGGCTGGGTCTCGAGGACGAACCTTGTGCTACCTTGATGCCATAGAGAACGAAGAGGGAATGGGTAACGACGAGGACGGAGATCATGGCCCCTCATGGCAGGCTTCGCCGCCAGATTCGGTCGCGATTGGTGCTCGTCGTGGCCGCCACCGTTTCGGTCGCCGCGCTCTACCTGCTGCTACTCCTCCTCAGCTCCGGTGGGCCGCTGCCGGCTGCCAAGCTCGCGGCGCAAGCACCGGCGCCGGCAGACCCGTCGACGGTCTTTCTTCCAATCCTGTCCGCCAGGCAGGCGGCAGGCTGCCAGCCACCCACGGCCGGCACCCCCGGGCTCGTATACGACGAATCCTACACCGAGGGAGCGATCGTCGAAGTCTTCGGGGATCGGGCCTATGTCCTGACCTGGATGGCCGGGGAGTACAGCCGGCTGGCCGTATACGACCTCTCCGCGGCAGGTGCCGGGCGGCTGATCGGTCGGACCGACGTCTTCCAGGGCTTTGCGGTGGATGTCCAGGTGCACGGTGACTTCGCTTACGTGCCGGTGGTCGACGACTCCCTCAGCTCGGCGGCCATCGAAGTCCTGGTCATCGATCTGAGAGAGCCGAGCCTTCCGCTCGAGGGCGCACGCTTCGAGATCGCGGCGGAAACACCGCACCTGGCGGGGATCGTGGTCTGGGGTGGCCGGCTCTACGCCGCCGCCGCGGCCGAGGGCCTGAAGGTCTTCGATCTGACCGATCCGGCCCATCCGCGCCAGGTCGGCGGACATCCGGATACGGTGGTGGGCGTCATGCCCTGGCAAGGCCGGCTGTTGGTATGGCACGATCGGACGCCCCTGGAATTCGCGCCGGAGATCGAGTTGCGGCTCATGTCGCTCGACGACCCGGACAACCCGACGCCCCTGGGCCGGGGGCTGCGCCTGCCCGGCCATCCTTCGGCGATGGTGCCGGCCGGTTCGTCCGTCTTCCTATCGCTCTACGGCGGCGAAGTACTCCGATTCCAACTGGACGGCTCCGCGCGGCTCGAAGAAGCCGGCGCGTTCTCGGTGACAGGGCGGGTCTTCGACCTGGCCTGGGAAGCCGACCGCTTGGCGGTCGTGGTCGCGCCGGATGGCGAGGACAACTCCGTGGCCCTCTTCGACACGCGCGGCGGCGATCCCCCGCGGCACCTGTCCAGCATCGTGCCGGACTCGGAGGCCTACGATGTCTCCTGGGCCGGCGATCGGCTTCTGATCGGCGCCTCGGACGGTCTGCACGCCTACGACGCCGCCGATCCCGCCGCGCCCACCGCCAGCTTCGGCCCCGAGCGGACGCGCGCCTGGGGCCGATCCGTGGTGGTCGATGGAGCCACGGCCTACGTCGCCGATGTCTATCGCGGGTTGGTCAGCGTCGATCTCTCCAATCCAAGCCGGCCCCGCGAGCTGTCCGCCGGTGGCGAGCCGGCCGAAGCCCTGGCCGTGCGCGATGGCCTGGCCTTCCTGGTCGGCGCGCGCAGCTGGGAAGCGATCCTCGGAATCGAGGGTGGCGCGAGCCTGCAGGTCTTCGATCTGACCGATCCGGCCAGCCCGCAGCGCATCGCCCACTTGCCGGAGGCCTGGGACATTGCCTTCGGGGTCGTGGCGCATGGCGACGAGCTCTTCGTGAACACCCGATTCGACCGGGATCCTTTGAAGCGCGTCGACGTTTCGGACCCTCGGGCGCCGCGCGTCGTCGAGCCCTTGCCCGTCGAGGGCTCGGTCCTCGGCCTGGCAGCGGATGGCCGCAGGCTGGCCGCCTCCACGGATGCGGGCGAGCTGCTGATCTGGGATCTCGACGGGGCCACGATGCCGATCCCGTCGGAGCGCTTGCCCATCTTCGGTGGCAGGATCGCCATCGACGGCGCGCGCTTGGCGGTAGGCAACGACTTCTTCGGAATCGACGTCCATCGCTGGAACGAGAAGCCAGAACGCGGTCCAACATCGAGCTACGGTCCGCTCTACGACGTCTTCGCCCTGGCCATCGACGGTCAGCATCTGGCCACGGCCGACGCGGCCGGCCTGCGCATCCTGAAGCTGGATGCCCCGCGCTGCGCGCGCGAGACCGCCCTGCTGCCCATGCCGGCGGCGGTCACCGATCTGGCCTTTGCCGGCGACCGTCTCATCGTCCTTCACGGCGACGGCTTGGTCGTGGTGCGCATCGAGCCGGACCGGCCGGTGGAGATCATCGGGAGGCTGCACTGGGCGGGTTGATGCCACGGACGAGGATCTTCATTTCGGCGAGCGCGGAGGGAGCGGGTTCATGTCACGATCGATAGCATCCAAGCTCGAGAAGCGCGCGATCCTCGCGGACGATGCGTGGCTCCCCGACGACGGGTCGAGCTTCGATCATGGCGATGATTCGGACTGAGTCCGTGGCCCCCTGTGCTAGTGCACCGCCGCAGTGAATCCTAGGGGTAGCGAGACCGTCGATGCGCCGTTCCAGGGGTTCGATGCGACGAGGGAATGGCAGCGCCATTGCCGAGGAGCAGCGGGCCGCTGGAGCGGATGCAGCGGCGGTCGAGCCCCTAGGATTCACTGCGGCGGTGCACTAGGCTAGGCGCATGAGCCACCGAATCGTCCACATCGCCACCCGCGCGGACTGGCAGCGGGCACAGGCAGCAGGCCAGTACCGAACGTCCAGCCTGGATCGCGAAGGCTACATCCACTTCTCGACGCCCTGGCAAGTGCCGCGCGTGGCCGCCCTGCGTTTCGCGGGACGCGACGACCTGGTCGCCCTGGTCGTCGATCCCGAGCGGCTGGACGTGCCGCTGCGCTACGAGAACTGCGAGGGTGGCATCGAGCCCTTTCCGCACGTCTACGGGCCGGTGCCACTGGCCGCCGTGACCGAGCACTTTCCCTTGCTCTGGGACGCGGGCTCGCGAGCCCACCGATTCCCGGAATCCTGGCGACCGCCAGCCTGATCGCGGGCCGGCCGCAGGGTCAACTCGACGGCGGGCGCATCACCAGCACCGGGCAGTGCAGATCGCGGAAGATGTCGCGGGTCAGATCGCCCAACAGGACCTTGCGCCAGCCGTCGCCGCGATTGGCGCCGATGACCACCAGGTCGGCCCGACCGCGCTCGGCCTCGGCCACCACCTCGTCGACCACCAGGCCGTGGCGGACGACGGTGTGGGGCGCCACGCCTTCGCGCGCCAGGCGATCGACGTCGCGGGCCAGGACGCGGCCCTCGGGGGCCTGGCTCTCCATCAGGTCCTCGGCGGTCTCGCTCAGGTCACCGGCCTCGGCGGCCGGGCCGGCGCTCATCTGCGACATCACGTGCAGCACGGTCACCGCCTCGGCGCGATGCAGGAGGGCCGGCAGCTGCTCGGCCAGCAGCTCGACCAGCGGCGCCTCGGCCACCCCGCTGTCGCAGAGCAGGAGCCGGCGCGCCGGGCCGACCCGGCCCTTGGCCACCGCCACCGCGCAGGGCGCGTGCTCGATGACCCGCTCGGCCGTCGAGCCCAGGACCAGCCGCGTCAGGCGGGTCTGGTGCTCGCGCTCGCCCAGCACTGCCAGGTCGTAGGGACCGCTCTCCAATTCGTCCAGGATCTCCTCGGCCGAGTGGCCGATGCGGTGCAGCGAGCGGTAGCGCGCCTCGGGGAGTCGCGACCCGACGTGGCGCATCGCCTCGTCCAGGGCCGCCTCGCCGGCCTCGCGCTCGGCCTCGTTGCGGCTGACGGTCAGCACCGTCAGCGTCGCGTCGAGCTGCCGGGCCAGGTCCACCGCCAGCTCCAGCGCCAAGCTGGAGTGACTGGCGCCGCGGGTGGCCACCAAGATGTCCATCCCTGTCGTCATCCCACCCTCCTCGGGAATACCCTCTTCGCTCGCACCTCGCCCGCGTCGACGGCTACCACAGTAGGAGCAGCACCGGCAAGGCGAAGATCAGAACCATGAAGATGCCCAGGCTGCGGCGCGAGGCCAGGATGCCGTCGACGAAGCGCAGCAGCCCGCGTTCGTAGGTCTGGAAGCCGATGGCCAAGAGGCCCAGGCTGACGATGGCCAAGGACAGCATGCCGGCCGCCACCACGCCCATGGCCTCCGCGTTGCCGATCAAGACCGCCGCCAGCAGGGTGTCGATGAAGGTGCTGACGTTGGCGCCCATGATGTAGGGCACCACGTTCTCGCGCCGCACCAGACCCCGCTGGCTCAGGGGCACCAACAGGCCCAGCGAGATGCTGACCGACATCGACACCAGGGTCACCGCCCCGCCCAAGACGAACATCACCCAGGGCCGGTAGACGAAGGCCCCCACGCGGCCGACCCGGCTCTCGCGCAGCGTCATCTCGGGCAGCGAGAGATCGAAGAGCTTGAAGCTGACGAAGATCACCGCCAGGCCCACCAGGAAGACGCCCCATTCCGGCAGCCTTGCGGCCAGTGCGGCCGTCAGCGGGCCGAAGAAACGGTCGAGCAGGTCGGCCAGGCCGGCCCCGAAGCCGGGGTCCCAGCCATCCAGCCAGCCGCCGCCGACCATCCACAGGCCCAGCGGGATGGCCGGCAGTTGGACGCTGCCGGCCACCAAGAGCGAGAGCATGCCCATCGACAAACTGGCGCTGCGGTCGCGGCCGCGCAGCAGGTAGACGAAGCCGATGAAGAGCACGATGAAGCTGCCGCCGAAGCGGCTGCCGACCACCATGCCGTAGGCCCCGAAGCGATCGACCACCCCGGCATCCAGAAAGGCCATCGCCGCCCCGGCCACCGGCGAGCCGCTCAGGATCAGGTAGCTCATCAGCCAGCCGAAGCCCAGCCCGTCGGCAAAGCCGCCCACCGCGAAGCGCTCGCGCACCAGCGGGCCCAAGGCCGCGGCGCCGTCCTTCATCAAGAAGATGCCCAAGACGAAGGTGAGCAGGCTGAGGACGAAGAGCGGCGGCTTGTGCAGGCTGGGTCGGCGTCGGGGTGGATCTGTGGGCATGGCCGGGCTCCAAGCGCCGCGGAATCGGCGAGCGGGTCCGTGCAGCCCGACAATGATAGATGGGCGGCGGTCGGGTCATGCAATCCTGCGCTGTCGTCATCGGGGGCCGGCCGGCGGTCTTGGCCAGACCGTGACGGCGCTGGCAGAATGCGGTCACGCCCTGCTGTCGGGGGCGCGGGTCGATCATCCTCGGCGCCGGGAGGCAGGATCATGGGCAAGTTGGAAGCAGGGGCGCAGGCGGCCATGTTGCAGCGCTTCGACGACCTGCAACGCAAGCTGGTGCCGCTGTGGAAGCACATCGGTCGGTCGGATCCGGGCAGCGAGGATCTGGAAGCGCCCAACACCATCGTCGTGCTGCCCTCGATGACGGTCGACATGGAGCTGGAGGCCGCGGCCTGGCATGCCTACGAACAGCGCATGCTCTTCCTGCTCTTCCTCTTGCGCCAGCCCTACATCCGCATCCTCTACCTCAGCTCCTCGCCCATCGCGCCGGCCATCGTCGACTACTACTTGGACATCCTGCCCAGCGTCACCGCCAGCCATGCCCTCGAGCGCCTGGTCCTGCTCTCGCCGGACGACAGCTCCCAGGGCCACCTGGTCGACAAGCTCCTGGCGCGGCCGCGGATGATCCAGCGCATCCGCGAGCACATCCCGGACCTGGATCGGGCCCACCTGGTGCCCTTCTTGACCACCGACCGCGAGCGCCAGCTGGCCCTGGAGATCGGCATTCCGATGTACGCGGCCGATCCGCGCCACTTTGGCTTCGGGACCAAGAGCGGTTGCCGGCGGCTCTTTGCCGAGGAGGGCGTAGCGCATCCCATCGGGGTCGAGAACCTGCGCGACGAAGACGCGCTGGTCGAGGCCATCCGGGGCATGCGGGCGACCAAACCGGAGCTGTCCCGCCTGATCGTCAAGCACAACGAGGGGGTCTCGGGTCTGGGCAATGCCGGCCTGCGCCTGGCCGGTCTGCCGGAGCCCGGCGACGCGGGCGAAGCCGACGCCATCCGCGCCCGCCTGCGCGAGCTGGCCTTCGAGCAAGCCGATGTCGACTACGACTGGTACATCGCCAAGCTGGGCGACTACGGCGGGATCGTCGAGGAGATGATCGAGGGCCGCCAGCTGCTCAGCCCGAGCGCCCAGCTGCGGATCAGCCCGCTGGGCGAGGTCGAGCTGCTCTCGACCCACGACCAGATGCTCGGCGGCCCGGGCGGCCAGACCTACCTGGGCGCGCGCTTCCCGGCCGACCCGGCCTATGGCCCGGCGATCATGCGCGAGGCCGAGAAGATCGGCCGGCGCCTGGCCGCCGAGGGCGTCATCGGCCGCTTCGCGGTGGACTTCGTGGTCGTTCAGGACGAGGCCGGCCGATGGTCCCCCTACGCCATCGAGATCAACCTACGCAAGGGCGGCACCACCCACCCCTTCCTGACCTTGCAGTACCTCACCGACGGGGAACACGATGCCGAGTCGGGCATCTTCCGCACCGCCCTGGGCCATCCCAAGGCCTACGTGGCCACCGATACCCTGAAGTCCGAGCGTTACAAGGCCCTCACGCCCACCGACCTGCACGACCTGGTCAGCGAGCACCGGCTGCACTTCGACCACACCTCGCAAACCGGCATCGTGCTGCACATGTACGGCTCGATCGGCAGCCTGGGCAAGCTCGGCCTGACCGCCATCGCCGACTCGCGCGACTCGGCGGAGGCGCTCTACGTAGGCTTCATCGAGCGGCTGGACACACGCTGTGCGGGGCGTTCTTCCCCGGCCGATGCGCGGGAATAGCAGAGCGCGAGAACGCGCGAGCTCGGCCACCTTCGAGTAGAGACGCACGAGCATCACAAGGCAGGCCCCATGCGAATCCTCATCAACGGCTGCGGCATCGCCGGTCCGACGCTAGCCTTCTGGCTGCAGCGGCTCGGCCACGAGGTCGTCCTGCTGGAGAAGGCGCCGGCGCTGCGCGAGGGCGGCTACCTGATCGACTTCTGGGGACACGGCTACACGGTGGCCGAGCGCATGGGCATCCTGCCCGAGCTGCGCGAGAAAGGCTACCGCATCCGCGAGCTGCGCATGGTCGACCGCAAGGGGCGCGCGGCGGCTTCGATGGACCTGGGCGCGGTGCTCGAGGGCATGGACGACCGACTGCTCAGCATCGCCCGGGGCGACATCGCCACCACGATCCACCGCGCCTGCCAGGGCGTCGAGACCCGCTTCGGGACCTCGATCGTCGGCATCGAAGACGATCGGGCGGGCGCGCGGGTCACGCTCTCGGACGGCAGCCAGGAGGACTGCGACCTGGTCGTCGGCGCCGACGGCCTGCTCTCGGCGGTCCGGGCCATCGCTTTCGGCCCCCAGAGCCAGTACGAGAAACCGCTCGGCTGTCATGTCGCCGCCCTGCGCCTGCCGGGCTACCGGCCTCGCGAGGCCGGCATCTACCTGGGCCACACGGTGCCCGGCCGGCAGGCCATGCGCGTCTCGCTGCGCGACGACGATACCCTCGCCCTCTTCGTCTTCCGCTCGGAGCTGCTCGATGCCGAGCCCCAGAGCGCGGGCGAGCGCAAGGCCGCACTGCAGCAGATCTTCGGCGGCATGGGCTGGGAGGTGCCCAACATGCTGCGCCGCCTCGACGCGGTCGAGGACCTCTACTTCGATCGCGTCAGCCAGATCCGGATGGACAGCTGGACGCGGGGCCGCGTCATGCTGGTCGGCGACGCCGCCGCCTGCGTCTCCCTCCTGGCCGGCGAGGGCACGGGCCTGGCGATGACCGAGGCCTACGTCCTGGCCACGGCCCTCCACCGGGCCGGCGGCGACCACACCCGCGCCTCCTGGACCTACGAGTCGACACTGCGCCGCTTCGTAGCCGGCAAGCAGCGCTCGGCCAAGGGCTTCATCGGCTTCTTCGCCCCGCGCACCAAGAAGGGCATGCAGCTGCGCGACCTGCTGATCCGCGTGGCCGGCGTTCGGCCGATCGCGAGGCACCTGATCGCCCGGACCTTCCGCGACAGCGTGGCGTTGCCGAGCGACCTAGGCTAGGCATTGTTCGCAGAGCTCGTATTGGTTGCGCACATGCCACTGCGCCTGCTCCCGGTCCTGCCCGGGAGCAGGCGGCATAGAGATCTTAGCACTCTCCCAGTGATAGGATCCCCGCCCGAGGGCGTCCACCTGGAGTGTGAGCAGCACACCACCGGTCTATCCGCTATCCGTTAATCAATACGACGCTGCGATTCGTTGTTGTCCATTCACTGCGGGCACGGCAAGCTCGTGGCGATCGACGCATAGATCTCTTCGAGTTCCAATGGACTTGGCGCATGGAGGTATCGGTCCCCCCGACCGGCGATCCGGCCAAGGAATATATGGTCCACGTCTCCACCGAGCCCGATCGCGTAGGTGGTTACCCCATCACCTCGTGCGGCTTCCGCCAGGTTGATCGCACGCTGCGCCTCCACTTCCTGTCTACCATCCGCGAGCAGAATCGCGACCGGCAGCGCGTTCGAGCGCGCTCGCTTACTCTGGAGTTCCATGAAAGCGCGCTCGAGTCCCCGATCGACTCGTGTGCCCGGATGCACTTCGATACCATCGATCGATCGGACCAGAACATCTTGATCGGATTGAAGTGGCGCGATCAACTCTGCGGCCTCGTCAAAGGCTACGATCCCCAATTGATCGCGTGAGAGGTCCAGCTGTTCGAGAAAGACTGTAGATGCCCGTTTCGCAGCGTCGATCTTTGGCCCAACCATGCTAGAGGACCGGTCCAGCACCAGTACGACGTCCGTCGGTGCACGCAACTCGCTGCAGACTTGGTTCCGATGGACAACCGGAAGGTAGAGTTCGGGCGCTCGTTTGGGTGTCGCGGTCGCTGATGGTGTAGACGATGCATGTTGGCGGGGCGTCTCGGTCGGGGTCGGTGCGAGGACTTCGACTTCGGGCCGAGGAAAGACGAATCGTCGGCGCCGACCGTCAGCATCATCGTAATCGGCGACCGCGACTTCGCTGACGGGGTAGATGCCGGCGGCCTGCGGCTCGATTCGGAACCGCGCGGACCAATCGGACTCGAGGCTCCCTTCGAGCCACCTCAGCTCTCTGCTGCCGGTTGAGACCGGCAAGGGTAGCACTGAGCCAGGCTCCAACTGCATCACTGCTTCCAGGCGATCCACGATATCGACCTGCGTGGGGAAGACCGGCCGAGTCAGGGACTGGATCCGCCAGGCCAATTCAGCAACATCACCGTCGTGAACCGCCACAAACCGGTCACCGAGAGGAATGAAAGAGGGTATGGCCGCATCAAAGCGGTCCGGTGTCTGTAAGGACAAGTAGCTTCCGCCATCGGCCACGAAATCTCGTACTGCTTCGGTATCACGCTCGGACAATGGCTGCATCCCCACATAGACGATCACGTGTGCTGCGCCAGGCACGCCGGCAGATTCGAGATACTCTTGCGCATGTTCGACCGGCGAAAACGTACTTGCGCGATGGAACTCCGGCTGACGCTCGAAGTCGCTTCGAGCGAATCGATCCCCCATGCCTGCGAACGATTGCTGGGACGTTCCTAGCGGGAGGAGCACGCTCGGTCCATCTTCACTTGGCGCAATACCGACGAGTCCAAGTCGCACCGCCGGCTCGTCGAGGGCACGAGTCAGACGCTCGATTGCCTCGCGCACTCTCTGATACTTGTAGTCGTACCAGAAAGTGGAGCTGGGACTCCAGACCAGGACCACATCGACACGATCCGGTCGTTCGGGGCAACGGGCCTGGAGGCTCAAGGTGACCGTCACCGGCTGCCCCAGTGTCACACTGGTCGGGCTGACTTGCTTGTCGCCAATGAGTTCGCACCACGGATCCCCATCCATATCGGGCACTGGTTCGGGGGGCGTGAGTTGGGCCGAAGAGGTCTCGTAGGTGAGCAACTGCCTGGACTCGGCGTCCAGCGCCACGACGTTCCCACTTTCTCCAAAGGAGATATCACTCAGACTGCCGGCCGCCAATCCGGTCTCGATACGACCCCGATACAGCCCTTCCAAGGACCAGAGTTCGATGTGCCGGCCGTCTACGAGAACTCCGACTTGGCTGTCGTTCATCGCCACGGCACGGTACGATCCCTCACCTAGGGCGGTCCAAGTCCGGTGGGGTGCCATCGCGTTCTCGAACCAGAGGTCGATGCGCCCCGAAGGGCCCAAGCTGATCAGCTGGTCACCGGATGCTGCAATGTCGACGGGCCAGCCAGCCTCACCCGACGGGGACTGTAGGGCGACAGCATCATCACCGTTCGCCAGTCCGAAGCGAGCGATCACTCCTTGGATGGGATCGCTGGCATGCACGTAGCGTGTCGACAGCGCGACACCTGTCGCCAGGCCGATCCTCGCGGTCCGCTCCCACTGCACGTCCGTCGGAGTCACCAGATGCAGCACCCCGTCTACCCCGTTCCAGCCCCGCGAAGCCATCCTTTGGTTGCCGTCGACCGCGATGTCCATCGCGAAGGGCGGGACCGGATATCGCATCCCGAGCGTATCGGAGATAGTCGAAGAGCGCGGATAGAGCACCGTGACCTGTTCAACGGCTGCAATGCGCGTACGCTGCCACGCCTCGGCGATCGGTGCGTGATCCTCGGCGATTCGTGAAATCGACGTGATCTGTCCGACCGAGTCGAACACCGTGATGCCGGCACCGGACTCCAAGACCCCATCTTCGATCCGGCTGGCAGGCACCCACGAGATGGCCAGGTGACCTGCATCGAGCGCGGCCATGTCCTCGATCTGTGCATGCCCGCCCCAGGCCAGTCGCCACAGCGGGACAGCATCCATGAAGCTCGAGTCCTGATCGGCGAAGCGAAAGATGTGGCTCGCATTGTCGAGGCTCGCTGAGTCGGAGAGATAGATCGATCGCGCTTGATGATCCATTTCGATCCCTTCGGCGACCACGGAGCCACGATGATGACTCGGTGGAGGCCCCACCTGGATTGGCCAATCCGGTATCCAACGGTCGATCGGCACGCCTCGATCGGTAAATCGCTCGATCGCGGGCCAAGTGCCGTTCTCGATCCGATAGATCCGATGCTCACGATCGATGTCCGCATCGCTCGTCCATCGACTGCGCAAGGGAAGGCCCCATGTCCAATCACCCCGGAATCGAAGCTCCGCATCCCATCGGTAAACGCGGTCGACCTGGGACTCGCGTCGAGCAAAGACAGAACCGTCATGTGCAAGAAAGAGCTCACTGGCATCGATGCCGTGGTTTGCCCCTTGACGGACCAATTCGTCGACTCGCGCTGCATCAGCATCATAGACCGTCACACGGTCTACATCATCCGCAACGAAAACCCGATCCCCGGCAGTGTTGCTCGCGATGGCACGCGGTCCCCAGCCGGATGCCATGTCGGGCGGCCCCCAGCGACCAAGATCCTCACCATGATGACCGATGCGGTGGATGCTCCAAGTTGGGTTCGAGTTGAACGCCTCGACGACCTGAACGAGGAGACCATCCCGATGCTTGGCGAGTTGCACCGTGCGGCCGCGAAGTACCGAGAGGGGCTCCTTTAGTGCCAGTGGCGCCTCTTGCTCGAACCTGGCTGAAGACTGCAGGACATCTGGAGCCACACGTGAGGATCCAATAACGGACCCAACAAGGATTCCGATAAAGGCCGATAAGATGCGTGCTGAACTTGGTGTCGAGTTCATTTGCACCGAGTCATTTGTTGACATTCCGCTCGACACTCCTTTGAAGATCGACTGGCCCGAGCTCCGTGGACAGATTTCGTCTATTGAATCCACGATATCCGTCACAAGGCATGCTGCTTCTCAACTTCAACACTCGTCATGTGGCCGATCGCCGAACTCGTGCATCGGGAATTGTACCATCCCTCGATGCAGTCGAGGACTTGGGATCGGGCAGCGCGTGGAGCACGGAGAATCAAGCAGTTCCTCGCCACCGCATTCAACCACAGATGAATCTTCCACGCAGTGTATAATGCACCGGCTGAGGCTCCCAGTGCCGGAAATAGCGCGCTATCCGAGCAAACGGATAAGATCCCAATTCGAACGCCGCTGCATCCGCCATGTCGGATCGCTGCTCGTCGGTAATGGCGATGCCACTCCCTCCTCAGAGCGAACCAACACGACGGCGCAGCGACGCCCTCGGTGGAAGGATCTATATCCTTGGCCGAGCCTCAAATCGATAACGCGTTGTCGGAAGTCCGGCGAGCATATTGGCCGTGGCCTTGGTATTGTGGATGACATCCCCTGAGTCCCAACCACAGAAGATATATCCACATTGCCAGTCAACTCCGAGCCTCGCGCCCGTGTACAGAGTAATCTAGCACATGTCGGTACATGGGGTAGGTTCTGGCGTTGGAGACTGCGGGACTGGCGGCGTGGTCGTAGGTCCAGAAGTAGGAGACGGTGGCGCACCTGGCTCATACAAGACATCGTACTCCACCAGTGCTCCAGCAATGCCGTGAGACTCTAGGTATTCCTCTCCGAAATCCTGGCAGATTGTGTACACAGGGCCAGAGTTTACGTACTCGTATGGCCAGGCACCCGTTGGGCAATTGGTGTTGAAGTCAATCGCCTTCATGGCCACGAAGTCCGGGTCACGCACCCAGAAGTACGCCCAGTCCCATGACTCACCTCCCACGGTTGCTTGCCAGTCGATGTCGAACTCGAATGCCTCTAAGCACATGCCATTGACACCTATCGGTCCGGTTTCGCCGGGGGCCGAGTCGCAAGCATCTGGTCTCACAACGTGGAGAATAATGTCCGGATGTTGAGCTTGGTTCGGAGTTGTTCCGTCAGGCAGGATCTCCATCGTCTGTGTATTGCCACCCCAACTCACAATGGCCACCGCAGGCGGATTCTGTACCTGCGCATCATGTCTCTGCCACTTGAGGAATGGTGGCGCCTGTGTAGGCCAAGGTGTTGGTAACGGCGTTGGAGTATGTCGCAACACTGGCTGCACCCGAAACACCGAGAACGCAAACTGACCACTCTGAGCAGTCCAAGCATGAGCCAAGTCCGAGCAGTTACCTTGGCAAACAGGCACAGACTGCGCGTTTACCACCATAGCCCCAAGCCCACCGCCTGGAAGCTCAGCTTCTGAGTCCGGACTCTCCGTTCCCACCAATGTCATTCCAAGTAGCCACATTACCGAGGAAAGAACTAGGACGACCGTGCCAAGGAGACGCTTCATGATGCATCCTCACATAGGTTTATCAGCAGGTTTCTATCTAAAATACACAACTCTGCGTGTTTGTCAAGTGTTTGCAGTCGCTGCCAGTATTTGCCTGTCAAAAATCACAAACTGTCAAAGGACTGTGGTTAGGTCGCAACTGCGATAGCGACCAGGTCGACCTCGGCTCAAGCGACGAGTCAAGGCAGACTGGCATCGATTCCGATCCATTCCACCGTAGGATGATTGGCCAGACGATGACTATTCGGAATTAATCAGCTCGTGTACAGTACAGGTCTTGGACTCGCCATGGGCAAGGAGAGGAAACGCGGTGCGTTGGAAGGACTTGGATCCGGATCCGGTCATGTCGATGGCACTGGATCGTGCCGATGCTTCGATGCCTCGCAGTGAAGCGCTGGTGGGAGACCGCGAGCAGCGGCTGAAGTGGAGCAACGCCTTTGCCGACGCCTGCGCACGCATGATCGCGACCGAAGTCCGCAAACAGAAGGCATTCGAAGGCCTCCATGTCCTCCCTACCGGCGACGGCAGCGCGGAACCACAGTCCTTCGTCGCCGGCGGCCGGAGCAAGAAGATCGATGTGATCGTCTCGTCCCTGGTGTCCGGGCTACAGGTCGGATTGTCGCTCAAGGGCATGAACTTCCGTGACGCCCACGGACTCCAGTTCGACAAGAACCTCACCGGACGCACCTACGAGCTCCAAGACGAAGTCCGTGTCGTGCACGAGTATCAGCCGGCGGCCTTCCTAGTGGGACTCTACTTCTTGCCCCTGGCAGCAACCGAAGACAAGCGCAGCCTGGACTCGCCGTCCTCCTTCGCACGTGCCGTGGAACATCTGCGCGCACGAACCGGCCGGCTGGATCCGAGCATCCACAGCCACTTGTCCCGACTCGATATGTCCGCGGTCTGCCTCTACGTCCCGGGTGATCGCGAAGACCTCGGAGACGATCGCGTTTACGAAGACCGATGCGCGCGCGGAGTCGCCAGATACTTCGACGTCGAGAACGCCCCCCCGTTTCGAGGCCGTCCGACGCTGGATACGACCTGGAGCATCTCCGAGTTCGTCGAAGCCGTCGTACAGCGTTCGCTCGCGGGGGACAGCGATCCGATCGAGTGGGCCGATCCAGAACCAGATTGAGCTCTCGGCGAGCAATCACGCGAGCGTGCTTGTATGCTCGACGTCTTCGACATCGATCCTCGTTGGCCCTCGTCCTACCTTCGCCTCACGACGATCTCTTCAACCCGATCTGCGGCCTCGACGGGATCCTCATGCTCCCAGATCCGCACCACGGCCCAGCCGGCTTGCTCTAGTCGTCGATTGGTTGCCACGTCACGCTGCACATTGGCCTCGATCTTGGCCTTCCACCAGTCCGCGTTCGACTGGGGCCAGGTCGCATGTTCGGGACAGGCGTGCCAGAAGCAGCCATCCACGAACACGGCCACGCGTGCGGGCCCGAAAACGAGGTCGGCTCGGCTGCGCATGCCTTCGAGGGGCGCGCGATCGACGCGATAGCGTAATCCTCTGCGGTGTAGCTCGCTGCGGATGGCCATCTCGCAGCTGGTGTCACGGCGGCGCACCGACCGCATGCGCCGCAGCGCGCCTTCGGAAGAAGCAGCTGGCCGGCTCCGTCCTTTCGACGTCACGATCGCTGCGAACGGCTCATGCCGGGACGGCAACCTCGCTGACCTGCTGCAAGTGGCGCTCGACCGCGAGCAAGAAGCCCTCGGGGAATCGCAGGTTGCCCCGCTGGGCACGGTCGAAGAAGCCCGCGGTCGCCCTGGTAGACAAGGGCTTGGTCTCGAACTGGAGGAACTCGGCCAATGGCGGATGCGGACAGCAGATCGGCCATGCGCTGGCCTCGACCTCGAAGGTTCGACCATCACCGCCCCAGGCCGCCTTGGGCCAGGCGAGGCCCCGAATGAATTCCGACTCCTGTACCGGTAGGGACTCCTCGTCGCCCGGACCCATGAGTCGCTTGCCCAGCCACGAAGCCACCGGTACGCTGACCGCATTGCCGACGAGCCGCCAACGGAATCGCTCTCCGCGCTGGCAGACTTCCGTGGCCGGCAGGGTCCAATCCGCCGGAAATCCCTGAAGTCGCTCCGCGTCCCGGATCGAAGGGGTGACGAGACCGCCCTCATCGGGCAGCACGATGGCAGGCGGAGAGGGGATGCCGATCGTGGATCCGCCCTTGAGCGGAGGCACGCAATCGACCCCCCAACCCAATCCCCTCAGCCCCTCGGTCCAGTAAAAACCGCAGGCACGATCCCACCACGGCTCGGGGTCGGGGCGTCTGGCGGCATCGTCGGCGAACAGTACGCCTCTCGGGTCGGCGGTCTTCGAAGCGACGAGCAACACTCGGTGACGCCGCTGTGGCAATCCGAATGCATGCGTGTCGACGATTCGATAGGCCCAGCGGAATCCGCGCCGCTCGAGTTCCTGGACCAGATAGTCCATCGCCTCCCCCTTGTCGAGGCGAAGCATGAAGGGCACGTTCTCCAGCACCAACCAAGTCGGCTCGTACGCGGCCTCGTCCAGCAGGCGGAACACGTGCTCGACCAGGCTCGAGCGATTGCCACGAATCCCAGCGGTTCGGCCGGCCTGGCTCAGATCTTGACAAGGGAAGCCGGCGGTCACGACCTCGACCGGAGGCAGTTCGACAATGGTCGTCACGTCTCCGACGACCTCGGCATGGGGGAAGTGCGTGACGAGGACCCGCTGGGCATGAGGGTCGATCTCGCAGAGCAATTCGGTCTCCATCCCCGCTTCATCGAAGCCCAGTTCGATGCCCCCGATTCCAGCAAAGAGCCCGGCCACGCGCAGTTCTCGACGATCTTTCATTCGGTCCCTTCCAGACGGTTCATCCCCCACCCAAATGAAACAGACGTTCTCCGGATGGTATCACCTCCGTCCGCCGCGGACAAGGCCCCCGTGACTCGATGGCATCCATCCGAGACCATCGCAGAGTTCCTCGGCACATCGGTCATCCCGATCCCTTCTCCCGCTTCCCCTTCAACCGCGGCATCTCCAGCGGGTCGTCGGGGAACTCCTCATCCCAGAGCACCTTGAACTCCTCCGGGCTCAGGCCGACGTTGCCGCGGTTGGTGACCTTTCCTTGGAAGCTGGCCAGGCTGTGGAACTCGCGGCGCAGTTCGGGATCGGCCAGGTAGTGCAGCCGCAGCTTCCCCTTGACATCGGTGGTCACGCGGAAGCGTCCCAGACCCTCCAGGCGGATCGGAACCCCGTCGCGCAAGCTGTCGACCAAGGCGTCGCTCAGCTCCATCAAGACCATCGACACCTGGCTGCGGCGCAGGCCGGTGGCCAGGGCCAGTCGTTGGTGCAGTGCCCGCTGGCTGAGCGTCGGCCGCTGCTCGATGCGCGGGCCGAATCGGTGCACGGCTTGAATGTATCGCGCCATCGGATCGCCTCCATGGGGTGGTTCCCGCGAATGGGATTGGTCGTTCTTACACCTACCAACGACACAGACCCCTGAACGGTTCCATGACCCCGTCGCCGGAAACGCACTCACCGTCTCGGGCAGCACAAACGATTCCCCGGGCGAATGACTGGCGGACCCGCGGGATTCACCGCCGAGTGCCGCGGGTATTGGTCGTGAATGCCCGGGTAATCCAGATGCGTTCTCGCGGTGAACTGACGTGTCGCCTCCAGACCCCTTGCATTCCCTGCGCTTGGGTCCGATTCGCCTGGCCAGGTGGTCACTCCCTTGCTGGCGGCGGGAGAGCCCTAAGCTTCGACGAACTCCCGATCGCCACCGTTGCGCCGCCGATCGATCCACCATGGCTTAACGATCCAGAGCACGCCCAGCAGAACGATGCCGACGCTGCCCGCTCGCCGTAGCTGCCCGGGAACCATCAAGGGAAGTTTGGGCGGGTCACCCAACCCGATTTGCAACAGTAACTCGTCCCACATGCGCCACCTGCGGCTGGGCATGCAGGTATTGGAGAAGAGGGTGACGTACGGCGGCGCGTCATCCTCCGACGCAAAGACCCGTTGGCCGGCAAAGACCAGATAGCGCCGACCGGGATCGAAGCGCGGCGGGCACGCATCGCCGTAGACCGTGATCACCGAGCCGGGCTCGAGCCGGGCGGCCGCCTCGCCGGCTCTCCACACTCGATCCACCTCGAACATGCTGATCTGCCAAGTCGCATCGTAAGCCTCCGACGGTTCGAAGACCTTCCCGCTGAAGATGACCGGCCAGGATCGCCAATCCGACAAGTCGCAATCGCAGATTCCGCCCGTGCCCTTCCCCACCCCATCCGCGATCCGGCTGATGACCAACGAGTCCACAAGGGGCGAGGTCAGCCCGCGAAAGACCAGCAAGGCCAACGCGATCAGCAATCCGCCCACCACGAAGCGAATCATCCCTGCCCCCTCTCGGCTCGCCGGCCCCGGACCGGGCCTTGGACTCGAAGGGATTGGACTCCCTGTCCCTCACGCACCCCTCGAGAAGCGTGCCGGTCAATCCCCCGCGAAGGCCTGGTCGAAGAGCGCCCGCGATCGCTCGAGGAATAACGTGTCCGCCTCGCCCCAGAAGATGTGGCCCTGACCGGCATAGGTGTAGCAGTCGGCCGGCTTGCCGATCTCCTCCAGCCGCCGGCAGAGGTCCTCCGACCACGCCAAGGGCACGTCGCGGTCCAGATCGCCATGATGGACCGCGATCTCGGCCTGGATCCGATCCAGGTGGTAGACCGGCGAGATGCGCTCCAGATCGGCCTCGCTGGTCTCCATCTCCGGCTGATCGGGCCCGCCCCAACGCTCGAAGTTGAGCCGGTCCTCGGCGCTGGTCGAACCGTAGAGCACCACCGCGTCGATCTCCGGATCGACCGCCGCCACCCGCAGCGCGATGCCGCCGCCCATGCTGTGGCCCCACAGGGCGATGTCCGCGCCATCGGCCCGGGCCAGCGGGCCCGGCTCGCCGGCCGTCCGCCGCACGATGCCGGCCAGGTCCAATACGTCGATCGCATAGCCGGCCCGAAACTGGTTCTCGCCCGAGTCCGACGGCGGATGATTCCGGTAGTTGGGGTGGATGGCCAGGTAGCCGGACTGCGCCAAGGCGTCCGCGTAGCGGGCCGTGTACGTCTGGACCTGGTAGCTGGCCGGGTTCACGTAGCCATGCAAGACCAACACCACCGGATGCGGCCCGGGTCCCGGCGGCTCGTTCATGAAGCCGTACAGCCGCAGGTCCCCGCTGGGGTAGCTGATCAACGTCCGCGTGAAGGCCCCGGTCACCCCCAGCGTCCGCTCGACCGTCAGCTCGCCGGCCCCGTGCTCGCGCGCCGCCAGGTCCTCGATGGTCCACCCGGCATAGGGATCGGGCGTCGGCGTCAGGGTCGCGGTCGGCGTGGCGGTCGGCGGCGCCGGCGTATGCGTGGCCGTCGGGGTCGCAGTCGGCATGGGCGTGGCGGTCGGCTCGGCGCAAGCGGTCAGCCCGGCCAGCGCGACGAACCCGATGAACCCGAGAGATCGCGGAACCACGCCCTCGACGCGGCCCGTTGTTCGTCGTCCCCAGGTCCACCTGGACGCGCCGCGGCGATCAACCCTCATCGGTCACCCTTCCCTCGCCTTCCTCCCGATCGAATTCGACCCGCGCGTAGACCTCCTCCAGCCGCAAGCGCAAGTCCAAGCCGGCCGCCTCCAGCCTCAGCTCGGCATCCAGTCCGCGGGCATCGGCGAAGGTCCACATCTCGCCGCTGCGCGTGAAGACTTCCACCAAGGGCTGATCCTGACCGACCAGCACGTAATACTCCAGCGAGAGCATGCGGCGGTAGCGCGCCCACTTCTCGCCCCGGTCCCGAGCCTCGGTCGAGGGAGAGAGCACCTCGACGATCACCGTGGGGTTCAGCAGCACGTCCTGCTCGGAGTCTTCGAAATGGCTCTCGCCGCGGACGATGCTGAGGTCCGGATGGACGTAGCGACCGGCATCCACCCGCACCCGCAGGTCGCTGTCGAAGGCCTCGCAGCCAGATCCCTCCAGCTGTCCGCGCGCGATCCAAGCCAGGTTGAGCTTGATCCGGGAATGGTCCCGACTGCCTCCGCTCATGGCCAGGATGCGACCGTCGACGAACTCCTGCTTGACCGCGGCCTCGCGATCGAGCGCCAGGTAAGCCTCGGGGCTCAGCTTGGCCTCGGGCTTCGGTAGGGCCATGTCGGTTCCGCTCCTGATCCACTGGCGCGCGGAGGGGGAAGGCTCGGCCGCGCGCGAGCTTCAATCATACACAGGGCAAGGCCCCTCCGAGAACGCGATTGCGATCCCACGGGCGCTCTGTCAACATGAGAGACGCGTCGCCAGACGCGCTGGCCGAGCCGAAGCCCGCGGCTAGGTTCAGACACCCCAACCGAAGACCTCGGAGGTGGACGATGCAAGCTCGGCGCTCGACCTGGTTGCGAGGCGCGCTGCTCGGCGTCATCACCAGCCTGCCGCTCCTCGCCCTCTTCTGGATGGGCGGCCGGCTGGCCGGCCTGCCCCAGGCCCCCTTCGACATCTTCGACGCCGTCGGCCGCTGGCTGCCCGGCCCGCTGGTCACCTTCGGCATCGACCGCATCGTCGATCTGGTCACCACCATCGGCCTGGGCTCGACCGACCAGGCCGCCAAGACCGTCGAGCGAGCCATGGCCCTCTCCGGCCCGCTCCTCTTCGGCATCGTCCTGGGTGCCGTCCTGTCCGAGCTCGGCCGGCGGGGCCATCGCCCGATGGTCCGCCTGAGTCTGGCCGGCGCCAGCCTCCTCCTGCTGCTGGCCCTGGCCGCCGAGGTCCAGCTGGGCTGGCCGCCGGCCGGCCCCGTCGCCAGCAGCCTCTGGCTGACCTTCCTCATCCTGGGCTGGGGCTGGCTGCTCGGCCGCGCCATCGAGGCCGACCCCCGCCTGGCCCCCACCACCGAGTCCCTGGAGCGAGAGGAGGAAGTTGCCTCCGAGACCGATGCGGACCCGCATCCATCCCGCGGCCCAGACGACGCCTTCGCCGCCTCCCGCCGCGGCTTCCTGCTCCGCCTCGGCGGCGGCGCGCTGGCCGTGGTCGCCGCCGCCCTGGGCCTGGGCAGCCTGCTCGGCCGCGACGAAGCCGATGGCACCAGCGGCGCGCCCGAGCGGCCCGACCCGAACCTGACCTCCGGCCCCGCCGCCTCGCCGCCCGAGCCGACGCTCCAGGCCCGCTTCGATCCCACGCCCGGCACCCGGCCCGAGATCACGCCCAACGAGGACTACTACCGTATCGACATCAACACCACCTCGCCGCGGGTCGACGAGCGCGAGTGGCAGCTGGAGATCGGCGGCCTGGTCGGAAGTCCCATGTCCCTGACCCTGCGCCAGCTGCAGGCGATGGAATCCGTCAGCCAGGTGGTGACGATGGCCTGCATCTCCAACCGCATCGGCGGCGACCTGATCAGCACCACCCGCTTCACCGGCGTGCCGCTGCGCGACGTCCTTGCCCGGGCCGAGCTGGAGCCCTCCGCCACCCACCTCTTCGTCGAGTCGACCGACGGTTTCTTCGAGACGGTCGAGCCGGCCGACATGGAAGATCCGCGCACGCTCCTGGTCTACGCCATGAACGGTCAGCCGCTACCCGCCGAGCACGGCTTCCCGCTGCGCATCTACATCCCCGACCGCTACGGCATGAAGCAGCCCAAGTGGATCGAGCGCCTGACCGCCATCGACCAGTTCCGCCCCGGCTACTGGGTCGAGCGCGGCTGGAGCCGCGAGGCCCGCCCCAAGGTGGTCTCGATGGTCGACGACGTGGCCACCGACATGATGCTTGGCGACCCGGACATGCCGGCCCTGGCCGTCGGCGGCATCGCCTGGGCCGGCGCCCGCGGCATCGAACGCGTCGAGGTCCAGGTCGACGATGGCCCCTGGCAAGAAGCCCAACTCCGCCAGCCACCCCTCAGCCCCCTCTCCTGGGTCCAATGGCGCTACGAATGGACCTACGAAGCCGGCCGCCACAGCTTCCGCGTCCGCGCCACCGACGGCGAGGGCAACCTGCAGATCCTCGAACCCTCCGGCGCCCGCCCCGATGGCGCCACCGGCGTCCACGAGCTGATGACCACCGTCTGAATCCGGCGCCCTGAATCCGGCACCGGGTCCACCCCATGGCGGGCCGAGCTACTGGCTCGGCCCCATCCCCACCCAGGGCAGCTCTGGCCCCCCGGTCTTGGCCAGCCGCTCGTAGAGCTCCCCGGTATGCTGCATCAGGTGCCGCAGGTTGTAGAGCATGTGCTCCAGCTTGCTCATCGGCAGCCACGCGAAGCCCGACTCGGCATGCAGATCGAGCCCGGGCACGATGGCATCCACCTGCGCCCGACAATGCGCCAGATAGTCCAGCACCTCGGCCTTCGTCAGGGGCTCGCCATGATCGATCTCGTCATGCGGCGGCCAAGGCAGCCGATCCCCGAAGATCTGCAAGTTCTCCCGATGCCCCTCCCAGGGCACGAAGTCCGCTTCCTTCGCATGCAGATAAAAGTGCGTGTAGAAGATCGCATGATAGGCCACCTGCCAACTCCGATTCCCATCCTCCTCCCGATCCCAAACCGCCTCCGGACAGCCCTCGATCGCCGCCTGCAGCATGTCCAGCGCCGCATGGTGCTGCGACCGGATCACCGCATGCACATCCATCACCCGCCACCCCTTTCAGATCTCGAGACGATGTCCAGCCCGATCCACCCCGAACCGAACGAACGTTCTGCCCCAGGCAGTATAGCGCCTTCGCCCGATGCTCGCAGCCCGCGTGCGCCTCCATCCTCCGAATCGTCCCGCCATCCCGCATCCACTTCTTGGCATTCGCCCACGCCCATCTCTAGAATCAACTCGACGATTTCCCCCTTGCAAAGGTTCCCGCCATCGCCGCAGGGGCCGTCCACCGGCCCGAGTCCAACCCGACAACCACATTCTCAACTGCCATCCCTCACCCACCGGCGCTCCGCGCCCCGGCCGTGAGGGATTTCCTATTGCAGCCCATCCAGACGCCCGCATCCCGAGATCCATCTCGGAAGGAAGACCCAACCATGACAAGCATCCGATTCTCCAGCGGCAGCCGCGCCACCCATCGCCTGCTCCTCCTGCTGTCATCGATCGCCTTCGCGGGGCTCGTGGCCGCCTGCCAGCCGGCCACGACCGAGCCCGAGGCCACGGCCACGCCACTGGCCCTCGCCACCGAGCCCGCCCAGGACGCCCCGGCCGCCACCGAGCCCTCGACCCTGAGCTCCATCGCGCTCGAGTACCTCGGCCCGGTCGAGTTCGGCGACCCGGATGACGACTCCACCTGCACCGGTCTGCGAATCGACCCCGAAGGCGCCGCCGAGCTCCTGACCTGCGAAGGCGACCCGACCCAAGCCGAGCTGGGCTCGATGGCCCTGGCCGAGCTCCAGGCGCTCCGCGTCCGGCTCGACGCCTTCCGCCTCCAAACCCAGACCGAGCAGCTTCTCTTCGATGGCCAGGGCAGTGCCGAGGCCAGCCCCGCCTGGCAGCGAGCCCTCTTGGCCTGGGCTCGCCTCCGCCACGCCGAGCTCTCCAGCGGCCGCGCCAGCGCCAGCGTCGCCACCGCCATGAGCTGGCACCTGGCCTCCGGCCCCGACGAATCCGGCGCCTGCCCCCACCTCACCGTCCTGTCCTACGGCTACGCCTACGCCGAGCGACGCGGCTGCGAGACCGGCCAGCTGGTCGACAACCTGGGCGACTGGCTGACCGACGAGGAGATGGCCCAGCTCGACAGCTGGCTCTACGACCACGCCGCCTACCAGTCCGACCAAAACTACATCTCCGGCACCGGCTCGACGCCCATCGCCGATCCCGAGACCATCGAGCCCTGGGCCACCGCCGTCTACGACCGCCTCCGCGCCAGCGGCGAGCCTCTAGCGGCCGGCCAACCCGACCCCGACGCCATCCCCGCGACCTGCCCCACCCCTGCCGACGGCGAGGCCCTACTCTTCGCCCCGGAGCTGGGCCTCTGCGCCCTCATCCCGGGCAGCCACAGCGTCTTCAGCCCCAGCCCGGGCCTGCGCGTCGTGGCCAAGGACTCGCTGCTGGACGCCAGCGCCCCGCGCCTGAGCATCTCCGCCGTCCCCGCCGAGGACCAGGACGCCGCCCAGGCCGCCGACGCCATCCTGGCCGACCTCGAAGGCTTCGACGTCGACCGCTCCGAGCTCGAGCTCACCGACCCCGAGGGCAATCCCATCCCCGCCATCGTCCTCGACGGCCTCCCCGGCCAGGACCTCAACCGCCTTCTCCTCTTCGTCCACGCCGGCCAGCGCTACGAGCTCCGCTTCTCCCCTTCGGACCATCCCGACATCGAGCCCTTCTACAGCCTCATCATCGAGTCGCTCGACCTCGCCCCGCAAACCGCGTCCGAGTAGAACGTCGAGCAAGCGGCGGCGCCAGGTCACCCAGACCTGGCGCCGCCGCTCTCGTTCGCGTCCTCATCCCGAGCCGCGACCCGGTCGCCGGGCCGCAGGATCACGGCAGATCCACGAGCCCTTCCGGACGGCTCGGCGAATGCCTGTCGCGATCAGTACGCCTTGGACCAGACCACGCGCCGCTCGCTCGGCTTCCCATCGAAGGGGCAGATCCCGGCGCCGTCGGCGAGGTCTTCCAGCGGAATACAGCGCACCGTCACCCCGAGGTCGGCCTTGATCTTGGCCTCGACCGCCTCGTCGCCGCTCCAATGCGTCAGCGCGAAACCGCCGTGGATCTCCGGCTGTTGTTCGTTCTCGGGCGTAAAGAAGGCGTAGAACTCCGCCTCGTCGTCGATCACCCGCGTGTGCGCGGCCTTGAACTCCGAAGCCTTCCGGAACAAGCCGGCCTGGATCTCGGCCAGCGTCTCGCCGATCCCCTCGACGAAGTCTGCCCGCCCGATGGAGGCCTTGTCCTTGGCCGGCTTGTCCCGACGCCCCACGAAGACCGCATCCTTGGCCATATCCCGCGGCCCCACCTCGACCCGCAGCGGCACACCCTGCTTGACCCAGCCCCAGCTCTTCTCGCCGCCGCGGATATCCCGGTTGTCGACCTCGACCCGCACCGGCTTGCCGTCGTAGCTCTGCCCGCGAAGCTCGTCGGCCAGCGCGTCGCAGTAATCGAGCACCGCCTGCGGATCGTCGGCCTTGAAGGCGATCGGCATGATCACCACGTGCACCGGCGCCAGCTTGGGCGGCAGCACCAGGCCGTCGTCGTCGCTGTGGCTCATGATCAGCGCGCCGATCAGGCGGGTCGACATGCCCCAGCTGGTGGTCCAGACGTGCTCCAGGTTGCCCTCGTCGTCCTGGAAGCGGATCTCGGCCGACTTGCTGAAGTTCTGGCCCAGGAAATGCGAGGTACCGGCCTGCAAGGCCTTGCGATCCTGCATCATCGCCTCGATGCAATAGGTATCCTCCGCGCCCGGAAAGCGCTCGCTGGCCGACTTGCGGCCGGCGATCACCGGCATCGCCATGTCGTTCTCGACGAAATCGCGATAGACCTCCAGCATGCGCTCGGTGTGCTCGATGGCCTCCTCGCGCGTGGCGTGCGCCGTGTGCCCTTCCTGCCACAGGAACTCGCTGGTCCGCAGGAAGAGTCGCGTGCGCATCTCCCAGCGGACGACGTTGGCCCATTGGTTGATGAGCAGCGGCAGATCGCGGTGCGACTGGATCCAGCGGGCGAACATCTCGCCGATGATGGTCTCCGAGGTCGGCCGGACCACCAAGGGCTCCTCGAGCTCGCCGGCCGGCTTCAGCCCGCCCTGCCCGTCGTCCTCCAGCCGGTGGTGGGTGACGACGGCGCATTCCTTGGCGAAGCCCTCGACGTGCTTGGCTTCCTTCTCCATGTACGAAAGCGGGATGAAGAGCGGAAAGTAGGCGTTCTTGTGACCGGTAGCCTTGAACATGTCGTCGAGGCGACGCTGCATGTTCTCCCAGATGACATAGCCCCAGGGCTTGATGACCATGCAGCCGCGCACCGGCGAGGGCTCGGCCATGTCGGCGGCGCGGATGACTTGCTGGTACCACTCCGAATAGTCTTCGGCTCGGGTCGGGGTGATCGCGGTTTTCGCTTGCTTGGTCATGATCGGGGCTTCCTTGTTGGTCGAGGTGGCGGGTCGCCGGTTCGTATTGTATGGGTCGGTTGGGGGGTGGCGAAACGGGACGGAAGAGGCGTGGTGGCCACGGGGGTCGCGGGGCTGGAGGGCCTTGGAGCGGGGCATTATCGGTTGGGAAGGGTGCCAGTGGAGGGGGCGTAGTCGAGCGCGATATGCACAATGGCAGAATGCCCCGCTCCAAGGCCCTCCAGCCCCACGGGTGGGTGGGGAGGAGGAACGGCCCTAAAGGTGGTTCGGGGGCGACGGTAGATCAGGGGCCTAACGGCGGTTCGGGGATCGGCGATGGAGCAGGAGGATGGCGGCCACTGCGCCCAGGGTGTCGATGAGGACGTCGGAGAGGCGGCCGCTGCGGCCGGGGACGAAGGTCTGGTGCCATTCATCGCTGGCGGCGTAGAAGATGGTGAGGAGGAGGGCCAGGGGGAGGGCGGCGGCTTGGAGGCGGGGGGTGGTCTTCAGGGCGCGCCAGAAGAGGGTGGCCAGGATGGCGTAGGCCAGGGCGTGGAGGCTCTTCTTGACTAGGAGGTCGAGGAGGCTGGTCCCGACCTGAGGGATGTCGGGTTGGTCGGAGACCAGGTAGATCAGGGCCATCCAGGCCAAGAGGGGCAGCCAGGCGGCCATGCGCTGGTGAGCCGCGGGCCGCTTCATGGAAGGGGCTTGGATGCGCCGCGGCTACTCGCGCGAGTCGTCCGATCTCGCTCGAGGCAGCCGCGGTAGAGCGTCTCGAGGCTGGCCACCTGCCGCGACCAGCTGAACTGATCGTGGATGCGTTGGCAGGCGCCTTGGCCCAGCTGGGCGCGGAGATCGGGGTCGGCGGCGAGCTCGGAGAGGGCGGCGGTGAAGGCGGGGACGTCGCCGGGGGGGATCAGCCGGCCGGAGCGGCCGTCCTGGATCACCTCGGCGTTCTGACCGACGGCCTCGGCGACGACGGGCAGGCCGGCATTCATCAACTCGAGCAGCTTGAAGGCCGATTTGGTCCGGTTGACGAGCGTGTCGTCGAAGGGGTAGATGGCCACGTCGGCATCACGCAAGAGGGCCGGCAGGTCCGCGGGTTCGACCCAGCCCCGGTAGTCGACCGAATCGGTGAGGCCCATCTGCTCGGCGAGTTGCAGGAACTGCTCCTCCTCACCGAAGAGACCCTTGCCCAGGACGAGGAGGCGGGCGGAAGGGTGGTCCCGCCGCAGGCGATCGAGGACATCGAGGGGGCGGGCCAGGTCGAACTCGAAGAAGCGGGTGTAGAGGAGGATGGTGAAGGGGGAGGAAGGGGAAGGAGAGGAGGAGGTGGAGGTGGAGGGCGAGGAGGGGGTGGACAACGCACTCGGGACGGGGACGGGAGGCGCATCCGGTGCGGGGGGAATGTCCGCGCTCGACGAGGAGAGCGACTTGGCATCGTCGAGGGCGTTGGGGAGGTAGGCAACGTGGGCGGGCGGGATGCCGAGGGACCAGGCGAGGGTCTGGAGGGCGCGGCTGGCGACGGTGACGGCGTCGGCGTGGCGGGCGAGGCCGGCCCGCTCCTGCCAGGCGAAGAAGCGGCGCTGGAGACGGGAATAGGGCTCGAGGTCGTTCCAGCCGCCGGGGCCCTCCCAGTCGTCGGTGTCGATGACGATGGGCGGGCGGTCGAAGAGCGGGCGGGGGCGGCGCCAGCGGAGGAGCAGGGCGGCGAGGTGGCTGTAGGCCTTGGGCTTGAAGGCGTGGACCAGGTCGGGCTGGAGGGCCAGGCTGCGGCGGGCCATGCGCAGGGAGATGAGGAGGGGGCCGAGGAGGGGCCCCACGAGGGGGAGCGCGAGGCCGCGGAGGTCGATGGTCTCGAGATGGACGCCGGGCGTCGGGTCCTGCCAGCGGCGCGGGGGCTCGTCGGGCGTGTGCCAGGCGGGCAGGAGGAGGGTGACGCGGTGGCCGCGCCCGGCCAGGGCGCGGGCCATGGGCAGGGCGCGGCGCAGCATCGTGCCCTTGGGCCGGAGGCCGAAGGGGCCGAGGAAGACGATTTGGAGGGGGCGGGCGGGCGGAGGCTGGGCTTGGGTCATGTCGCAGGAGGGGGGCGAGTGGGCGCTGGAGGCCGGCATGACACATCGCCGGCCTCCAGGATGCCCGCTACTCGACGGTGACGCTCTTGGCCAGGTTGCGGGGCTGGTCGACGTCGTGGCCCAGGATCACCGCCGCGTGGTAGGCGAAGAGCTGGGCCGGCACCACGTTGACGAAGGGCGCCAGCTCCTCGCGCAGCACCGGCACGCGCAGGACGTGGTCGGCGTGGCGGGCGATGGTCTCGTCGCCGTCGCCGGCCACCACCAGGATCTCGGCGCCGCGGGCGCGGACCTCCTCGATGTTGGACACCGTCTTGTCGTAGGTCGGCGCGGGCGTGGCGAAGGCGAAGACCGGGATGCCCGGCTCGAGCATGGCGATGGGGCCGTGCTTCAGCTCGCCGGCCGGGTAGCCCTCGGCATGGATGTAGCTGATCTCCTTGAGCTTGAGCGCTGCCTCGAGGGCGATGGGGTGGTTGAAGCCGCGGCCGATGAAGAACATCGAGCGGCGCTGGGCCAGGGTCTCGGCGGCGGCGCGGGCCTCGGGCTCGCGGGCGATGGCGGCCGCGACGGCCTCGGGCAGGGCGCGCAGGTCGTCGGTCAGGGCGGCGATCGCGTCGAGGTCGAGGTGACCGCGGCGGTGGCCCAATTCGGCGGCCAAGAGGGTCAGCACGGCCAGCTGGCCGGTGAAGGTCTTGGTGCCCACCACCCCGATCTCCGGGCCGACCTGTAGGAAGAGGGTGGCGTCGGCGTCGCGGGTGACGCTGCTGCCCAGGGTGTTGGTCACCGCCAGGGTGGGCGCGCCGGCCGCGGCCGCCAGCCGGCCGGCGGCCAGGGTGTCGGCCGTCTCGCCGGATTGGGTGATCAGGACCACCAGGCTGTCGGGGCCGAGGACCGGGTCCCCGTAGCGCAGCTCGCTGGCGATGGCCGCCTCGGCCGGCAGTCGCGCCCAGCGCTCGAGCAGGCGCTTGCCGACCAGGCCGGCGTAGTGGCTGGTGCCGCAGGCTACCAGGTAGACCCGGCGGATGGCCGAGAGGTCGAGGGCGTCCAGCTCGGGCAGGTGGATACGCCGGCCGGCCAGCCGGCCGCGCAGGGTGTCGGTCAGGGCCCGCGGCTGCTCGTCGATCTCCTTGCGCACGAAGTGCTCGTAGCCGTCCTTCTCGGCGGCGGCGGCATCCCAGGTGATGCGCATCGGCTCGCGCCGGCGCGGCTGGCCGGCCAAGGTGCTGATCTCGACGCCGGCGCGGCGGACCAGGGCCAGCTCGCCGTCCTCGAGCAAGAGCACGTCGCGGGTGTGATCCAGCAGGGCCGGGATGTCGCTGGCCACGTACTGCTCGCCGGAGCCGAGACCGAGGACCAGCGGGCTGAAGTGGCGGGCGGCCACCAGGGTGTCGGGCAGGGCCTGGCTGAGGACGACCAGGGCGTAGGCGCCCTCGACCCGGGAGAGGGCCGAGCGGACCGCGGCCGCGAAGCGGCGGGCCTCGGCGTCGAGGTCGCTGGAGCGCTCCAATGCTTGGCTCCCCGGCGCGGGATCGGAGAGATCGGACGACCGTTCGGCGGACCCGGTCCCGGATTCGGTCCCGGACCCGTCGAGTGGGTCGGCGGTCTTGGCGACCCCGGCGGTCGCGCTAGGTTCAGCGGTGGCGGACCGCCCCGCGCTGGCCTCGATCCCCACCGCGTGACCGTTGGCGCGGGCCGGACTGCCGGCGCCCTCGGCCGGTCCGTACCAGGCCTCTTCGATCAGGTGGACCAGCACCTCGGTGTCGGTCTCGGTCTCGAAGACGTGGCCTCGGGCGCTCAACTCCTCGCGCAGCTCGGCGTAGTTCTCGATGATGCCGTTGTGCACCAGGGCCAGCCGGCCGGCCTCGTCGCCGTGCGGGTGCGCGTTGCGGGTGGTCGGCGGGCCGTGGGTGGCCCAGCGGGTGTGGCCCAGGCCCAGCGAGCCGGTGGGCGGATCGGCCTCGGTGTCCAGAGCCTCGCGCAGGCGGTCCAGCTTGCCCTCGCGCTTGGTTACCCGCAGCCGACCATCGGCGCCGCGGATGGCGACGCCGGCCGAGTCGTAGCCGCGGTACTCGAGGCGCGTCAGGCCGCCCAAGAGGATCGGCAGGGCCTCGCGCGGGCCCACGTAGCCAACGATTCCACACATGTCTATTGCCCTCCCATGAAGGCTTGGAGCCTGCTTCGAGAAGCAGGTTCCTAGGGGCGCCGAGCGGGCGTGCGCTCGGGCCCAGCGGGCACCGCCGGCCGCTTGTCCCGCCAGTCGCCTGGCGGCTTTCGCGCGTTAGGGCTTGACGAGCCCTTACCGGCTTCGGATATGGGAGGGCAGGGTGCCGGCCTGGCGGCTCGGGCACCTCGACCGGGGGCCGTGCCGGCCCCGGAGGCATCCACCGAATCTCGATCTTCGCCCGGTGCGACCGGGAACCTCCACCTCGTCACCTGCCGGGCGCGGTACGGCGGTCGCGATCCGCCGGCCGTGGGCGGGGGCTCCGCTCGGGCTCGCCTTCGCGAGATCCCTCGAGGCCCCGACCCGGCCCGTCAGGCCTGGTGCTCGTCGTCCCTCTTGCCGCGGCTCGGTGTCGGCTGTCGAACGCTCGCCGTCCGACCTTCGCCGTTAGACCTTCGCCGTTAGACCTTCGAAGTCAGATGTTCGAAGTCGGACGTCCGACCATCGACGTCTGAGGTCCAAACTCGGATGTCCGACGTCGGAGCGAACTCGAGCGCGGCTGCTTTGGATCCTTGGCCAGCCCGCTCGGCCGGCCGCTGTCCTCTCCTTTCCGGGACCGCGGGTCCCGATTGCACGTAACAACGATCTTAGGCTCCGGGTCGGTCCTCGGCAAGCGTCGCTTCGGCAAGCGGGGCCTTGGCAAGCCGGGCCTCGGCCTCGACGGCCGGGCTGGGCACGCCGCTCTCCTCGGCCAGTTCGGCCAGCAGGCCCAGGGTGCGCTGGCGAACCTGCTCGGCCAACTCGGCCAGGCGCTCGCGCGAGGGCTTGGGCTCATCCAACCAGTCGAAGGCCGGGCCGAAGCGGCACCAGATGCGGCCCGGACGGGGCAGCATGGCGCCCTTGGGCCAGCAGGCGTGCGAGCCGTGGATGGCCAGGGGCACCACCGGCGCGCCGGTGCGCAGCGCCAGCCAGACGAAGCCGGGGTCGTAGGGCAGCAAGCGGCCGTCCGCGCTGCGCGTGCCTTCGGGCGTCATGCCCAAGAGCTTGCCGGCGCGCAATAGGCCCATCATCTCGCGCAGTGCCTTGTTGTCCTGCTTGTCGCGGTTGGCCGGGATGCCGCCCACCGCCAAGAGCAGGCGCCCGACGAGGGGCAGCTGGGTCGACTCGACCTTGAGCAGGAAGTGGGCCGGCCGCTGGAGGCAGAAGCCGGTGATGAAGGCATCCAGGTTGCTGGAGTGGTTGAGCACCACCATCAGCGGCTCGTCCGACTCCGGCGGCAGATGCTCGCGGCCGTCGACCGAGACCTTGATGTAATGCCGGAAGAAGCGGTTGAGCACGCCCATCGTGGCGCGGTAGGCGCGCAGGTCGATGGGCCGATAGCCCGATTGCGTCTGGCTGCTCATTCCAGGATCCTCGGGGTGGGTTGGGGTCGCGTCGCGGACGATCGAGCCTCGGCCATCGAGTCTGGTCGATCGAGTCTGGTCGATCGAGTCTAGGCGATCGAGCCTTGACGTTCGAAGGTCAGCGCTCGAGGCGTCGCGCCAAGCGGCCCGCGCCGATCGCCGTGGCCAGCGAGGTGACCAGCAGGTAGGCCGCGGCCGCCAGCGCCGAATCATACCAGAACTGCTCCGGGAAGAGGCGGATGAGGCCGCTGTCGGCGCTGAACTGCCAGGTGCCCGGCTCGAAGAGCAGCTGGTGGAAGAGGGTGAAGGCCAGCTGGAAGGCCAGCCCGATGGCCGGCACCAGGAGCCCGATGGCCACCAGGGTCAGCCAGCCGCCGCGCGAGATGGCGCGCAGCCAGGCCGCCGGCCAGCTGCCGCGCCGGGCGGCCAGGCCCGTCAGCAGCAGGCAGGTCAGGCCGGCCAGGGCCAGGGCTTCGAGCCGGTCGACCACGCGGCGCACGTCGAGCAGGTGCTGGATCTCGCCGGGCTCGTAGAGCGGCCGGCCCTCGTGCTCCAGGGCGGCCAGCTCCCGGGCCGGCGCCCGGCTGACGATGAAGCGGGTGGAGGGCCAGGCCAGGGCCATGCGCGCCTCGTCCTCGAAGCCGGGCGCGGCCGGGAAGCCTGGGCGGGCGTAGACCAGCTGGAGGTAGGGCCGCGAGGTCATCAGGCGCAGGCCGATGGCCGCCAGGAGGAAGGGGATGGCCAGACTGCAGAGGATCAGCGCGAGGCGGCGCATCAGGCGAGGCTTGGGGAGGACGGGGCGCAGGGCGCGCTGCCGCCCTCGGTGGTCAGGGGATCGGGCCAGCGCAGGACCAGGGTGGCCAGGTGGTCGGCCACCTGCTCGGCATCGCAGCGGTCGGTGTTCACCACCACCGCGTCATCGGCCGGCCGCAAGGGGGCGGTGGCGCGGCCGGCGTCCTTGGCGTCGCGGGCGCGCATGTCGGTCAGGACCGAGCCGTAGTCGGCCGGCTCGCCGCCGGCCAGACGTTCGCGCAGGCGCCGGCGGGCGCGGGCCTCGGCCGAGGCGTCCAGGTAGATCTTGATGTCCGCGTCGGGCAGGACCACGGTGCCGATGTCGCGGCCGAGCATGATCACCGCGTTCTGGCGCGCGATGCGGCGCTGGGCCTCCAGCAGGGCCTGGCGCACCGGCGCGTGGCGGCTGACGGCCGAGACGGTGGCGTCCACCTCCGGCGCGCGCAGCTGGCCGGTCAGATCGCGGCCGCCGGCCAGCACCGCGCTGCCGCCGGGCAGATCGGGCCGCGGCGCGACGTCGATGGGCTCGCGCGCGAGCAATTCCAGCAGGGCATCGGCATCCTCGGGCGAGGTGCCCGAGCGCAGGGCGACCACGGTCAGGGCTCGGTAGATCAGGCCGGTGTCGAAGCAGAGCATGCCCAGGCGCCGGGCCAGGCGCAGGCCGACGGTGGTCTTGCCGGCCGCGGCCGGCCCGTCCAGGGCGATCGCGCGTGGGGCCGGATCGGCGCCGGGCTCGGCCATCTCGCGCGGTTCGGCTCAGGCCGGTTCGGCGAGGTCGGTCTCGGTCTCGGCGGCCTCGTCGACGGGCTCGGGATCGGCTTCGGTCGCCGCAGAGCCCTCGAGTTCGACATCATCGACATCGTCGACATCCGATGAACCGTCCGCCGCCTCGTCCTCCTCGGCGGTCGTCGCGTCGTCCTCTACACCGTCGTCCCGCGCCTCGACGTCGTCGCCTTCGACCTCGTCCTCCTCGATCGGCTCGAGCGCCCCCAGGGGCGGCAACTCGTCCAGGCTGCCGATCCCGAAGTACTCCAGGAAGCGGAAGGTGGTGCCGTACTCGATGGGGTGGCCCACCGTCTCGCGCTGGCCGACCGGCTCGATCATGCCGCGCGAGAGCAGGGTGCGCATCACGCCGTCGGAGTTGACGCCGCGCAAGTCGTCCACCTCGGGCCGCGTGACGGGCTGTCGGTAGGCGGTGATCGAGAGCGTCTCCAGCGCGGCGCGCGAGAGCTTGGCCGAGTCCTCCAGACCCAGGTAGCGCTGGATGGCCGGCGCGGCGGCCGGCGCGCTGGCCAGCTGCACCATTCCCTGGTTGCGCTGCAGGCGCATGCCGCGGCCGGCGTAGGTCTCCTCGAGCGCGCGCAAGGCATTCTCGACCATCGCCTTGGTGGCGTCCAGACTGCGCATCAGCTCGCTCATCGAGACGGGGCGATCGGCCACGAAGAGGATGCCCTCGAGCTGCAACTCGAGCGGCGGCTCGCCTTCCGGATGCCAGAGCCCGCCCTGATGGGCGCCCTTGCCCGGCGCGCGCATGTGCTCCGAGGCGGTCTCGTGCTCGGCCTCGCCGGCCTCGGTCACGATCTGCTCGGCCAGTTCGATCTCGCGCCCCGTCGCCAGGGCGACATCCTCCGCCAGATGTGCATCAGCCAATCGAATCCGCTCCCGATCGCTCGCTCACCACCATATCTTGTGCTCCCCGCTGCGTCACCAGCCCATTATAGCGGGCCTGCGGCCGCGCGGTCAACGACCGGGCCAGCGTACGCAGACCGGCGGAGGAACGCAGACCGGGATCACCGACTCGATGGTGGATTTCGGAAACGGGCCGCGATGTCAACGCACCCTGACCGCGCAGGCCAGGGTGCGTAGTGCATCGGTATTCGATTCGAGCCCGATCGGGTCGGTCTCGGTCTCGGATCTCAACGGGTCGGTCCTAGCGCAGCCAACCCCACAGCCCTTGGATCCAACGCTGCAGCGTGGAGGTCTCGCTCGAGCGATCAACCCCTGACACGCCGAGCGGGTCCTCGGTCGGCTCCGGAACCTGCGTCGGCTCGTCGGTCGGCTCGTCGGTCGGCTCGGAGGGTTCCGTCGGCTCATCGGTCGGTTCGGAGGGCTCGGTCGGCTCGTCCGTCGGCTCGCCCGGATCTTCGGTGGGCAGCGGCTCCACCTCTTCGCTCAGGTCCCAGTTGTTGAGCGCCAGGGGCATGAAGGCCGGGATGAATTCGGGCGTGGGGGTCGGCGTGTTCGACGGGGTGGGGGTGTTGGAGGGGGTCGGGGTGATCGAGGGCGTCGGGGTCGTGGAGGGCGTCGGGGTGTTGGACGCCGTCGGGGTGTTGGAGGCCGTCGGCGTGTTCGACGGGGTCTCGGTCGGGGTGACGGTCGGCGTGTCGACGATGCCGCCACGGTACTCGAGCACCAGGCGCGGGGCATTGCCCAAGGGGTAGAGGTTTTGGCCCGTGTTGTTCTGGAAGGTGAAGCGGGCCGCGTTGACCTCGTTCTTCTTCTTGAACTCTAGACCGTGATTCTCGATGTCCCCTTCATACCAGCGCTGCACCAGCTCGGTGAAATCCTCGCCGCCCAGCATCTTCCAACGATCGCTGTCGACACACTCTTCGATGCGCCAGGACTGCCGGGGGCCGGTGGAGTTCGGCACGTTGTCCCAGTCGAGCGTGAGCTCGTCCCACTCGCGAACGATCGGGCTCACCTCGAACTCGGGGTTCGTCTCGGTGTCCAACTCCGACCTCAAGCAGTAGAGCTGAAGCTCCGCGCTGAGGATCTCGGCGCCGGTTCCCATCTCGGGCGGGAACTCGAACTCGATGTAGGTGATGAAGGCCGCCGAGCGCCAGTATCCGAGTCGCAGGGGGACGTCGTGCTGCGGCGATTCGACACCGGTGGCCGCATGCGTGTCCTGGATCGAATTGAGGACCTTGGTGATGGACTCCTGCTGCGATGGGGCTTGGCTCGGGCCGGCCTCGACCCCCGTCGGGCCGTCGGTCATGGCCACGGCCAACGCCAAACCCAGCAGCGTGGCGAAGGTCAGCATCCTCTTCACGTTCGTCCTCCTGGCATCCATCGGGTCTTCTCGGGCGGCGCACCTCGGGAACAGCGCGCGGACTCTACCCCAGTTCCATCCGAGCGTCAAGCAGGTCGGCTGGATGTCAGCCGGTCAGCTTTTTCAAGCCATCCCGCGTCGCGCCGCGGTCAATCGGCCGCCGCGCCATCCTCGACCAGGTGGCAGGAGACCAGGTGCTCGCGCTCGGGGGTGCCGACATTGCGCAGCACCGGGTCCTCCCGGCTGCACATCTCGACCGCGATCGGGCAGCGCGGGTGGAAGTTGCAGCCGCTGGGCGGGTTGAGCGGGCTGGGCACATCGCCCTCGAGGATCACCCGCTCGCGCTTGAGGTCCGGATCGGGCACCGGGATGGCGCTGATCAGGGCCTTGGTGTAGGGGTGGAGCGGGTTGCGGAAGAGCTCCTCGCGATCGGCCACCTCGACCATCTTGCCCAGGTACATCACGCCGACGCGGTCGGAGATGTGCTCGACCACGCTCAGGTTGTGGGCGATGAAGAGGTAGGTCAGCCCGTACTCTTTCTGGATGTCGTTGAGCAGGTTGAGCACCTGGGACTGGATGGAGACGTCCAGGGCCGAGACCGGCTCGTCGCAGATGATCAGCTTGGGGCGCAGGGCCAGGGCGCGGGCGATGCCGATGCGCTGGCGCTGGCCGCCGGAGAACTCGTGCGGGTAGCGCCGGGCGTGGGCGGCGTGTAGGCCCACGTCGGCCAGCACGCTGCGCACGATCTCGTCGGCCTCGCGGCCCTTGATGCCCTGCACGTTGAGGCCCTCGGCGATGCTGCCGCCGATGGGCATGCGCGGATCCAGGCTGGAGAAGGGATCCTGGAAGATGATCTGCATGTCCTTGCGCAGGGCCTTGAGCTCCTTGTTTCCGAGCTCGGTGACGTCCTGCCCCTCGAAGTAGACCCGGCCGGCCGTCGGCTCGATCAGCCGCAGGATGGAGCGGCCCACCGTCGTCTTGCCGCAGCCGGACTCGCCGACCAGGCCGAAGGTCTCGCCCTCGCGGATCTCGAAGCTGACCCCGTCGACAGCCTTGACCCAGGCCGCCACGCGCTGCAGCACGCCCTGGCGCACCGGGAAGTGCTTGACCAGATCTTGGACGTCGAGGAGCACCTCGCCGAAGGCCTTGCTTCCGTTCTTGCCCTGATCCACCGCCGTCGCCCCTTCTGGAGTGCTCGTGCTCATGCGCCTGCTCCCGCCGTCGCCCAGCGACGAGAGGCCTCGTCCTGGGATCGTCCGGTGGCCATCGGTGCCTCATAGCCACTCGGCGGATGGTCGTGATACAACCAGCAGCGCACCAGGTGGCCCTCCTCGACCGGCAGGAGCTCGGGATCGACCTCGTTGCAGATGGTCAACTCGTTCTCGATGCGCGCCGTGCAGCGGCCGGCAAAGCGGCAACCGGGTGGCAGGTCGACCAGGCTGGGCACCGTGCCCGGGATCACCGCCAGGCGCTCGCGATGGACGCCCAGCACCGGGATGGATTCGATCAGGCCCTTGGTGTAGGGCATGCGCGGCTCGTCGAAGATGGTCCGCACCGCGGCGTATTCGACGATCTGCCCGGCGTACATCACCGCCACGTTCTCGGCCATCTCGGCCACCACGCCCAAATCGTGGGTGAAGAAGATGATCGAGGTGTTCGAACGCTCGCGCAGGTCGCGCATCAGGTCCAGGATCTGGGCCTGGATGGTCACGTCCAGCGCGGTGGTCGGCTCGTCGGCGATGAGCAGCTCGGGATTGGTGGCCAGGGCCATGGCGATCATCACGCGCTGGGCCTGGCCGCCGGAGATCTCGTGCGGAAAGGCCTGGGCGCGCTTTTCCGGATCGGGGATGCCGACCATGCGCAGCATGTCGACCGCCCGCTTGCGCCCCTCGTCGCGCGAGATGCCCTCGTGGATCTCGAAGACCTCGCTGATCTGGTCGCCGATGCGGAAGACCGGATTGAGGCTCGAGAGGGGCTGCTGGAAGATCATCGAGATGCGGTTGCCGCGCAGATCCTGCATCTCGCGCTCGGAGATCTTGCGCAGGTCGCGGCCGTCGAACTCGATCTCGCCGTCGACCACCTCGCCGGGCGCGCCGATCAGGCCCATCACCGAGAACATGGTGACGCTCTTGCCGCAGCCCGACTCGCCGACGATGCCCAGCGTCTCGCCGCGCTCGACATGGATGTCGACCCCATCGACCGCCTTCACCACCCCGTCCTCGGTGAAGAAGTAGGTCCTGAGGCCGCGGATCTCCAGGAGCGTGTCCCGGCCGCTGTTCTTGATGGTCAAACCGATCCTCCTCGGCACGATGCTCCACGAGCGCCGGGCCGCTCGGCCCTGCGTGCGTGGAGCGGATCTAGGCCCCTCCGCATTCGGAAGGAGCGGATGGTATCAGAGCTTGAGGCGCGGGTCGAGAGCGTCGCGCAGCGCATCGCCGATGAAGTTGGCCGACAGGCTGATCAGGAAGATCAACATGCCCGGGTAGAAGACGCGGAATGGCGCGGTCGCCATATCGGCCTGTGTGTCCTGCAACAGGTTCCCCCAGCTCGGGTCGGGCGGCTGGACACCGAAGCCCAGGAAGGACAGGCCGGCCTCGCCGACCACGATGCCGCCGATGCCCAAGGTGGCAGCCACCAGCACCGGCGCCAAGGAGTTGGGGATCATATGGCGCAGGATGATGCGAAAGTTCGAAGCGCCCACCGCCCGCGAGGCATCGGTGAACTCGCGCCCGCGCAGGCTGAGGATCTCGCCGCGCACCAGGCGCGAAGAGCCCACCCAGCCAAAAGCGACGAAGATGATGCCCAGGACCGTGATCGACCCGCCCGGGATCGCGTCCATCGGGAAGAGGGTGTAGGCCACCAGGAAGATCGGCAAGGTGGGCAGGGTCAGGATGAAGTCGACCACGCGCATGATCGCGCTGTCGACCCATCCGCCGAAATAGCCGCTGATGCTGCCGATGATGGTGCCCAAGGTCTGCGAGATGATCGTGACGACCAGGGCCAACGAGAGCGATACGCGCCCGCCTTCCATCAAGCGGGTCAGGTAGTCCCGACCAACCCTATCCGTACCCAGGATGTGGCATCGCTCTTCCCCGCTCGTGGCAGTGTAGCACTCACCCGGCCCTAACTCCTTGGCCAGTGCAAGGTCGGCGCTCGGGATGGTCGTCGAACTATAGGGCGTGAGAAAAGGGCCGACGTAGGCGAAGAGACCGAGGAAGACGACGATGAACAAGCCGATCACGGCCAGCTTGTGGCGGCGGAAGCGTCGCCAGATCAGCTGAAACTGGGATTCCTCGTCCGGCGCCGCCAGCTCGCCGGCTTCGAAGGAGAGATCGGACACCGACATATTCGGAACTCCTGGAATCGGATCGGGACTAGCTGAAGCGGATGCGGGGATCGACGACCGTGTAGAGGATGTCGCTGAGCAGGGTCGCGATGACGACCAGGACGGCCGTGATCACCAGGAAGCCCTGCGCGACGGGGTAGTCGAAGCCGACCAGCGCTTGGATGTAGAGGCGCCCCATGCCCGGATAGGAGAAGACGGTCTCGGTGAGGATGGCACCCCCGAACATGATGGGCAATTCGAAGGTGACGATGGTCACCAAGGGGATCAGGGCGTTGCGCAGGGCGTGCTTGGCCACCACGATGCGCTCGGTCAGCCCCTTGGCGCGAGCGGTTCGAACGTAGTCCTGTCGAAGCACCTCGAGCATGCTGGCACGCACGAATCGTCCCCATCCGGCCATCGAGGACAGGCTGAGGGTCAAGGTGGGCAAGATCAGATGGATGGCCTGATCGAGCGCAGATCCCTGCGTGGCCCCCAAGGCCGATTGGAGGCTCCCGGGCCGGATGCGCGCGCTCTCGACACCGCCGGTCGGAAGATAGGGTAAGCCCCATTCGCGGAAGAGATAGCTACACAGGATGATCAGCATCAGGCCGAACCAGAAATTGGGGATGGCGATGCCGACGAAGGTGGCGAAGGTGAAGGTATAGTCCAGCTTGGAATACTGTTTGACCGCCGAATAGACCCCGACCGGAACCGCCACCATGATGGCCAGGAGGGCCGAGGCGGCCATGAGCTTGACGGTCGCCGGCAATCGCTCCTGGATCAAGGTCAAGACCGGGCGGTTCTGCTTGAAGGACTTGCCGAAGTCCCCGCGCAGCACGCCCTTGCGCTGTCCTTCCCAGTCCGGGTTGATGCTGCCCATCCAATCATCTCCGGCCAGCCAGGCTACGTACTGCATCTGCGGCGGCAGATGCAAACCGAGCAGCCGCTCCATGTTCCGAATCTGCGATTCGCTGACGCGATCCTTGGCACCGGTCAGCTGCTTCATGCCGGAGAAGGGCCCGCCCGGGGCGGCCAGCAACAGGCTGTAGATGGCGACCGACGAGATGAACAGCACGATGACCATCTGGATGGCACGGCGGATCAGATAACCGGACATGACCGACTCCTCGGTGGGATTCTAGGATCTCCAGCGGTCGGGCCGGCGGCGAGGATCGCACGCCGGCCCGACCGAATGCTATGTGGAGATCAAGCGTCCTGGACTACTCGGCGGGGGCGAAGCCCCAGGTCTCGATGTTCCAGGTCTCGGCGTTGATCGTCGGGTTGGGCGCGAAGTTGACCACGTCCGGCGTGGTGGCCATGACCTTTACGCGGGCGAAGAGCGGCAGTACCGGCACGGCCTCGCTGAAGATCTGCTGGGCCTGGTGGTAGAGCGGCAGGGCGTCGGCGCGCTCCAAGGTGTTGTCGGCCTGCTTGGCGATCTGGTCGTACTCGGGGTTGCACCAGCCGGTCTGGTTCTGGCCGGCCCAGGCGTTCTCCTCGCTGGGCACCTCGGTGCACCAGTAGAGGCTCACCGGGGGCTGCACGCCCGTCAGCCAGGCGAACTGGCCCAGGTCGAAGCGGCGGCCGAAGAGCGGACCGTCCGGGCCGTCCTCGAAGAAGATGTTGGCGGCCAGGTACTCCAGGTTCACGCCGACGCCGATGTCGGTCATGTTCTGCTGGAAGAGCAGCGTGGCCTCCTCGCGCATCTGGTTGCCCTCGGTGGTGTTGAGGGTGAACTCCAGCGGCGTGCCGGCGGGGATGACCTGGTCCTGGGTGTTGCCCTCGACATCGACGGTGATGGTGCAGGTGATGTCCTCGGCCGCCTCGCGGATGCCATCGCCGTCGGCGTCCGTGAAGCCCATGTCCTCGAGCATCTGCATCGCCGTCTCGGGCTCGTAGGGATAGAGCGTCAGCATATCCTCGGAGGGATAGGCCCAGTGCTCGGCGGGGATGTAGGTATTCTGGACCGAGGTCTGACCCTTCTGGATCACGTCGACCATGTTCTGGCGGTCGGTGCCGTAGGCGATGGCCTGGCGCACTTGCTGGCAGGCGCCGAAGGCCGGGCGATCGTCGATCGGGTTCAGGTTGAAGTCGATGTGCTCCCAGACCGTGCCGACCACGTAATGCGGGGTCAGCTCGCCGGCCTCTTCGGCCTCGGTCAGGGCATCGTACTGGTCCAGGCCCATGCCGCTCTGGGTGGCGACGTCGATGTCACCGCTCTTGATGGCGGCCAGCAGGGCGTTGGAGTCGGGGATGACGCGGAAGATGACCTGGTCCAGGAAGGGCAGACCCTCGTCCGCGCGCCAGTAATACTCGTTCTTGGACAGCTCGATGCGGTCACCGGCCTCCCAGTTGTCGATCTTGAAGGGACCGTAGGACCAGGGGCTGCGCGTGAACTCTTCGTCCTCGAGGATGGCGGTCGGCTCGACCTCTTCCATCAGGGTGCCGTCGGAGCCGGGCTGATGGCGCGGCAGCGGCGTGTAGAAGTTGGTGAAGTAGGTCTGGTCGGTGAAGCCGGGCAGGCCGGTCCAGACCAGGGTCTGGTCGTCGGTCGCCTCGTAGCTGACCGTGCGCTCGCAGGTGTACTTGCTGGTCGGCGAGTCCGGGTGGCAAGCCAGCTGCTGCGAGAAGACGGAGTCGGCGGCCGTCAGGGCCGTGCCGTCCTGCCAGGTCAGGCCGTCGACCAACTCGAAGGTGACCACCAACTGCGGCAGATCGGCGATGGTCTCGGTGGCCGTGACGACTTCCTGGGTCTCGGCGTCGACGTACTGCTCGCCGGCCTCGACCGAGACCATCTCGAGCGTGGCGCCGCCGTTCTCCAGCTTGGGCAGCTGGGTCAGGATGACCGGCTGGTAGTCGTAGTCGGCGCCCTCGATCGTCTCGTAGAGCGCGTTCTGGACGAAGGAACCGGCCAGCATCGATCCACCGTAGAGGTAGAGCGTGTCCGGCTCCTGGTTCTGGCCGATGACCATCGTGCCGCCCTGCTGGGCCGGCTCGAAGGCCATGATGTCGGTGGCGCCGGTCATCTCGTCCATGGCCTCTTCGGCTTCGTCGGCCATCTCGTCCACGGCGGTCTCGGCCTCGTCGACCGCCTCGTCCACGGCTTCCTCGGCCGTGTCGGCCATGTCCTCGGCCGCCTGTTCGGCGTCGTCGGCGGCATCTTCGGCCGCCGGGCCGCAAGCGACGGCACCAAAGGCCAAGAGGCCCATCAGACTAAAGAGCGTCAGGAACTTTCGCATGGTTTCTACTCCTCCGTAGAAGAAAATCGCCGTACGATCTCGGTCAGCGATCCTCGGAAAGGGGGGGGAATCGCGGGGACTGGGCTCGTCGGCAGGGTTCTGTGCGCGTTGTGGCACGACGTGAGCGTCCGCGGCAACGGCGCACGGTCCGGCCATTGTATCGCAGGCCCGAAAGCCATGTCAACCAGTCCCGGGGTTCCCTCCCCGATGCTCAGACACCTATTCTAAACGGCGAGCAGCGGCCGCGGGTTCAATCGCCGGCGCGATCGCGGACCCCGGGACCCCGTCCACGGGTCGGACCAGGCCGCCCGGAAGCTCAGTCCACGTCCTCCAACCAGATCCGCTGGAAGCGCGGCAGGGTGATCGGCGGGATCTCGAAGCCCCGCACGTAGGGCGCCACCAGCCAGGTCTCGCGGCCGGTGAAGAGCGGCAGCCAGGGGGCATCGTCCAGGATGGCGCGCTCGGCCTCCTGATAGAGCGACAGCCGCCGCGCCTCGTCCTGCTCGACCCGCGCCGCCTCGAGCAGCGCGTCGACTTCCGCGCTGGCGTAGCCGCTGTGGTTGAGGCTGCTCTCCGAGTGGAAGAGCACGTCCAGGAAGTCCTGGGGGTCGGCGTAGTCGGCCGACCAGCCCAGCGAGTACATGGCGTAGGCGCCGGCCTCCAGCTCGGCCTGGAAGGTTTCCCAGGGCGTCTGCTCCAGGAGCACCTCGATGCCCAGCACCTCGCCCAGCTCGTCGGCCACGGCCATCGACAGCGGGTCCATGCCGCCCAAGCCGGGCGTGCTCAGGGTCAAGGTCGGCAGATCCTCCGGACCGCCGTAGCGCGAGGCGGCCAGCTCGGCGCGGGCCCGCTCCGGATCGAAGCGGTAGGGGCTCAGCTCCGGATCGTGACCCGGCATGCCCGGCGGCAGGATGCCGTAGATGGGCAGTACCGTGCCCCGCATGACCACCTCGGCTAGCTTGGGCTTGTCCAGGGCATAGCTCAGCGCGCGCCGGACATGGGGATCGTCGAAGGGCGGCCGGTCAGTATCGAAGGCCAGGTAGGACAGGCCCAGCTCGCCCTCGCCCTCGACCAGCTCCAGCGATAGCGGGTTGAGCGGATCGCGCACCCGCTCGATGTCGGCCAGCCCTACCGGCGTTGCGTCCAGCTCGCCGTTCTCGTAGAGCGTCACCGCGGCCACCGGCCGCAGGTCGAGCTCCACCCGGTCGAGCCAGGGACCCTCCCCATGGTAGTCCTCGTGCCGCTCGAGCACCGCCCGCTCGTCTTCGACCAGCTCGACCAGCTCGAAGGGGCCCGAGCCGTTGGGCCGCGCCTGCCAGTTCGGGTCGCGCGCGAGCTGCGAAGCGTCCAGGGCGAAGGCGGTGGGGTAGGTGAGCTTGGCCAGAAAGTAGGCCTTGGGCGCGTCGATGCGCAGGCGCAGGATCCAGGGATCGAGCACCTCGACGCCGGCCACGCGCGAGGCCCGGCCGGCCAGCTTGTCCAAGCAGCCCAAGATGTCGCCCAGGTAGACCGAGGCCACCAGCGATCCGGTGGCCGGATCGCAGCCGCGCTCGATGCTGAAGGCGATGTCCTCGGCCCGCACCGGGCTGCCGTCGTGGAAGCGGGCATCCTCTCGAAGGTAGAAGGTGTAGGCGGTGCCGTCCTCGGAGACCTCCCAGCGCTCGGCCAGGTCGGGCACGACCTCCAGCTCCGGCGACAGGGTGACCAGCCCGCTGTAGATCTCGTACATGTAGGCCGCCGAAGCCACGTCGCGCACCAAGCTCGGGTCGAGGGTGCTGGGCATGCCGCCGGGCAGGGTCAAGGTCCCGCCGCGCCGGGCGTCGACCGGCTCGGGATCATCGCCCGTCGAAGCCCCGGTCTCGACCGCCGCCCCTTCGGGCGAAAGGGAGGCGCCGGAGAGCAGCCAGAAACCGCCGAAGCACAGGCCGCAGCCCGCCACGGCCAGGCCGAGCAGCAGGGCGACGACGAGGCCGGGGCGTCTCATCGCCAGCGCCCGCGCCGGGCCGCGCGGCAGCCGCGTGGCCCGCTCGAGGCCACCGAAAGCGCGGCGCGCGTGGCCCTCGACGCCATGCCGCGTCCGATCGCGGTCAGTGGAGTGCGACCTGCGTCACCGGCGCCGTCGTGGCCGGGCCGCGCGCTGGCTCGAGAGGCTGGTGCAACCAGTCGGAGCGGTTGTAGGCCTCGCGGCCGGCCATCAGGCGCTCCAGGCGCGCCTCGCGGTCGATGCGATGCCGATACGCGACCCGGAAGAGCCAGCCGGGCTGTTCCTCGATGGCGCCGGCCAGGGGCTGGCGCTGGATGGACAGCTCGGCGCCGGAGAGCTGGTCCCAGCTGCAGTCCGGCCGGCCGATGCAGCCGCCCAGCTGCAGGCCACCCGAACCCAGCAGGTTGCCGATGGCCAGGACGAAGGCCATGGCCATGGCGCCCAGCAGGACCGCCGGGCGCTGGGCGCCGCCGAGCCGCGCGCCGAAGCCCGACTCGTGCCGGCCGGTGGCCAGGGCGCCCAGCCAGCGCGACAGACCGCGCTGGCGAGGCGGCTCGATCTCGCGCGCGATGCGGCGCCAGACCGCCGCGTCGGGTTCGGCCTGGCGTTGGGGCGCCAGGCCGCGGCGCAGATCGCGACCGAGTCGGTCGTCGCGCCAGGGGTGTCCGTCAGGATGTCGCCAGGACATGCCGGATCTCCGGGAGGCTTCGCAGGCGGACGTCGCTCTCGAGCTGCTCGCGCAGCCGGGCGCGCCCGTAGTAGAGTCGGGACTTGACCGTGCCGGGTGGCAGGCTCAGGATCTCGGAGATCTCGAGCAGGTCCATGTCGTGCAGGTAGAAGAGGATGACCACGATGCGCTGCTTGAAGGGCAGTCGCTCGATGGCCTCGCCCACCAGGCGCTCCAGGTCGCGGTCTTCGGCGAGGCGTTCCGGCGAGGCCGCGCCGGTGGCGATGCGCTCGACCATGCTCTCGCCGGGACCGGCGGTGATGCGCTTGCGGGCCGACCAGTCGTAGGCCAGGTTGACCAGGATGCGGTGCAGCCAGGGCCGGAGGCTGGCCCCGGGATGCAGGCGGACGCGCTGGATATGCCGGTAGGCGCGCAGGAAGGCTTCCTGCAAGAGCTCCTCGGCCGGCGCCCGATTGCGCGTGATCGCCAAGGCCGTCCGGTAGAGCGGCAGGCGATGACGTTCGTAGAGCTCTTCGAAGGCCCGGCGATCACCCTCGATGATCCGCGCCACGAGCGTCGCGTCGTCGACGCGATCCTCCTGTGTGCCCGGTGACCTGTCGCTGGCTTCCATTCTCGCTCCTTCGGCGGCCCTCGTCGGGCCGGCCCGTCCAGTCTAGCGCGCGGCCATGGGCCCCGCAACACGCTCTTCGGCCCGGGATCCCGGCTTCGGATCGAACCCGAGTCCGCTTCGATGCGTAAGAAGCGATCGAGGCTCGAAGATCTGAAGGGGTACCGACCTCGCCTTCGACAGGGTGTTATACGTCATGTGCCCGAGCCGGGTTCAGTTCCCCGGGCCGCCGGAAGGCCAGCGAAGCGCTTCACGGGGGGCCGGGGCGGTGCTTCGGAGTTGCCCGTCGGCCCGAGGCCGAAACTTCCCATCGGGCGCTCGGGTCACACCCGTCGACGGCTCGACGTTATAATCGAGCGATGAACTCCATGACCCTATCCAAGAAATCGGCGGAGGCGGTGCGAACCGCCGAGCGCCAGGCCGCCGAGGAGTTGGACACGCTCTACGTCGGCTTGGTCCGCGACTATCACCGCCGGATCTACAACTACGTCTTCCGGATGATCGGGGACTCGGCCCTGGCCGAGGACCTGACCCAGGAAGCCTTTCTGCGCGCCTACCGCGCCCTGCCGCGGCTGGACGATGGCGCCAACCACCGGGCCTGGCTCTTCCGCATCGCCACCAACGTCACCACCGACGAGTTGCGCCGGCGGAAGCGGCGGCCGCGGCCGGTCTTCGACATGGTCAAGACCCTGCGGGCCAAGGTCCGCTCCGAGGACGAGCGCCTGGGGCAGATCTGCGTCGACGAGGCCCTGATGCGCATCGCCGCCCACCACCGCTCGGTGCTGATGCTCTTCGAGTTCTCCGAGTTCACCGCACCGCAGGTGGCCGAGGTCCTGGGCATCACGCCCGAGGCCGCCCGCAAGCGCCGCCAGCGAGCCCGCGAGGCCCTGGCCCGGGTGCTCGTCGAGGAGCAGGCATCGTGAGCTGCTCGCGCATCCGCCGGCTGATCGGCATCTACCGCGAGCTGGATCGCCCCGAGCGGCGGATGCTGGCCGCGCACCTGCGCAGCTGCCAGCGCTGCCAGGTGGCCTGGCGCAACGAGCAGGAGCTGCTGCGGCGCGTCCGGGCCATCCCCGATCTGGAGCCGCCGGCGGGGCTGGAGGGGCGCTTGCTGCGCATCCCCAGCCTGCCCGCGGCCCAGCCCCGCCTCCGGCTGCTCCCGCGTCTGCTGCCGCTGCTGCTCTTGGTGCTCGGCGGCTTGGCCGGCCTGAGCGGCGGCGCCGTGATCCTGCTCGGCGAAGCCCCTTGGGGTGGCGCCGGCCAGCCGGCCGCCTCGGGCCTCCCGTCCGAGCCGGATTCCGCCGCCCGGTCGGACGCGGCGGCCGCTCCGATGCAGCCGGGCGCGTCCGATCCCTCCCTCGACGAAGCCCGCCTGTCCGCTCCCATCGAGCGCCAGGTCGAGCGCCCGCTGCGCACGCCCCGTCCGGCGGCCCCGACCGCCCTGGCTGCACTGCCCGATCGCGCAGCGTCGGGCTCCCGTCCCGGCCTGCCCGGCGGCGGCGTGGACCCGAACGGCGCTCCGGCTTCCTCCAGCCGACGGTCCGGGTCGGACGAAGCGCCCGACTCGGCAGGTGGTCCGGACGCGGGACCCCGCGAGCGGCCCAGCGCGCCGGATCCGACCCGGCAACCTCCGCCCGCGCCCACCGAGCCGCCCTCCGAGCCGCGCCCGACCGAGCTGGCGCAGGCCTGCGTCGACCTGACGCTCCGGATCGCCGCGGACTGCCCGGTCTGCGAGGGTGCGGCACCGGATCCGCTGCCGGCGCTGCCCGAAGATCTGTTCTGGTCGGTCTACGATGCGCGGTCCATGGCCCTGGGCGAGGGCTCGCTCCAGGCGGCGGGCCGCCCGCGCCTCGAAGCGAGCCTGGACCGCATCTGCGGCGTGCTGCCCCTGACCGTCGAGCTGCACCTGACCGATCCGGACTGGGCGACCTGCCCGGCCTCGGGCACGGATCTGCAGCGGCTGGTCCGCTCGGCCGGCGCCCACGACCTGGACTTCTCGCTGAGTCGCGGCTGCCCGGTCCCGACGTCCACACCCAGCCCGGGTGCCACCGAGCCGCCGGATTCGCCGACCGCCAGCCCCACCCCCAGCCCGCGGCCGACCAGCTTGATCGCGGCCGAGACGCCCGGCTCGTCCGAGCCGGATCCCGGCCGGACGAGCCAGCCGCCAGGACCGCCACCGCCGAGCGCCCAGCCGCCGCAGCCGCTGCCTCCCCCGCCCGGACCCGAGCCCGATCCGGGCCAGCTGGAGCGCCACGCTCCATGATCCCGGCGCGCCGACTCCGGCTGCCGATCCTGGCCGCGCTGCTGCTGGCGGTCGGATGGGGCGCGGCCGCGCCCGCCAGTCGCTCGAGCGCCGAGGAAGCCAGCCCCTGTCGGGTCCAACTCCAGCTGAGCCTGAGCGACAAGCTGGTCTGCCCCTTCGCCACGGTGAACGTGGCCCTGCGGCTGGAAGCCAGCTGCCCGATGGAAGCCGAGGGCCGGGCCACGGTTCGCTCGGTCGAACTGGTCCATTCGATGCCGGCCGGCATTCGCACCGCGCCCGACGGCGCTCAGCTGGCGGCCGAAAGCGCCGGGCCCAGCTGGCACATCGATCCCTTCCCGACCGAGGGGCTGACGCTGACCCACCAGCTGCGGCCCATCCTGCCCGGGGTCTACCCCCTGGGCGAGGGCTTGGACATCCGAATCGTGGACGATCGCGGACGGGTCCATCATCAGCCGGCCGTCATGCCGCGGGGCAATGGCGAGCTGACGGTGGCCGAGCGCTGCTACGGCCAGCGCCGCAGCAGCCTGTACCTGCCCATCCTGACCCAGCCGGGTTGCCTGCCGCTGCGCCAGCCGGCCGACATCGTCCTGGCGGTCGATCGCTCGACCAGCTTGGGGCCGGCCGGCGGCCAGGATGCGCGCCAGCACGCCCTGGCCTTCTTGGACAGCCTGCACCTAGGCCGCGATCGGGTGGCCCTGATCGGCTTCGATCAAGGCGTCGAGCTGCTGGCCCCACTGGGCAGCAGCCGCGCCCAGCTGCAGCGGGCCGTCGAGCGGCTCCGCCCGGCACCGGGCACCGAGATCGACCGCGCCATCGAGGCCGCGGCGGCGCTCTTGGCCGGCTCGGGCGAGCAGCGCCGCGTGCTGGTGCTGATCACCGACGGCGTGCAGACCGGGCCGCGCGGCCCGGAGGCGGTGCGCGAGGCGGCGGCCGTCGCCCGGGCGGCCGGCCTGGAGATCCTGGTGGCGGCCGTCGGCCCGGCCCCCGACCTGGCCCTCTTGGGCAGCATCGGGGGCGAAGAGCGCGGACCGCTGATCACGGCCGGCTACGACGACTTGGGCCAGGCCTACGAAGCCCTGGGCCAGCAGGTGGCTTGCGCGCGCTGAGGGTGGGGCGGTCAGCAGTCTGACCAATTCGGACGCCGCGGCATCCGCTGTCGTGGCCCGCTCTTCCTCGGCAATGGCGCTGCCAGTCCCTCGTCACAGCGAACCACGACAGCGGCGCCGCGACGCCCTCGGTTGGCCATCTTGCTGACCGCCCCACCCTCAGCGCGCGTGCGCTCGAACCCGCGCTTGAACGGCATCCTTCAGGTCGTCGCCGGTCCAGGCGAAGGGCAGCAGCTGGCCGAGGGTGTAGCCGCGGGCCGGACCCGTGGGGCCGGCCACCCAAACCGGCGTGTCCTCGGCGGCGAACTCGCGCAGGACCTGCCGGCAGGCGCCGCAGGGCGTCCCGCCGTTGGGCGTGACCAGGGCCAGGGCCCGGATGCGGCGCGCACCGGCCGCCACGGCGGTCCAGATGGCTACGCGCTCGGCGCAGACCGTAGCCCCGTACATGGCGTTCTCGACGTTGCAGCCGGCATGGATCCGCCCGGCGGCATCGAGCACGGCCGCCCCGACCGCATAGTTCGAGTAGGGCGCGTGGGCGCGCTCGCGCGCCTCCTTGGCCCGCTCGAGGAGGGCCTCGCGGGTCCCTTCGTCCAGGTCGGCCGGTGCTCCGGCCGGGGCTTCGGCCGGCCCGCCGGGCTCCGGCTTGCCCTCGTCGCTCATGGGATGGGCTTCCGGGGTGGGCTCAGGAGGCGGTCGCCGGCGCCGAGTCGGCGCCCGGCTCGCCCAGCTGGCCATCCGAGGAATCGCCCAGCTCGCGGTCGCGTCGGCTGACGCGCACCCGGTGGATGCGCCGGCCCTCCAGGGCCAGGACCTCCAGGTCGGCGTCGGTGAAGCGAGCCTGCTCGCCGGCGGCCGGCACCCGGCCCAGTCGGTCGAGCACCAGGCCGGCCAAGGTGTCCACCGCATCGGTCGGCAGGCGGATGTCCATCAGTCGATTGACATCGTCGATGTCCATGCCGCCCGAGAAGACGCCCTCGTCCGCGTCGATGTGCTCGATGCGCGGGCTCTCCTCGTCGTATTCGTCCTGGATCTCGCCGACGATCTCCTCGATCAGGTCCTCGATGGTCACCAGGCCGGCCGTGCCGCCGTACTCGTCGACCACGATGGCCATGTGCACCCGGGCGTTGCGCAGGGCCGCCAGCAGGGTCTTGACCAGCATCGACTCCGGCACCACGTGCGGCGGTCGAAGGAGCCCTTCGATGCGCGCGTCGAAGTCGCGGGCGCGGAAGGGGCCCAAGAGGTCCTTGGCGTAGAGCAGCCCCTCGATGTGGTCGATGCTGTCGCGGTAGACCGGGATGCGCGAGTGACCGGCCTCCTGCACGATATCGGTCGCTTCCTGCAGGGATGCCTCGATGGGGATGGCCACGATGTCGATACGCGGCACCATGACCTCGCGCACCTTGGTGTCGCCCAGTTCGATGATGCCGGCCATCATCTCGATCTCGTCGGCCTCGATGGCGCTGCCGTTCTCCTCGTCGACGTTCAGCAGCGCCCGCAGCTCGTCCTCGCGGATGGAGCGGCCCTGGGCGAAGGGCAGGTAGCCGGTGAAGCGTGCCATCAACTCGAGACCCGGATAGATGAAGAAGGCCACCAGATCGACCACCGGTGCCACCGCCAGCGAGGCGCGCACGGGATTGCGGTTGGCCAGCATGCGCGGCAGGTAGTCCAGGATCAGGCCGGCCAGGAGCGCGAAGGCCAGGATGGCCAGCCATGGCAGCGCGGCCCGCGGCGTCGTGCCGCCGATCAGCCAGGCCGAGAGCCCGGCGGTGGCCAGGATCAAGCCGATCACGTCGAGCAGTCGGATGGCGGTCCAACTGCGCGCCGGGTCCTCGAGCAGGCGGCCCACCGAGGCACCGGGCCCCGGGATCCGGGCGGCCCGCTCGCGCAGGTGGACCCGGTTGACCTCGTCGAAGGCCGAGTCGGCCGCGGCGGCCAGGGCGGCCAGGATGGCGCCGCACAGCATGGCCAGCAGCGGGCCGAGATCAGGCGACACGAGACGCCCCGGCTGCCGGGAGGAAGGGCCGAGGCGCGGGCCTCGGAAGGCGATTCCGCGCGGGTCGCCGCCCACCGATGAATCGGAGCGCCCCGCTCGCGGGCAGGGCGATGGTAGATTGACCGCTCGAGTCGTCCATGATCAGTGGGCAGATTCTAGGCTGGCCCCCATCGGGGGTCAACCCGGCACCCGGCGGGACCGACTCCGCCTCGGGCGCCGATCAGTCCATCCGCAGGTAGTCCAGCAAGCGGCTCGAGCGGCCGACCATGCGCAGGCGGTCGAGGGCCTCGGTCTCGATCTGGCGGATGCGCTCGCGGGTCACCCCGAACTTCTCGCCGACTTCCTTGAGCGTGTGGCTGCGCCCGTCGAGGAGGCCGAAGCGCAGCTGCAGGACCCGCGCCTCGCGCGGCGGCAGGGCCACCAGTAGGCGCTCGATCTCCTCGGCCAACATGCGGTCGGCGGCCACCGCCTGGGGCGCCGGGAAGTCCTCGTCCTCGATGAACTCGCCCAGCTCGCTGTCGCGGTCCTCGCCGACCGGCTTCTCCAGCGACAGCGGCGAGCGCGCGATGCGCATCATCCACTGCACCTTGGCCGGCGTGAGGTCCAGCTCGGCGGCCAGTTCCTCGATGCTCGGCTCGCGGCCCAGGGTCTGCTCGAGCTGTCGGCTGGTCTGGAAGAGGCGCCGGATCCGATCGCTCATGTGCACCGGCACGCGGATGGTGCGCCCCTGGTCGGCGATGGCGCGGGTGATGGCCTGACGCACCCACCAGGTGGCATAGGTGCTGAACTTGAAGCCGCGGCGCCAGTCGAACTTCTCGACCGCCTTCATGAGGCCTAGGTTGCCTTCCTGGATGAGGTCGAGGAAGGGCACGCCCTGGTTCATGTACTTCTTGGCCAAGGCGATGACCAGGCGGCTGTTGGCCTTGCAGAGGTGGTGGCGCGCCGCCTCGCCGTCATGGACGCAGGCCTGAAGCGCACGCGGGTCGAGGCTCGTCCCGGCGGCGGCCAGCTCCTCGCTGGCGCCCTTGGCGCGCTCGATGCGCCGGGCCAGATCGACCTCTTCTTCGGCGCTGAGCAGGGGGATGTTGCCCACCTCGCGCAGGTAGAGGCTGACCGTGTCGTCCGAATCGATGCCCGTCAAGTCGAAGATGTGCTGCTGCAGGTGGACGGGCGTGCCGGCCGTCTCGGCGATCTCGACACCCGCCTCCTCGAGCGCCTCGAGCAGGGCGTCGAGCTGCTCGGGGGCCTTCTTGGCGGCCGGCCAGGCCTCGATCACGTCCTGTCGGGATAGGGATCCCCTCAGCTCGGCCAACTCCAACAAACCCTGGAGCAGGCCGACCCGAGACGCCTCGTCGGCGCGCTCCTCCTGCTGTGCAAGCATCAGCACCTCGCCCCCCGTTCGACAAAAAGATGGGGCAGCCGCGCCGTCGGGCGCGCTACCCATGTCGATGGATCTCTAGCGTTCACGATAGCCCGGCTGGCGTCGGCTGGCAAGCGATCCTCGCGATCATCGGGTCAAGCTAACACAGATGCCGCGGGCCTGTCAAGACGAATTCCAACGCAGGATTAACGCGGATGCGTTGCGGTGGCGCAGGGCAGTCCTTAGAATCGAGTCTGCATCAGATCGGATGGCAGGAGGAATTGAAATGGCCAAGACAGTAGGCATCGACCTCGGCACCACCAACTCGGTGGTGGCCGTCATCGAAGGTGGGGAGGCCAACGTCATCCCCAACGCGGAGGGTGGTCGGACCACGCCCTCCATCGTCGGCTTCACCAAGAGCGGCGAGCGCGTCGTCGGCGCGGCCGCCAAGCGGCAGGCCGTCGTGAACCCGGACAACACCGTGTCCTCGGTCAAGCGCCTGATGGGGCGCCGCTTCGAGGACGAGGAAACCCGGCGAACCAGCGAGTTGGTATCCTACAAGATCGTCGAGGGCAGCTCGAAGGACGCGCGGGTGGAGATCCCGCAGACCGGCAAGACCTACACGCCGCAGGAGATCTCGGCCATGATCCTGGCCAAGCTCAAGCGCGACGCGGAGGCCTACCTGGGCGAGACGGTCGACAGCGCGGTGATCACCGTGCCGGCCTACTTCAACGACAGCCAGCGCCAGGCCACCAAGGACGCCGGCAAGATCGCCGGCCTCGAGGTCAAGCGCATCATCAACGAGCCCACCGCCGCGGCCCTGGCCTACGGCCTGGACAAGCAGGAGGAGGAGACCATCCTGGTCTTCGACCTCGGCGGAGGCACCTTCGACGTCTCCATCCTCGAGGTGGGCGACGGCGTGGTCGAGGTCAGCTCGACCTCGGGCGACACCCATCTGGGCGGCGACGACTGGGACCAGCGCATCGTCGAGTGGATCATCGCCGAGTTCAAGCGCGATCAGGGCATCGACCTGGCCGGTGATCGCCAGGCCCTGCAGCGGCTCAAGGAAGCGGCCGAGAAGGCCAAGATCGAGCTCTCCGAGCTGGCCCAGACCGAGATCAACCTGCCCTTCATCACCGCCGACGCCTCGGGGCCCAAGCACCTGCAGCTGAGCCTCTCGCGGGCCACCTTCGAGCAGCGGACCGAGGACCTGGTGGCCAAGCTGAAGGGCCCCATCGAGCAGGCCCTGAGCGATGCCAAGATCAAGCCCAGCGGCATCGACGAGGTGATCCTGGTCGGCGGCTCGACCCGCATGCCCATGGTCCAGGAGCTGGTCCAGAGCATCATCGGCAAGGCGCCCAACAAGAGCGTCAACCCCGACGAGGTGGTGGCCCTGGGCGCGGCCCTGCAGGCCGGCGTGCTGGCCGGCGAGGTGCGCGACGTGGTCCTGCTCGACGTCACGCCGCTGTCGCTGGGCGTCGAGACCCTGGGCGGGGTGATGAACACCCTGATCCCGCGCAACACCACCATCCCCACCCGCAACAGCGAGACCTACTCCACCGCCGAGGACAACCAGACGGCGGTCGACATCCACGTGCTGCAGGGCGAGCGCCCGATGGCCCGCGACAACATGTCCCTGGGCCGCTTCCGGCTGGAGGGCATCCCGCCGGCGCCGCGCGGCATGCCGCAGGTCGAGGTGACCTTCGACATCGACGCCAACGGCGTCTTGAACGTCAAGGCGGTCGACAAGGCCACCGGCACCGAGCAGACCATCCAGATCACGGCCAGCACCAACCTCTCCGAGAGCGAGGTGACCAAGCTGGTCGAGGAGGCCGAGCAGCACCGCGGCGAGGACGAGGCGCTGCGCGAGAAGGTCGAACTCCGCAACCGCGCCGACGCCCTGGCCTACCAGTCCGAGAAGACCCTGCGCGAGGCCGAGGGCATCGACGAGCCCACCCGCGCCGAGGTCGAAGAGAAGATCCGGAGCCTGCGCGAGGCCATCGAGGCCGACGAGGGCGAGCGCATCCAGTCCGCCATGGGCGCCTTGGAGCAGAGCCTGCACGCCCTCTCGCAGCAGATGTACGCCGATCAGCAGGCCGCGGGCGCGCCCGGCGAGCCAGCGTCCGACGGAGGGGCAGGCGAAGCCGAGGACGAGACGCCCGACGATGTGGTCGAGGGCGAGTTCCGCGAGGCCTGATCCCTAGGTGCGAGCACAGGTGCCCTGTGTGATTGCACCGGCGGGCTCGCAAGGCGGCCGGAGGAGGGGCGGACATCGATGTCCGCCCCTCGTCGCGGGGATCGCCTTCCTTGACCCGCCAGGCCGGCCTGCCATCATGGTCGGACCCTCCCATCATCAACCCAGGAATGGATCGAGATGAGCGCCCAGAGCGATCAAGCCAAGCCGGATGCGATGCCGCCCGAGGATCCTGCCGGCGACCCGGAGCGGTCGAGCGAGGAAGCGACGGAGGCCCAGGGCGCCGAGCCCGGCTCGTCCGGCGAGGCATCCGAGAATCCAAATCGAGGCGAGGGCGGCGACGCGCAAGAAGACCCGACCGAGTCGCTGAGCGAGGCCTTCGAGCGCGAGCTGGTGGCCGCGCGGCGCAAGGCCGACGAGAACTGGGACCGCTTCCTGCGCGCCGAGGCCGAGCTGTCCAATGCCCGCAAGGCCGCCGAGCGCGCCCGCAAGGAGGCCTTGTCCCGCCAGCGCCGCGATCTCTTGAGCCGCTTCTTGGAGATCGCCGACAACCTCGATCGCGCCAGCGACTATCAGGAGGCCGACCGCCAGACCTTGCTGGAGGGCCTGGAGGGCATCCGTCGCGAGGTGGCCCGCGTCCTGGAGCGCGAGGGCCTGGCCCGCATCGACGCCGAGGACGCCGACTTCGATCCCAACCAGCACGATGCGGTGGCGGTGGTGCCGATGCCCGGGTTGGACCGCGAGAAGGTCATCCAGGTCGAGCGCCCCGGCTACACCCTCGACGGCGAGCTGCTGCGCCCGCCGCGCGTGGTCGTCGGCCAGCCGCCGGAGGGCTAGGGCGCCCCGACCTCACCGGTTGAATCTCACATCCAGTTTCTCGAAGGTCAGGGCTGCGCATCCAGACTCTGCAGCGCGCCCTGCACCTGTTCCTGCGCCTCCGGCGGCGCGGCTTGCAGGGCCTGGGTCCAGGCCGCGCGGGCGGCCTCCACCTGACCGCTATCGCGGTACAGCAGGCCCAGGTTGAACAGCAAGCTCCAATCGCCGCCGCCGGCCCGCAGCACCTCCTCGTAGCGAGCGATGGCCCGATCGAGCTGACCCCGCTCGCGCGCGATCTCGCCCAGCGCCACCAGGATGCCCAGGCGCTCCTGCTGGTTCAGCCGCGTGCCCAGCGCGGACTCGAAGGCCGCTTCGGCCTCGTCGAGTCGCTCCAGGTCGTAGTAGATCTGGCCGAGCAGCCGCAGGGTCAGGGCGCTCCCGGCATCGAGTTGGTCGCGCGAGTACTCCAGCAGGGCCAGGGCCTCCTCCGTCCGGCCCTCGAGCCAGCGCGCGGTGGCCAGATCGGCCACGATGGCCGGATCGTAGGGCACGATGTCGAAGGCATCCTGCAAGGGCAGGGCCGCGTTGGCCGCGATGGCCCGGGCCTGCTCCGGTTGCTGGGCGGAGAGCATCTGGGCGAAGACCAGCTGCAGGTGTCCGCGGTTGACCTTGTGGTAGGGCATGTCGGGCTCGAGCAGCTCGGCCCGCTCGATGTAGCCCTGCGCTCGATCGAAGGCCAGGGCGGCCGCCTCGATGTCCGCGCCGGACAGGCTGCCCAAGCGCGTGAAGTGCTGGGCCATCAAGAGCGGATAGGTGGCCTCGTCGGGGCTCTGCTCGACGGCCAGCTGGTAGAGCGCCTCGGCGTCCAGGAGCAGCTGGCTGTCGTCGCTGGCCAGGGCCGCTTCGAAGGTGGCGTTGGCCGACTGGAAGTAGACGTCGCCGCGCACCGGCCGGATCGAGGCCAAGAGCAGGATGGCCACGGCCGGCACCAGCAGGAGCGGGTAGACCATGCCCACCGCCCCGCGCCATCCGGGCGCGCCCTCGGCCAGCGGCCGGCGCAGCGAGAAACCGGCCACGAGGGCCAGGCCCATCCACCACAGCAGGCTGGCCGTCCAGAGCATCGAGGCGTCGTCGCTCAGGGCCAGGACCGTCTGCCGCAGCGCCAGGTAGAGCCCGAGTCCGAGCAGGGCCACGATGAAGGTGGTCAGGACGCCCTCGCCGGCATCGGCCGCCGCCAACAAGGCCGCGGCCGCGGCGGCCAGCAACATCAAGAGCAGCACCAAGCGGGTGTGGGCCAGGACCGGCGCGCCGTAGATCCATAGCGCGTAGACGATGGCCGAGAGCCAGGCGGCGACGACCAAGCCGTAGCCGGCGCTGCCCGGCGTCCAGCCGATGGTCAGGCTGGCTTCGGACTCGGCCTCCGCATCCGCTCCGCCCCGGCGGCGGCGGCGCGCGGCGCGCGAGGCCGTCTCGACGGCCGTCGGCAGGGGGCCGAGCCGGCGGGCGAGGAGCAATCCGGCCAGCAGCCAGATCAGCATCTGCAGGGTCACCACCTGGATGCCGAAGGCCGCCTCGACCGTAGCGGCGGTGAAGACGGCCAGGAAGGCCAGGTCCAGTCCGGCGGCGGCCGTGGTCCCGGCGGCTCCTTCGAGGTCGGCGCTGCCCGTCGGCTCCGGCTGCGCCATGCCGCCCCCGGCCGCGGCGTCGACCTCGCCGTCCGCAGCGTGGTGGCCATCCCGGCCCCGGCCGCGCGCGCCGAGGACCAGCCGGCCCAGCAGGAAGAGTCCCAGCCCAGCGACCAGTCCGAAGAGGCTCAGCGCGCCGGCGAAGATGGCGGGCGCCGCGCCGAGCAGGGGGAGCGGGCGCTGGACGAAGAAGGCCAGGGCGCCCATGGCCGAAGCTCCGGCCAGGCAGAGCGCCAGCGCGCGGCGCTGCCCTCGCGTGCGGGCCAAGCCCGCCGCGACGGCGGCCGTCCACAGGGCGGCCCCGAAGGTCAGCAGCAAGGCCAAGCCGCCCGGCAGGCCTTCGGTCACCAGCTTGTCCAGGAGCACGTTGTGCGCCCGGTCCACCAGGCGGTCGCGCTGCCCGAAGCCGGCCAGGTAGATCTCGCCATGGGGCAGGAGGGCCGTCTTGAACTGCTCGGGTCCGTGGCCGACGATCAAGCGGCCCGGCTCCTCGCGCAGCAAGCGGTTGCTGCTGCGCCAGATCCGCAGGCGAGCCCCGGAGGAGTCGCCGGTCAGCACCGAGATCTCGCCGAAGCGCCCGATAACCGGCAGATCGCGCAGCGGTTCCAAAGGCGAGCCGGGCTGGTTGAAGAGGACGATGAAGACCAGTCCCGCGACCAAGAGGCCCAGGGACGAGTAGCCCAACCAGGCCCGTCCGGGGCGCAGCGAGAGGGCCAAGAGGACCATCAGCCCGCCGGCCGCCAGGCCCAGCACGGGACCGCGGCTGTCGCTGCTGGCCAGGGCCGCCAGCTGTAGGAGCAAGAGCAGCGACCATCCGGCGAAGGCAGCGAAGCTGGCGCGCCGCGCGGCCCGCAGGATGCGCTGGACGGTCAAGGGCAGGATCAGCATCAGGTAGGCGGCCAGGAAGATCGGGTTGGCCAGGGTCCCGAAGGCCCGGTCGACGTTCTCCACCCGGCCCGGCACGACCTGGAGCTGCAGGGCCTGGGTGAGGGCGTAGACGGCCGGCGCCGCGCTGCCGGCCACCAGGCTGGCCAGGATGCGCTCCCGCCGCCGTGGATCGCGGCCGAGCCAGGCCGCGCCGGTAAAGAACGCCAGGGCCGACAGGGCCTGGATGAAGCCGCCGCCGCGCTCGAGGGTACCCCAGAAGCTCTGGCGCGGCTGGTCGCCGAGCAGGGTGGCCAGGCCCGTGGCCAGGCCGGATAGGAGCGCTGCCAAGACCAAGGGGTGTCGCCAGAGGCCGCGCGGGACGCCCGAGCCGGATTCGGCGGCCGCGATGAGCAGGAGGACGGCGGCCAAGAGGCCCATGGCGACCGATAGGGCCGACTTGGGGAGCTCGAAGACGCGGAAGCCGTAGTAGTGGAGCAGGGTGGGCATGCCCAGGAGGGTCACCAGGAGGGCGGCTTCGGTGGCGGCGGTGGCGTAGGTTTGGAGTCTTGTGTTCATGGGGCGGGATTATACACGGCCTGGTTGTGGGCCCGGGGGTGGGGTGGG
>CAZJWJ010000009.1:0-80407 GCA_964549495.1 uncultured Anaerolineales bacterium | reverse complement strand
ACTGGTCGCTCCCTTGGTGGAGATCTTCAAAAGCACGACCAGTATGCGCGTCGGAACCCTTTCGCGTCTACTGCATCAGCCGAATATCGGAACTACTGGACACGCCAACTCATTCGATAGAGCAGTAGTTTCAGGGATTTCTGAAGGGAGTTTGGCGAGCTAGCCCAATCGGCCGGCAGGACGGGCCATCCTGACGGTCATGGATACCGCAGACCTGACGATCATGTACGAGCGACTGGACGACTTCCCACTGATCTTCGCGAAGGACAAGCGGCTAGCCCTGACTGCGGTGCTGGACGAAATACGACTTGCTCACGGGGTGAAACCGGCCTCGGCCTCTTGCGTCTTCAAGTAGTGATGAGCGCGGAAGGAGCTCGGACTCGATGGGAGTGAGTGTTTTGTGGACACGATGGTGTATCCTGGGCCTGTTACTTGCCGTGCTCCTGCCCGCGATGGTCCTACCGGCCGGCGATGTGTCGGCTCAGCCACCTGTTGATGGGCAGCGCCTGTACCTGCCGATCGTCGGGCTGGGCCCGAGTCCCCGGTTCGAGATCGAAGTCCAGGGCGGTGGTGACTCGGAGGCGATCGCGGTCCGCGACAACCTCACCTACGTCGGTATCGGGCCGCGGGTAACCGTCTACGATCATGCGGATCGAGGTGCCGGCTCTCTCGAGTGGGTCGGGCAGAGCCCTGTGCTCGACGAGATCGTGAGGGATATTGCCATCGATCCGCATGATGCTCGGGCTATGGTCGTTGCACTGGGCCAGGCTGGCATGGCGGTGCTGGACCTGGCGAGTCCCGAGCACCCTCGCCTGGTCACCGTGGCACCATCGGGAATGCAGATCGATCGGGTCACCATCGAGTCGGGCATCGCCTTCGGAATGCGTCGTGCGCCATCGGACGAATGGGGGCAACCCGCAACCGAGAGCCACCTGCTCATGGCTGACCTGCGCGATCTTTCGCAGCCCCGGTTCAGTCGTGTCGAGTCTGGCCTTGATGCGCACAGGTCGCCCTTTGACCTGGAACTGCATGATGGCGACTTGATCCTCGCATCCATTTGGGGGTCATTGCAGCTCGATGTTCGTTCCATGCGGCCAGATGGCCGTCTCGAGTCGGTCTCTGACCACGTGGCAGTTACCGACAGCATCGGCGGCATCAACTCGGTCTATATCGATTCCGGAGTGGTGGGCGTTCAATACTCGGGTTGGGTCTTCATTGGACAGCGAAGGTACGTCGGCTCGTACATGGCGCTGTTCTCGCATGATGGATCCACCGGGCTGGAGACGACCCACGCTGGACCGATCGCCCTGCAGAGCTGTCGTGAGGGCGGAATGCTGGCTGTGCTCCCTGGAAGTCCGGCTTTCGTCGATTGCCAGGATGGACTCCGGCGTCTTGATGGTTGGATGGATCCCAGTGTGACCAGGACACGAACCCGATGGATCGAGCTTCGAAGCACCGCCGCGGTCCTCCGCAGTGAGGTGCTACATCTTGCCGCAAGGCACGGTGGAGTCGCACTGCTCTCTGCGGATGAAGACGAGGCCAATTGGAGGGTGTTTGACCACAAGCTCGGTCCAGGTCGACTCCATGCTCTCGCTGCGGTGGGAGAATCGGCCTATGTCGCGGGCGAGCGGATCGGGGAGTACTCCGGTCTAGGCGATGTCGGACAACAGCCGCACGGTCTCCGAGAGATCGCAGCCCTCGACCTGGGTTCGGACGATGGCAAGCTCGTCGCTGTCGGCGCCAACACGCTGACCCTGTGGGATGGACCTGGCGATTCCGAGCAGACCCGGACCCTTCCAGAGTCCCCACAGCGACAGCTACTGGTCCGAGATGGTGTGGCATACGTGGCCGACTCGACGCCCTCCAGCATTCCCGGGGTCGGTTCTCTACGCCTCCATCGAATTCTGCTCGATCGATTCGACGAGGCGAGCGCACTGGCGACGCGCTACGTGCAGCCTGAGCCGGCGCTCCATTTCATCCCCACCGGCTTGGCGCTCGACGAAGGCTGGCTCTACCTGGCAGGCATGCGTGACCTGGATGCCGGACAGTTTGCATCGGCGCTCTATCGAACGCGGGTCGATGGCTTCGATTCCGGCAAGGAGCTGCAATTGGAAGAACTCGTGGATCTCGATCCCTACCCTGAACGCCGTCTGGTGATTCACCGCGGTGGGGCGTACATGCCCTCCCCGGCGGGCCTGGAACGAGTCGATCTCGAGCCGCCTTTCGCGCGGACTTCGATTCAACTCGGATCCACGGGCGGTGCAACAGCTGTCCTTGCAGCGGGGGCCCACTTGCTCGCTGCCACCGATGATGGCGGCCTCCACTTGATCGACATCTCGGCCTATCCGGGTGTTCTGTCGATGCCCGCTGGAAGCGTGCCCGGCCGGCCGGTCGACTTGGCGATAAGTGCCGGCCGGCTTTGGGTCGCAACAGCCGAGGCCGGGCTCTTCGGGCTGGTCGATCGATCCTGTGCGGCGTCGCTGCGCGCATCAGAACACTGTCGCTGGGTCGGGGGTGAAGCACCTTCTGGTCTTCTCGACATCGAGACACCCTCCATGGTGGGTAGCATCTCCGTCGTGTCACTGCCCCCGCTCGATGTGGTGAGGCAGAGGTGAAGATCGGGCCGTGCGGGATCGACGGGGAGGTGGGTGGTGACGACACGGTGTATCGGCATGAGCCCGCTCGTCGCAGCAGGCTTGTGGATGGCGCGGGCCGGCGAGATCTCGGCGCAGGGCGCGCCAGAGGACGGCAGCCGGATCTATCTCCCCTTCGCTTCGGTTGCCAAGACCCAGCAGTTCGAGGTCGAGAGCCAGGTCGGCGGGCTTTCCGAGGCCATCGCGGTGTGGGGCGATCGGAGTTTCGTCGGTGCGGGGCCGCGGGTCATGGCCTTCGATCACAGTTCGGTCGAGGAGGGGCGCCTGGATTGGGTGGCGACCAGTCCGATATTGCCGGGAATCGTGAGCGATATCGCCTTGGGGCAAGGGGGCTCCGGGGAGGATACCTGGTTGGCCGTCGCGATGGGAGAGGCGGGCGTGGCCATACTGGACGCAAGCCAACCGAGCCGCTTGCAGCTCCGATCGGTGCTTCGCAGTGAGCAACCGGCCCAGCGGCTGGCGTCGGTTGGGTCCATGGTCTACGTCTCCGCAGGCGGGCTGCATCGGATCGATCTCCTTCGTCCGGATCGGATGCTGCCGGTCGTGCCTCGAGACGCGGTCGCTGGCGACGATTGCGATTACATTGTCGAGATGATGCTGCCACCAGGAACGGCTCTTCGTCCTCGTCTGCGAGCGGGTGATGGTCTACGGCTTGGAGGACCCTGCGCGGCCCAGGGTCATCTTGCGCATCGATGTGGATGGCTTGCTCCGTGAGGAGCGACCATGGTTCGTGATCGCCTATCACGCACTGGAGGCCCGAGGGGAGCGGCTGTGGATCGGCTTCGACTCGAATCCGCATCCCCGAACCGGGGCTCGTGTCGGTCATGTGGTCGAGATCGACCTCACAGCGGGCTCATCGCCCCAGTTGGCTGCCGTTCATCGCATCGCGTTGGCCGCTGGCCTGCAAGAGGACTTCTGCAACCGGCCGGCTGGTCGACCTGGCGCTGGGTGCCGGCCGGCTGTGGGTGACCACCGCCGAGGCGGGGCTCTTCGGCTTGGTCGATCGATCCTGTGGGGCGTCGCTTCGCCCACCTGCGCGCTGTCGCTAGATCGGTGGACGATGATTCCCACGGCTGGGAGTCCATGGGCATCTACGGCATCCCCGATGCATCCTGTAGAATGAACGGAAGCAATGCGAAGCTCGATGAGTTGGCCGGACCCCGGCCATAGGATGGGAATGATGGCGCTGACATTGAATCTGCAACCTCTGCCGTTGACCGTGGACGACGAGGGTGTCGTGCGCATCGGTGGAACGCGCGTGACGCTCGACACGCTCGTCGCTGAATTCGAGTCCGGCGCAACGGCCGAGGAGATCGTGGCCGACTTCCCAGTCCTCGACCTGGCCGATGTTTACGCCGTGATTGGATACTATCTACGTGAGCGCGACGCAGTCGAGGTCTACCTTCGTGCTCGGGGTGTGCGGGCTGAGCTGATGCAAAGCGAGAGCCGGTCGCGATATGACTCGAGTGGGTTGCGCGAGAGGCTCTTGGCCAGGCGTGAGTCGGGGCGAACATGATCCCCTGGCTGGCGGATGAGAACCTAAACGGCAAGCTTCTACGAGCGCTTTACCGGGTCCGACCAGGGATCGACCTGCTCCGTGTTCAAGACGTCGGCTTGAGCGGCGCTGCCGATCCCGACGTGCTTGCTTGGGCTGCAGCCGAAGCGCGCGTGCTTCTGACACATGATGCTGCCACAGTCGCCTATCATGCATTTGCACGTGTCGATCAAGGGTATTCATTGGCTGGTGTGTTCATCGTGGGCCAGGACCTTCCTTTTGGATCAGTGCTCGACGACATCGTCCTGATCGATAGTCTTAGTGAGCAAGAGGAGTGGCTCGGTAGAGTGGTCTACCTTCCGTTGTAGACGGAGCAGTGGAGTGTTGCATCTCCTTCCCCTGCTGGACCGCCAGGAGGCTCGCCGCATGCACCATCCCCCTTTCGCGAATGGTTTCGCGACAGCGAAGACCGGACGCCGGGCTCGCTTCCTAGTTCTCGTCCTCACCCTGGTGATCTCGATCTCGGTTGTAGAGCTCTCGAACCCATACCCTTCTCGGAGCCAGTCCACCGTGGTCTCGGTCACCAACGCCGAGGCACTGCTGGCCGCCATCGCCGCGGCTGAGGCCGGCCAGACGATCCAGCTCGAGCCGGCTGGCGCTGGCGAGGCCTGGGACCTACCCAACAAGGTGGTCGTCTCGCGATCCGGCAGCGCCGAAGCGCCGATCACCCTGCGCGCCGAGTCCCTGGGCGAGCCCGCGCTCCGCTTCCTCCCCGATCGGGGGATCGTTGAGGGCTTCCTGGTGCGCGCGCCGCATTGGACCTTCGAGAACCTGGATCTGGTCGGTGCCTGCGCGCAGGCAGACCATTCGCGCTGCGAGCATGCCTTCCACATCGTCGGGGCGGCCGACCACACCACCCTGCGCGGGCTGCGGATGGAGGGCTTCAACGCCCAGATCAAGGGCAACGGGGAGGATGGGTCGGGTGGGCGCGAGTGGCCGGATGACGTGTTGGTCGAGGGTAGCGAGCTCTTCAACCGGAGCCCGCGCAACACGGGCAACCCGGTCACGCCCATCGACGTGGTGGGTGGCCGGCGCTGGACCGTGCGGGCCAACTTCATCCACGACTTCGCCAAGGCCGGCGGCAACCAGATCAGCTACGGCGCCTTCCTCAAGGGCAACTCCAAGGACGGCCTCTTCGAGCGCAACCTGGTGGTCTGCGAGCAGCTGCACCGGGGCCAGATCCGCCTGGGCCTGAGCCTGGGCGGCGGCGGCTCCAACCCGGATCCGATCTGCGAGGAGGGCAGCTGCACGCCCGAGCACCAGCGCGGCATCCTGCGTAACAACATCATCGCCCACTGCCCGGCCGACGTCGGCATCTACCTCAACGAGTCGGCCGACAGCCGGGTGCACCACAACCTGCTCTACGACACCGGCGGGGGCATCGACGTGCGCTTCGGCGCCAGCTCGGTCGACCTGCGCGGCAACCTGATGAGCGGGCGCATCCGAGAGCGCGACGGGGGGCGGGCAACCGGCCAGGACAACCTGGAGAACCTGAGCGCGGCGGACTTCCAGGCATGGTTCCGTGATCCAGCCAACCTCGACTTCGCGCTGCGCGACGGAAGCGGGTTCGTCGACGTGGGCCAGCCGCTGGACTCGGTGCCCGACGACTACTGCGGCCGGCCCCGCGACGACGGCGCGCCGGACCTCGGCGCGGTAGAGTACGGTGGCGACGAGGACTGCGACACGACGAGCGTCCATCCGCCGTCCAGCGCACCGACGCCACCGGCTTCCGAGACGCCGCCAGCCACAAGCCCGGCAACCGAGCCGGTGGCCACGGTGACCATGACCGCCAGCCCCTCGCCCACGCCACCCTTCGACTTCTTCATCGGCGGGCGCGTGATCGATGGGAACCTGGGCGGAGAAGCAGGAGTAGGAAACGCGATCGTCTCCATCAACGGCTGCGATGCGAGCGTTCTGCGCTTTCCAACCCGGCCGGACGGGAGCTACTTCGGCGCGTTACACCTCGAATTCGTCGCGGGCTGTGACGCCTGGGAGTATCTCGTGACGGCGCCCGGATTCGTTCCGCTTCGCGAGACCGTCGCCCTATCCGAGGTGCAACAGAAGGACTTCAGGATCCTTCGCCAGCCGCTGCTCCTACCCATGCTCGTCGACGGGGTCGCGATCCGACGGTAGGGAGCGGCACGCGGACGGGATCGGGCCCCGGGGTTCGGGCCTCGTCCTCGATGGGCAGCGAACGGATTGGCTGGGAGCTAGAGCGCCTCGTCCTCCTGGAGCGTGATTTTGCGCCAGGACCAGAGGATGGCCGCCAGGGTGAAGAAGGTCGCGACGATGGCCACGACGGCGACGATCTCGTCGACCGAGCGCAGGGTTTCGACGAGCTGATCGATGTTGTTCATGGTTTCGACCTCCTTGGGGGCGATACCCCATGGGCGAGGGGCGATCGGGAGTCAGAACGTCCGGCGGGCCGAGCCGTTAGGGTCGAAGCCGGTGAGCGCGGCGATGGCGCTATGATTTGGGACCCGAAGGCTTTCGGGTCCCGAGCGAACTCGACCCAGCGCAGACCGGAGCCACAGCATGGAGCTCTTCCTGGATACCGCCGAGGTGGACGAGGTCCGCGAGATCGCGGCCTGGGGCGTCCTGGACGGCGTGACCACCAACCCCAGCCTCATCCGGAAGTCGGGCCGGAGCTTCCGCGAGGTGGTGCGCGAGATCGCCGAGATCTGCCCCGGACCGATCTCGGCCGAGGTCACCGCCACCGAGGCCGGCGGGATGCTGGCCCAGGCCCGGGCGCTCAAGGCCGAGCTTCCAGCCAACGTGATCATCAAGCTACCCTGCACGCCCGACGGGCTGAGGGCGACCCGCGCGCTGGCCGATGAAGGCGTAGGCGTCAACGTGACTCTGATCTTCAGCGCCCAGCAGGCGCTGCTGGCGGCCAAGGCCGGCGCGCGCTACGTCTCGCCCTTCGTCGGGCGGTTGGACGATGCCGGCCAGGACGGTATGGTCCTGATCGACGAGATCATGACCGCGTGGGGGCACTACCCGGATCTGGAGACCCGCGTGCTGGCCGCTTCCTTACGCCATCCGCAGCACGTCCTGGCCTGCATGCAGCTGGGCGCGCACACGGCGACGCTGCCGGCCAAGGTCTTCCGTCAGCTGATTGACCATCCGCTGACCGACCGGGGGCTGGAGGCCTTCCTGGCCGATTGGGCCGAGGTGGAGGCCGCCGGCAAGGACTGAGTCGGTGTGGGTGTGGGTAGTTTTGGATAGTTTTCGTGGGCTTCGAGACGGAAATACGACCCAGCGGCGCGTTCATTTGCTCAACTAAGTCCTCGAAGCGTGCTAGACTGCGTTCGCGGGTCGCAGAGCCTGGCCTCGACCGTCGACGGACGATAGATGTCGCATGTCGCCCGCTGATCGGAATGGTTGGCCCTCGTCCCCGCAGCGACCACCGATCGACCCGACGAGAAGCGCATGACCCTGGAAGTCAGAGTGCCGTTGCAGAGCAAGAGCCCGACCGATACCCAGCGCGAGGCCGCCGAGGCCATCGAGCGGGTCGTCGACGCTGCCGAAGCGGTGGCTGGCAGCCACCCGGGCGAGCGGGCGCGAGTCGAGCCCAGCCTCGATCCATCCGAGCCCTCGCTCGAGGCCATCGTCGCGCGCTACGCGGTGGCCAGCAGTCCCTTGCGCAGCCGGATCTATCAGGGACTGGGCTGCGTCTTCGTGGGCTTCGCCATCATCGGGGTCTGGATCCCCGGCTGGCCTACCGTCAGCTGGGCGGTGCCGGCCGCCTTCCTCTTCTCGCTCTCCTCGGAGCGGCTCTTCCGCTGGTCGTTGACCAACCCCTTCTTCGGACCGGCCCTCTTCACCTACTATGCCCACGGCAAGACGCTGCCGCGGCACGCCAAGTGGGCGGTGACCCTCTTGATCGCGGGCATGACCGGCCTCTCGGCCTGGTTCGTCTTCCGCGTCTCCTACCCCGCCGACCCCGGCTTCGGCCCGGCCACCATCCTGATGGTCGGCCTGGCCGGCATGGCCTACGTGACCTTCAAGGTCCCCAGCCGGGCCTGACCCCCGGCCCGATCAGGGCCAGTCGATCTCCCGCACGCAGCCCAACTCGATGGCGATGCGGCGGAAGACCAACGCCAGCGCGCCGGCATCGTCCGTCTCGTGGTAGGCATCCGGCGAGCCGGCGATGGCCTCCAGCAGCCAGGGCAGGATGCGGTCGACCAAGTCTGGCGCGTCGGCCCGGCCGTAACCCACCGTGTGGACCAGGATGCCGGCCTCGCGCACCTGCTCGGCGGCGGCCAAGACCGTGTCCTCCTGCCGGCCGCCCGGCTCGGGCGTCGGCACGCGGTTGGGCAGGCCATCGGTCAAGAAGACCATGGCCTTGACCCGTCCCGGCTCGACGCTCTGAAGCGCGGACTTGCCGACCAGGAGGCCAAGGTCCAGGCGCGTCCCCTCCTGGATGCCGTCGGCCAGCGTAGCCACGGCCGCGTCCAACCGGGCGCGGTCCTCGGTCAGTGGCTGCACGATCCAGGCCTCGTCGTTGAAGGCCGCCAGGCCGATGCGGCCGCGGCCGGGACCCGGATCGAAGTCCTCGATGAAGGCCCGGGCGGCGCGCAGCACCGCGTCGAGCTTGCTGCCGCCGTCGCCGGCCGGCCGCAACATGCTGCTCGAGAGATCGACCACCAAGACCACGTCCACCGTGCGCGGCTTGCAGGGCAGGTTGATGATCAGGGGCAAGTAGATGGTGTAGATGGGCGTCGGCGTGGCCGTCGGCGTGTTGGAGGGGGTCGGGGTGACGGTCGGCGTGCCGGTGGCCGTCGGGGTGTCGCTGGGCGTGGGCGTGTTGGAGGCGGTCGGCGTGACCGTCGGCGAGGGCGTATCGGTCGGCGTCGAGGTCGGCGTGGGCGTTGGCGTGTCCGGGAAGCGCACGCGGATCAGGGCATCGTCGAAGACCGGCAGCGGCAACTCGTCGAAGCGGCCGCCCCAGGCGTTGTGGACCCGGTCCTCGGGTTGGGAGCCCGGCACGTCCAAGGTCAGGTCGATGCGGCGCGGCGGCATGTCGGGCGGCAGGAAGCTGTAGCTGCTTCCGCCGCTGCGGGCCGGGTCGGGGTCCGGGCCCCAGAAGCGCAGCGCGGTCACCCGATCTCGCGCGGAGATCTCGGTGCAGCCGGCCGTGCCCACCGCGCTCAGTTGGCAGGGCCAGTCGGGGCCGCCCAGGCCGGCGCCGGCCGCGCCCCAGGCCACCACCGGATCGATCAAGCCGTCTCGCGGGCTGCCGCCGAGGGTGTCCAGAGCCTCCGGATCGCGGTCCGAGGCCCAGATCTGCATCGGCGCCCCGCCGGGGCGGACCTCGGCGCGCAGGTCGGTGATGCCGCCGGTCAGGCTGGTGCCGGGGCTGCGCGGCTCGCCGGCGCGGGGCAGGATGTCCACCGCGTCGAACCATTCCACCGGCCGGCTGGTCAGGTTGGCCAGGGCCAGCTGGAAGACCATCGGCTCGCCGGGCAGCACCAGGGGCAGGCGGGGCAGCTTCTCGACCTGGGCCGCGGCCACGTTGGCCACGATCAGCTGGGCCCAGGCGCAGCGGCCGCCCTCGGCCTCGCGGGCGCCGGGCCGGCAGTTGGGCGCCCGGTCCTTGGCCGAATGCAGGCCGGCCATGTTGGCCAGCGCCGTGCCGCCGCGCAGGAGGCGCGAGCTCGTGGCCTGGTAGCGGATCTCCGGCACGTCGATCTCGTGTGGCAGGTCGCCCAGGTTCCAGCGCAGGGTCACCTCGCCCTCGCGCGGGCCGGCGCTGATGGCCGGCTCGAAGGGCACGTCGCTGTCGATCCGGCCGTTGCCGTTGAGGTCCTCGCCCGGATCCAGCCGGCCGTTGGCGTTCAGGTCCTCGCTGGCCAGGCGGGTCGAGTCGAGCACGTAGCTCAAGCCCACCGGCAGGGTGTCCGACAGCGTGACGCCGGGCGCGAAAGCGCCGGGCGGGAAGGGCGGCAGGGGCGGGTCGGCCGGCCGCGGGCGGGTGCGGGCCGTCAGCACGAAGCCGATCGATTGGCCGGCCTCGACCACCGGGCTGCCGCCGGGCACGAAGGGCTCGGTGCGCTTCTCGAGCCACAGGGGCACGCCGACATGGACCAGCATGTCGCCCAGCGGGCCGGGTACCGTGCGCGTGTTGGGCGCCGGCTCGGGACAGGCGATGCGGGTGCGCGAGCCGGTGGCGCCGTCGCAGCGACCGGCCCGCCAGCCGGATTGGGGCCCGGCGCCGAAGTAGGCCGCGCCGTAGTTCATCAGCCAGCTGCCGGGCGGGTTCTGCTCGGCCCGCATCAAGACCTCGATCCAGACCGAAGTGCCCTGGGGCACCGGGTCGAAGAATCGGGCCCGGACCATGTTCACCTCGTCGGCGTCGATGCTGCCTTGGCGGCTGTTGGTGAAGTCGACCTCGTCGGCGGTCACCCAGCCGGCGCGGACGTCCGAGGCCGCATCGTCGCAGGCGCTGGTGGCCTGCTCGTACCAGGCGCGGCCGACGGAGACCTGCACCGGGCGCTGGCGGCCCCAGTGGCCGGCGCTGTACTCGACGAGCACGCGCTCGGGCTCCGGATGCAGCTCCGGCTGGCCGCCCGGAACCTGCCGCCACAGGCGCACGCCGGCCACGCCCTCGTCGCGCAGCACGTGGGTGCTGTTGTCCCATTTGTCGCAGGCGACCACGCCGGGCATGGGCGCGGCGCCGATGGAGTCCACCCGGACCTCGGCGGCGAACTCACTGCCGTCGGTCACCGCCTGACCCTGGGTGAAGGGCGTGTAGCGCTTGCTGACGTTGGCACGGGGCACGGGGGTGTTGGTCGGCCGCGGGCGCGGCGGACCGGGCGGCGGCTGGGTGCGCACCGGCGGCCGCGTGGGCGGGATGGCGGTGGGCACCGGCAGGACGGCATAGGAGCAGTTGTTGCCGGTGGGCTCGTCGGCGCCGCCCAGGTTGGGCTGGCCGCGGGCATCACTGGGCTTCCACAGCGCGCGGCTGGGGATGCCCACCGCCGTGCCGAAGCAGTTCTGGAAGATCACGTCGCCGCCATCGGCGCGCAGGTCGGCCTCCGAGATCCAGAGGTCGAGCTGGAGCCGGCCGACCACCTCGGGCAACGAGGAAGACACGCCCGATGGCAGGCTGGCCACGGCATCCAGGCGCTCGATGGTCACATCCACCGGCGTGCCGGGCCCGCCGGGCTGCGCGCAGCTCCAGGCGGCACCGCTGTCCTGATCGCGGCAGCCCAAGAGCGTCACCGGCAGCTCGATGGCGCGGCCCTGGCGGGTCATGCGCCACCAGTCGGGCAGGGTCCAGGGCGCGCCGACCGGGTTCGAGCTGCCGCGCACGTCGCCGTCCGCGCCGAGGACCAGGTCCAGCTGCCAGCTCAGGCGCCGGCCGGCCTGGCCCTGGTGGCTCTGGTTGGCCAGGGCGCCGAAGTGCTTGCGGATCTCGGCCGCCGGCGCCGCCGAGACCTGCACGGTCGGCGCCTCGGCATCGCAGCCGCCGGTTCGGGGCGTCGGGCAGTTCTGCGGGTCGGGATCGGGCCGGGCATTGCTGGAGCGGACGGTCAGCTCGGCGGTCAGCTCGTCACCTTGCAGCGCGTCGCCGCTGACCCGGGCGCTCAGGTCGAGCGCCACCGTGACGGCCGGCGGCGCCGAGACCTGGCCGACCTCGCAGCGCAGGCGGCGGCCGCCGTCGAGCAGGCTGGCGCCCTCCGGACAGCCGGCCAATTCCAGGGCTGCCAGCTGGCTGTTCTCCCAGCGGGCATGGTCCGACAGGAGCACCTCGGCCACCAGGTTCTCGGCCGTCCCCTCGCGCACGCTGAAGGAGGCGCGGTAGATCACCGCGTCCCAGGAGCGCACGATGCCGTCCTCCGGGCCCAAGTCGTCGCCCGGATCGGGCTGGCCGGCTCGGCCGGGCAGGGTTCCCAGGCCGGCCACCGCCAGCGGCCGGTCCTCCCAGGGTTCGGTCCCGTCGGCCAGGATGGTCAATGCGGCGCCGAGGATGGGCGAGTCTTGATCGAGGCCGTCGGCAACGGGATCGCCTGGGACGCGATCGACGTCCGACCGAGCAGGGACGGGCCCATCGGGCTCTGCTGGAATACGCGCCTCGACCCGGCTGCCGAGGAGGGCGGCGGTGCCGGCGATGAGCAGGAAGATGACCGCCCAGCGCTGGGCGGTCGGTCGATGAACTTCCTTCATGGTCCTGCTCCCCCTCGGATGCCGACACCTGGATCTGGAGGCGACAGCTAGCCGCCTTCGCTGCGTCCCTTCATGGCCCGTGCCAGCGTCATCTCGTCAGCGTACTCGATGTCACCGCCCACCGGCAGCCCGCGAGCCAGGCGGGTGAGCTTGGCCCGGGCCGGCGTGGCCCGGATGGCCCGCTCGATGTACATGGCCGTGGCATCCCCCTCCAGCGAGGGGTTGGTGGCCAGGATGATCTCTTCGATGGGCTCCTGCTCGAGCCGGCGCACCAGCTCGTCGATGCGCAGATCGGCCGGCCCCACCCCGTCCACCGGCGAGATGGCGCCGTGCAGCACGTGGTAGAGCCCGCGGTACTCGCGAGTGCGCTCGATGGCCAGGACGTCCAGCGGCTCCTCGACCACGCAGAGCGAGCCCCGCTCGCGGGTCGGGTCGTCGCAGATGGCGCAAGGGCTCTGCTCGGCGATGTTGAAGCAGCGCTGGCAGTAGACGATGCCATCGGCCAGATCGCGCAGCGCATCGGAGAGCGCGCGGGCCTGGCTGTCGGGCATGCGCAGCAGATGGAAGACCAGGCGCGAGGCCGTCTTGGGCCCGATGCCCGGCAAGCGGCCAAACTCGTCGATCAGCCGCGAGACCGGACGGGGCAGGGCCGCGGACATCGCGGCGCTAGAGCCCCAGGCCCGGCGGCAGGTTGAGCTTGCTGGTGATGGCGTTCATGCGCGCGCCGGCCATGGCCTGGGTCTCCTCGACCGCCTGGTTGACCGCGGCCACCAGCAGGTCCTGCAGCATCTCGGCCTCCTCCGGGTCGAGGAGGGCCTTGTCGATCTCGACCGACTTCAGCTTCTGATGGCCGTTCATCACCATCTTGACCGCGCCGCCGCCGACCGAGATCTCGCGGGTCTCGTCGGCCAGGGCCTCCTGCTCGGCCAACATCTGCTCTTGCATCTTCTGGATCTGCGCCATCGGGTTGTTGCCGCCGCGGGGCATTCCGCGCCCGCTCCTGCCTCTGCCCTTGGCCATGTTTCACCTCCGGGGTATTCGAGCGATCTGTGGCAATCATATCATCCGGTCGTTTGGATGCGGTTTCCTACAGGGCTCGCGCTCGCCACGAGCCCGTTTCGATCCGTGGAGCTGCGCCGAGTTCCGGCGCAAGGCGAGCTCAGTCCTCGTCGTCGTCCGGCTCCTGGTCCTGCACGCCGGCGATCTGCGCGCCCAGCGCGTCCAGCGCGTGCTTGACCACCGGGTCCTGGGCCGCCTGGTCGCTCTTGGAACGCGGCCGGCGCGCCGCCTCGGCCTCCGACTCGGAGACCACCGTGCAGCGCAGCCGCACCGGATGGCCCAGCACCGATTCGATGGCATCGGCGATCAGCCGGCTCTTCTCGGGCTGCGAGGCGCGCCGGCAGTGGAACTCGTAGAAGAAGCCCAGGGTCAGCCCCTCGGGGCCGGAGGCGATCGGCCGGCAGTCCTTCAGCAGCGCCGCCAGGTTCCGGTCGCGGGCCTCGACGGCCCGCAGCGCGGCCGACCAACGCTGGCGCAGGGCTTCGAGGTCGGCGACCGACTCCGGACCGGCTGGAGTGCTCGGCCCGCTGGATTCGCTCGCCGGGGTGGCCGAGGGCTTCGAGGTCGGGGGCTTCGAGGTCGAGGGATCTGGTGCTGGCGTCGAAGCCTCCTCGACCGGTGGACTCGTCGATCCCTCCGGCTCCGAAGCGGCGGGACGACCCGCCGCCTTGTCGGTCGTCGAAGGCGCGTCGGCGGCATGCGAGTCCGGACCGCTGCCGGCCTCGACCTCGCTCGAGGCCTTCGACGTGGGTCCTCCGGAGCCGGCCAGCGCGATCACCGTCTCGACCAGGGCCAGCTCCATCGGCAGCGAGGGCAGGGCGCGGTTGGCGCCCGGGCGGGCCTCGTTGAAGCGGTGGATGCTCTGCACCAGGTCGCGCATCGGCAGGGCGGCGGCTTGCTCGCGCATCACCGCCAGCCGTTCATCGGGCTGGTGCAAGAGGTCGGCCTCCAGGCCGGTGTGGATGAGCAGCAGGCCGCGCAGGTGCTCCAGCAGGCGATCCTGGAGCTGGCGCGGGTCGGCGCCGCGGTCGAGGGCGGCGTTGATCAGGGCCAGGCCGGCCGCGGCGTCGCCGGCCAGGATGGCGTCGACCAGGTCGATGACCGCCTCGTCGGCCGGCGTGCCCAGCACCTCGCGCACCGCGTCGAGGGTGATGGTCTCGCCGGAGGATAGCATCTGGTCGAGCAGGCTCTCGGCGTCTCGGATGGAGCCGGTGCCGCTGCGGGCGATCATCTCCAGGGCATCCGGCTCGGCATCGGCCTCCTCGGCCTGGCAGATGCGGGCCAACTTGGCGGTGACGGCCGCCAGGTCCACCCGCCGGAAGTCGTGGCGCTGGCAGCGCGAGAGGATGGTGTCCGGGATCTTGTGCGGCTCGGTGGTGGCCATGATGAACAGGGCATGCGGCGGCGGCTCCTCGAGGGTCTTGAGCAGCGCGTTGAAGGCCGCCGTCGAGAGCATGTGCACCTCGTCGATGATGTAGACCTTGTAGCGCGCCTCGTTGGGCGAGAAGCCGATCTTGTCGCGCAGATCGCGCACGTCGTCGACGCCGGTGTTCGAGGCGGCGTCGATCTCGATCAGGTCCAGGGCCCGGCCGGCCGTCATCGATTGGCAGATGGCGCATTCGTTGCAGGGACGGGCCGCCATGTCCTCGTCGGTGCAGCAGGCGGCCTTGGCCAGGATGCGCGCCACCGAGGTCTTGCCCGTTCCGCGCGGGCCGGTGAAGAGATAGGCATGCGCCAGCCGGTCGCCCTGCACGGCCTTGCGCAGGGTCTGGGTGATGTGATCCTGTCCGATGACGTCGTCGAAGCGTTGGGGACGCCAACGGCGGTAGATGGCCTGGGCCGACACTCGGTCTGTCCTGGGGGATGGAGGGCCGCGGGGCCGCCTCGAAGGGGGCTGCCCATGGTAGCAGCCGGCGGGGGGTGCCGCAATCGCTCGACGGGGGGTCTTCGGGCTTCTATTCGACCAGCGAGTAGCAGATCGAATCGCGCGGGATGTGGCTCAGGTTGGGCCGCAGGGTCCAGCGGCGCAGCCGGCCTTCGCGCTGCATGCCGATGCGCTCGAGCACGCGCTGGCTGGCGCGGTTCTCCGGATCGGTCACCGCCCAGACGCGGTGGATCTCGGGCCGGCCGATGAGCATCCGCGCCACCGCGCCGGCGGCCTCGGTCATGTAGCCCTGGCCCTGGTGGGCCGGCGCCAGGCTATAGCCCAGCGTGGCCATGAAGCCTTCGATGCGAACGTCGACGTTGCCCAACGGCGTTCCGTCTTCGCGGCGCTCGAGGATCCACAGCCGGCGCGCAGCGCCGTCGAAGTCGTCGATGGCCTGGGCCACGAAGGCCAGCGTGCGGGCCGGATCGCGATGCGGGCGCCAGGTGAGGTAGCGGGTGAAGTCCGGGTCCCGAGCGTAGGCCTCGTGGATCCAGTCGGCGTCCTCGAGCCGGGGCGGGCGCAGTCGCAAGCGTTCGGTGTCGATCTGCTCGGGCAAGGGAGCGGGATCGGGCATGCCGGATTGCTCCAGTGCGCATCGCGCGGGTCGGTGCAGCTTGGCCTTCCGCGACGGACGAGCGAAGACCGGCCGATCATGGGCTTGCGGATGGGTCCCGAAGTCTGCCACAATGGGATCGAGGGGGACGATCGAGTTCGCATTTCGCCGGAGGCTCCGACATGGCTTTGCACAGACAGCGTCCTCTCCTGCCCCTCGCCATCGCCGCGATGGCCATGCTGCTGGGCCCGGCCAGGCCGGCCTCGGCCCAGATCCCCGATGCGCGCTGGGAGCTGATCCAGAACGGCCCGCAGCCCGATCGCGCCCACCACGTCATGGTCTTCGACCCCTTCAGCGATAGTCTGTGGGCCTTTGGCGGCGTGGAAGCCGATCCCGACAGCAACAACTACGACAACAGCGTCTGGCGCTTCGCGCTGTCCGACCCGGACGCGCGCTGGGCGCGCCAATCGATCTCCGGTTTGCAGCCCCCGCCGGTCATCTTTCACACGGCGGTCTTCGATCCCGAGCGCCGACGCATGATCGTCTACGGCGGCCAGCTCGAGAATGCCCCGATGGGCAGCGATCGGCTGATGGACGGCAGCAGCGTCTGGTTCCTCGAGCTCTCCGATCCGGACGATCCGAGCTGGACGCGGGAGAGCGTGGCCGGGATCCTCGGCGACCGCTTCGCGCACGCGGCCGTCTACGTGCCCGGGCTGGATGCGATGGTCGTCTCGGGCGGCGTCGACGCTTTGGGCGGCTTTCGGAGTGCGAACTACGCCTTGATGCTGGGCGAGACGCCGGTGCGCTGGGAGCGCCTGAGCGACGTGGGCTTCCAGCCGCGCGCCGCGCAGGCCTTGATCTTCGACGGCGAGCGCGAGCGCTTGCTGTCCTACGGCGGCTTCATCGACGACGACTCGACCACGCGCAACATCGACGTCCTCGACCTGTCGGCCGGCCTGGACGGCGCCGAGCGCTGGACGCGCCTGTCGACCGCCAACGCGGGCCTGAGCCGGGGCTTCGTGGCGCACTTCGTCGACGTCGAGCGCGGCCTGTGGTGGATCCACGGCGGCCGGCTTTCCGGCAACGCCTTCTCGAACCGGCTCTCGGCGCTCGATCTGAGCCAAGCCGAAGCGCGCTGGAGCGAAACCAGCCTGGTCGCCAACGGCCCGTTGCAGCGCTTCGGCCACGCGGCCGCCTGGGATCCGGAGCGCGCCACGGCCTGGTTCCAGGGCGGCACGCCAGACAACAACCGCACCTTCGCCGACCTGCGGGCCCTGGTCTTCGAGCGCCCGCCGACGGCCACCAGCAGCCCGACGACCGCGGCCACGCCGAGCCTGACCGCGACGTCGACCGCGACCCCGACGGTCACGGCCACCACCGACGCGAGCCCGACGCCGCCCGACGAGACCGCGACGCCCAGCGCCACGCCGCCCGATGCCACGCCGACGCCGCCGGAATCGACGGCCACCGCCACCGAGCCGGCCGAGACGCCCAGCCCGACGCGCACCCTGGAGGCGACCGCGACGGCCACCGCCACGCGCGTCGATCTTCCGCCGCTGCCGATCTACCTGCCGCTGGTCCAGCGCGGCTTCGTGATCCGGCCGACGCTCGAGCCGACCGCCACCGATGCGGCCACGCCGACGGCCACGCTCGAGGCGACGCCGACGGCGACGCTCGAGCTCACGCCCACCACCAGCCCGACCATCGCGCCCAGCCCGACCCCCACCAAGGGGCCCGAGATGCAGGTCCTGGGCCACTACGGCGGTGAGGCGCGGACCCTGGAGCTGGGCGACGACCCATCGGGGACGGCCGGCGCGCGCGACCGGATCTACCTGGGCGTGGGCCCGCGGGTGGAGATCCTGGATCGCGAGAACCTGGCGCCCGTGGGGCGCTCGGAGGTCCTACCTGGCATCGTGCAGTCCTTGCTGGCCGAGGGGGAGCGACTCTACGTCGGGCACCGCGAGGGCTTGAGCGTGCTGGACGTGACGCGGCCCGACGACATCGAGGTCCTCTCGTCCCAGTCGATCTTCGAGGTCGGTGATGTCCAGGACATGCAGCGCATTGGCGACCTGCTGGTGGCGGCATCCGGCACCAGCCTCCAGCTCTTCGACCTCTCCGATCCGGACCGGCCGGCCTCGCTGTCCCAAACCAGCGTCGGCCGGACGGCGCTGGCGGTGGCGGCGGAGGGCGACCGGGCCTACATCGGGCACACGGAGGGGCTGGTGGCCTTCGACATCTCGAATCCGACCGCGCCGGCGGAGCTGGGCCGACTGGAGCTGGGGGACGATGCGGAGGATCTGCTGATCGATGGCGACCGCATGTGGATCGCCGGCGAGCGCGGCGGGCTGCTTTCGGCCGACGTCAGCGATCCGGCCGCGCTGTCCCTGTCTGCCACCTTGGAGGTGAACGGCTGGCCGAGGGGCATCGCTCGCTCGGGCGAGCGGCTCTACCTGGCGGCCGACTTCGGCGGGCTGGCCATCGTCGACATCCAGGATCCCGACTCGCCGCAGCTCCGGTCCAACCTGCCCACGACGGCCGGCGATGCCTTCGATCTTCGCCTCCTGGACGACCGGGCCTACCTGGCCGATGCCGGCGGGGGCCTGCAGGTGGCCGATGTCTCCGACCCGGCGGCGCCGGCCGCCGTCGACGAGCATCCGGTCCCCGGTCGCATGACACATCTGAGCATCGCCGGAGATGTTGCCTGGACGGTCCAGAACAACAAGGACGTCCGCGCCATCGACATCTCCGATCCGAACGCGCCGACGCTGCTGGCCACGATCGCCGAGACGGAGGCCGAGGCGACGTTGGTCGACGGGAACCGGCTCTACCTGGCCCAGGGCTTCCGGGGCATCGCCATCTACGATGTCTCGGATCCGGCGGCGCCGAGCCTGCTCTCGGAGCTGTCGACCGAGGACAACGTCTACGATCTGGCCTTGGAGGGCAGGGTCCTGCACGCGGCCAACCTGGGCAAGCTGGTCAGCATCGACGTCTCCGACCCCCGGCAGCCCCAAATCCTGGGCAGCCTGGAGACGCCGGGATCGACCACCCGCATCCTCGCCGACGATGACATCGTCTACCTGCGTGCGGATCAGGACCTGTGGATCGTCGACGCCGGCGATCCCAGCGCGCCCAGCTTGCTGACCGAGCTCGACCTGGCGGCCGGCGTCGACTCGATGCGGCTCGATGGCGACCGCTTGTGGCTGACCGACAGCGCAGCGGACCTGGTGGTCTACGATGTCGCGGATCCCGCCGCGCCGGAGCTGCTGGCCAGCTACGGGACCCGCAGCGGTGCCTACGGCCTCGCCCTCGGCGAGGCCAGAGCCTACCTCGGCAGCTTCGTCGGCCTCGAGATCTTCGATATCCAGGATCCTGCCGCCGCCAGCTCGCTGGCCCGCTTCCGGCTGGGCGGCCGTTTCTTCGGTCTGGACTTCGCCGGCCAGACCCTGCTGATGGCCGGCGACGGGGGCCTCTACAGCCTTCGTTTCGACCTACCGTGAAGCCCTCGAGAGGAGTTTCCAGGATGCCGTTCCGACCCGCCTCGATCATCCTTCGTCCAGGCCCGATGACCCTCCTCGGCATCGCGCTCGCCCTCGCCATCTCCATCCTGGCCCTCCAGGTGGTTGGGAGGCGGACCCTGCCGACGGCCGCGGAGCAGAGCGCACTGCCCACCTTCACCCGCCAAGATGTGATTCCGTCACCGGGCGTCAACTTCGTGCGCGGCGCGGACCTGGACGGTGATGGCCGGGTCGATTTCGTCGGGCTGGACACCGTCTACGATCGGGGGACGGGCAATCCCATCGAACTACAGCTGACCTGGTGGCGCCAGGAGGCGCCGGCGCCCGGGGAGCCGGCCGGCTTCGACTTCGACGCGCAACCCTCTCCGCGAGGCGCGCCACGCGACCTGGGATTGCTGCTCGGTGTCGGCGATCTGGATGCCGATGGCAACCAAGACCTCGTGACCGTCGATCCAAACGGTCAGGTCAGCGCCTGGCTCAACGAGGACGGTGGGGCTGGCTTTCCGCAGCGGCGAAGCGCGGGCCGAGTGCATTCCTTCGACGTGGTAGACGGCGATGCCGACGCCTATCTCGAGGTGGCGAACTTGGACGCCGATCTCGATCGGCACGCCGACCTGCTCTTGGTTCGAGAGGGTCGCGATCTGACCTGGTATCCGAGCCGCGGATCCGTGGGCCAGGTCGACCTGGGTCCGGCGCAGACGATCCTGAGAGGGACCGATGCGCGGCAGCTGATCGCGGTGACCACCGGGGACTTGAACGACGACGGGCTGGTGGATCTGGCCACCGCCACCGACAAGACCGGTGACAAGATCGCCTGGTGGCTGCAGCGCATGGATGGCGACGAACGCGTCTTCGAGAAGATCGGGGAAGGCGACGAGGACGACGTGCGCGACCTGACGATGGCCGATCTCGACGGTGACGGTGACTTGGACATCTTGGTCACCAGTCAGATCGGCAGCCAGCCCTACCGTGTCTTCGCCTGGCTCAACACCGGTGCCGGGACGGACTTCGAGCGCGATCCGACCGCCTTGAGCTCGAGCGCCAACAACAATCACAAGTGGAGATCCATCGATGCCGCGGATGTCAATGCGGATGGAGCGATCGACTTCATCACCTCGGAGTTCACGGAGAACAGCAACAGCGGGCGGCTGTGCTGGTACGAGAATCCGGGCGCGCCGGTGCCGACGGCCGAACCGAGCGCTGAACCCACCGGCGCCGCGACCTCGACACCCGCGGACGCGACCGCCACCCCGACGGTCAGCTCGACGCCCGGTGATGATCCCAGCCCGACGGCCAACCCCTCGGAACCGAGCCCGAGCGCGGAGCCTGTGACCGCCACGCCCACCGATGGGAGTCCCGTCGACGACTGGATGGTCTACCTGCCGCGGCTGGTGCACCGATGATGCGATGCGCATGGCCCCGGCTCCGATGAGCCGATCTCGGGGAGCCCGGCCGGACGGCGGTGCAGGGCGGTGAGGGATCTCCCGGAGGGTCGCCTGACCATCCTCTTCAGCGACATCGAGGGTTCCACCGAACTGGTCAAGCGCCACGGGCCCGACTTCCCGGAGCTCCTCGACCGGCACAATCGTCTCTTGCGCGCGGCATTTCGGGCGCGTGGCGGGGTGGAGGTGCGAACCGTGGGGGACGCCTTCTTCTACGTCTTCCCACGGGCCGATTCCGCCTTGGCCGCCGCCGTGGACGGCCAGCGTTCGCTGGAAGCCCAGGATTGGCCAGGCGGCGAGCCGCTGCGGGTGCGAATGGGCCTGCACACCGGCGAGCTGACGCGCTTCGACACGGACTACGCCGGCTTCGAGGTGCATCGCGCGGCGCGCATTGCCGACACGGCCAACGGCGGGCAGGTCGTGGTCTCGCAAGTCACCGTGGCCGAACTGGACGGCCGGCTCCCGCCCGGAATCGAGTTGGTCGACTGCGGCGAGCATTGGCTCAAGGATCTGAGCGCGCCCGAACCCCTGGTCCGGGCCCGGGCCGCGGGCATGCCGGAGGTCGACCGGCCACTGCGATCCCTGCGACAGCCGGAGCCGCATCTGGAGCTGGAGAGCGATGCGGACCGCGAGGCGCCGCCGCGGGACCTCGCCACACTCGAGACGGCACTGCGCGCGGGCTTGGCCGGCCAGAAGGAGAGCGCTCGCCTGAGCGCGCCCGAGCTGGAGATGCTGCTGCGCATCGAGCCGGATCGTCTGGAGCGTTTTTGGCTGCGCCGCATCGCCGAGTGGTCTCAGCCGCGCTACCGCATCGATACCCGCTTCGTCCAATTGACCCTGCTGCTCGATCGGGGATCCGAGGTGGAAGGCGAGCGCTGGATGGCCGATGCCGAGCGCTACGAGAGCCTGCCCGATCTCCTGGAGCGCACGGGCGAGCGGGCCCTGGTGGTCCTGGGACCACCGGGCAGTGGCAAGAGCACGCTCCTGCGGCACCTCGAGCTCCAGCTCTGCGGGGCCGCCTTTCGCGACGGGGGCCCGGCGGCGCCGGTGACCTTCTACGTTCCGCTCAGCGGCTATCGCGCCGAAGGGGCCGGCCAGCCGGCGTCCGCACCGCTCGAATGGCTCGCCGCTCGCTGGCGACAGCTCTATCCCGATCTCCCGAACTTCGAGGCGCTCAGCGGTGACGGCCGGATGGTCTTGCTGCTCGACGGGCTCAACGAGATGCCGCATGCCGGGGAGTCGGAGTACCGCGAAAAGGTGTTGGCCTGGCGCGCCGCGCTGCGTGACTGGCTGACCGCGCAGCGCGGCAACCGCGCCATCTTCAGCTGCCGCAGCTTGGACTACAGCGCCCCGCTGTCGACGCCGGAGCTGCCGGTGCCGCAATTGCGCGTCGAGCCCTTCGACGATGCCCGGGTGCAGCAATACCTGGCCTTGCACCTGCCCGAACAGGCGCCCGCGATCTGGCGCCGGCTGGCGGGATCGCCGACCCTGGAGATGCTGCGCACCCCCTACTTTCTGGCGCTCCTGGTCGGTCAGGTGGCCGACACGGGCGAGCTTCCGCGAGGCCGCGCCTCGCTCTTCACCGGCTTTCTCCGCCAGACGCTCCGCCGCGAGCTCGAGCAGGGCCATCCCTTGGTCGGCGACGGCGAGCTGCTGACCCCGCGCGAGAGCCGGCGCCTCCTGCAATCCAAGCGCTGGCGCCGGCCCTGGGAGCTGCCGCGGCGCGGCGCGCTGCTGCCCGCCCTCGAGCGCCTGGCTTTCGGCATGCAGGCTGCCGAGCCCAACAGCGGCGGACACCTGGTCCGGATCGACTACGAGGATGCCCTGGACCTGATCGAGCATCCACGCGCCGAGGACATCCTGCGCGCCGGCACCGCCATCTCGGTCTTGGACGAGGACATCGAGCGCGACGAGGTGCTCTTCTACCACCAGCTGCTCCAGGAGCATTTTGCCGCCCGCCGGCTGGCCGACGAGCCCGATCCGAGCCTGGTGGCCAAGCCCTGGCGCGTCGACGACTTGCGGCCGCCCCTGGCCGAGGTCCTGGCCGACCTGGCGCCAGCCGAGCCGCTGCCCGTGTTGCCGAGCACCGGCTGGGAGGAGACGGCCCGCATGGCAGCGGTCCTGGCCGAGGATCCGGAGCCCTTCCTGCGCGGCTTGATGGAGGCCGACCTGGCCTTGACCGGCGAGGCGGCGGCCGAGCAGGAGCTCGTCGAGCGCTTGCCGGTGGCGTTGGTGGATGCGTTGCGCGGCGCCTTGGTCGAGCGCGGCGAGGATCCGGCCGCCGAACTGCGGTGTCGGATCGCGGCCGCACGGGCCCTGGGTCGATTGGGCGATCCGCGATGGGTCGAGTTGGAAGCGGGTGCTGCACTGGAGCCGCCATGGATCGAGATCCCCGCTGGCGCGAGCCGTTTGGGCTCCCCGGAATCGGACGCTCTGGCCCGACCCGACGAGAGGCCGGAACACAGCCTCGAGCTGCCCGCCTTCGAGATCGCGCGCTTCCCGGTAACCAATGCCGAGTGGGCCCGTTTCATGGCCGATGGTGGCTACGAGGAGGAGGCATGGTGGCCCGAGGGCCCGGCCCGCGCCTGGCGCCGCGGCGAGGGGGTCACCGAGGGCAAGAAGCACGACTGGCGCCACTGGCGCGTACGCTTCGCGGCCGACCCGGAGTCCCTGGACCAGCTGGAGGAGAAGGGCAGCCTGACCCCCGAGCAAGCCGGTGAATGGCGACGCTACATGGCTCTGGACGATGCCGCCTTCGAGCGCGTGCTCGAGTCGCTGTTTCCCGGCAACCGCGAGGTGGCACCCCTCCGCTGGTCCGACCCGCGCTTCAACCACCCCGCCCAGCCGGTGATCGGCATCTGCTGGTACGAGGCCCGCGCCTACTGCTTGTGGCTCGGCGCTCGCAGCGGCCGGCCCGTCCGCCTGCCCAGCGAGGCCGAATGGGCCGCCGCAGCCCGCGGCCAGGCCGGCCGCCGCTTTGCCTGGGCCGATGCGCTCGACCCCCTTCGCGGCAACTTCTCGGCCACCCACCTCCAAGGCCCCTCGCCCGTCGGCGTCTTCCCCGAAGGCCGGACGCCCGAGGGCGTCGACGACCTCAGCGGCAACTGCTTCGAGTGGACGCTGAGCCTATACGGCCGGCAGGACGGCCGGCCCGAATTCGCCTACCCCTACCGCCCCGACGACGGCCGAGAGGACCTCGACGCGCCCCCGGAGCAGCTCCGCGTGGCCCGCGGCGGCTCCTGGGCCGACGGCGAGGCCACCGGCCGCGCCGCCTACCGCTACCCGGTCCACCCGGCGCTGCGTCATACGACGGTGGGCTTTCGGTTGGTGCGCGATGTCGAGGCGGGTCGATGAGCAGCGCTTCGATGCCGTCGCGACCGCTGCCGACCGTGCTATGCGAGCGCCTCGGCCGACGCTCCGGGCTGACCTTTCTCGAAGTGGAGCAGCTGCGGCCCATGCTACCGGGGATGCCGGTGGCAGAGTTGCCGGCCGGCCAGCGCCTGGTCGATGGTGTGATCCGACGCCCGATCGTCACCGTGGAGGACCCGATGCGCCGGCCTGGAGGGGGCATCGCGGCCCGCTGCTCGATGATCCCGCCCAGCTTCGACCGCAGCCCGATCCCGGGCCAGCCGCCCCGGGCCATGGGCAAGGAGAAGGTGGAGGTCGTCGCGGCACCGGGCTGCCGGATCACCGTGCACGACGACGGCTGGACCGGTTGGTTGCGCCGGCAGGTGGTGGACGATGGCTTCCCCATCGTATCGGTCTTCCGCGTGCTCGACGCGTCCCGGCTACCACCGGTGGGCGCGCGGGTGGCCACCCACACGACCTTCCTGGCCGCCGACTGGGTACGCGAGCCGCATGGGCGTGCGCACCGCATGCACCCGGTCGCGCCGGAGGATGCATGGTCCGGCGGGCGTCAGGTGGTCCGCGTCGAGGAGCAGGCCAGCGGGGTCCAGTTCGTGGTCTGGCCGAACGGGAAGCAAGCCGAGCCCTTCTACGTCCGCGCCCGGTTCTCGGACGTCAACTCGGGTGCCGAACGCATCTGGTACGGACTGGAGGAGCACGGCTCGCGCATGGTGGTCCGCATCGTCGCCACGCCGGAAGTGACCGTCGAGTCCTTCATGCCCGCCAAGAGCGCGGCCACCGATTGGGGCCACGTGCTGCAGCGGAGTGCGCTCGGGGATCCGACGGCCTACGCGCGCGATCGCCTGTCCAAGACCGGGCCAGTCCAGGTCGCGGGGCGCTTCTTCGAAGCCTGGACCGCGTCGGTCTACGTCGACGACTTCTTCGTCTACAACGAGGCCAGCGCCGCGGACATCGACGCGTTGCCACCGCTGCGGGATGCGGTCGACACGGAATCGCCGGCGCCCGCGGCCGCCTTTCGCCAGCGTGGCCTGCCCAAGCCCGGCGCCTTCGGCGAGGCTTTGGCCGAGGGGCTCGGGATCTCCTCGGCGGCGGCCGGCCTGCTGCTCAACCTGCCGCTGATGATCCCTCCGCTGAGCGTCGTCGGCGATGTCTACGATGCGCTGGATCTATACGCCATCGCTTCGACGGGCCTGGATATCGAGGGCCGGCATGTCTCCACGCTGCAGGCCGTCTTCCTGGGCATCTTCGCGCTGGCAGCGAGCGCGGCCGTCATCAAGAGCGGCCGGCGCGTCCTATCTTCCATGCGGCGGAATCCCATGCCCGACGAGATGCTCGACGAGCTGGTCGAGCAAGGGCGTTCGCTGGACGACCTGCGGCGCCGGATCGAGGATGGCCAGGAGCTCACGCCGGAGGACACAAGCCGGCTGCGGCGGGCCTTGGCGGCCATCGAGGAGGCCCGCGCGGCCTTCGTCAACCGCATCCCGTTGACCTTCGACAGCCTGCTCGACGACCGAGGATTCCGCAATCCATGGCTCGAGCACCGCTTCGCCATGGCCGACTTTCGCACCGTGCCGGGCGAAGGCGCCAAGGCGCTGCGCAAGCGCTGGCTGCGCTCGCTGGACGAGGGTGACGAGGCCGCGCGCTCGGTCTTGGTCTTGCTGGGCCGCGCCATGGGCGAGCGCGCCTTGGCCATCGAGCGCGTGGCACCTCACGGGGGCTCGGACGCGGACTTCGTGGACGGCTTGCGTCGCTATATCGATGCCCTGGCCGACGACCTGGGCGGCGGCTACGGGCGGGTGGGTTGGAGCTGGGATCACGATCGCTTTCCGGTCGATCGCATCGGACGCTTGCCGGAGGCCCAGGCCTTGCTGCGCGATTGGCGGCCCGGCTTGCCGATCGACGCGCCGCATGCCGTGCTCGCGCCCGGCGGGCGGGCGGTCGCTCGCGTCGAGAGCCTGAGCTACGGGGTCGAGATCCGCCGCCGATACTGGTCCAACCTGTGGGAAGCCGAATGGCGGACGCGACACGGTCCCGATGGCCCGGCCGAGCTGGCCGGCATCATCGCCCAGGCGCCCGCGGCGCTGCAGGATGTCCTGCGCCGACGATACGTCGACGGCCAGAGCCCGAGGATGGCGGACTATCCGCGCGATCTGCCCTGCCCGCTGGACAACATCGAGGATCTGGCCGAGTCCGCGCCCGATTGGTTCATCCTCTACCAGCGCGCCCGGCTCGAGTTCCGCAGCGTGGCCGGCGGGGGTCCGTCACCGCTGACGCGGGTGGCCGGCGCGCTGCAACGCATCGAGCTGAACCACCGCAGCGTGCCGCATCGCTTCTACCACCGGCGTCTACTGCGAGCGTTTTCCGGCATGCCCGGCTTCGGCGCGATGCGCGACGCCCTGACCCGACTCTCGCGCGCTACCCACCCGGACAATCTCGAGCCCTTGCATCGCTTGGAGCACGGCTTCGTCGATCCCTTCGCCGTCAACCGCTCGAGCTACGCCTTCGTCGAGCAGGCCAGCGAGGTGGCGCGCCAGGATTGGCTGGCCTATGCGCGACGGGTGGCGGCCCATGGCGACGAGGCCTACGTCCGCGAGGCCTCGGGCTTGAGCGACGACCAGGTGCGCGAGCTGATCGCCTTGCTTCGCCAGGCGCGGTCGGCGGGCGGCGAGGGCTTCGGCTTGGACGAGCTGTCCTGGCTGCTCAATCAGGAGATCCTGCAACGAGGCTTGCACCTGGCCGAGTTGCCGAGCGCGCGCCCCCCGCTCGATCTGATCAACCCTGGAGGCCAGGGTCAGAGCTGGCTGCGCGGTCTGCCGACCCTGCGCGAGGCGCGCGACCATCCCATCGAGGCGCTGATGCGCCAGTCCGAGCAGGCCGACACGATTCTGTCCGGTATCCAACCCTGAGGCCGGTCCGTTAGCGGGGCCGGCACGATCCACCATGGCACTTGGAGTGTTCCGCACATGACCGACATCTTCCGATTCATCCACGTCCGACCCATCGACTCCACCTTCGAGGCGGACAAGGCGCCCGCGGACAAGAAGCTTTCCACCCTTGCCGAGGACGAAGAGGGCGGGCCGTCCGATGGGCTTCGTCATCCGCGGCGGCGACTGATCCGACATGCCGGCGGGCTCCTTCGTCTCGGCGGATCGCCGGCAGCCTCGCCGGCATCGCCCGCGCCCGCAGCCAGCGGCCAGGCGCCGGCCCTCACCGAGGGGTTCCAGCGCGTGGCCATCGGCGACTTCCTGGCGGTCGAGCAGCAGGTGGCACGCTACGAGTTCGGCGAGATCGCGCACGTGGAGAACGTGATGGCCCACGAGACGCGGATCCGCCGGCACGAGCAGAGCACGGAGCAGGTCGAGGAGCAGGAGCGCTCGACCGTGGAGAGCGAGCATTCGAGCAGCGAGCTGTCGACCAGCGAGCGCTTCGAGCTCAGCTCGGCCGTCGACGAGGTCCTGCTGCGCAGCGCCGAGATCGGCGCGTCGACCTACGCCGAGGGCGGCTTCGGGGGCGTGAGCTTCGGGGCCAGCTTCTCGGCCGACCTCAGCTCGACCGAGCTCCGCAGCGACTCGCGGGCATCGACCTTCGCGCGCGAGACGGTCGAGACGGCCATGCAGGAGATCACGCGGCAGGTGGCCGAGCGGCGGCTGAGCCGCCGGACCACCCTGGTCAAGGAATTCAACGAGCACAGCTTCATCAACGGCACGGCCGAGCACGCGGTGGGCATCTACCGCTTCCTCGACAAGATCCTCCGCGCCCGCCTGCGCAACCACGGTCAGCGGATGATGCTCGAGTTCATGGTCCCCGAGCCGGCGGCCTTCCTGGTCTACGCCTTGGCCGAGGCTTCCGACGAGGCCCTGGCCATCGAGGATCCGGGCGCCTTCGACCTGAAGCTGTCGCAGATCGGCGAGGTCACGAATGCCGGGCAGGACAGCATCGCCTGGTCCGAGCTGGCCGCGCGCTACGATGCCGAGGGCGTCGAAGCGCCACCCCCGGGCGCGCGCTGGATCTCGGTGGTCATCAGCTCCCAGGCCGCCTCGGCGCCGAGCGAGGGCGCCTCGCCCACGGTCTTCGAATCCGGGGAGGAGACCATCACCATCCCCGATGGCTATCGGGCGCACAACTACGAGATCACGGGCATGTTCTCGTATGGCCTGGAACCGAACGAGGGCGATGCCGATGAGCGGGTGCATGTGGCCTTTCCCCGGGCCGACAACTGGATTCGAAACTCGAGCTCGCTGATGCGCAAGTCGGGCAACCTGCAAGACAACGTCCGGGGGAGCTTCGAGGTGGCCTGGTCGATGCGGCACAAGCGCGCGGTCTCCGTGGAGGTCACCATCGGCTGCGTCCGCGATCCGGAGGTGCTGGAAGCCTGGCGCCTGGATATCTGGAAGAAGTGCAAGCTCGCGCACCAGAACCGGGTGCTGGCCTACGAGGCTCGGGTCGCCCAGGCCGCGCAGAGCGGATTCTCGGCCGCCTACGCCCCCTCCTCGACCTACCGCGCCACCGAGCGGCAGGAGCTCAAGCGGGCGGCGATCACGATGCTCACCGGCACGCGCTTCATCGAGTACGGATCCTACGGCGTGGGCAGTGCCGGCCTTCCGTGGATGCGCATCGAGGAGGCCGATCGGGAAGGGGCCAACATCCGCCTGCTCGAGACGGCCATCGACTGGGACCTGATGCAGTACCGCTTCATGCCCTATTTCTGGGCCGGACGCGGCAACTGGGTCCAGCTGATGACCCGCGATGCCTACGACCCGCAGTACCGCGACTTCCTGCGGGCCGGCGCGGCCCAAGTGGTGGTGCCGGTCAACCCGGAGTTCCAGAAGGCGATCGCGCTCCTGATGATGACCGACTGGAAGCGCCCGCTGCCGGCCACTTGGCAAGACGAGGACATCCTGCCGGGCAAGCACCCCATCGGCGACGCCTACCTGGCCCTGACCGAGGCCCAGGCACAAGCCGGAACCAAGGACGATGCCGTCGTGGTCGACGAATGGGAGATCCGGATGCCGACCGAGCTGATCATCCTCCAGGAGGGCGGCGACCCCAACCAGCCGCCGGTCGCCACGACACCCTGACCGGTCATGGTGCGGGCAAGGATGCTCGTGCCCGGGCCGTCGTGGTCGCATCGAGCCGCGGTCGACGTTCGGCTGCTTCGCGACGCCGAGGCGGCGCCGAGTCGCGGATCGGATGAGAGACGTGCAGCTTCGGTTCGGCCTAGGATGAGAATCGAAATAGCCAGGAGGTGGGAGTCAGGGGGTATCTCATGCATTGTGATCACCGAGTCTCGCGAGCTAGGCAGGGAGGTCATCTCGGCCTCGTCACGATCTGCCTTGCCCTTGGTGCCTGCATCTCGGCTCCGGCCGGTCCGGGCCAGGAACCGGATGGCGGCAAGTCGCGTTCCGCAACCGACGCCGCGACACCGACGAGCGCGTCTGCGGAGACCACCCGGCCGGATGCATACCCACCGCCGGCCGACTCGACTGGCGATTCCACGTCCGCCTACCCGGAGCCCCAGGCCACCGACATGACCGAACCGTCGGGGCCGGCCCTTCCCATCGCCGACCTGCCCGCAGACCTCGAGTTGGACATGGACGCCGCCAAGGCTTGTCCTCGACGGCAGGAAACTCCTCCGGAACGCTACCTGTGGCTGATCCCGGGCGAGGGATCCGAGGGCCCGGACCTCCTGGCGGTGGCCAGCGATGCGAAGTCGAGTGCGGCGGGCTGGCGTATGAGCGATGGGCTGATCCCTGGTCTCCGACGCGAGTCCGTCGAGCTGGAGAAGGTCCGGGATGCTTGGATCGTGCTGGAAGGTTCCCGTGCCCTGCCCGCCTCCATGGCGCTGCTCGGCGAGGGTCCGGACGAGTCCCTGCTCTGGTTGATCGACTGCGGCGCCTACGAAGAAGGCGATCTCGAATCCGCGTCCAAGGCCCCGAGCGCGCTGGCCATCCTGGAGGTCGAGGACGCCGACGCGATCACATCCGAAGCACACCTCTGGGCCCGCGTCGAGGATTGGTCCGGCGATGGCGAGACCGAAGTGTTGCTCGAGCTCGGTCGCGCCGAGGTCAGGCGTCTGTATGCTCGAGGCGATGGGGGTCCATGGGTCCAGGTGATGGAACTGGATTCGGAGTCTCTGATCGTCGATCTCGATCGCGACGGTCGTCTCTATGCCGTGAGCGCCTCGGGCGAAGACCGATGGGAGGCACGAACCTGGACCGGTGATCGGGTTGTGTCGCGCCGCTTGGAGGATCGGGGAATCCAGCCGCCGGTCGTCGATCCGGCCATGCTGCCCGTGCTGCCGATGGACCTCTACTTCACGCAACTCCGAGGCTCCCAGGAACTCGTTTTGCGGTGGCCGGCTGGTGGCGGCCCGCTGGAGCCGGTAGACGCGGACCTGGTCTCGCGCATCAGCTGGGAGCCGCTGGACCGGCACGATGCGCGTTCGGGCGATGTTCGCGAGGACGAGGCGACCTCGATGACCCGTCGGGCATATCTTGTCGATGACGACATTGATTCCACTCCAGTCACGGTCGCCGCGCCGGAAGACATCCCCGGTGACGCAACGCGGCACGGCGCGATCCACCTGGTCGACGGGACGAGTGCCGACTTGGATGGAATGTCCCTCGTACCCGTCTATACCAGGGAGAACGAGGAATTCGGAGTGCGGCGGTTTATGGGACTGCGGCTCGACGCCTCGGGTCGGCGCCTGGCCTGGAGCGATGGCGTCGGACTCTGGGACCTGGAAGTTCTGGAAGGGCGACCGCGCTTGCTGGCCACCTGGGAGGTGGGCGGAACCGGCGTGCCTGAGGAGGATTGGGTATTCCTTCAGTATCCAGATGCATGGTCCCCCGATGGTCGATATCTGCTGGTCGAGAACGCCCATTACGTCGAGGGAGGCAGCCTCGCCGTCTGGGACGTCGAAGCGGAATCGATTTGGCTGCTCCCCGACAGCGTCAGCTACGCCGACGGCCATTCGGACGCCGGATGGCTTCGCTCCGGCCGGCTGCTCCACGCTCGCTCCGGCTTCGACTTCGGCGGCCAAGCCTGGATGCGCCTTCTGAACCCGGCAGACCGGACGAGCTCCGATCTGCTGCCGCCGCTCTGGCCTCGCAGCCACGGCATGGCCACCGCGGGCTTCTTGGGCTTCGCCGAGCGACCGGACGGCAGCATCGTGTTCGGCATGCGCTCGAACCTACCCTTCGATGCCATGAGCAACGGCTTCTTCCTCATCCAGCCCGACGGCAGTGACCTGACGCGTATCGCTGGCCTGCCGACCGAAACCGATCCCGATGGCAATTCCTGGAATGGTGGTGGCATCTGGTGCCGCATGCGCTTCGCGCCGGATTCTTCGCTCTTCATCTGCCACGATCGCGGCTCGAGCACGCCGCACTACCTGGTCGGATCGGTCGACAGCGGGCAGCTCTGGGACGCGACGGCGATCTTCGAGTCGCCCGAGCATGGGCAGATCCACGAGATTGCGTTCGGGGCGCCGTAAGCAGTAGGGCTTGTCGTGGAGGGGCACTCGACATGGAACCGTCTTGGGGAGATAGGCATCGCCTTGGCTGACATGGATCGTCGAGTGGAAAGCCAAGGCTGTCCACAGACCGACAGGCCGCGGGTTAAGCTTGGTGGCGCCGGCACTCCGGCACGCGGCGTCCCAAGGAGTCGTGTGCTCTCTCATGAGACCAACCCTCGCTCTCTCGACCCTGGCCACCATCCTCGGTGCGTGGATCTTGGTTCTTGCCCATGGCCATCTCAGAGAGGCGGCACCCGCGCCCAGCGTTAGCGCCGCCGCGCAGGAATTGCGCACCGGACCCGGACCCGAGCTTCCCGCGCAGGACGCACCAGCCGACGATCCGATTCCGCTTCTCGATCCACCCGTCGCCCAACATGGCGGTACGATCGACGCCATCGTCCCCGATCCCGAGTCCGGCACCGCCCGCCTGTGGATCGGCCACGGCCCTCGCGTGAAGGCGATCGATGTCTCCGACCCGAGCGCTCCGCGGATATCGCTGAGCGGACCTCTGCTCGACGCCGTGGTCGACGACATCGTCGTCCAAGACGACCGCTTGGCGGTGGCGGCCGGCCCCTGGCTCTACAGCCTCGGCATCCGACCGGACGGTCTGGAGATCTTGGGCCAGCTCGAGATGGGTGGCAGTATCGCGCCGATCGTGAGTCATCGGGGGCGAGCCTATATGCGCAGCCCGTCGAACTCCGGCAGCCTTCTGTTCGTGGACCTGCGCGATCCAAGCCGCTTGCAGGCAGTCGAGCTGCCGAATCTGATCGAAGCACAGGATCATGTCGAGGACCTTCTCGTTCGCGGTGGCCGGCTCTATCTGTCGGTGGCCCGTTCGCCACGGGCCGAGGTCGGTCAGCGGGATGCGGCGCTGATGGTCTTCGACCTGTCCGATCCCGATCGACCACGACGCCTGGCCCGGATCGAAGACGAGGCCTGGGGCACGTTGAGCGGTCCGAGCGACGGCATGAATGCCCCCATTGTCTACGGCTACGCGGAGGGCGTGGTCGCCATGGACCTGACGGATCCACTTCGGCCGCGCACGCTCGAGCGATGGCCATTGGCGCCGAATGGCTATTCTTCGAATCCAAGGATTCAGAACTTGGCCGTCGATTCGAATGGGCGGCCCATCGTGTCCAAGCTGCCGGCCTTCATCAACGGGGCCTTGTGGGCCCCGGACACCGATGATCCCGAAGGCGAGTGGCGGGCCGTGTACACGACCAGCGTGTACATCCGGGCGCTGACCGCCTTCGGTGAGCGGCTGGCGGTCACCGAAGGTGGAGGGCGGATCAAGATCATCGAGCCGATCAGCGAAGAGCCAGCTGACCCGAGGTCCGTACAGGGTGCGAACCTCGACCTCATCGGCTCTACCTATGGCCTGGCCTTCGATCCCGCATCGCCCGGGCTCCTCGTCGCGTCGATGCAAGGAGGGCTCGGCACGCTCGAGATCGGTGGTGACGGGACACTGGAGCGTTTGGGAACGGCGTACGATGGTCACAATCACTGGGGGCTATCGGTCGCGAACCGAGTCGTAGCCTTGCACGATGCGGGTGCAGACGATTGGGGCGACAGCCGGTGGGACCTGTACGATCTGCGCGATCCAGCCAGACCGCGTAAGGCCAGCGGGACCGATGACGAGCTGCACTCGTTTGCCGGCCATCACGTCCGAAGGGGTCCGATCATGCTGCAGTCGGAGTCCGGCCGGGATATCGCGGACGATGCCATCGGAATCTGGAACGTGGCGGACCCCGACACGCCGCGCCGACTGGCCCAATGGCATTTGCCACGGGTCTTGACCTCTTTCGATGTCGACGGGGCCCGGCTGGTGGCGGCGCGCATCGACGGGCGCAACGATGGTGAGGAGCAGCATCCCCTGATCCTGGACTTGCTGGACATCTCGCGGCCCGCGGCACCGCAGCATGTGGGCAGCGTCGATACGGGGCTGCTCGATTCGACGATGGGCCTCTACTTCCCCGAGATTCGGGTTGCGGGCCAGCGTGTCTTCGTCAACACCGCCAACTGGAACGAAGCCGAGACCGACGAGGATGTGGTCGGACTGCTGCACATCCTCGATCTGGAGCGCAGCGAGTCACCGCTGCTCGCGACCCTGCGCTTCGAGGCGGGTCTGATTAGGATCGTCGATATCGTGGGCGACTATGTCTTCACCGATCTGCACGTGATCGACGTCCCCGAGGCCGCGTCCCCCAGGGTGATCGGCGAGGTGCCGCGCGGCTACGTCCGTGCTGTCGATCCCGTGCACGGGCGACTGTTTGCCAGTGACCTTCTCGAAGGGATCTGGGTCTACGAGCCCGACCTCGATTGGCCGCAGGTGCCGGCGCCACCGACCTATACGCCAGCGCCGACCATCACTCCGAGTGCGACGGCCACGCCGAGCGCCACGGCCAGTCCACGGCCGACGCCAACGTCACGCTCGACGGATACTTCGCCGGTCTCGCGCTGGACACTCGCCGTCCCCATCCTGCATCGATAGGGGCGGACGCGATGTGGTACATTGGATGAACGACGCGGGAGCCATGGGGAGCCAGCATGGTCAAGACGCTATCGAAACACGGAAACAGCTGCGCGCTCGTTCTCGATCGCGAGCTCATGGAGCTTCTGGGTATCGAAGGGGGTACCCCGCTGGAGCTTCGCACCGATGGGCGGTCCTTGATCGTGACGCCGGCGCCGGAGAGTGATCGCGACCAGCGGTTCGATGAAGCTCTGGCGAGGATCAACGAGGACCACGCCGACATGCTCCGGCGTCTTGCCGAGTGAGGGGCGATCGCTCGCACACACGACAGCCACGCCTTCTGCTGTGGATCGGCATGATCGTGCTCGTGATGTTCTGGGGCACGCGCGATGCCGCCGAAGGGCCGGAAGGCCGTGAGGTGCCCCGTGCTGATGTGCGCGCACAATCCGACGCGCCCCAGCTGGGCGGCTGCCCGATGCTGCCGGCCGACGACATCTGGAACACGCCGATCGACGCGCTGCCGGTGCACGAGCGCTCGGAGGCCTGGCTGGACAGCATCGGGCTGGACACGGGGCTCCATCCGGACTTCGGATCCGGACTCTGGGACGGCGGGCCGATCGGGATTCCCTACGTGCTGGTGCCCGAGGATCAGCCGGCGGTTCCGATGCGCTTCGAGTACGCCGACGAGAGCGATCCGGGGCCCTATCCGATCCCCACCGACGCGCCCATCGAGGGTGGGCCGCAGAGCGATGGCGATCGGCACATCCTGGTCCTGCAGCAGGGGAGCTGCCGGCTCTACGAGACCTTCGCGGCCTATCCGGAAGCCGGCGGGGGCTGGCGGGCCGGCTCGGGCGCCATCTTCGACCTGTACTCCAGCGCGCTGCGACCCGACAGCTGGACCAGCGCGGACGCGGCCGGCCTGCCCATCCTGCCGGGCCTGGTGCGCTACGACGAGGTGGCCGCAGGCGCCATCCATCACGCCATCCGCTTCACCGCCCGCCGGACGCAGCGCGCCTACGTCTGGCCGGCGCGCCATTACGCCTCCAACATCCAGGACCCGGACGTGCCGCCCATGGGCCAGCGCTTCCGCCTGCGCGCGGACTTCGACCTCTCCGAATTCAGCCCGCCAACCCGCGTCATCCTGACCGCCATGCGCGACTACGGCCTGATCCTGGCCGACAACGGCTCCGATTGGTACATCTCCGGCGTCCCCGACGAGCGCTGGGACAACGACCTGCTGCGCGAGTTGCGCCGCGTCCAGGGCAGCGACTTCGAAGCCGTCGACGTCTCCAGCCTGATGATCGACCCGGATAGCGGCCAGGCCCGCCAGTCCGGCGGCGCGCCCTCGCCCAGCGCGGAGCCCTCGGCCACCGAGCAGGCATCCGCCACCTGGACAGCAACGGCGACCTCTGTGTCCACCGCAATCAGCGAGCCCACCGCGACGCCCGAACCCACCGCCTCGCCGCAGCCGAGCGCGAGCCCTGGTCCTAGGCAGTCGCCGAGCCCGTCGCCCGTCACGCCGCCAAGCACCAGCCCGAGCCCGAGCGCGACACCGATGCGCCCGATCTGGCTGCCCTGGGTGGGGGATCGCTGACGCAGGGATCGCCTCGCGCGATGGATGCTCTCGCGGTCTGGGTTGTGGGATCGGGATGATCCGCCGTGCTTGCGGAGATGGTCTCCGATCGATATCATCTCCGATATGAAAGTCATATCGGTATCGGTATCGGAGTCGGACTACGAGGCCTTCCGCGAGGCCGCACAGTGTCAGGGCACTTCCATCGCTTTCTTGATCCGCGAGGCGATGGCCACCTATCGCGCCGATCGCCTGGAGGCGACCACGCCCTTGCGCGAGGTGCCCGTCCTACCGGGGCATCGGTGTACGAACCGCGCCAGCGACAAGTCGACCATCTACGACGAGATCGCCGACTGGACGCTCGATGCCGAGAACGACTCGACGGAGGGCGAGGCTTCATGAGGATCGGGATCGACAGCAACGTCCTGATCCACGCGCATCTCCCGGGCCTGCCCCAGCATCGTGCCGCGCGCCGATTCTTGCTTGCGCGCCTGAACGAGCCCGAGACGGTGCTGGTGCTCACGCCCGACACGCTGGGCGAGTTCCTGCACGTCGTCACCGATCCGCGGCGCTTCGATCCGCCGGTCGAGATGTCGGCCGCGCTCTCACTGGCGCACGGTTACCTCGGCCGCTCGAACACCGAACTCGTTTCGCCCGACGAGGAGGCGGTCGAAGCCTGCCTGGCCTGGATCGATCGCCTCGGGCTCGGTCGCCGGCGCATTCGCAACACCCTGCTGGCCACGACGCTCTTGCGCCACGGTGTCACGCAACTTGCGACCTTCAACCGCCGCGACTTCGAGGGGATCGAGGGACTCAGTCTGATCGACCCGCGCGCCGGGTGATCGGTAGGTGTGATTGCGGTGGCACCGTCGCATGCAATTGGCCGCGTGGCGCGATCGATCGCGTTGACGAGAGCGTGTGGCAGCACTATCGTCAACTGACAGAATGTACGATCACTGGAGTCCACGATGGGAGCCGACCGAATGAGTGACGATGCCCTGCTTCGACGGATCACGCTCGACCCGGAAGTCTTGCTCGGCAAGCCGGTCATTCGCGGGACTCGCCTCAGCGTGGAGTACATCCTGGGCTTGCTGGCACATGGCGCAAGCCTGGACGAGATTTTGGATGAGTATTCCGGGCTGACTCGTGAGGACCTACAGGCCTGTCTTCTCTTTGCTGCGCACTCGCTTTCCGATACCAGCTTCATGCCCTTGTCTGCTGAGACCGCCTGAGTGCGATTCGGGCGTTGATCGAGAGGTCGAGCTCGCATCTCGCTTGAAAATTCGGAGTCTGCCTCCGAATCTTCAAGGAAGTCGGCCGGCCCTGCCGATCCAGGCTTGATCGGCAGGATGCTATACTGCCGGCATGCTCCCCCGCCCCGATCTCGAGCCCAAGCTGAAGGCCCTGCCGGCCAAGCCGGGGGTCTACCAGTACTTCGACGAGGGCGGCGAGGTGATCTACGTCGGCAAGGCGGTCAACCTGCGCTCGCGGGTGCGATCCTACTTCCACGCCTCGCGCAAGTACGATCCGAAGACGCACCGGCTGGTGGCGGGCATCGCCGACATCGAGTGGATCGTCACCGCTTCCGAGCTCGAAGCGCTGCTGCTCGAGATGAACCTGATCAAGGAGCATCGGCCGCGCTATAACGTCCTGCTCAAGGACGACAAGCGCTACCCCTTCATCAAGGTCACCTGGCAGGAGGATTTTCCCAAGGTCGAGAGCACCCGGCGGGTGCAGAAGGACGGGGCTCGCTACTTCGGGCCCTACACCTCGGCCGGGGCCATGCGCGAGACCCTGAACACCCTGCGCAAGGAGTTTCCATTTCTGGACTGCAACCGGGTGATCGACGGCCAGGACGATCGGGCCTGCCTCTACTACGACATCGAGCTCTGCCTGGGCCCTTGCATCGGCGCGGTGGATCGGGCGGGCTACCGGGCGATGATCGACCGCTTGTGCCGCTTTCTGGAAGGCGACACGGCCGCGGTGCTGGCCGGCATCGAAGCCAAGATGGAGACCCACGCCGAGCGCCTGGAGTTCGAGCAGGCCGCGCGCATGCGCGACCGGATGGACGCCATCCGGCAGGTGGTCGAGCGCCAGCGGATCATCGCGCCCACCCTGGCCGACCAGGACGTGGTGGCCGTGGCGCGCGAGGACGGTGCCGCCCTGGCCCAGGTCTTCTTCGTGCGCAACGGCAAGCTCATCGGCCGCGAGTACTTCCAGCTGGACGGCGCCGACGACACCGAGGACGCCGAGCTGCTGGCCGAGTTCGTCAAGCAGTTCTACGACGAGAGCGGCAAGGTGCCGGGCGAGATCGTGGTGCCCGAGCACCTGGCCGAGAGCGAGATCATCGAGCGCTGGCTGGCCGACAAGCGCGGCACGCGGGTGCGCATCAAGGTGCCCCAGCGCGGGCGCAAGCGCGATCTGGTGACCGTGGCCATCGACAACGCCAAGGAGACCCTGCGCGCCTTGCGCATGGCGCATGCCGTCGAAACCGAGGACGACAAGGCCGCCGAGGCCATGGAGGGCTTGCAGGCGGCCCTCGATCTGCCGCGGCTGCCGCGGCGCATCGAATGCTACGACATCTCGACCCTGCAGGGCACCCACACCGTAGGCTCGATGGTGGTCTTCGAGGAGGCGGCGCCGGCCAAGGCCGACTACCGGCACTTCCGCATCAAGACCGTCCAGGGCCAGGACGACTTTGCCTCCATGGCCGAGATGCTGCGACGGCGCTTCCAGCGCCTGGTGCGCTACCGGGCGCTGGCCGAGTCCGGAGTCGCGGTGGCGGCCGCACCGGAGGCCGCCAGCGAGGGCACGATCCCCGTCGCGGCGGGTGGGGCAACGCCGGCTAGCGAGATCCCGACCCCGCTCGAAGCTGCCCCAGGCGCCGCCGGCGAGCCCGGCGCCTTCGAGCGCCGGCCCGACCTGGTGCTGGTCGACGGCGGCAAGGGCCAGCTGGGCTATGCGCTGGCGGTCTTCCAAGAGCTGGGCCTGGACGACATCCCCCTGGCCTCGCTGGCCAAGCGCGAGGAAGAGCTCTTCCTGCCCGGAAAAAAGGTCTCGGTTCGCCTTCCCAAGGACAGCCAGGCGCTCTACCTGGTGCAGCGGGCGCGGGACGAAGCCCACCGCTTCGCCATCGGCTACAACCGCAAGCTGCGGCGCAAGGCCGGCCTGCGCTCCAGCCTGGACAGCGTACCGGGCATCGGCCCGAAGCGGCGGCGCGAGCTCTTGGGCGCCTTCGGCTCCATCGACGGCATCCGCAACGCCTCCGTCGACGAGCTGGCGGCCGTGTCCAGCATGACCCGGCGCGCTGCCGAGCAGCTCAAGGCCTACCTCTAGGCCATGTCCGCCCCCGATCGCCGGCCCGGCGCGGCACCCCCATCCGAGCCCGCGCCGCGCGGGATCACCGACCTGAACGAGAAGGTGGCCCACCTGGCGGCTACCAGCCTCCTGGGCAACCTCGCGCGCGAGAAGCTCCTGCCCTTGGCGCCGGTCTTCGAGACGGCGCATTACCCGGCCGGCGCCGAGATCGCGCGGCAGGGCGAGGTCGACAGCAGCCTCAGGGTACTGGTGTCCGGCACGGTCTCGCTGCAACACGAGCGTGGCGACGGGGCCAAGGAGCATCGCGGCCTGCGGGGCTACGGCAGCTGCCTGGGCTTGCGCAGCCTGTTTACCGGCGCACCGCGCCAGACCACCGCCCTGGCCCTCGAGCCGGTGACCTTGATCTACATGGACGGTGAAGTGCTCTGGGAGATCCTGCGCACCGACGCCGAGATGCTCGACCACCTGGTCCTGCCGGACGACATCCGCCAGCGGCTGCGCGTGCCCCGCGCCAGCGACGGGGGCCGCGGCGAGCAGGAGGTGGCTCGCTTCCGGCGGCATTGGCTGACCGTCGTTCCGAAGCTGATCCTCTTCCCCGGCTTGATCTTCACGCTGATGGGCCTTCTGGTGCTGCCGATCAGCCAGACCGGCGCCTCGCCGGCCAGCATGCTGCTGTTGGCCGTCTTCAACATCATGGTGACCCTGGCGGTGGCGGCCTGGATCTTCGCCGACTGGTGGCGCGACTACCTCTCGGTGACCGACCGGCGGGTGATGCACGTCGAGGAGACGCCGCTGATCGATGCCCGCCGCAGCGCGGCGCAGCTGGAGCGGGTGCAGGACGTGCGCTTCGTGCAGCCCGGCATCCCCTCGCGCATCTTCAACTATGGCAACCTGAGCATCCAGACCGCCGGCTCCAAGACCGCGGTCGAGTTCAAGACCGTCGCCCGGCCGGCCGAGGCCCGCAACCGGATCTTCGAGCAGGTCGAGCGGGCCCGCGAGATGGCCCGCAGCGAGCGCCAGGCGGTCATCGCGCGCAAGATCCTGGCCGCCATGGGCAAGGCGCCGATGGCCGAGCCCGACGAGGAGCTGATGGCCGCCAGCGTGGAAGACGAAGCCTGGACGCCGCTGCAGGTCTTCGGGCTCATCGCGGGCTACTTCTTTCCGCGCACGCGGATCGAGGACCCGGACGGAACCATCACCTGGCGCAAGCATTGGTGGCTCCTGTTGGTGGCCACCTGGCTGCCGGCCCTGCTGCTGACCCTTCTGGTGTCCAGCGTGGCCTGGATCGAGCTGGGCTTCTCGCCCCTGCCGGCCGATGCCCTGGCCGGCTCCGGCGCGGCCATCCTCGGGGCTGGCATCATCCTCCTGCTCTGGCTCTGGTGGCAGTTCGAGGACTGGCGCAACGACCTCTACGTGCTCACCGACGAATTGATCATCGACATCGAGCGCAAGCCCCTGGGCTTCTTCTCCGAACAGCGCCAGGCGCCGCTGTCCCAAGTGCAGGACGTTCGCTTCACCATCCCCAACCCCTGGGCCTCCATCCTCAACTACGGCGACCTCCTGATCGAGACCGCGGCCGAGACCGGGGGCTTCACCTTCGACTTCATCTACCACCCGGAAAGCGTGCAGGAGGAGATCTTCTTCCGCATGGAACAGCGCCGGGCGGCCCTGCAGCGCGAGGAGCAGGAGCGCCGCGACGACGAGCTGATCCGCTGGATCTCAGCCTACCACCAAGCCATGACCTTCGGTTCGGGGCAACAAGGGCCGCCGGCCACGTTCTCCGATTGACCGCGGGCCTCCCCGCGATGCCGCCAGTGGCGGATCCTGCCGAGCCACCGGGGTCACGACCGACGCTGATCACGGCTGCGAGACGGCGTCAATCGTCCCTTCGGGCCGCCTTGTAGGCCTCCAGCGTTCGCTCTCGGGCCAGCTGGTGATCGACGATCGGCTCCGGGTAGTCGCGGCCCAATTCGAAGTCGGTCTCGGCCCCTTCCCGCTCCGGCAGCTCCCAGGGGCGGTGGATCCAGCGGGTCGGCAGATCGGCCAGCTCGGGCAGCCAGCGCCGGACGTAGGCCCCGTCCGGATCGTGCTTACGCCCCTGGCTGACGGGGTTGAAGATCCGGAAGTAGGGTGCGGCGTCGGTGCCGGTGCCGGCGGACCACTGCCAACCGCCGTTGTTGGAAGCCACGTCGCCATCCAGCAGGTGGCGCATGAAGTGGTGCTCGCCCCAACGCCAGTCGATCAGCAAGTCCTTGACCAGGAAGGAAGCGGTGATCATGCGCGCCCGGTTGTGCATCCAGCCCGTCTCGTGCAGTTGGCGCATGGCGGCGTCGACCACCGGATAGCCGGTGCGGGCCTGGCACCAGGCCTCGTAGGCTTCCGTGTCGCCGGACCAGGCCACCCGGTCGTACTCCGGCCGGAAGCTCCGGTCGATCACATGCGGAAAGTGGTAGAGCACGTCGGCGTAGAAGTCGCGCCAGATCAGCTCGCCCAGCCAGCGCTCGGCGCCCTCGAGCGCGTCGGGATCCTCGGCCTCGTGCCAGGCGCGCAGGGCCCGAACCGCCGACTCGCGGGCGGAGACCATGCCCCAGCGCAGGTAGGGCGAGAGGCTGGAGGTGCCATCGAGGTCCAGGCGATCGCGACCCTCGGCGTAGTCGGCGATCGCGTCCTCGGCGAAGTCCGCCAATCGTCGCCTTGCCTCGTCTTCGCCGGCGGGGAAGGGGACCTCGTCGGGCAGGCTCGGGTCGTCCGGGATGGGCAGGCTGTCGACGTCCGACTCGAGCTCGGGCAGTCGACCGGGTGCCGGCAGGAGGTCGGCCGGCCCCGGCAAGGGCAAATCCTTCCAGCTCCGGCTGTAGGGGGTGAAGACCTGGTAGGGATCGCCGTCGGCCTTGCGCACGATTCCCACCGGGCGGATGCTGGCCGAGCCGACCAGCTCCAGGCGAAGGGCCTCGGCCACGCGTCTGTCGCGCGCCAGGGCATGCGGCGTGGCGTCGGCCTCGGCGAAGGCGCGTTCGGTGCCGGTCTCTCGGGCAAGGCGGCGCAGCTCGGCCGCCGGCTCGCCGTATCGCAGGATCAGCCGGCTGCCGCGCTCGCGCAGCGAGCGATCGAGGGCGCGCAGCCCATCCAGCATGAAGGCCACCCGCTTGGGGCCGGCGTTGGCCGAGCGCAGGATGGCCGGATCGAGCACGAAGGTGGGCAGCACCGCCTCGGCGGCCTCCAGCGCGGCCTCCAGCGCCGGGTTGTCGGCCAGCCGCAGGTCACGGCGGATCCACCAGATCGTCGTGTGCGTCCGGCTCATGCGCTCCGGGCGTCCGCGCGATCGCCGTGCATCGCTCCCCCGTCGGGGCCGGCGGCCGCCGGCTCTCCCTCTCCGTCCTGACGCTCGACCCAGATGGAAGAGGCCAGCTCGTGGCCCAAGACCTCGTCCTGGCGGCCGTACATCAGGCGCAGCGGCCCGTTGAAGGGCGCGCAGCTGCGCAGGTCGAAGGGCGTGCCGGGCACGAGGCCGATACTGCCCAGATAGCGCAGCCGCTCCGGATCGTGGGTGCGAACCCGGCTGACCACGCCCCGCTCACCCGAGCGCAGCTCGACCAGGCTGACATCGCGCAGCACCGGCATCTTGCCGTCGGGACCCGGGATGGGATCGCCGTGCGGGCAGTGGGTCGGATGGCCCGTCAACTCGTCGATGCGCGATTCGATGGCATCGTCGATGCCCATCTCGAAGGTATCGGCCAAGTCGTGGGTCTCGCTCCAGTCGAAGCCCATGACCTCGACCAGGAAGACCTCCACCAGACGGTGGCGGCGCAGCGCGGGCATGGCCTCGTGCCGGCCCCGCTCGGTCAGCCGCAGCCCGCGGTAGGGCTGATGCTCGACCATCCCGGCCTCCTTCATGCGCCGCACCATCCGCGAGACGGCCTGGGTCGAGACCTCGGCATGCTCCGCCAGATCCGACAGGCCGACCCAGGCATGGTCCTCCTGGAGCCGGAAGATCTCGGCGGCGTAGCGGCGCATGGCCGGGCTGATGTCGGTTGCGTCGTGGGACATGGCGTCTCTACAGGGCGATCGGGGCGGCGAATGCCGCGGGCAGCGAAGGGACCGGATAATTATAATCTCGGTGAGCAAAAGCTCAAGGCAGTTTTTGCAACCTGGTTGATACCTCGAACACAATCGCATGGTGCCGAGAGCTCAGCCCTGGGCCTAGATCCTGGATGCGCCTCGGACTAGATTGACCGCGCTCCGGCGGAGACGGTCGCCGGCGGCCTGCCCGCGCGAGGCGGGCAGACGAACCACGATCGGGATCGCGCTCGGGATCCGAGTCGACGCGCTCCCGATGATCACGAGGAGAGGACGAGACATGCGCAACCTGCGCCTTCGAAGGACATCGATGTGGGCCTGGCTGATGGCCTTGGCCCTCTGCCTGCCGCTGGCCCTGGCGGCCTGCGGTCCGACCGCGGACGCGCCATCCGGCGACGAGGCGGCGATGGACGCGGACCCGAGTGGGGATGAAGCGGGCGAGATGGACACGGACGCCGAAGCCGAGGCGGATCCCGAAGCCGATCCGGAGGCCGAGCCGGATCCGGAGGCCGAGCCGGATCCGGAGGCGGATCCCGAGGCGGCCGGTGACGAAGCCTTCGCGCCCGGCGAGGCCAGCCTGGTGCTCTACTCGGGCCGGGGCGAGGATCTGGTCGGCCCGCTGCTCGAGGACTTCGAGGCCGAGACCGGCATCGAGGTCGAGGTGCGCTGGGGCAGCACGCCCGAGCTGGCCGCGACCCTGCTGGAGGAGGGCGAGGCCTCGCCGGCCGACCTCTTCTTCGCCCAGGACCCCGGTGGGCTGGGGGCCGTGTCGGACATGCTGGCGCCCTTGCCCGAGGAGATCCTCGAGCAGGTCGACAGCCGCTACCGCGACCCCGAGGGGCATTGGGTCGGGCTCTCCGGCCGGGCCCGCGTGCTGGTCTACAACACCGAGCGCGTGCAGCCGGAGGAGCTACCGGCCAGCCTGCAGGGCTTCACCGAAGAAGCCTGGCGCGGCCGCATCGGCTGGGCGCCGACCAACTCCTCCTTCCAGACCATGCTGACCGCCATGCGCGAGCTGGAGGGCGAGGAGGCCGCGCTGGCCTGGGCCGAAGGCATGGTGGACAATGGGGCGGTGCCCTACGAGAACAACACCAGCATCGTGGCCGCCGTCGGCGCCGGCGAGGTGGATGCCGGCCTGGTCAACCACTACTACCTGCATCGCTTCCTGGCCGAGGAGGGCGAAGACTTCCCCGCTCGCAACCACTTCATGCCCGGCCAGGGTGCCGGCTCGCTGGTGATGGTCGCCGGCGCCGGCATCCTGCAGAGCGCCGAGCATCCCGATCTGGCCGAGCAGCTGCTGAACTACCTGCTGGGCGCCGAGGCCCAGCGCTACTTCGCCACGGAGACCTACGAATACCCGCTGGCCCTGAGCTCGGCAGCCGAGCGGGCCGAGGGCTTGCCGCCCATCGAGCAGCTGGCCGGTCCCGACCTTCCGCTCTCGGACCTGGCCGACCTGCCGGGCACCGCAGAGCTCTTGCAGGAGGCCGGGGCGCTGCCTTGATCTCCGACGTGCACTCGATCCTAGCGCGGTCCGCAGGCCTTCGCCCGCGGACCGCGCCGGCCTGGGCATGAGCGGCTCGAGGGGGGGCGGGCCGCTGCGGCGGCTAGGCCTCCCGCGGCCCGCGCGAAGAACGGGGCTGGATCGACGCGCCATCCTGCGCGGACCGGCCCTGCTCTGGCTGCCGGCGGGCGTGGTGGGCCTGGGCAGCCTGCTGCCGCTGATCTACCTGGTCCTGCGCGCCGCGGGGGCGGATCGCGACGCATGGCAAGGCCTCTTTAGCCTGCGCACGGCCGAGGTCTTGCTCCGCACCGTCGGCCTGGCGGCCGGCGTGACCTTGGCCGCCATCGCCCTCTCGCTCCCCCTGGCCTGGCTGACCACGCGCAGCGACCTGCCCCTGCGCCGCTTCTGGACCGTGGTCACCGCCCTGCCCCTGGTCATCCCCAGCTACATCGGGGCCTACCTCTTCGTGGCCGCCCTGGGCCCGCGCGGCATGCTGCAGGGTTGGCTCGAGCCGCGGCTGGGCATCGAGCGCCTGCCGGACCTCTACGGCCTGCCCGGGGCGCTGATCGTGCTGACGCTCTTCACCTACCCCTACCTGCTGCTGCTCTTGCGGGCGGCCTTCCTGCGCCTCGATCCGGCCCTCGAGGCCGCGGCGCGCAGCCTGGGCCACGGGCCCTGGTCCACCTTCCGTCGCGTCACCCTGCCCCAGCTCCGCCCGGCCCTGGCCGCCGGCAGCCTCCTGGTCTCGCTCTACGTGCTGCGCGACTTCGGTGCCGTGTCCATCCTGCGCTACGACACCCTGACGCGGGTGATCTACGTGCAGTACCGCAGCGCCTTCGACCGCAACTCGGCGGCGCTCCTGGCCCTGCTCCTGGCGGTGGTGGCGGCGCTGGTGCTGTCGATGGAGCGCGGGGCCGAGCGCCGCGCGCGCTACCACCGCTCGAGCGCGCAGAGCTCTCGGCGGGCGAGCCCGGTGCGTCTAGGCCGCTGGCGTTGGCCGGCATTGGCCTTCTGCAGCGCGGTGACCCTTGCCGGCCTGATCCTGCCGGCCGGCATCCTGGGCTGGTGGCTGTGGCGCGGCCTGGCGGCCGGCGAGCGCTTGCCCGATGCCGGCGCGGCCCTGATGGGTTCGGCCACGGCCGGCGTCCTGGCCGCGGTGGCCACCTTGGCGGCCTCCTTGCCGGTGGCCCTGATCGGCGCCCGCCGGCGCGGGCGCGCCGCGCGCTGGCTCCTGCGCCTGGCCTGGACCGGCTACGCCCTGCCGGGCATCGTGGTGGCCCTGGGTCTGGTCTTCTTCGGCGTCCGCTACGCGCGGCCGCTCTACCAGACCCTGCCGCTCTTGGTGGTGGCCTACGTCATCCTCTTCTTGCCCCAGGCCGTCGCGGCCCTGCGCGCTTCGCTCTTGCAGGTGCAGCCCAGCCTGGAGGAGGCGGCGCGGACCCTGGGCCGTCGCCCAGCGGCCGCCTTCCGCGCCGTGACCCTGCCCCTGGTGACGCCGGGCATCGCGGCCGGTACCGCCTTGGTCTTCCTGACCGCGATGAAGGAGCTGCCAGCCACGCTCATCCTCAGCCCCATCGGCTTCGAGACGCTGGCGATGCGGGTCTGGTCGGCGGTCTCCGAGGCCTTCTTCGCCCGGGCGGCCCTGCCGGCCCTGCTCTTGGTGCTGCTATCATCGCTGCCGATGGCCATCCTGACCTTTCGCGAGCCCAGCACGTGAGCCGGCCGCGCAGTACGGCGGGTGGTGAATCCGTGAACGGAGCCGCCACCGCCCAGCCCGCGGCCCTGCGCTGCCGCGGGCTGGGCAAGCGCTACGGCCGGGTGCCGGCCCTGACCGACCTGAGCCTGGACGTGGCGCCGGGTGAGATTCTGGCCCTGCTGGGCCCCAGCGGTTGCGGCAAGACCACCACCCTGCGCCTGATCGCCGGCCTGGAGCGCCCTGATTCCGGCTGGGTAGAGATCGAGGGCCGGCAAGTGGCCAGCCCGGAGCGCTTCCTGCCGCCAGAAGATCGGCGCGTCGGCATGGTCTTCCAACACTACGCCCTCTTCCCCCACCTGAGCGTGGCCGAGAACGTGGCCTTCGGGCTCCCGCGCCGCGATTCGGCCGAGGCGCGGGAGCGGCGGGTGGCCGAGATGCTGGCTCTGGTGGGCCTGGGCGCCTTGGGCGGACGCATGCCGCACGAGCTCTCCGGCGGCCAGCAGCAGCGTGTGGCCCTGGCCCGCGCCCTGGCGCCCGAGCCGGCGCTGCTCCTCTTGGACGAACCCTTCAGCAACCTGGACGCCCGCATGCGGACCACCGTGCGCGAGGAGGTGCGCGAGATCTTGAAGCGCAGCGGCTCCACCGCCATCTTCGTCACCCACGACCAGGCCGAGGCGCTCTTCATCGGCGATCGCATCGCCCTGCTCAACGGCGGGCATCTGGAGCAGGTCGACACGCCGGAGCGCATCTACCACCGGCCGCGCACGCGTTTCGTGGCCGAGTTCATGGGCCATACCGGCTTCCTGCCGGCCCGCCTGCGCGGCGGCGAGCTCGAGACCGAGATCGGCATCGTCCCCCAGTCCCTGGCCCTGCCGGAAGGCAGCGAGGTGGAGCTGCTGCTGCGACCCGACGATCTGGCCCTGCGGCCGGATCCGGCCGGCGAGGCCCGCGTCCACCGCCGGATCTTCCAGGGCATGCACCACCTCTACCGGGTGCGCCTGGCCTCGGGCCGGCTCATCGACTGCCTGGCGCCGCATACCTTCCGCCTGGAGTCGGGCGATCCAGTGCGCCTGGACCTGGTGGCCGGCCATGGCCTCGAGTGCTTCGTCGACGGCCGATCGGTCACCGCCGAGGTCGAGGTGCGCGAGATGGAGCCCCGGCCCGACGCTCAGCGTACGGCCAGGACGGGTTTGGCGGGCGCGCCCGGCGCGCGGTAGTAGTTGCTTCCCGAGAGGATCTCCTCGATCTGCGACCGCAGGCCGGGCGCATCGGTCCGAGCGGCCAACGCATCGACGGCCTGCCAGCCGGCTTGGTCCTGGCCGGTGTAGAGGTCGAAGAGGGCCGGCGCCAGCGCGGCGCAGCGCAGGTAGGGGGCGTCCGCTTCGAGGCCCGAGCTGGGCGGATCGCCGTCGGGCCGCTCGAGCCGATCAGCGAAGTCGGGCGTGGCCGGCACGTAGGCGCCCTGCCCGGGATCGAAGCGCAGGACCACCTGGGGCAGGGGCGAAGCGGCGAAGGCGCAGAAGCGGTAGGCGAAGGCATCGTCGCAGGTGAGCAGCTCGGCCCGTCCGTCCCCATCCAGGTCCTCGAACTGTGCGGGGCAGTTGGAGGGCGGGGTGTGGAGGATGGGCTCGGCGCGTTGCGGCCCCAGGCGCAGGGCCAGGATCGACTCGCAGCAATGCGCGCCGCCGGTCCAGCTGCGGATGACGACTTCGGGCCGGCCATCCCCGTCCAGGTCCCGACCACTCTGCGGATCGATCTCGATCGCGCCGGCCACCGGCGGCGGGCTGGGGCCGGGACCCTCGATGGTGGCCAGGCCGCCCCAGCCGGCGGCGGCGCCATCGGCGCCCGGCAGCCGCTGCCAGAGTTGGACGGTCCAGCCGGCCAGTTCGCGCGCCTCGGCCAGCTGGAAGCGGTCCTCGGGATGCAGCGGGTCGAGGCCGCCGGCCGTCTCGCGCGCGCCCGGGCTGGCGGTCGAGCTGGCGCGGCCGGGCGTCGGCTCGGCTTGGCCGGGCTCCAGGCTCGTGCCCAAGGGCCACAGCGGCCCCTGGCAGGTGACCAAGAGGCCGAGCAGCCCGATGGGCAGCGCGAGCAGGAGCGCCCACCTCGGGCTGCCTGCGGCGGGCATCCGGACCCATCGGAGGCCCTGGAGTCCGCTGCTCTGGTGTGCGTCGCCGGGCTGCCTCATGAGCGCAAGGATACTGGAACAGCCGTTCGGTCGCCAGCGCAGGGCAGGATCGGTGGGGCCGCGGCGATCACCCATCGAAGCCAGCGAGGACGATCGGAACGTTCGGCGGTCCCAACCCGTTCCATAGATGGCCACCGCGCGGGACGACGGGGATGCGGGCCGGGCTCGCCGGGCATCCGGTCAGGCAGCGGTCAGAGCCCGGAGAGCGATCGGTCCGTGTCGGTTGATCCGGCCCTTGCGTCCCACTACGATAGATGCCTGGACAGGGGTGCTTGCCCGGGCCGCAATCTTTCAAACGCTGGACTCCACACGCCTACAAGGGGTGCACCATGCTGCAGGCCACCGCGCTCGCCGCGCGCGAGCGATGTCTCCGCGGCGCCGTCCTGACCCTCCTCGTCTCCTGTCTCTTGGCCGGCCCGACCTGGGCCGCGCCGGCCGGCCAGCGCGCCGGCAGCCCGGACTTGGTCATCAACGAGATCGACTACATCCAGTCCGGCGGCGACACGGCCGAGTTCGTCGAGATCTTCAACCGCGGCAAGGAGCCGGTCGAGCTGGGCCAGCACACGCTCTTGGGCGTGGACCGGGCCGGCGAGATCTACCGGCGCATCCCCTTGCTCGACACCGCGCTTCAGCCCGGCGAGCATTACGTGGTCTGCGGCCAGCTGGGCGAGGTGCCCAACTGCGACCAGGCGGTTGCCGTGCGCATGGGACTGCTGCAAGATGACGAGTCCGCCATCGCACCCAATGCGGTGGCGCTGGTGGTGCAGGTGGCCGGCCGGCAGACCGAGGAGCTGGTCGATTCGGTGAGCTACGAGGGCGACGTGGCGGGCGGCCCGCTCGGCGGCGGCAGCTGGACCGAGGGCCGCGGGGTCGATCCGGCGGACGATCCGGGCCAGCCCTACCTGGGCATCTCACGCGTGCCGGACGGGGAGGACAGCGACGACAACGCTTCCGATCTGCAGCGGCGCTGCATCACCCCCGGCGCGGCCAACGGCAGCCGGGCGGCCGGCTGCGGCGAGCCGCGCGAGCTGCTGGACCTGGTGGTCAACGAGATCGACTACCTGCAGCAGCGCGAGGTGGACGACGCGGAGTTCGTCGAGCTCTTCAATCGCGGCGATCGCCCGCTGGAATTGGGCCGCTACGCGCTGCTGGGCATCGACAGCCAGGGCGAGGTCTATCGGCGGGTCGAGCTGCCGACGCGGCTGCTGGCGCCCGGCGGCTACTTCGTGGTCTGCGGCCTGACCGATCGGGTGCCCAACTGCGACTTCGCGGTGATCGAGCCCCATGTCGATATCTGGCGCGACTTCATGAGCCTGGAAGGGCCGGCTGCGGTGGCCTTGGTCAAGGCCGGCAGCCAGAGCAGCCTGGATCTCTTGGTCGACTCGGTGAGCTACGACGGCAACGTACCCGGTGGCCCGCTGACCGGCGGCAGCTGGACCGAGCTCCGGGGCGTCTCGCCCGGCGACACCAACAACGTCGCGCATTTGGGCATCTCGCGCCTTCCTGACGGCTTGGACGGAGATGTGAACGAGCAGGACCTCTCGCCGCGCTGCATCTCTCCGGGGCGCGAGAACCTGGAGCCGGCTGGCGATTGCCAACCGGGCGAGACGGTGCGCGGTTTGATCATCAACGAGATCGACTACACGCAGCCGGGCACGGCCGACCAGGCCGAGTTCGTGGAGCTGCGCAACATCGGCCAGACGCCCATCGACTTGGGCGATCACAAGCTCCTGGGCATCGAGTCCAGCAGCCGCGTGTACCGCAATATCGCCTTGCCCGATCGCCAGCTGGCGCCGGGTGCCTACTTCGTGGTCTGCAGTCCCAGCCAGCCGGCGCCCCGCGTGCCCAATTGCGATCTGCCCATCGGCCCGAGCAGCGATGTCTGGCAGGACGGCTTCCTCAGCCAGTCGCCCTACAACGCGGTGGCCATCTTGCGGGACCCCAGCGACGACGAGGGTGACGAGATCCTGGTCGACAGCCTGGCCTACGATGGCGTCGTCCAGGGCGGGCCGCCCACCGGCGGCGGCTGGTCGCAGGAGGGACCGGTCTCGCCGGGCGACGAGAAGGAGATCGCCCACCTGAGCCTGGCGCGCCTGCCCGACGGCGTCGATACCGACAACGGGCCGAAGGACTTCGGCCAGGCCTGCAGCTCGCCCGGCTACGAGAACATGGCACCGCCGCCGCCGGAGGAACCGGAGGACCCGGTGGTCTGCCCGGCGGCCCAGCCCTTCACGCCGACGCCCGATGTGACAGCCACGCCCACCGCCACGGCCAGCCCGACGGCCACCGCGACCGAAAGCGCGACGGCCACCGCCACGGACGAGCCACCCAGCGCGACGCCCACCGAGGATCCGGGCCGCCCGACGGCTTCGCCGAGCCCGACGACGACCGGCGCGCAGCTCCGTCGGATCACGGTCGACGATGCCGGCGACGCCTCGGACGAGGAACCGGACGATGGTCTCTGTCGCACGGCGGCTGGCGGCTGCACGCTGCACGCGGCCATCGAGGAGGCCAATACCGACATGACGGGCCGGCCCATCGTCATCGACTTCGCGCTGAGCGAGGCCATCCTGGTCTCGGCCTCGCGTCCGATTCCCGAGCTGGCGCGCGACGGGGTCCGCATCGAGGGCAACGCCGAGCGCGGGCTTGCCGCGGCACTGGATCGCAGCGGCCTCGAGCGCTTCGCTCCACGCCAGGACCCGCCAGCGGATCGATGCGCAGCCGGGCAGGAGATCGAAGGAGAGGGCTTCGGCAGCGGCCTGGTGCTGGCCGGCCAGGGCCAGGTGGTGCAGGGCATGCGCATCCACGGCTTCGAGATCGGCCTGGAGCTGCGGGGTGGCGACGGCTGGGTCGGAACGGATGCCGATGGCGACCGCGATGCCGAGGAATGCAACGCCATCTGGGGCAACCGCCAGGCCCAGATCCGCATCGCCGGCAGTCGGGCCAGCGCCAACCGCGTCGACGGCAACCGCATCGGCGTCGACGTGGACGGCACGAGCGGCCCCTTCTCGCGCAGGGCCATCGGCATCGACATCGACGAGGGCGCCGCGTCCAACGTCATCGGCAAGCGCCTGGATCGCGATGGCCAGCCGGTCGGCGCGGGCAATCTGATCCAGGGCAACCTGGTCGGCCTGCGGATCGGCGACAGCGCCGACAACCGCGTGATGGGCAACAGGATCGGCGCGGACAGCCGCGAGGCCTCCGTGGATCGGGCCAACCTGCAGGGCATCCAGCTGCTGTCCGGCGCCACCGGCACCTGGATCGGCGGCCCGCCCGACGCGCCGGATGCGCAGGTGCCCGCGGACCTGGCCAACACCATCCGCCGGAACTACGGCAGCGGCATCCTGATCGAGCGCGGCGCGACCGGTAACAGCGTCCGTGGAAACCACATCCACGACAACCAGCGCGACGGCATCCGCCTGTCGCAGACCCTAACGGGCTCCAACAGCTTGCGGAGCAACCGCATCACCGACAACGGCGGTGCGGCGATCATGGTGCAGCCGGAGGGACCGCAGCTCGATCCGCCGGTCATCGAATGGGTCGATCTGGCCGGCGGCATGGCCGGCGGCCGGGGCTGTGCCGGCTGCGTTGTCGAGCTCTTCGCCGACCCGACCAACGAGGCCGCGCGCCCGCTGGGGCGGGGCAGCGTGGCGGAGGCTTCGGGCACCTGGGCCCTGGCCAACCTGCCCATCCTGCTGCTCCTGCAGGAAGTCCATCTGTCGGCCACCGTTACCGATGCGGAGGGCAATACCTCGCGCCTGAGCGCCATCCGATCGCTCGATCCGGATTCGGACTGGAGCCTGGTCTCGATCCCGCCCCGCGTCCCGCGCGTGCTGCGCGGCCAGCAGCGCATCATCGAGCGGGCCTACCGCCTGCTGGACGAGGACGGCCGGCGCGTGGCCGGCGCCGAGGTCCGCTTCACCGACCTCGACGCCCGCTTCGAGACCGACGGCCAGGGCATCTTCGTGGTCGACGTGCCCTTCGCCTCGGCCCTGCAGGCCGGCCTGCGCAGCAAGAGCCTGACCGTGGTGGCCGTCGATCGCTTCGGCCAGCCGCATGCCGTCCGCTGGTATCCCCAGCTGGCGATGGCCGTCGCCCAGCCGGCGCCGCTGCCGGGCGGCACCATCCTGGACCTCTCCGGTGTTGGCGCCGACGGCATCGGCGGCCTGCTGCGCCGCCTGCCGGGAGGGGGTACCCTGGCCGATCTCCTGCACCTGCGCTGGGATGGGCCAGCGTCGAACCAGCCGGACCAGGGTGAGAGCGAAGCCTTCGGCGCCGCCTTCGCCGCGGCGCCCACCAGCGAGCTGCGCGAGGGCCAGTACGCCTGGCAGGAAAACCTGGCCCGCGGCGGCGGCATCTACGAGCTCCACGCGCCAGCCGGCGAATCGCTGGGCGGCGAGCTGGAGATCGTGGCGCCGGTGGCGGCCTACGACGCGGGCCGGCCGGCCAGCGCCTGCCGGGCGGACCCGGAGGGGGCGGTGATCGCGGGGTGGCGACAGGACGAGGCCTGCTGGATTCCCATGCCGGGAATCTCGACGAATGCTCCACCAGTCGGTGCCAGCACCTTTACTTCAAGCGGCCCAATTCAGATCGAGTCAACTGGCTTCGTGGTCCAGAGCCAGCTGCAGGCGAGCTCGGCGATCACGATCTATACGGTCGGCTTCGATACAACTGCGCCGGAGCTCGACCTCAGAATCGCTCCGGGGGTGCGACTCTCCGCCCTACCCGGCGTGCTGGCGGATGCGGATGATCCGCTGTCAGGAATCCAAGCCTCGAGTGGCTTGACGGTCACGTTGGGCGCCCTGCCCGTGCCGGCGACCTACGATGCCGAGAGCGGTCAGATCCGGATCGCGCCGGCCGATCGAGCACTTCCGCCCGGCCTCACTGGTGACATGGACTTGCGCGTGGAGCTCGCGGACGGATTCTGCAATGTCGCGATGGAAACTGTGTCGGTGACCATCGACCCGGACGCTCCGCCACCTGGCGATCCGAGGATCCTATACATCCCTCGTCTCTATCAGCAGAGACCGTAGATGCCCCACGCGGCGTCTAACTGCAACCATGTTCAGGGTTGAGTAGGGGTGAGCGACTCCGCTTCTTGCTCACGCCCGGCACGCCGGAGAACGTCGGCGAGATCAGTCAATACGCGTTGCTCGTCGCTCGTGCTGGCCACTCGGCGGAAGATTGCTAGTGCAGTGCGGAGTCGCGACTCAGCAAGGGCAAGGTTATCGACTTCTGCTGCTAGATAGCCCAGGTTGTGCAGTGCGATGCCTTCACCTACTCGATCGCCAGCAGCACGATACAATGCTAGCGCCTCATCGAATCGAGGAGCCGCATTATCGAGATCCCCTCGCATCGCAATGGCGATTGCATGGTTCGTAAGCGTCTTAGCTTGAAGTCCAAGGTCATCAAGCTGTTTGAATATACCCAGTGCGCGCTCATAGCCTTCACGGGCTTCTTGACCGTTACCGATATTCGTATGACAAGTAGCTAGCCCGAGTAAGGTCCTTGCCATGGCGCGCTCATCACCAATCTCCTCTAGACATGTCAACGCTCTCTGAAATGCTACCAGTCCAGCTTCATTTTTCTTCTGGTTCTTTAGCGCGTTTCCCAGATTGACGAGGGCATCAGCTTGTGCTGTACGATCTTCACCGGCCAAGCTGAAGGCTTGGCGCGCCTCGGCTTCGGCAGCAGCCGGATCACCGGTGCGCAGGGCGAGCCATGAACGCCGAAAATGCACATGGCTGCGGGCCAGGTCATCGAGGGCCTCAGCGCATTCGGACATCTGCTCCAGACAAGCACGCTGCTCGTCGCGCCGGCCGAGCATGTCCAGGGCTTGTTCGGCGCCCTTGAGGCAGTCGAAGCGGCCGGCCGGGTCGTCGCTTGGCCAGAGGTCGTGGGCCTTTTGGAAGAGGGCGGCGGCCTCGGCGTTGGCGTAGGTCGTGCGGGCGCGTTCGGCGGCGGCTTGGTAGTGGCGGGCGGCCTCGGCGGCGCGGCCGGCCAGCTCGGCGTGGCGGGCGATCTGGCCGGCCAGCTCGGCGTAGTGTTGGCCGGCGCGGCCTGCCAGCCAGTCGGCGGCGGTAGCGTGGAGGCCGGGGCGGTCGCGCTTGAGGAGGGAACCGTAGGCCGCGTCGCGCAGGAGGGCGTGCTTGAAGACGTACTCGCGCTCGCCGGCGATGCTGGAGCGTTCACGGGCCAGGACCAGGCCCTGGGCGCGGAGGGCCTCGAGTGGGTCCGGGTCGGTGGCGCCCATGGCGGCCAGGGCGCCGGTCCAGAAGTTGCGACCCAGGACGCTGGCGCGCTGGAGGAGGCCGCGGGCCGGTGGGTCCAGACTGTCCAGGCGAGCCTGGAGCATTCCCTGGAGGGTCGTGGGCACGCGGCCCTCCTCGACGCCTGCCAGGTCGAGCTGCCAGCCGGATTCGTCGCGCTGGAGCAGGCCGCGATCCTGGAGCATGCCCACCAGCTCCTCGATGTAGTAGGCGTTGCCCTCGCTGCGATCGGAGACGAAGCGCAGCAAGGGCTCGGGCAGGTCCTCGTCCTGGAGGATGGCGCGGACCAGGCGGGCCACGGCGGCGCTGCTCAGGGGTCGCAGGTCCAGGCGGACGTGGCCGCGTTCGCCCTCGCCCCAATGCGGCCGGCGGGCGAAGAGCACGGGGCGGGCGTTGGCCAGGATGAAGGCCGGCGCCTCGGCCAGGGCCTCGGCCATGCGGGCCAGGGCGTCCAAGGAGCTGTCGTCTGCCCAGTGGAGGTCCTCCAGGGCCAGGATCAGCGGCTTGCGAGCGGCCCAGGCCGCAACCAGGGCGGCCAGCGCGGCCATGGCGCGCTCGGCCAGGCCGCGCGGGTCCTCGCCGGTCTCGGCTTCGGGGAAGATCAGGCGGGCCAGGTCGCGCGAGGCGCGGGTGGCATCCACGCGGGCGGTGCCAGCCAGGTCGGCCGCCAGGCCGCTGGTCAGCTGCTCGCGGGCCTCCTCGGTGCCGGTCTCGGCCTCGATGCCGTAGCGGTCGGTCAGCAGGCTGCGCACCAGCTCGTAGGCATCGCTGATCTGCTCGACGCAGCGGCCGCGAGCCAGATCGGCCTCGATGTCGGAGCCGGCGGCGTCGCTCAAGAAGGTGGCCAGCAGGCGGCTCTTGCCCACGCCGGCATCGCCGGTGAGGGTGATCCAGCCCAGGGCGCGCGACTCGATGGCGTCCTCGAAGGCCTGCATCAGCCGCGCCCGCTCACCGGCCCGGCCGACCAAGGGCGTGTCGACGCCGTGGGTCCCGCGCACGCTGACCCCGACGGCCGGCGGCGGCCCTGTGACCAGGAAGGCCGGCACCGGCTCGGCCTTGCCCTTGAGCTGCAGCGGGCCGAAGGGTTCCAACGCCACCGCGCCGCGCACCAGCCGTGCCGTCTCCTGGCTGAGCACGACCTGGCCGGGCGGTGCCGCGCCCTCAAGCCGGGCGGCCAAGTTGACCGCGTCGCCGGTGGTGGTGTACTCGCTGTAGACTTCGCCGCCGATCTGCCCCGCCAGCACCAACCCGCTGTTGATGCCCACCCGCGCCTGCACCGCCGGCCCGCCGCGCTCGGCCACCGCCTTGCCGTAGTCGCCCAGCCCGCGCTGGATGCGCAGCCCGGCCCGAACCGCGCGCAGCGGATCGTCTTCGTGGGCCACCGGCGCACCGAAGAAGGCCAGCATGCCATCGCCCATCAGCCGCGCCACGTGCCCGCCGGCCTCGGCCACCGCGGCCGTCATCACGCCCATCGCCCCGTTGACGATCTCGGCCAGGTCCTCCGGGTCGATCTGCTCGCCCAAGGAGGTCGAGCCGACGATGTCGGCGAAGAGGATGGTCACGTGCCGGCGTTCGGCGCTGGGCGTGGCGGTAGATGTCGGGCGTGGCGGCGACGTCGAGGTCGAGGACCGTGAGACTGGATCTCGGGGCTTCGACGTCCGCGTATCGGTGCACTGTGGCGGCTTCGACTCGGAGTCCGGGGGTGGTGGAGTCGCAGGTGAGGCATCCGAGCCTTCGACCGGCTGCCCGCACTGTGCGCAAAAGCGACCGCCGGGCAGCTGCTCGGCACCGCAGGCGCTACAACGGGCTGGCAGCTTCTGGCCGCAGCCGGCGCAGAAACGCGCCCCCTCGGGGTTCTCGAAATGACAGTCGGCGCAGGTGCTCATGCGCCGGTCATTCTAGAGCGGTGGTGGGGGTGGGCAAACCGATCCTTTTCGCGTCGCGCAGGCTCACATCGGGTCCCTTGCAAGGTCTCTATACCGCAACCACCGCCAGTCCCCCTCCAGCAGCCTAGCCAGCGCGCCGGCCATCGGGTAGCGCAAATCGTGGGGGTGGATGGAGAGGCGCAGCGGCCGGCTCGGTAAGGCCAGTCGGAGGTTGAGGGCGTTCCAGGCCGATAGCGGAGGGACGCGCATGGGCGTGTCGGCCTCGTAGCCGACCAGGGGGAGGGGGTGGAAGCGGTCGGTGGGGGCGTCGTAGACGCCGGCCGTGCTCTCGTAGCGGGCGAAGGGGAGCTGGCGCAGGCGCTTGCGCGGGATGGGGCCCATGGCCCAGGCCGGGGGGACGTAGAGGCTGGGGGCGGGTAGGTTCTGGTCGGCGAACCAGGCGTGGTTGCGGGTCAAGAGGTCGGCGATGCCATCGGCGTCCAGGGCCAGGTGCTCGGCCACGTCGCGCGAGACCAGGGCGGCGTGCAGGCGGTGGTAGAGGCTGCCGTAGCGCTGGACGCGGTGATGCCAGCCGTGGCCGGCCAACTCGTGGCCGCGGGCCTGCCAGCGGCGCAGGCGGTCAAGGCCGGCCGGCGACCATTCGGCGCCCGGCACCACCAGCAGGGTGACCGGATGCACGCCGCGCTGCTCGAGGAAGCCCAGGACCTCGGCCACCGCCTCGAGGGTGCTGGGCATCACGTCGTGGATGGCGGCCAGGGCTGGCTGACGGCGCGCAGGTTCGGTCATGATCGGTCGTCGTCCGTGGACACCGGAGCCGGCAGCGGGATCAGACGCTGCGGGGCTGCGGGCGGTCCGGTCCGGCGGGATCGACCTCGGAGGGTCGGGACTGGGCACCGCTCGCGTCCCGAGCGTCGGAAACGTCGGTGCCACCGGTCGTCATCGCGGGCGCTCGCTCGCCGGCATCCGCATCGGCCGGCAGCTCCTGGCCGCTGAGCAGGCCCAGCCAGTGGTCCAGGGTCCATTCGTTGAGCGCCGCGGCCGCCTTGCGGGCGCGATCGGCGCTGCCCTGGCGCTGCTCGAGCGGCAGGGCGGCCAGGCGGCGCAGGGCCTCGGCCAGGCGCTCCTCCGGGCCGATGGCGTGCAGGCCCGGGCGCAGTGCCGGCCAGTCGAGGATGCCGCAATGGGTGCTGACCAGGACCAGCCGGCCGCGGGCCATGGCCTCCAGGGCGATGGTGCCGAAGGACTCGATCTTGGAGGGCAGGACCAAGACGTCGCAGGCGTCCAGGATCTCCATCACCGCCTCGCGCTCCAGCCAACCGCGGTAGTGAAGGTTGGGCAGGCGAGCGGCGGCCTCCTCGATCAGGTCTCGTTGGGGACCCTCGCCGGCGATTTCGAAGTCGAGCTCCGGGGCCGCCTCGGCCGCTTCCAGGATGGCCTCCAGATTCTTCTCGGGCGCAAGCCGGCCGGCGAAGAGCACCCGCCGCAGCGGGCCGTCCAGCGTCTTGGTGGGCTCGGCCAGGAAGGCGGCCGGGATGGGCGTGCCCATCAGCCGGGCATGCGGCGCGCCCAGACCGCGCGCGATGTCGACCATCTCGCTGGAGTTGGCCAGGACCAGATCGGCGCGGTCGAAGAGGTGGTGGTGGGAGCGGTCGAGCCACCACTGTCCGACCCGGGCCAGCCGGGCCGCGGCCGCCTTCCAGTAGAGGTCGGTCAGGTGGCCCAGGTGGGTGTGGAAACCCACCAGGAGGCGCGCGCCCTGGCGGCCGGCCAGGTGCGCGCCCAAGAAACCGAAGGGCCCCGGCGTGGGCACCACGACGGCCGTGGGCTGCAGCTGATGCAGATGGCGGCGGATGCGCCTCGCGGCCGGCAGTGCCAAGGATTGGGTCGGATCGCCCGGCATGGGCCAGCCGGGGCCGAGCTGCCAGCGGCCATCGTCCATCTCGGGTGCGATCATCTCCGCCCGCTCCACCCGACGTCCCAGTTGGGCCATCAGGTCGCGGTAGTAGGCGCCGACGCCGTTGCGCTCGGGCACCACGTCGGCCACCACGACCACCCGCAGGCGCGCGGCCTCCGATGCCGGCAGGCGATGGTCGTGTTCGAAGTCGCGCGGCGGCAGGATCATGCCGGACCGCTCGCACGGGCGGTGCGGGCTCCGGACCGACCTCGTCCGCGAGCTGTGCGATCCACTGTCGAGGAAGGGCCGGCGGACGCCGGTTCGGGGCGCGCTCGAAGTCGGCTACGATCGAAGTCGTAGGCGGCGTAGACCTCGGCAAAGCGCCGCTCGATGGCCGCATCGTCGAGACCGTAATCGGCCAACTGGTAGTGATGGCGGCTGCGATAGGCCCGTGCCTCGGCGTCCAGTTCCTCCAGCCGGGCGGCGAAGCGGGCGGGCATGGGCAATTCCAGGCGCGCGTAGGCGCGCTTCACCGTCGAAGCCAGATCCCGGGTCAGCTGGGGCATATTGACCAGCACGTGGCGGTTGGCCGGCGAGGCCGGCAGGGTCCGCAGCAGATGGCGGTAGTAGAAGCGCAGCTGCCGGCTCATGCGGTCGCGGAAGCGCCCGTCGCGGCCATCGTTGTCGAAGAGATCCATCCCGGGCTCGATGGCGCTGAGCTGCGAGGGCAGCGCCCGGCGCGGATCGCGCAGGCAGCCCAGGATGCGGGCATCGGGAAAGGTCTGGCGCAGGCCCTCGGCCCAGGGCGCAAAGGAGGCATTCTTGCTCAGGATGCGCTTGTCCGTGCCGTGCACGTAGAGGTGCTTCTGCAGACAGGCGCGATAGAAGCCCAGGAGTCGCTGGCGATCCTCCGCCGGCATCCCGCGATCGAAGCGCCCCAGACGCCAGATCGAGGGCGCGTCCGGGAAGGGTAGCACCAAGATGAAGGCTGCCAGGGCCGGCATCATCGCCAGGTAGTCCTCCTCGGGCGCCGTCAAGCTGGTCGCGTGCACGCCCTCGAGGCCCCCCAAGGCATGGCGCTCGATGTAGCCCAGCAGGGCGGCGCCGGGGCCGCCGAGGCGTCGGTCCAGCCCGGCCAAGGCCAGGAGGATCTTGCGTTGGACGATGGAGGGCGCCAGCAGGCATTCCCAGGTGGCAAAGGTGGAATGCGCCGGATCCTCGGCCAGGACCCGGTGCAGGTGCGTCGTCCCGCTGCGCGGCACGCCGATGACGAAGACCGGATCGCGGATCTCGACCTGCCGGTAGTCCGGGTAGAGGATCTCGTCGAGCAGGAAGGCCAGCCAATGCACCAGCTGCAGGAGGCCGAAGGCCGGCAGGAAGACGAGCATCAGCGCCAGCCGCCGCAGCGATCGCCGAGCGAAGCCGGCCCGCGGCGGGGCCAGGCTCCGGCCGATCCACCGCAGGTAGCGTCCCGCGCTTTGGAGGAAGAGTGAGAGCAAGGTAGGGGATCCCGTCCGCATGCGCCGAGGCGAGGTGCACCAGCTTAGCAGAGGCCGATGGCGGGTCGCAACGCCGGCGCGCGCCGGCATGGCATCGCGAGCGGGGACGGGGTTACAATGGGCCCCATGGACCGCAGCCAACTCATCGCCCTTCTGCACGCCGACTGGACGACCGCCCTGCCCATGGCCCTGGCGCTCGGCCTGGCCATCAGCTTCTTGATCTGGCCCTTGCGGGGAGGCCGGCAGTGGCGCCGGACCCTCTTCTCGCTCTGGCTGGCCGAAGTGGCATTCGTCTCCTCGCTACTGCTGGGGCACACACTCCTGGCTGGCAACTCGATCGTCGAACTCGCCGATCATCTTGGCGCACAGCTCCTCACCGCCACCTGGCTGCTCTTGGCCATCCATGCCGCCTTGCAGGTGCTCGACCTCCTTCTTTGGGAGAGCATACTGTCGCGCTTGCGCGATCGACCGGTGCCACGCCTGCTGATCAACGTCTTCAACGTCGTAGCCCTGGCGCTGGCCGGCCTCCTGGTCGTCAACCAAGTCTTCAACCTGCCCCTGAGCACCTTGATCGTCTCCTCGACCGTCGTCTCGGCGGTGGTCGGCCTGGCCCTGCAGGACGTCTTGCGCAGCATGGTGGCCGGCATCGTCCTGCAGATCGAGAGCCCCATGTCGCTGGGCGACTGGGTCCAGGTGGGCGGCCACGAGGGGCGGGTGACGCAGATGAACTGGCGCACGGTGACCCTGCGCACCCGGCTCAACCACCACGTGGTCTTGACCAACGGCAAGGTCTCGGCCGACGACATCATCAACTTCAGCCGGCCGGCGCGCCTGCAGGGCGTGGACGCCTACATCGGCGTGGCCTACCCCCATCCGCCCGAGCAGGTCAAGGCGGTGCTGCAGGAGACGGTCGCCTCGGTGCCCGGTCTGCGGCCGACGCCGGCACCGCGCATCTTCACCACCAGCTACGACGACTTTGCCGTGACCTACCGCATCCGCTTCTGGATCTCGGACTACGGCGCCCTGCGCGAGCTGGAGGACGCGGTGATGACGCGCCTGTGGTACGGGCTGCGACGGGCCGGCATGACCATCCCCTTCCCCATCCGCGACGTCAATTTGCGGCAGGTACCCGAGGATGCCGGCCAGCGCGAGGCCGAGGCCCGCCGCGCCCGCGTGCTGGACGCCCTGCGGCCCCTGCCCCTCCTGGCGCCGCTGGACCAAGCCCAGATCGAACAGCTCGCCGAGCGCGCCCGCTGGCAGCGCTTCGCCAGCAGCGAGCTCCTGATGCACCAGGGCGACCCGGGCAACTCGCTCTTCGTGATCTGCGGCGGCCAGGCGCGGGTCGAGGTCGAGGGTGCCGACGGTCAGCCGGTGACCGTCGCGCGCCGCGGCGAAGGCGACATCTTGGGCGAGATGAGCCTGTGCACCGGCGCGCCGCGGACAGCGACGGTCGTGGCCGAGACGGAGCTGGAGGCCATCGTGGTCGACCAAGAGGCCTTCGGCGAGGTGCTCTTGGGCGATCCGGAGATCGCCGGACGCATCAGCGAGATCCTGGCCGCGCGCGAGATGGAGCAGAGCGCGCGCCTGGCCGAGGACGATGCACGGATGCCCGAGCCGCGCAGCGTACGCGACGAGATCCTGGGCCGCATCCGTCAGCTCTTTGCCCTAGAAGACGAGATCTGACCCGAAGTCTCGCTGGATCGCCGACCGCCGTCGATTCCAGGAGATGGACGTCGGGGCGCGATCGGTGGTTCAGCGCGCCATCGCGCAGCCGTCGGCGCGCGGATCGCTGCCACCCCAGAGCGCGCCGCCCTCCGGATCACGAAGGATGATCTGCCCCCGGCCGAAGACGGCCCGGCCGAAGCCACGGGTCGGGACCACCGGATGGCCGCGCGAGGCCAGATCGGCCGCGACCGCCCAGGGGATGCCCTCCTCCAGCGCCACCCGGCCGCCGGCCCGGCCATCCGTGATGCAGAAGCGCGGCCGATCGAGGGCCGCCTGCGGATCCAGGGCATCATCGATCAGCCCGACGGCCACCTGAACGTGGCCCTGGGGCTGCATGAAGCCCCCCATCACCCCGAAGCAGGCCCAGAGCCGACCACCCTGGGCCTCGCCATCCCGATCGCGGGTGATCAGGCCGGGGATGATGGTGTGGTAGGGCCGCTTGCCCGGCGACAGGGCGTTGGGGTGGCTGGCGTCCAGGTCGAAACCGTGACCGCGATTCTGCAAGGAGAAGCCCCAACCGGCCGGCACGATGCCGGTGCCGAAGCCCATGTAGTTGCTGTTGATCAAGGAGCAGGCGTTGCCCGCCTCGTCGACCACGCTCAGGTAGACCGTGTCCGATCCGGCCACCGGCGCGCCGCGCCGGGCATCGAGCGTCGCGCGGTCCGGGTCGATGCGCGCCCGTCGCTCGGCCGCGTAGTCCGAGGAGAGCAGCGCCTCGAGCGGGGCCGGATCGGTTCTCGGGTCGGCGGCGAACCAGCGCGTGTCGGCGAAGGCCAGGCGCAGCGCTTCGATCTGCAGGTGCAAGCGCTGGGCCGAGCCGGCCGGCATCTCCGCCGGCTCGAAGCCCTCCAGGATGCTCAGCGCCAGCAGGGCCGCCAGCCCTTGCCCGTTGGGCGGACATTCCCAGACGCGGTGGCCGCGATAGCGGGTCGAGATCGGCTCGACCCATTCGGATCGGTGCTCGGCGAGATCCTCGACCGTCATGCAGCCGCCGGCCTCGGTGACGACGGCCGCGATGGCCTCGGCGATCGGACCCTGGTAGAAGGCCCGCGCGCCGCCCTCGGCCACCGCCCGCAGCGTTCGGGCCAGCCCCGGGTTGCGGAAGACCTCGCCGGGACGTGGTGCCCCCCTCTCGATGGTCAGCTCGTGACCGTTGGGCGCTCCGGCCAGTTGCCGTACCGCACCCCGGGCCCAGAAGTGGGCCGTGACCGGTGCCACCGGGAAGCCGTCCTCGGCCAGGCGGATGGCCGGCGCCAGGAGCCGGTCCAGCGGCAACCGGCCGTGGCGCCCGGCTAGGTCGCACCAGGCAGCGCAAGCCCCGGGAACGGTCACGCTGTGGGCGTGGAATCGCGGGATCTCGCCCTCGATCCCCTCGCCCGCCAGCCGCTCGATCGTCAAGGCGGCCGGCGCGCGCCCCGAGCCGTTGAGCGCGCTGACCCGCCCCGACGCGGCCTCGTAGTAGAGCGCGAAGGCATCGCCACCGATGCCGGTGGAGGTGGGCTCGGTCACGTTCAGCGCGGCGGCCGTGGCCACGGCCGCGTCGGCGGCGTTGCCCCCGGCATCCAGGATCTCGAGCCCGGCAGCCACCGCCAGCGGCTGGCTGGTGGCGACCATGCCGCGCCGGCCGATCACGGGCGAGCGCCGGCCGTCGAAGTCCAGCCGATCGAGCGATGTGAAGTCCAGCACGCGCTAGCTCCTGACGGCGGAAGCGAGGTCCGGGCCCGCTCGACCGCCGATGCGATGGTGGCGAGGGACGCAGGGGAATCGTCGTCCGCGGGAACCCTATCCGTTCGCCCTGTCGCCGGCAAACGCGCGAGGCCGGCCGTCGTTCAGCGCGCCGTTCAGCGCGCCATCGCCGCCTCGACCATGCGACCGCCACCGGCATCCCACCAAGCCAGATAGGTGGGTGAGTCGGCAGCGCCCCGCTCGCGCCACATGCCGCCCACCCAGCGCTGGTAGCGCGAGGTCTCGGCCGGCAAGGCCGCGCCGGCCAAGTGTCGGGTCAGCGTGCCCGGTCCGCCGTTGTAGGCGGCCGCGGCCCGTTCGACCGAGGCCTGCCAGTCGGGATCCTGGCCCAGGCCGAAGCTGGCCAATTGCCGGGAGATGTACCAGGCGCCGAAGTCGATAGCCGTCTCGGGCTCCAGCAAGGCATCCGAGCCCGTCCAGTCGATCCCGCGGGCCGCGGCGATGCCGCTGGCCGTGGTCGGCATGACCTGCATCAGGCCCAGCGCGCCGGCCGAGCTGCGCGCGCCGGGGTTGCCGCCGGACTCGACCAGGGTGATGATGGCCAGGAGCTGCGGGTCGACCGCGTGCCGCTCGGCGGCCGCAAGCAGAAGGCCCGACCAGCGGGTGACGCTCTCCGGCATCCAGGCGATGCCCAGGTCGCCGGCCAGCACGGCGGGGGCCGCGACAGCAGCCGTCGACAGTGGGCCTTCGTCGGTCCCACTGCTCTCGACGCCCGAGTCCGCACCGGAGAGTTCGGCTTGTGCGCTGCCGACGGCGGCTTGACCGTCGCCGGGCGCCAGCAAGCTCGCGATCGGGATGCCCGCGAGCTCGAGCGGGCGGGGCTGGCCGGCGGTGACGAGGACGGCATCCGCCGGCAGGAAGCCGTAGCGCGGCGCGCCCTCCTCGATCGGGGCCAGCACCCAGAGCGCCTCGGCCGGCATCAAGCCTGCACGGTAGCGCAGGCTGCCGCCGATGCTCAGCTCCACGTCGGCCGGGACCTGGCCCAGGACGCTTCCTCCGCCCGGCGCGGCGTGCAGCGGGATGGCCTGGACCGTGCGCGCCCGGGCCAGGGTGACGAAGTCAGGGCTGCCGCCGGCCGCGCGCGCGCCGGTCTGCAGGCTCAGCAGCCAGGCGCCGCCGGCCGCGAGGGCGAGGAGGAGGGCGATGCCGTGCCAGCTTCGGCGCGGCGAGGTGGGGTACAATAGGGTCGCGTTCAAGGCTCTTGCTCCAGATCTTCCAGCGGCGAAACCCGTGTTCATCAATCTAGAACATCTGTTCTAGTCTGTCAAGCAGCTCGCTCCAGTGCTTCACTCCACCCCGCCCAACCTCGCCCGCGAGTGACCGCCCATGTCCCGTCCCGCCGATGCCGCATCCTCCGTCCAGATCCACGTCCTCTCCCGCGATGCGCTGCCCGCCGCCCGGGTCGAGCCCCTGGCTCGCCTCTACCTGGCCCGCGCGGCCGAGCGCTTCCCCGACGACCCGCTGCCGCGCCTCGAGCAGCAGATGCGCGAGATCACGGCGCCGCCGCCGGCCGCCTACGAGCCGCGCTACGTCCTGGCCGAGGCCGACGGGCAACTCTTGGGCTTCGACGAGGCCGGGGTGGACTACGAGGACAACCCGCAGGTGCTCTGGCTCGAGCCCTACGTGCTGCCCGAGCATCGCCGGCGGGGCATCGGCCGGCGTCTGGTCGCCGCCGCCATCGAATCCCTGTCGCACCATCCGCTGCAGCAGGCCGGCTTCTCGATCTTGCCGCACGATGCGGTCGGGAAGGCGCTCAGGGAGCGGGTCGAGGCGGGCTGGGGGCTGAAGCCGGCCATCGTGGGACGCAAGAATCGGCTCTACCTCTCCGCGCTCGACCGGGCCGACATCGATGCCCAGACCGAAGCCCGGATGGACCGTGTCGGCGACGATCATCGCATGCTCTTCTTCGAACTCGACGCCTTGCCCTCGCCCGACACCGGCTTCGATTTGGCGGACTTCTGCCGGATGGTCGAGGAGATCGAGAACTTGATGCCTTTGGAGGACCTGGAGCTGGAGCCCGAGCGCTACACGCCCGAGCGTTTCCATGCCTGGATGGACTTCCTACGCGGCAGCGGCTTGACGATGTGGAACTACGTCGCCGTCGAGGCCGATACCGGGCGCTGCCTGGGCATCACCAACGTCTCCTTCGACCCGGAGGATCCGCGGCGCATCAACCAATGGGATACCGGCGTGATCGAGTCGGCCCAGGGTCGGGGCCTCGGCAAGGCCCTCAAGCTCTTGATGTTGCAGCGCATCCTGGAGCGGCTGCCCGAGGCGGAGTTCATCCATACCGACAATGCCGCCAGCAACGCGCCGATGCTAGCCATCAACGATGCTCTGGGCTTCTTCGAACACCATCGATCGCTAGGCTACCAGATGCCGATCGAGGATCTGCGACGCCGCTTGGGAATCGGCGCGAGCTGAGCCCGCCCCCGGTTGGGCATCTTGTTGTTCGACGAGTCCCTACTCCAGATGGCCGGACTTGTCGATGGCGCGGAAGATGCGCAGGCCTAGCAGCACGCTGACCACCAGCCCCAGCGCGCCGGGCAGCGAGGTGGCGCGCAAGAGCGGCGGGACCTCGAAGGCCAGCATCAGGGATGAGCCCAAGAAGAGCGAGCTGGCGATGAGCCCCAGCACCAGGCGGTTGACCGAGGGCTCGAGGCCGCGGTGGTCCAGGTGCACGTAGAACTGGCCGCTGCGCATCTGGTCGATGGCATCCAAGAGGTTGCCGGGCAGCTGCTCGAGCAGGTTCTCCAGGTCGCGGCCGAAGCGCTGGGCCTTGCGCAGGTGGCGGCGGGGCGAGAGGCGGCGGGCCAATAGCTTGCGGCGGTAGGGCTGCATGGCCTCGATCAGGTTGAAGTCCGGGCTGAGCAGCCGGCCGGTGCCTTCCAGCATCACCAGGACCTTGATCAGGAGCGCGATGTTGGCCGGCAGGACCATCCGGAAGGCGCGGATGGTGCTGACCATCTCGGTCAGGGCCCCGGACATGTCGAAGCGCTCGACCGGCTGGTTGGCGTAGTTGCCGACCATCTCGTCGAGCTCCCAGGCCAGGGCGGCGCGGTCCAGCTCGCGCGGCACGTCGGCCATGCGCACCACCAGCTCGGTCATGCGCTCGGTGTCCCGGTCGATGACGGCCAGCATCAGGTCCTCGATGTCGTCGCGGGTGCGATCGTCCAGCCGGCCGACCATGCCGTAGTCGAGCAGCGCGATGCCGCCGTCGGGCTGGACCAGCAGGTTGCCCGGATGCGGGTCGGCATGGTAGAAGCCGTGGCCCAGGATCATCTCCATGTACATCTCGGCGCCCAGGCGGGCCAGGCGCCCCAGATCGATGCCGGCCGCGCCCAAGGCGGCGACGTCGGAGATGCGGATGCCCTCCAGGCGCTGCATGGTCAGCACCCGCCGGGTGGAGAGCTCGGCGTGGACGGTCGGCACGCGGACGCGACGGTTGCCGGCGAAGATGCCGGCGATGCGTCGCATGTGCGCCGCCTCGCTGGCGAAGTCCAGCTCGCGCAGCAGGGTGCGCTGAAACTCGCGGAAGACCGTCCGAGGCCGATAGCGGGCGAAGTCGGGCAGGCGCTCGGCCAGGCCGACCAGGTCTTCCAGGATGGCCAGGTCGATGCGCACCTGGCGCTGCACGCCGGGGTGGCGCACCTTGACCACCACGCGCTCGCCACCGTGCAAGGTGGCGGCGTGTACCTGGGCGATGGAGGCTGAGGCCATCGGCCGATCCTCGAAGCTGGCAAAGAGGGCCTCGACGGGCCGGCCGAGGTCCTCTTCGATGCAGGCGCGGATCTCGCCTGCCGGGCTGGCCGGCCCGTCGCTCTGCAATCGCTCCAGCTCGCGGGCCAGGGCCGGGCCGATCAAGTCGCCGCGGGTGCTGAGGATCTGCCCCAGCTTGATGCCGGTGGTGCCGATGTCGCTCAGCGCCATCCGGATGCGCACCTCGCGCGGCAGCTCGGCGGCGTCCTTGCCCGGCCCCTGGTCGTGCAGCAACCGGCCGGCCGCACCGGGGACCAGCTCGACCGCGTCCTGGAAGCCGTACTCGACCAGGATGCCGGCGATCTCGCGCCAGCGTCCCAGGTTCTCTTGCAGGCGACCGAGACTGGGGATGCTCAGGTTGGGCATGGCGGGCTCCTCGATGATGGAAGATGATGAGCGGGCGGGGGGTTCGAGTCAACGTCAGAGGATTGACAGGCTCACACTTCGTGATTACAATGTAATTACCTGGAAGGGGTGACCATGAGGGCCAAGATCATCCACATCGGCAATTCTCGAGGGATTCGGCTCCCCAAACCGCTCATCGAACAGGCGGGGCTGGGCGAGGAGGTGGACTTGGAGGTTCGCGAAGGGGCGATCGTGATCACGCCCCGTGAGAATCCACGCGGCGACTGGGCCGAGGCGGCACGTGCGCTTGCCGCGCGCGGAGAGGACGTTCTGCTCGACGAACCCGCCCCGACCGACTTCGATCTCGAAGAATGGGATTGGTGATGACGGCAGAGGTCCGCCGGGGCCAAGTCTACCTGGTATCCTTGGATCCAAGCCGTGGCCGCGAGATCCAGAAGACCCGCCCTTGCGTCATCGTCTCGCCGGACGAGCTCAACGCGCACATGCGCACCTACATCGTCGCGCCCTTGACGAGCGGGAGTCACGCCTACCCATTTCGCGTCGCCTGTCGCTTCCAGGGCAAGGAAGGTCACGTGGTCTTGGATCAGATCCGAACCGTGGATCGGGAACGTCTCGTCAAGCGCCTGGGACGAATCTCATCCCGTGCGCTCGGACGGTCGCTGGAGGTGCTGACGGATATGTTCGCCCCATGAGGCGCAGGCAGGTCGCGCAGACCTCGGCGCGGCGCTGGCTCCCGGTGCCGCTCGTCGCCCTGCTCGCCATCTTGTTGGTCTCCGCCTGGCCGCTGCGGCCACGCGATCCGCTGCCCGACCCCCTTCCCGACCCATCGCGGGCTGGAGGGTCTGCCCGCTTGGACGAAGGTCCCGCCGGCTGGCGCCGCATCCGCATAGACCGCCCCGCCGGCGGTTCTTTCTCCGCCCTGTTCTTCTATCCGGCCCGATCCGCCGGCGAAGATTCGGCCTTCGATCCGGAGGGCGGGCCCTATCCCGGCATCGCCTTCGGCCATGGCTTCGCCCAGACGCCGGATCGCTACGACGGCACGCTGGCCCATCTGGCCGGCCAGGGCTACCTGGTGGTCGCCCCGGAGTCCTTCACCGGCATCCTGCCGGCGCCCGACCACGATGCCTTCGCCGAGGATCTACGCCTGTCCCTGGGCTGGCTCGAGCAGGCCGGCGCCGGCGCCCTTCCGGAGGCCGCCGAGCTGGCCGGCGCGGTGGACGAGGAATCCTTCGGCCTTTCGGGCCATTCGATGGGCGGCGGCGCGGCCGTGCTGGCCGCGGCCCGCGACCCTCGGGTCGGCGCGCTGGCCCCCTTGGCCGCGGCCGAGACGAGCCCCTCGGCGGTGGCGGCGATGTCCGAGGTGGACGTCCCGGCGCTGCTCTTGGCCGGCAGCGAGGACGCCATCACCCCGGTCGAGGCGGCCCAAGCGCCGATCTTCGATGCCGGCCGCCATCCGCGCCTGCTGCCCATCATCCTCGGCGGATCGCATTGCGGTTTCCAGGACCGGCCCTTTCCCATCGCCTGCGACCAGGGCAGCCTCGACGCCGAGACCCAGCTGGCCCTCACGCGCCGCATCCTGACGGCCTTCTTCGACCTGCACCTGAAGCGAGACGAATCCCGCTGGCGCCAGGTCTGGGGCCCGGAGCTGCTCGAGGACCCGGCGCTGGAGGTGCGCGTCGACAGCGGCGCCCGCCTGTCGGTCATCATGCCCTGGCAGCAGGCCGCGATCGAGGAGGCGCCCGACAAGCCTTCCGATGGCATGTGGCTGCGCAACACCGGCCCCCTGCCGACCGGCTACGGGATCTCGGTCGAAGAGGCGAGCTGGCCATCCCGGCCCTCGGTCGAGCGGATCGCGGAGCTGGCGCCGGGCGAGTCGGCCTGGTTCCACCTCGAGGTCGAGCTGCCGCCCAACACGCCGGGTCAGGCCAGCGACCGGGCGCTGGTCAGCCTCCAGCCCGAAGCCCATCCCGGCGTGCGAACCTATATCTGGCTGACGACCTGGTCGGCGGAGTGGTCGGGCTGGCACTATCTGCCTTGGACGTCGAGGTAATGCGTATGCGGAGTTCCGTGCAGCCTTCTAGCCGAGGCGCGATCGCCGAGGTTGGTCAGGGCAGGACCACCGTTCTGGTGCTGTTCCTGCTGCTCTTGGGCAGCTGCCAGCCCTTCGCGCGGCGCGAGTCAAGGCCAAGCGAGGACCGAGCGCGGATCGCGAGCCCGACCATCATGCTCGCCAATACGACGGCGACAGCGGCCGCAGGGCGCGATGAATCGATGCCCGCTGCGGGCTACCCGGATCCGCAAGCGTTTCTGGCACCGGCCGACATCACGGCCACTGCCGAGATGGCGGTGGCCCGCCCCACGCTGCCGGCCGATCTGCCCGACAGCGGTCCGATCGAGCCGGCGGTCGACCTGGCGCGACTGGCCGCCGAGCCCTTCCTGCTGGCTTGGGTGGACGATCAGGGTTTGTGGCTCTTCGAGCAGGCTGACGAGGCGCCCCGGCGGCTGGTCGAGGGCCAGGGCTTCCGCCGTCCGCAGCTGGACCCCGACCGCCGCGCCATCATCTGGCAGACGGTCGATCCGGCCCGCGCCGACGACCAAGCACTCTGGTCGCTGTGGTCCATGCCATTGGATGGAGAGCCGGGTGATGCGCGCCAGATCCTGACGCCGGCCGAGTTGCCACCCGCCATCGGTCTGGGCGGCCAGCCTTGCTCCAGATGGATTCGGGAGATCCACTGGTTGCGCGGAGAACGACCCGCGCTGGCGTTTGGCACCAGCACTTTCGAAGCTTGCGGCGGCTTCTCGCAATACGATATCTGGACCCTCGAGATCGGCCTTCTCGAGCCAGACCGCCTGCTCGGGCAGGGTGTGACCCTCTTTCGGCCCGCGCCGGATGGAGAGCGATTCGCGATCATCGTGGCGGAGGAAGCGTCCGGGGTGAGCGAGCCACCGAGTTGGCTTGCGATTCTCGATCGGGCGACGGGAGAGATCGAGCGCTTGCTCACCGCTGGACCCTACGGTGGTTTGGGTGAGCACATCATCGTTCCAGAACCTCTTTGGGTCGATGGTGGTGAGGCCATCGTGATCGCGATCGAAGCGGCTGATGCCGCGGAACACTATCGATTCGGACCGTTGCAAGAGGCAGCGGAAGGTCTTGCCCTTCGAATCGAGATCGATGGCGACCGTTCTCGATTCGGGGCGATTCCGGGGCCCGGATTCGAGCTCAGATTGGCGCGAACGAATCCATTGATCCCGGAGCGATCGACCACGACGAGGAAGCCGTACTGGTCCTCGGACTTCCGCCGGCTGGCACTGATCGAGCGGCCGGCACCCATAGCCGTTGGCGACAGCACCGAGTCGGAAGCGGTGGTCGAGCGGTCTCGCTTGTTGATTGCCGGTGGAGATGGCTCCGATCCCACAGCCTATACCGAGCGGGAGGATATTGCGTTTCTCGGCTGGGCACCGACCGCACAGCGCTTCCTATACACCGATGGCCAGGCCGTCGGCGAGGCACGTAGGCTCTTCGTCGGTGCGCCCGGCGAGGAGCCCCGCCTCCTCTTCGAGGCCAAGGCCGAGGATGAATACATCGGGATGGCGCGATGGGCCGGCGACGATCACGTGGTGATCTTGCGCGAGGGCCTTCCCACACCGCCGCTGCTCGAGCTGCATGGTCTCGACGGCAGCTCCCGCGGCCTCGCGCAATCGGTCGGGATCGAGGTCGACGCGGTGCCGTGAACCGTCGAACCTGCGTGTACCTCGAGCGCCGAGAACCGAGCGATCGCCGCGAGATCGTTGCCGAGATCCAGACCTTGTGAATCGTCGCGGAGTTGCACTAACTCGAAAGGATGTCGACGGTCTCGTCGTCCTTCTGAATCAAGACCTGCCGAGACTGCGCCCGGCATCTCCATCGAGCACTCCGACCCCCACCCGTACCCCGATCCCATACTCGAGGCCGAGCGAGACTCCGACCCTCGTCCCATCACCGCCACCGATCTATCTGCCGTTCTGTCTCGTCGAGCGTTGCACGCCAGGCTGGCAGGGGAAGACGTCGATCCCATGTTGATGAGACGGCTGGCGAGCGAGCCGGAGAACTATCGATTCGCCGCAGAACACTTGGTCTTGAGCCGGATCTATCGGGAGGTCGCCGAGCAAATCCGCTGTGATGGACCTTGAACAGACATGGCTCAGGGCGAGGCCGGAACCAGCGGCATGGCTTGAAGAGCCCTCACGACGATCGCCTGATGTCTTGCAGTGAGATTGGTGTCAGGATGAGAATGGCCAGCACGAAAAGCCCTCCGACGATGCGGCCCGATTGAGACGTTCGTCGAAGGCGAGGAAGCGAATCGTCTGTCCTGTTCTTTCGGCAACCTGGAGGCAAGATGCCAACTGGATGGCGTCTCCAGCTCGCAACTCGTGGCGACCCAACAGGGTCTCGGCGACTGCAGCAATCTGCTGCGTGATCTCGACGAGTTCGACGGACTTCAAGTCCTGATGTAGCTGATGCTCGATGTCGCTGCGATCCTCGCTCAAGAGGCTTCCCTCTCGCACGCACCGCGAGATCGCGGACATGACCTCGACCTGTGTGAGCCTAGATACGACCAGAACTGCTTCAGTCAAGAGTTCGTTGACTTGGCGACTGCCGGCCTCGTGAACGTATCGTTTGACGAGGGCGCTCGCGTCCAGAAACAACATCTAGAAACGGTCTTCGCGTTCTTCGACAATGACATCCGAGAGCGAGGCACCTTCGATTCTCAAGGGCAAGTGCGCTGGGAGAGGCCCGAGGCTCTGGCTGGATCGAGTGATCAGCCCCTGAGCGGCTAGTTCGTCAAGTCTTTCCTCGAGATCCGTGGTGGAGGGGCGTAACGGTCGCAACTCCGCCACGGGCCTACCCCGATCGGTGATCAGGATCGTCATGCCTTCACGAACCATCCGCAAGTACTTGCCAAGACGGTTCTTGAGTTCGCGGGAGCCTACCGAGATTGCCATGTAGCCATTGTAGCCACTGAGGGGGTGATCACCAACAGCGCAAGCAGTTTCAGAACGACCCACCGCATCACCCCTCTTGCTTGAGCCGCTCGTAGGCGCCTTCCCACAGCTCGGGCGGGCGGGTGAGCTTGACCACGTCGACGTCGGCGAAGCGGGGGGCCAGTTCGGCCAGGACGACCGGGATGCGGACGAAGTCGTCGACGCGGATCAGGCGGGTGAGGCGCTCGGCGGTCTTGTCGACCCACTCGTAGTCGGCGCGCAAGCGATCGGCCTTGATGTAGTAGTGGCGATTGTCCCAGGCGGTGGCCGACTTTTCTACGCCCTCGCTGATCTCGCGCAGCGAGAAGACGATCAGCGCGGCCAGGTCCTTGGCTTCTTGATCGAGATCCTTCTTGGCCATCAGGCGCTTGAGCGCCTCGGCGATGGTGCGCCGCCAGCGTTGGCGCTGCGTGCCGGTGCTGTCGGTGGTGATCAGGCGTGCCATGGGGCGACTCCGGAGGTGGAAGGTCGAGGGCTCGGGGAGCTAGACGTACCGAGCGGTGGATTCGTTGTGCCAGAACAGGCGTTCGGGATTCTAACGGGGGCTCGGCTAGGCGTCAATCCGCAAGGGCAGGGGCATGGACACGGGGCGCGAGCCGACGTGGGACTCGCTCGCCGTTCTTCTAAGCCGTCGCCAGCCCGGACGGCTCTAGCCGACGCAGCAGCGAGCGCATACAATGCCCCGCATGAACGCAGCGACACCTCTGTCCGCAGACTCGCCGGTGGAGGGCGAGGCCGAGCACCCGGCCGGCAGTAAAGCCCGCATCGGGCTCTACTCGACCCTGACCAGCAGCGGGTCGCGCGACCTGGTGCTGCGCATCCTCTCGGCTTGCAGCTCGGGCGAGATCCCGGGCGTGCAGCCGGCCTTCCTGATGGTCGAGCGCGAGGCCGGCGAGTTCGAGCAGACCGACCGGTCTGTGGCCGAGATCGCGACGGCCTACCCAAGCCTGCCCATCGTCCGCGCCTCGGCCATCCGCTTCGAGACGGAGGCGCGTAAGGCGGCCCGCGCGGCCGGGGACGCGGCCGCGCTTTGGCGATGGCGCGATGCCTTCTACGCCAGCTATCGCGAGCGATTGCCCGAGACCGACCTCGACCTGCTGCTCGGCAGCATGTGGATTTGGGGCGCGCGGCAGTGCGCGGAGCGGCGCGGGGTCAACCTGCATCCCTCCCTGCCTTCGGGGCCGCTGGGCAAGATGTGGTTCGACGTGATCTGGGACCTGATCGTCCAGGACGCCGCGGAGTCCGGCGTGATGCTGCACCGCGTCACGCCCGAGGTCGACGAGGGGCCGGTGGTCAGCTGGTGCCGCTACAGCCTGCGGGACCCCGAGCTGGATGCTCTGCGCGCGAGCATCCCGGCCTGCCTCGAGGACAAGCTGGCGCTGATCAACCTCCAGCGGGTGCTGAAGCGCGAGGCGACTCACCCGCTGTTCCATGCCATCCGGGCCCGCGGCTACGCCCGCGAGCTGCCGCTGATGCTCGAGACGGTGCGCGCGGTGGCCGAGGGCCGGCTTCGTTTGGCGCGGGGCGGCGTCTACGGCGCGGACGGCGAGGAGATCGTCGGCGGTCTGGAGCTGACCGACGAGGTCGAGGCCGCGTTGGGGGCGGAAGCGTCCGAAGATCATCCATAAGCAGTAGCATGGTTGCCGGATCGAAGTGTTCGGGTTCGGACGGTGGAACGCGAGGTGAGAGATCATGGAAGCTGGTAGCTCAGTACTCTGGAAGCTCTTGCTTTCGGGATGGAGCGGCTTGCTCGCTGGTGCCGTCCTCCTCGCCGCCGGCACGAGCGCCAGCCCGCTCGATCAGACCGGGCCGGAGCAGCAGCCCGTCGCGGGCACCTGGCAGAACTATCCGAGTCCGGTACGCAACAGCCTCCATGACGTGGCTGTGGTGGATCCGGAGCTTGCCTTCGCGGTCGGCCAGGGAGGGACCATCCTCCGCTTCGATGGCGCCGAGTGGGAGCCGATGCGAAGCCCGGTAACCGCCACGCTGCGGACTTTGAGGAGGCTTGGGCCGTCGGCGATGGCGTGCTGGTCCACTGCGTAGTGCCAGCCTGCAAGCATATTGACGCACCGCCTGGCATCGGACGATTGAGCGGAATCGACATGCTCGACGGCGACCAAGGTTGGGCAGTGGGCAGCGGCGGGACGATCCTTCGGCATGTGCGGCTCGGTCCGGTCTACATGCCCCTCGTCCTGCGTGGGGATGTCCTCATCCCTTGATGGTATCGTACCGGCGCCGGACCACATGCTACAATCCGCCGCTGCAGTTGCGACTCGAGTTGGCGTCGTTCTCGGATCGATGCTGCTCGCCCACGATTGATCCCTTCGATCCTTGCACCCGCGCGCGGAGGCGGCCGTGGAACCCTTGGTCCTACTTCGCTTCTCGATCGGACTGGTGCTGCTCTTGGTCGGTGCCGAGGCCCTGGTCCGAGGGGCTTCGCGCCTGGCGGCCAGTCTGGGCATCCCGGCCCTGATCATCGGCCTGACGGTCGTGGCCTTCGGCACCAGCGCGCCCGAGTTGGCCGTCAGCCTGGGTGCGGCGCTATCCGGTACTGGTGGCGCGGACGTGGCCGTGGGCAACGTGGTCGGTAGCAGCATCTTCAACGTGCTGGTCATCCTGGGGCTCTCGGCTGCCATCGCGCCGCTGGCCATCGACCAGCGCCTGGTGCGTGTCGACGTGCCGCTGGTGCTGGCGGTCTCGGCGGCGGTCTTGTTCCTGGCGCTCGACGGCCACCTGGGTCGCGGCGAGGGCCTGCTGCTCTTTGCCGGCATCCTGATCTACACCGGCCTGGCCATCGTCAGCGGGCGTCGGGAGAGCGCGGCCGTTCGCGAGGAATACGACGAGGCCTTCGGGCAGCCGGCGCGCGGGACCCGGTCGATGCTGCTCAACCTCCTGCTCATCGTCCTGGGCTTGGGAATGCTCCTGCTGGGCTCGCGCTGGCTGGTCGAGGGAGCGGTGAGCATCGCCCGGGTGCTCGGCGTCAGCGAGCTGGTCATCGGACTGACCATCGTGGCCGCCGGCACGTCGCTACCCGAGCTGGCCACCTCGGTCTTGGCCAGTCTGCGCGGTGAGCGTGACATCGCCGCCGGCAACGTGATCGGCAGCAACCTCTTCAACCTACTCTGCGTGCTGGGCGCCACGGCCGCGATCGCGCCCGGCGGCTTGTCGGTCTCCTCCTCGGTGCTGACCTTCGATTTGCCGGTGATGCTGGCCTCCGCAGCGGCCTGCCTGCCCATCTTCTTTGCCGGCTACCGCATCTCGCGCTGGAACGGCTGGCTCTTTCTGGGCTCCTACGCCGCCTATGCCGCCTATCTGATCCTGCGCGCCGCCGAGCACGACGCGCTGCCGGCCTTCAGCCGGATCATGCTCGGCTTCGTCCTGCCCTTGGTGGCGGTGGCGGTGTTGGTGCCGGCCTGGCGACAGCTGACGGCATCGCGCCGATCCGGCGCGGGCGGGGACCGTCCAGCGGGCGACTCGGCCTAGGGCTCGAGCCCGGTCTACCGGCGTCTCGCGCCCGCGCCGGCCCGCGTGGTACAATCCGCCGCCGGAGGAGGTGCCCCATGACCCAGCTGGATCCCTCGGTTGTCCTGGTCGTCGGCAGCGGTGGCCGCGAGCATGCCCTGGTATGGGCGCTGGCCAAGTCGGAGCGCGTCTCTCGCATCCTGGCGGCGCCCGGCAATGCCGGCACCGCCGATGAGCCCAAGACCAGCAATGTCGACGTTTCGGACAGCGATCTGGATGGCCTGGTGAACCTGGCGCGGGAGCGGGGCGTCGGGCTGGTAGTGGTCGGCCCGGAGGATCCCTTGGCCGCCGGGATCGTCGACCGCTTCCGCGAGGCCGGCATCCCGGTCTTCGGCCCCAGCCGGGCCGCGGCGCGCCTGGAGAGCAGCAAGTCCTGGGCGCGCGAGTTCATGGGCCGGCACCGCATCCCCAGCCCCGGCTTCCGGGTGGCCAGCACGATGGACGAGGCCCAGGAGGCCATCCGCGCCACCGGCGGCCGCTGCGTGATCAAGGCCGACGGCCTGGCGGCCGGCAAGGGCGTCGTGGTCTGCTCGACCGAGGCGGAGGCCCTGGCCGCGGCCGAGGACATGCTGGTGGCCGAGCGCTTCGGCGAGGCCGGCGCCCAGGTGCTCATCGAGGAGCGCTGCGAGGGCCCCGAGCTGAGCGTGATGGCCCTCAGCGACGGCCAGCGCTACGTCCTGCTGCCACCGGCCCAGGACCACAAGCGGCTCCTGGCTGGTGATCGCGGTCCGAACACGGGCGGCATGGGCGCCTACGCGCCGGCGCCCATCGCCACGCCGGAGCTGATGCGGCAGATCGAGCGCGAGGTCGTCGAGCGCGCTTTGGCCGGCATGCGCCGCGCCGGCGAGCCCTTTACCGGCTGCCTCTTCTGCGGGCTGATGCTGACGGAGCGCGGGCCGGTGGTCATCGAGTTCAACGCCCGCTTCGGCGACCCGGAGACCCAGGTGCAGCTGCCGCTGCTGGAGTCGGATCTCTACGAGCTCTTGTCGGCCTGCGCCAAGGGCACGCTCGATCCCAAGACGGTTGCCTTCAACGCGGATCGCTCGGCGGTCTGCGTCGTCCTCGCCTCCGACGGCTATCCCCTGCGGAGCGAGAAGGGCCGCGAGATCCAGGGCATCGACGCCGCCGAGCGGGAGCCCGGGGTCAAGGTCTTCCATGCCGGCACGGCGCTCGATGGCGGAGGCAAGACGCTCAGCTCGGGCGGCCGCGTGCTCAACGTGGTCTGCGAGCAAGCCAGCCTGCTGGCGGCGGTGCGCGGCGCCTACTCGGCCATCGACGACCCGGACTCGACGCCCGGTCCCGGTGGGGTCTCCTTCGAGGGCATGCAGTACCGCCTCGACATCGCCTACCGGGCCTTCGCCGCCGAAGGCTGAGCCCGCCTCCCTCCCCTCCACCCGCATAGGAGAAGCCGCCGCATGAGCAGCCTGCCGACCATCGCCACCCTGGGCAGCCACTCGGCCCTGCAGATCCTGCGCGGCGCCCATGACGAGGGCCTGCCCAATTTGGTCGTGGCCGCGGCCGGCCGCGATGCCCTCTACCGGCGCTACCCCTTCATCGACGAGGTGCGGGCCATCGAGCGCTACGACGACTTCGAGGGCCTGGAGGGAGAGCTGTCGGAGCGTGGCTGCATCATGGTGCCGCACGGATCCTTCGTGGCCTACCTGGGCCGGGAGGTCAACCAGCGCATGCGGGTGGGCTACTACGGCAACCGCGGGGTGCTGAAGTGGGAGGCCGACCGGGGCTTGCAGCGCCAATGGCTGGAGGATGCCGGCATCCGCATGCCGCGGGAGTTCGCCCGGCCGGAGGACATCGACGACTGGCCGGTCTTGATCAAGACCGATGGCGCGGCCGGCGGATCGGGCTATTTCCTGGCCCGCACGCCCGGCGCCCTGGAGCGCAAGCTGCGTGCGCTGGGTGACTTGGGCTACACGATCCAGCATTACGTGGTCGGGGTGACGCTCTACGTGCATTATTTCCGAAGCATCATGCGGGATCGGCTGGAGATCCTGAGCATGGACCGCCGCTACGAGACCAATGTCGACGGCCTGGGCCGGCTGCCGCATCAGGTGCAGCAGGAGATCGACCCCCAGCCCAGCTACGTGGTGGTCGGCAACTCGCCCTTGGTGTTGCGCGAGTCGATGCTCGAGGAGGCCTACCGAATGGGCGAGCGGGTGGTGGACAAGAGCAAGGAGCTGATCGGCGGGGCGGGCATGTGGGGGCCTTTCTGCCTGGAGACGATCATCACGCCCGACATGAAGTTCCACGTCATCGAGATCAGCTGCCGCATCGTGGCCGGCACCAACCTCTTCGTCGACGGCTCGCCCTACGCGGCGCTCTTTTTCGACGAGCCGATGTCCACCGGCCGCCGCATCGCCCGCGAGATCAAGGAGGCGCATGCGGCCGGCCGGCTGGAGGAACTGGTGGATCGAGGTCCGAGTGCTTGAGCTGCTGCTTCCTCTGGTTGTGATCGGGCTCCTGGCGTTTGGAGCCTTGTCTTGGTTTATCAACTGGAAGACGCTCCCGTCGGATGAGGTCCGCCCCTTCACGATTCGGACCCAACGCGTGGCCGTCTTCTTCCTTCTGGGCTACTGCATCGCAATGTTCGCCATCGATCTCGGTCGCGCGATGGCTCGCGGACTTGGACCTGTCGATCTCTCCATATATCCGATGCTGTTCGGACTCGTTTTCGCCTTGGTCCGGTGGGTACTCGATCGCGATATGAAGGCACCCGTCCAGATGCCGCCGACCGCGGTATCGAAGGAGCATGTGGATGACTGATTGGATCCGTGAAGCCATCGAGGGACTCGACACCGACGACTTGACGGTAGCCGTGCTGGGTAGCCACTCGGCACTGGAAGTCGCGCGCGGCGCCAAGGCGCAGGGCCTGCGAAGCCTGGTGGTGGCGCAGGAGGGGCGGCATCGGACCTATGCCGAGCACTTCAAGGTGCGCGATGGGGCCGGCTGTGTGGACGAGGTGATCTTGCTGGAGCAGTTTCGGCATGTGCTGCGCGAGGACGTGCAGGCCCAGCTGAATCAGTGGAACAGCGTCTTCGTGCCGCATCGGAGCTTCGAGGTCTACCTGGACAGCGATTACGAGGCCATCGAGCAGCGCTTTCGGGTGCCGATGTTCGGCAACCGGCATCTGTTGCGGATCGAGGAGCGGGAGCTGCATCCGAATCAATATGACCTGTTGCAGGCGGCCGGCATTCGCCATCCGCGGCTCTACGAGACGCCCGAGGACATCGACCGGCCGGTGCTGGTCAAGGTGCTGGAGGCCGAGCGGGGCTTCGAGCGGGCCTTCTTCATCGCGCGCGATCGGGCGGATTACCAGCGCATCGCCGAACAGCGGATCGCGGCGGGGGTCTTTACCGAGGAGAGCTTGAGGGCGGCGACCATCGAGGAGTACGTGCTGGGTCCGCTGGTCAACTTCAACTTCTACTACTCGCCGCTGAGCGAGCGGCTGGAGCTGTTGGGCACGGACACGCGCCGGCAGACCAATGCCGCCGGGCTGGCGGGCGTGCCGGCCCCGGCCCAGGAGGAGATCCTGCGCGCCATCCCGGTCAAGTACGAGGAGGCCGGCCACGTGGCGGTGACGGTGCTGGAGAGCATGCTGGAGATGATCTTCGAGGCCGGCGAACGCTTCGTAGCCGCCGCGGCCGAGCACTACGCACCCGGCGTCATCGGCCCCTTCGCGCTGCAGAGCATCGTCACGCCCGGCCCGCCCAAGAAGGGCTTTGCCGTGGTCGACGTCAGCCCGCGAGTGCCCGGCTCGCCCGGTATCTCAGCCACGCCCTACGGTGCCTACCTGCATGGCCGGTCGATTCCGGTGGGGGAGCGGATTGCCATGGACATCCGGCAGGCGGCGGGGGAGGGGATGTTGGATTTGGTACTGACCTGAGGTACAGTGCGATGTCTCGCGTGGGAGGATGACTGGTTAGCTGAGAGAGACTTCGGCCTTCACGCGTCACAACGAACCATCCAATTCACCTGGAGACACAACTGGAGGCAGGAGGAGCCGTGTAACACTTTCTGAGACGTGCACCGAGCGGGTATGGTCAATACCGGCTGTTTGACCAGAATTCAGAGTTCAGTAGTTCCGATATTCGGCTGATGCAGTAGACGCGAAAGGGCTCCGACGCG
>CAZJWJ010000008.1:0-84319 GCA_964549495.1 uncultured Anaerolineales bacterium | reverse complement strand
GGCGCCAGGCGGCTCTGCATCGCGTTGACGGTGGGGAAGTTCGAGGATCGGGTCACGCCGGCGATCGTCACCTGCCCATCGACGACCTGGCCCACGATCGCCACCCCGGCGTCGTTGTCGGAGCCTCCGTAATAGGTGCTGAAGTCCGGCGCGTTCAGCGAGGGATTCAGCCGCATGATGTACATGTCCTCGGTGCCCTGGCGCGCGCTGTCGATCGCGTTCACGACCGGCAGGTCCGCCGACTCCGTGACCCCGGTGAGCCAGATGCCGTTGCCGTCCTCGTCCACCATGAGATCGGCCGCTTCGTCCCTCCTCCGACCGCCGAAGTAGGTGGCGTATTCCAGGCTCGAGCCGGCGGGCGACAAGCGCGCGTAGTATCCGTCGCTCGCGCCGATGCCGCCCAGGTCACCCTGAAAGGGATCGACCGTCGGGAAGTCGGTCGACGCGGTGAGCCCGGCAACGTGCAGCCGACCCTCACGGTCGATCACCACGCGAGCTCCCGTCTCCTCCCGAGCCCCACCGAAGTAGGTGCTCCACAACAGCTCGTTCTCCGCGATGTCGATCATCCCGAGGACGGCATCGTCCGTGATGCCCCCGCTTCCCTTCTCGGCCTGGAAGGGGTTCTCGGTGGGCCAGTTCGACGAGGCCGTCGTACCGGCAAATCCCAGATCCCCGGTGGTCGGGCTCAAAGCGATGTCGTTGATCTGGTCTCTTCGCGATCCGCCGAGATAGGTGCTGCGCTCGAGTCCGATGTCGGCATCGATCTCCAGCGGTGCTGCGCGGTCGTAGGCGCCGACGGCGATGCCCAGCGCGCCCTGCCGATCGATGAAGGTGGCCGGGATGCGATCGAGCGCGGTTCCATTCGAGTGGGCCGCCACGATCGAAAGAACCGAGTCGGTGCTCGCTTCTTCGGGACGCAGCCGGATCATCCCTGGATCCGCGCCGGCTTCCACGTGGAAGGTCATCCGAATCCCCGACGGGATTGCGCTCGCCCGCAGATCGATTCCCTCGTAGATTCCGCTGTAGGTGATGGACGAATAGGTCGGAACACCGACTACCCACCCCGCGGGATCGCGGCCACGAAAGAAGTTCAGGACGGTGGGCAGTTCTTCCTCGAAGCGGATGTCTGCGTCGCGGCTGCTGCCGTCGAAGCGGAGAAGGCGCGACTCGAATTCGAAGCACGTTGCTTCGTCATGCTCCACGGCCGCATGGCGCCGATCGCATCGCTCGGGCGATGCCGGCCTGACTGTCCGCACGCTCAGCGCGTCCCTTCCGAAGAAGAAGGTCGCCCCGCCGGACTGCGCCTGGGCGAGCACGGAGGGGTGCATCTGCCCGTGATTCGGCGCGAAGCGGACTCCAGTCCGAACCTGCTGGAGCCGGTCGGAGACGACGGGGCCTTCCGCGGCGGCTTGGCTGGCGGAGCTCGACGAGAGCAGGCTGGTCACGAGGACGGCGAGGATGGATAGGGCCGCGAGCGGGCGGCGCATCGGGACTCGCGGGACCATGCGTTGCGTGAACGTCTTGGCAGGGTTGGACATGCTTCACCTCCCGTTCTTTCGACATCGAGCCGATGGTCGAACATGTGCATCGATGTCGCATCCGCCCGCTCGATCTGCCAGGGATCGCGACCGCTCGTGGGAACGAGCGCAACACGGACGTGCAAGGCTTTCTAGGAGTCTCCATCGAAGCGACCCGATTGCGAAGTGAAGTGTCTAACTGCGAGCGGGTGCAGAACATCACACTGGGCCGAGCGCTTGGGCCTCGGACTTGCGAACACGCTGTCCGTGGAGGATGAGCGCGCGGAAATCGGCACAATGGGCGCGCGGAAGTAGGTGGAATGGGCTAACGGCAATCGGCACAATGGGCGAGCGGTTAAGGGCGAATGGGCTAGCGGAACATGGCCGAATGGGCTAGTGGAAACGATCGAGGGGGAGGCCCGTCGGCCGCCCCCTCGCTTCTGGACTCGGTTTCGCCCCTTGGCAGGGGGCGTGCCGGCTAGGCCGCCTGCCGGCGCGGCGGTTGGGTGCTGGACAGGTGTAGGAAGGGCAACATGTCCGCGTCGTGTTCGCCTCCGGCAATGGTTCGCACTTGCATTGCATGGCGTGACCTTCCTGATACCGGCAGGACTGCGGTGAGCCCGATGCTAGAATGAGGAGGCGAAGCCGCCCTTCCCGACGAGCCACTCTTTGACCAAGACGATGAGGTGCAGGATGACACAGACATTGATCGTGTCGGACCCGAATGTCCTGATGGGCAAGCCCGTCGTCGAGGGTACCCGGATCTCGGTGGAGCTGATTCTCGAGAAGCTCGCCGCGGGAGAGTCCGTGGATCAGATCCTCGATGCGCATCCGCGTCTGACCGAAGCCGGTATCCGCGCGGCGATCGCATTTGCCGCGCGTGCGCTCAAGGCCGACGTGGTCTACCCGATCGCCACCGGCGCGGCGTGATCCTCCTCGCCGACGAGAACGTGGACGCGCCGATCGTGCGCGCCCTACGGCCGGCTTGTCTCCCGCCGCGAAGGCGAATGCGGTCACCACGGCGCTTGCCGATCACGGTGAGGAGATGACCGGGCGCTTCGCCGTTCTCGCGCCCGGCACGGTAAGAATCCGAAAGCTGTAGCGCGGACAAGCCTCGGGGCCATGGGCTAGCGGAAACGAGCGAGAGGACGGCCCGGAGGCCGCCCCCTCTCTGCTGGGCTCGGTTTCGCCGCTTGGCATCGGGCGTGCCGGCTAGGCCGCTTGCAGGCGCGGCGGCTCCAGCGGGTCCTCGGGGAACTCGGCGTCCCAGAGCGCCTCGAGCTCCTCGAAGCCCAAGCCGATGTTCTCCTCTTTGAGGATCTCGCTCTGGAAGAGCTCGCGGATGCGCAGCTTATCGTTGGCAGTCCGAGATCCAGGATCAGTTGCCGCGGTCTGCACCGTCCTGTTCGGGGCATCGAAACGTAGTGGGATCGTCGGTCCTCGTACATGCGAGCGCGGCACGGGGTCTGCCAGAGCGAATCTCGGTTGCCCTTGCCGTCCTTCTTCTGCTGTACGGTGCGCGCTGCGTCCGAGTTTCATTGCGGTCGTCGTCGGGATGCCGGCCCATCGACCCGGGCCGAGCGCTTGGGCCTCGGAGTTGCGAAAACGGCGTCCGTAGAGGATGGGCGCGCGGAAATCGAGACAATGGGCTAGCGGAATGTCGTGGAATGGGCTTGCGGCAATCGGCGCAATGGGCGAGCGGTTTTGGGCAAATGGGCTAGCGAGATGGATCGAAACCGCTAGCGATGTTGGGCGAAAGCGCTATTGACTTCCGCGGGAATCGCTAGCCCATTCGGGCAGGATGAGCGAGCGGAACATGGCCGAATGGGCTAGCGGAAACGAGCGAGAGGGCGGCCCGAAGGCCGCCCCCTCGCTGCTGGGCTCGGTTTCGCCCCTTGGCATGGGGCATGCCGGCTAGGCCGCCTGCAGGCGCGGCGGCTCCAGCGGGTCTTCGGGGAACTCGGCGTCCCAGAGCGCCTTGAGCTCCTCGAAGCCCAGGCCGATGTTCTCCTCGTTGAGGATCTCGCCCTGGAAGAGCTCGCGGATGCGCAGCTTGCCGATCAGCCTGCCCAGCGGGCGGTAGCGCATGCGCACCGTCCCGTCGCCGCGGACCACCGGGCGGAAGGTGCCGATGCCCGGGATGATGGTGGCGCGCCCGCGGCGATTGTAGAAGAGCAGGGTCGACTCGAGCTCGAGCAGCACCCGCATCACCTCCCCTCGCCGCTGGCCGGTGGTGTCGGCCAGGCGCTCGACCAGCTCGTCGAGCTCCACGTTGGGCCCGTAGACGATCCGCGGTCCGTACTTGCTCACTGCCTGGATGAACTCTGCCATTTTCCTCGCCTCCTATGGGCTGTGCGGCCATGGCTGGCCTCGTTCCGTACCCATCCAACGATGCAGCCCCCCGAACGGTTCCCGATTCCCGCCGATGTTTGCCCGCCGTTTGCCCGCCGGCTGGCCGCTGGGGTGCGATTCGGCCGTGTGTCGTGGTCGCCCACGATCCTGGTATGCTTCGATGATCATCCGGGTGCTGGCCGGCGGCGGCGCCATCCGACAGAGGGAGCGCGAACTTGAACCTCGAGGTTCTCGGGCGATTCGCCTACACGGAGGAGCAGCGCGATCGCTGGCGATCCGGCCTGCTCCCTGAGCGCTGGCAGGCGGCCTACCCGGAACTCTTCGACGAAGACGACCTTCGCATCACGCGCAATCAGCCCGACAACCATTTCTTCGAGTGGTTGGCGGCCATTCACGTCTATCACGCGACGGGCTGGTTGAGCCTGGTCGAGAAGTACGCCTATGCCAATCACCCGCGCAAGCAGGCGATCTTCCACGAGCTCTTCGACGTGGCCTGGGCCTCGGAGATCGAGGACTACGACCGCTGGCAGCTGCCCGACCTCTTGCTCTATCGCCCGGACCGCAGCGAATTCCGCTTCTGCGAGGTCAAGGGCCGCCACGATCGCTTGCGGCCGGAGCAGGCTCGATACTTCGAGGAGGTTCGCCGGGTGACCGGCCGGCCGATCTACGTGGTCGAGTACCGGGAGATGAAACTTGGTGCGTCCGATGTGAGGGTAGTGGGTACAGGCAGTTGGAATCGCGATTAGCCCAGGTGCTCGCGCAGCAGACGATAGAAGCTGGGCCGGCGGAAGTAGGCGCCATGGGCGGCGGCGATGCCGGACCCGGTGGAGTACCGAAGGTCGATCACGCCCTCGAAGACGGGCTCAGCCTTGAAGCTGAAGATGTCGGCCGGATCGTAGATGTTCAGCCAACGTGCCACACGCGGTGCCAGGCTCGCCACGCGATCAGGATGACGCAACGCCGGATCGCTGGCGTGGAAGAGCTTCATCTCCTCGAACTGCGCGATCTGTCCGCCGACCGAACACCACAGCGCGACATCCAGCTCGGGCGCGAAATGTGTGAGGATGTCGTAGACGATGTTGCCACCCATGGAATGCGTGAAGAGGAGAAGGGGCTCGTCGGGTTCCAGTGTTCTGGCCTGCTGGATCTGGTCGAGCACGCGCTCGATGATCGGACCGGGGGCGGAGGCCGTGCCTCGGCCGCGAAGGTAGGTGAAGACGTCTCCCAGGAAGCGGGATGCCCGCTCGTGGCTCTGGGCGCGGCGAGCGTGCAAGACGCTCATACCAAGGGCGCGCGGCAAGCGATTGGCCATACGACGGATTCGTTCCTCGGCCTGGCGGCCGAGCAGTCGCGATGAACTCGCCGCGCTTTCATAGCCACCAGCCACTTCGATGGGAGGCGTTTCCGGTCCTTCCGCGGCCACAAGCCTCGCCTCGAGGCGCTGGCGAACCACATCTGCAAGCAAGTCAGCTACTTCTGCGTCGGTGGTGACGCGCGCCAGGGCCGCGGACAAGCCGGGGTCATGGGCTGCCTCGTCGGCCGCCACGAGCAACTCCGCATCCGGCAGGACAGGCGCGCTTCTAGCCCCGACGCCGTCGAATCCTCCCTCGATCGACGCCTCCCCGTAGGCGATCTCCCCGAGCAAGGCCTCCATCAGGGTGGGAAGATCCCGCGTCGCCAGACTCCTCAAGCTGGTAGGCTGCGGTGTGGCAAGAGACTCTTCGCCACTGCTCCTTGCGGGCAGCGCCAGCTCCGCCAGGGCTCGCTCGGCTTCGGTGATCATCTCGTAAGGAGGACTGGCATTCTCATGGAAGCGCACCTCCGGTAGGGAGCGCAGGCCCCAAGCGAAGCGGGCGCCGAGATCACCCCAGTAGGCGTCATGAATCGACATCCCGGAGTAGGGTGGACCAAGCGGCTCGAGCAACAGCTCCTGCATGAGTTGCTCTCGCAACCGGCGATCCTGCTCATAGGTCGGACCGAGTCGATTGTTCACGCCGTGGACGAAGACGAGAGGCATGCGGCGGGCCTTCCAGGTTCATGCGATCGCGCGAAGCGAAACGGGATGATATGGAATGATATCTGCGGAGCCGAGCGCGGGCCACCAACCGAGAATCGCCTGCAATTGCTGCTGGCCGAGCCTCGGCTTCGATGTTACATTGTGGCCCGAATCCACTCTCTCGGCCGGAGCTCGGTTGGAAAGGACGTTGCCCGTGTCGACACGCTTCTTGGACGAGTCGCGCTTGCCTTGGGATCGGGAGGAGACGCGCGCACTACATTCCCTGCTCGTGCGCATGTATCCCGATCGAGATGCTGCGCAGGCGGCGGTAGCGGACGTTGGATTCGAGAATGCCCGGATCGAATGGCGTGCGATGGATCCCACCTGGCGCGAGGCCATGAACAAGCTGCACCGGGCGAAGTTGTTGGAACCCTTGATCGAGGGTGCCCTGGCCGATTCAAATGTGGCGCGATACCACGACGAACTGCGATCTCTGCTCGAGCGACGGCCGGCACTAGCGACAGGCCATGTCACCGATCCCGAAGACCTCGAGTGGTTCGGGATGCCAGTCGAGGCGGCAGGCGGTTTGGAGCGGCTGCTTCGAGATGGCCGGAGCCTCTTCGATGCGGAGTTCCTGGAGCTCGGTGCGAACGCGATGCGTGCGGTGGCACGAATCGAGGCTCAATTCGAGGGCAGCGGAAAGAACTCGCTGGGTAGCGGCTTCTTGATCGCGCCCGACCTGGTCTTGACGGCCTACCATGTGCTGTTCGATAGCAAGGCTGACGATCGACGTTGCGAGACGGTCGAACTTCGTTTCGATTACACATCGGACGCCGAAGGGTATCCAAGACCATTCGTGCGGCGCAATGGCATCGTGCAAGATATTCGCGGTGATCGGGCGGTGGACTGGGCGGTGATCCGGCTGGAGAAACCGATGGAGCGAGACCGCTCTATCCTGTCGATCGAATCGAACGAAGGGCCCGATGTGGGTCAACCGGTGTTCGTCATCCAGTATCCGGACGGTCGACCCATGAAGGTCAACCTCGACCTTGGAGCCGTCGTGCGCCACGCGGACGAAGCACGACTCCAATACCTGGCCGAGACCGATTACGGTTCGTCGGGCGCGCCTGTCTTCGACCGTCGCTGGATGGTCGTGGCGGTGCATCAAAAGTGGACTGAAGTGGAGCACGACGATCGCTTGGAGTACCGAAACCAAGGCATCCCCATTGCGCGGGTGCTGGAGGGACTGCGCGAGCAGGACATCGACTTCGGGAACGGCGAGCGCGATTCCGATGGCACCGGGTCTTCGGGGCTCTCTCCGCCATCAGCACCTTTGGATGCCTTGGCTTGGCGCAAGCGCCGCCGACCCGATGCCCTGGGCGTGCCCAATGCCTGGGATTGCATCGGCCGCGAGGCAGAGCGCAACCGACTCGGTCGGGCGATCGATGCATTGCGCGAACAGGGCGCTGGTGGCACCGTCCTGATCGGCGGACCTCGGGGCTATGGGAAACTCGCACTCCTCCGTCAGGTGGTGGCGACGAAGGCGAATGACCTGAGCGTGCTCTGCGCCAGCTTCGAGTTGCCGACGGGCGAGCGCGAGGGTCGCGAAGAACTCGATCTGGGTGAGTACGCCGCTACGACCGTCGGCAAGGCTGGTGAGACCTGGTTGGAGCTTGCGCGGCAGGCGAAAGCTTGGCTCGCTGCCGAGCGCGATGGCGAGGGCGATCACTCGGACGCACCACCGGCCGCGGACCCGACCGATCCTGGTGCGCTTCTGCGCGGATGGCTGCGGAGGATGTCCGCATCCGGCCCCGTCCTGCTGGTCTTGGATGGCTTGCAGGCTATGCCGCCCGCGCTAGGGCTGTGGTGGTATGCCTGGCTCGGCGATCTCGCGGCGGACTTGCGGCATGGTGACATCCGCTGCCTGCTCGTTCTGACCATGGAACCTCCGACGGTGCTGGACGAGGGTCTCGCGGACTTTCTGCGTCGACTTGGCGAGGCCCCTCTCTTGGATCTTGCGCTTGGCTCGTTGGTTGACGCAGACGTGCAGGCCTATCTGGAAGATCAGCTCGATGGGCCCGTACGCTATGGCGTTGGCAGCGCGCTCCGCGAACTGTCCGACGGCGTGCCGGCGACGCTCGAGGATCTGTTCGAGTGGTGCCTTCGTGACGAGTGGGTCGACGACGATGGCCAGCGCAGGCCGGTGCTGATGCGCGACGACGAACAGGATGTGTGGCATGTGGCCGAGGCTGCGGAGGACTTCGTCTTCGGCGGCGCACGGGATGCCTTGCGATCGATCCTGGATCGGCTGCTCCCGCCGGAAGATGAGGAGATCTGGTCACGGGCGCGGAGGCTGGTCCTAGAGGATCCGCCAGGCAGTTTGGCGGGTGCAAGACAACGAATGCTCGAGGCGCTGGGCTGCGCCGCGATGGAAGGCCGGCGCTTTACCGCCGAGGTCCTGGCCGAGACGATGGGCTTCGACGTCGAGTTCTTGATCGACTGGCTGGACGACTACCTCGCAACCGCGGAGGGCGAGGGCTTCCTGATCGAGGAGGCTTCGACGCCCATCGCGGCTCCGATGCTGTCACTGCCCTTGCCCCTACCGTCCGGGCCCGCCCAGCCGGAGCGCTGGCTACGACATTACCGGTTCCGATGGGCTTGGATGTGGCATGGTTGCCACAAGTACCTGCTAACGGATCGAGCCCGCGCCCATCGCCTGCCTCGCTGTATCGACGCCATCGAGCAAGAGTATCCGGTTGCCTATCGCGGCCCGGTGGCGGCACGGCTGCTGACGCTCATGGGCCAGGCGGCCGACCTCGAAGCGGCCATATTCCGGGCTCGAGGCGACCAATCCACAACGCCAGGCGGCACGTGGGAAGCACGGGCGCGACCCTATCGAGGCATGGCCATGGCGGGTCGATTCGGCCTGGATATTCAAAGCCTCCTCTGGCAGGCGCAGCTCCTCGAAGAGCGATCGGGCTCCCGCCACCACGACGCGATCCAGCTCACCATTCGTCTGGCCCTGGCAGAGGCCCTCCTGTGGAATGCCGTCGAATCCGGGGAAGGTGATGTGGCCGCGGCCCTCGAGCAGGCCGAGCGGGCGGCCACGCTAGCCCTATCCACCGGCGATCGCGCGGGACGAGCCCGAGCACAGGCTCTTCGGCAGTCCGCCGGACTTGCCGCGGCGCTCCGATCGGCGGCCGGACCTGCAGACGGTGACAAGGTCGTCCGCGAGCGCGTCGGAGCCTTGATGGAGGCCGGCATGGCCAAGGCGGCCGAGTTCGGCGCCTTGGATGCTCAGGCCTTGTCGGCGGAAACGCGAGAGGCGCTGGCACCGAAGCTGTTGGAGCTACTTCGCCAACCAAGCCTCGATCTAGAATCCCGCATCGTCGCCGGCTTGGCGCTCGGGCGCGTGGGCGATCCGCGCTTCGAGCATTGCCGAGGTGCCGGCGATCCATACATCAAGCCTCCCTTGGTCGACATCCCGGAGGGCGAGTATCTGATCGGTTCGGATGAAGATCCGGCAAGCCCCTGGTACGACCCAGATGGACTACCTAGTGAGCGACCGGCGCACCGCTTGACCGTGGCGGCCTTTCAGATCGGCCGGTACCCCATAACCAACGCCGAATGGGCATGCTTCATAGCCGCCGGGGGCTACGAGAACGAGCGATGGTGGGAGACCGAGCCCGCCAAGGCCTGGCTGCGCGGCGATCCGGCGCAGCAGGAGTTGAATCGGCAATGGTATCGTGATTGGTGGACCCGGGCACAGGAGGCGCCGGACCTCGAACGCTTCCTGGCCGAGGAGGCCGCGGCGCAGCGATGGTCCGACTTCGAATTCCGCAATCGACGGAGTTTGGCCCGGATGAGTGCCTGGCGCCTCGAACGAACGGTCCACGAATGGTATCCCGACCGGCCGGCGCACGAGCCCGAAGACTGGAAGAACGCCAGGTTCAATAATCCTTCCCAGCCTGTAGTCGGCATTTGTTGGTACGAGGCGCGGGCCTATTGTGCCTGGCTGTCCGCGCAATCCGGAATGGCCTATCGCTTACCAACGGAGGTGCAATGGGAGGCCGCCGCGCGCAGCACAGACGGGCGGCGCTATGCCTTCGAGGGAGACTTCGAGCCATCGCGGGCCAACACCGCAGAGAGCCGATTGGAACGGACGACACCTGTCGGCGCTTATCCGACTGGCTCGAGCCCAGAGGGTGTGGATGATCTCTGCGGCAACGTGTGGGAATGGACCGGTTCGCTTTGGGGCACGGACCCGAAGCGTCCCACCTACGGCTATGAATACGATGTGAACGATGGTCGCGAGAACGCCGATGCGTCGGCCGAATGCCTGCGGGTGGTGCGGGGCGGGTCTTGGCTCAACCCCCTGATCCACGCTCGCGCCGCGGCCCGCGTCAGGGACTTTCCCGCCGAACGCGGTACGCCCTACGGCTTTCGCGTGGTCTGTGCGTCCCCCATCTCCTAGGCCGCTGGTCTCTGATGCCGCGTAGCGGCAATGTCGTTGACTTCGTCGTGACTCGCTCTCGAGCAGCGACTCGAACTCCCGCGGCGCCGCGCCCGTGCCGGAGTCTACGGCGAGGTGATGTCGGTTTCGGCTTCGGGCCGGGGTGGTCTGCCGACCATCGGCTTACCGAGTACGTGCTGGCGCAGCCCCCAGGTGTCGGCGTGGCGCACATGTTCGATCCAACCCTGCACGCAGGCGTCGAACTCCGCGAAGCTGATCCGTCCAGCGCAGTGCGCGGCCCAGAGCGAGCGAATGCGGCGGTCGAAAGCGACGACCTTGCGCGCCTTGAGCCGCCGGTGTGTCGGGTAGACCACGAAGCCAAGCCATGGGATGCCGCCGGCGACCGGCGCAACCTGTGCGGCTCGATCGTGGACGGTGAGGCGCAGGCCGGCCAGGAAGTCGACGATGGCCGATTTCCAACCCCATAGCTGTGCCTTGCTGTTGCCGAAGAGTGCCAGATCGTCGACGTAGCGGAGGTAGGCTGCGCAGCGGAGCCGGCGCTTGACGAAGTGATCGAGCGGATCTAGGTAGCAGTTCGACCAGAACTGGCTGGTCAGGTTGCCGATGGGCAGTCCGCGGGGGCGGTCGATGGCCAACAGGCCGTCACCGGGGAACCAGACCATCTCGTACTGGTCGGCCAGGACGCCTTGGCCACTGGCGAGGATCTGGCCGACCAACCACATGATATCGGCTTCGGGGATGGAGTGGGCCAGGATGCGCTCGAGGAGGGCGTGGTCGATGGACGGGAAGTGCCGCACGACGTCCAGGCGCAGCACGAAACTGTACTCGCGCGACAAGGCTTGCAGGCGGTCGATGGCGCGATGGGTGCCTTTGCCCTTTCGATTCGCGTAGCTGTCGGGGATGAAGCGCTTCTCGAAACGCGGCTCGATGACGTTACAGAGCGCGTGGTGTACCACCCGGTCGCGAAAGGGCGCCGCGCTGATCTTGCGCTGCTTCGGTTCGTGGACGAAGAAGTGCTGGTAGGCGCCGGGTAGGTAGACCTGTGCTTCCAGTTCCCGTTGCAGCTGCCGCAGGTTGTCGGACAAGCGGTGCTCGAAGGCAGCGGCGGGCACCTTGCCGCGCTTTCCAACCGCGGCCTTGCACCAGGCATCGTGGAGGTTGTTCCAGCCGATCAAACGCGCGTAGGCTTCGCTGTGTGCCAAGGAGTCGATCCATGTCCGAAGAGATGGTCATCTTCAGCCGCACCTACGACCTGCTCGACTGGCTGCTGCCCAAGTCGGAACGCTTTCCGCGCGCCTACCGGAGCTCGCTGACCCAGCGGATGATGGATGCCGCGCTGGACTTCCACGAGGCGCTCGACGCGGCGCAGAACCAGTCGGGCAGCACCCGCCAGCGGCATTTGCGTGAAGCCAGCGCGCGGCTCGACAGCTTGCGGGTGTACCTGCGGCTGGCGCATCGATGGGGTTGGCTCTCGAACAGCCAGCACGAGCATGTGAGCGCGATGGTGGCCGAAATCGGCCGACTGCTTGGCGGGTGGCAGCGCGCCAGCAATGGCTGAGGCGCCTCGCGGCCGGTAGGCCAGGGAGGCGCCTCGAATCGAATATGCGCCCGGCGGCGGTGCACTGCGCGCCGACCGCGCGGACGGGACCAGCCTGCGCCATCTCCATGCCTTCGCCTCGGCCCGCGAACCGTGGTCGGCGGGCGATTCCGGAAGCTCGGCTCCTGCCTGCGCCCGTGGGCGCCCCGGTGAGCCGGCTCGCAACGGGCCAGACGTCTCCCGCGCCTTCGAAGGGGGACGGAGGCGTGGGACGCACATACCACGCGAAAGCCGTTGTTCGTATTGCGTTCGGTGGGAAAGTTCCTGTTGCGGTACGCGGCGCGAGCGTTGATCTGGGGGTTGTTCCAAGACCCGCCCCGCACCACCCGCAGGCGCATCGCAGGCGGCCCCGCCGGCCCGGTTCGGAGGCCGGCGGACAAATCATCCGCTTGCAACACCCACGAGTCAAGTCGATCCGATTTAACGCGCCGCTCCGCGGCGCTCCTTGGATTAAGGTCAACGGCAAACGACTCGAGACCAAGGAATTGCCGCTACGCGGCATCAGAGACCAGCGGCCTAGGAGATGGGGGACGCACATACCACGCGAAAGCCGATGAGCGTAACGCGCCCGGCGGGAAAGTACCCGTGGCGGTACGCGGCGCGAGCGTGGATCCGGGGGCTGCCCCAAGACCCGCCCCGCACCACCCGCAGGCAACCCGCGTCAGCCTCCAGATTCTCACGCCCATCGTCTGAAACATAGGGATAACCAAACTCCGGCTGGTTGGAATCGCGGCCCCAGAGCGAGATGGTCCATTCCCAGACGTTGCCGCAGATATCGGAAACCTCTTCTGGCGTGCGGCCACCTGGGTATACGTCGATCGGACTCGGGCGGCGGATGTGGCTCTCGTAGGTGTTGCAGTGCCATGCGTCGTGGTCCTTGCCGTAGGCGAAGCGGCGGCCGGCGGTGCCGCGTGCCACCGCCTCCCACTCGATCTCACTGGGCAGCCGGAAGGTCCGCCCGCTCTGGGTGGAGAGCCAAGCACAGTAGGCTCGGGCTTCGTACCACGAGACGCCGACGACGGGTTGTGCCGGATGGTTGTAGCGGTCGTTGGTCCAGTAGGCCGGAGCAGTCTGGGGCTCGATGGGATACCAACGCGCCAACTGCGCTTCCAGGGCTTCGGTATCCAAACTGCGAAACCAGTCGACCCACTGGATGTACGACGGTGTGGCATTACTCCGCCGGGCCTTCCAAGCTTCGAAGCCCGCGTCGTCCTTAGGATAACGGGCCCAGTCTTCGCGCTGCCAAGCCTTGACGGGCTCGACCACCGCCGCGTCTCCGCGCAGCCAGGCCTTGGCGTCCTTGGTTTCCCACCAGCGCTCGTCGGTATAGCCGCCGGCTTCGACAAAGCAGGCGTACTCCGCATTGGTGACCGGGAACCGGCCCACCGAGAACGACGCCAAGGGCTGCGGATGCGCGGGCCGCTCGCGGGCCCAGCCGTCCGGATCGTGCCAGCGGCTTCCGCGATCCCGATCGGAGCCGATCCAATATTCGCCTTGCGGGATGCGCACCAGGTCTGGCTCGAGATAGCGTACTCCGGCCTCCGGGCCGCGCCGAGGCTCCAAGCGTGGGTCGCCTAACTCGCCCAGAGCCTCGGCGGCATCGATGCGCGCGCGCAGGTCAGCGGCGGGATCCTGGCAGCGCTCGAGCAGGGCACGTCCCAGTCGAGCGCCCAAGCCGGGGCGAACGCTCGTCCCCGGTTCGATCGCGCAGCGCGCGGACAGGGGTAGGTCGTGATCGAGGAGGGATTCGACGAAGGCGTCCGCGTCCGGAGCCATGGCCGCCGCCAAGCGCATCGTCACCTCCCAGCCGGTGCGTGGCAGTCCCGGTAGCAGGTCCCCTTCCGCGAGTCCGGAGATGGTATCCTCCAGAGGCTCGGCCACCTCGGTCGCGCGCCAGGGCGTATGGGCCAGCGTGGGCTCAGGATGCTCCATCAGCCAGCGCGCGGCGAAGAACTCCTGCATCAGCTGGTGGTTGAAGCGCAGCCACTCCCTGTCTGTCTTGTCATCGAAGGGCATACCGACCAGGCCCAGCGCGTAGCCAGCTAGGATGACATCCTGGCCCACTTCCTCGCCGAAGCGCTCGACCATCCAGCCCTCGGCTTCTTCTCGGTCGACGACGATCTGCTGGCCAGCGCCGCGCTCGCACTGCATGGTATGGGCCAGAAAGCCCAACGCACCGGATAGCGGACCTCGTCCGGGCAGCGCGGCGCCGCCAAGGCGGCCCAGGTTCTGTCGGTCGCGCGTTTCGAGCAAGTGACCGGCGCGGAAGAGAATGTTCTCGTTGCGGATCTCACGCCGTAGCGCCTGTCGCACGAAGCCGGCGAAGAGCGCCGCGCGGCCACTGGGAACGGGTTCCGCATCAACGACCTGATCCACCAGGAGCTTGAGGAAGTAGGGCGTCCGATAGATGTCCACATGGCCACTACCCGAGATCTCGTCCCACAGTTCCGCGGCGCGCCGCGGCTGATAATGCTCGAGGAAGGCTTGGATCCGGTCGTCATCGAGCCGCCTGACCTGGACGTGTGGCACGCGCAGGGCCTTGGAGGACAGCGAGGCGCTGTAGTCCAGGCTGCGGCAGCTGAAGACCACCCGTAGGTTCGGCGCGATCCGACGTAGATCCACCAGCGCCTCGCGCCAAGCGCTCACGCGCTGGCTGTAAGTCGATCCTTCGCCGCCATGTGGCATCTCGTTCAGGGCATCGAGCAATAGCAGCATGGGCTGGTCGGCGAGCATGTTGTCGAATGGTGGCATGCCCGGGTATCGTGCCGCCCAGCGTTGGCGGAGCCAGTCGATGGGTGCATCGGGATGCTCGCGGTGATCGGCCAGTTCCAGGTAGAAAGGAAACAGAACCGGATCCGCTTCGCCCGACTCCGCGTCCCATCCCAATCCCCGACAAGCCAGGTCCAGTTCGAGGCGTCGCAACAAGGTGGTCTTGCCCGCGCCCGGCTCGCCGAGGACCACCAGCACCGGGTTGCCGAGCCCGGCCGCCCGTAGGACCGCGGAGAGGTCTTCGTAGTCTCGCTCCTGCTCGCTCCAGCGGAGGCGTTCCTCCTCGCCCTTGTCGACCAGTAAGCCCAGGCGGGTGAACTGTCGCAGGTCCTCGCGGTGCTGGAAGATGAGGTGCGGATCCCGCCAGTCCCCCAAGCGACGCAGTCGATACGTGGTCGCGTCCGAGGGGCGGCAGTTGAGGAGCAACTCCAGCTCCGACTCGGCGAACTCGCAGGTCGGTCCGAGGCTGCGCACGCGCTCTACCAGAGCATCCACCTGATCGATGTCCAAGGCTCCAACAGGGCGCCGACTGGCCAATTCGAGCAAGCGCTCATGGTGGCGTGCCACTCCGGAATCCGCCAGCATGCGCTCACCCAGAGCGCGCAGCCGACCGCCGCTAGCCAGTCTGGTCAGCGCCCGCCTCCATACTTGTCTTGCGGAGCCGGACCAATCGAGTTCGCCCTCGACGAGACCCGCCTCAGCGCAAATGCGCTGGACCTCCTCCACATGTGGATAGGCTTCTACGAGCAGCTCTCGTAGTTCTCGCGCCCAACCGGTCCAATCGAGCTCGGCTTCATCTAGGACACTGGGCCTAGGGATGCGTCGCGCGGGCTCTTGTCCTCGAGTCGAAGTCATGACATTGCTACCTGCCGGTTGATACGTGTGAGAGCGAGGCCAGCACACCGCCGGCCCCTGCCTCAGACCGATCCGAGCGTAGAGCGGGGGTCCGGCTAGCTCGAGGAGCGCTGAGATGTTGACCGTTGGTGCGGTTCAGGTTGCCGTTGCGATCGTTGCAGCGACTTGCCCTAGCCTGAGGCATACGGTACTCATGCGCTGCTCGCCCGTCCAACTTGGTTTGACTATGCTTGCACCGGCATGTGACCATTGGTTGCGGAGCATGTCGGTCACCGATCCCCGCGCCCGGTGCCGCCCGGAGGAGCGCCCTTGAACACGCTGAGCCTGAGCAAGCTGTCACCGGACCTGCTGCCGGCCGCCCGATTCGCGTCGACCGCGCTGCACGCCCTGGCCCGTGAGGAGCAGGCCGGCCGGCGCACGCGCCGTCTGCTCGAGCCGGAGCAGCAGACCTGGCGCGCCTTCCGCGGCCGGATGGACGCCATCGACCTGCTCGACCTGCTGCTGGAGGACGCGGCCGTCACGCAGCCCTTCGGTTTCGACGTGCAGCGGATCCTGGCCGGCCAAGCCGCCATCCGGAGCCTGCCGCCCAAGCGGGTGCAGTCCTGGATCGATGCGCTGCCGGAGCTGGAGCTCTCGGTCGAGGCGCGCGATTACTTCGGGCTGCAAGCCCAGCAGCTCGGACTGGTCAGCCAGCTGGCGCGCAGCGACCTGCACCGCGGCATCCAGGCGCACCAGCGGGTGCTCGAACTTCCGGGCACCGGCGGTCAGCTCTCGGGCTACCTGGCCGGCCAACTGGAGGGCGTCTACCTGCAGGATGGTGTCTTCCGCATCGCCTGGCAGGGCTGGGAGGATCGGATGCTGGCCGGCCTGGTGGCCGTCGAGCACGGCTTGAGCGGTGAGGCGCCGATCTACGAGCAGCCCGGCATCGACCAGGCCCAGGCCGAGGACTTCCGCTTCGACTACGTGATCGGGGCGCGGCCCGAGCGCGAGGTGCATGCCTACGACCTGCCGGAGCTGGAGCAGCGGTTCCCCGGCGCCACCATCGTGTTGGTCTAGCCGATGGCGGCCAAGGTCCATCGCGTCGGGCGCTCCGCCCACGATGCCGAGCGCCAGGCGCTGGCCTGGTTGGCGCATCGCCTGCCGGATGGCTACACGCTCTACGCCAATGCCTGGATCGCCCAGCGCAGCGGGGTGATCTACGAGCTGGACGCGGTGGTGGCGGCGCCGCACGGCATCTTCGTGGTCGAGACCAAGGCCTTTGGCGGGCGCATCACCGGCACGGACCACGACTGGTTCGCGCCCCATCCCATGCGCAGCCCGCTGCGGCTCAACCGCCTGACGGCGCAGGTGCTGGCCAGCGAGCTCAAGCGCGAGAGCTCCTACGCGCGCGGCGTGTGGGTGTCCGGCTACGTCTTCCTGTCGCAGACCTTGCAGGTGGATCTCAGCGGCACGGCCAGCGCATCGCGGGTGCACACGCGCAAGGGGATCATCGAAGCGCTGACCGATCCGGATTACCTCTACGAGCGCATCACCGGCGGGCGCCGCACGGAGCCGGTGGACGATCACGTGGCCGGCACGCTGCACCGGCTCTTGACCGGGGTCGACAAGGGCCGGCCGCCGGCCGAGCAGGTGCGCGAGTACACGCTCCTCGGCATGCTGGGCCGCAGCGACGACCACGTGGAGTACCTGGCGCGCCATCGCCTGACCCAGAAGGAGCAGGTGCTGCGGGTCTACACCATCCCCTGGTCGGCCAGCCAGCAGCAGCGCCAGCAGATCCAGCGCAAGGCCAGCTGGGAGGCCAGCGTGCTGGTCAACGTGGGCCGCAGCGACCAGATCGTCTCGGCCGACGCGCCCTTCATCGACGAGATGGGCGTCTGCCTGCCGCTGGAGTACTTCCAGGGCATCACCCTGGCCTCCTGGGTGGAGCGCTACCTGGCCGACGATGCCGAGTGGCCCTCGCTCATGCAGCGGCTGCGGATCTGGAGCCAGGTGGCCCAGGGCATCGACTACGCCCACCGCCAGGGCGTGGTGCACCGGCTGTTGCGGCCGGACGTGATCCTGATCGAGAACAACGGCGAACGGCCGGCGCTGCGCCTGACGGGCTTCGACCTGGCCAAGCGCATGGAGCACAAGGCCACGGTGGCCTGGAGTACGGTCGAGGATGAGCGCATGGTTTGGGCCGCGCCGGAGGTGCTGCGCGATCTGCACGATGCCGAGCCGCGATCGGACCAGTTCAGCCTGGGCATGCTCTTCGGCCTCCTCGCCACCGGCGAGCCGCCGGCGCCCTCCACCAAGGCCTTCCTGCAACGCGGAGGCAAGGCGCCCCACCTGGGCGCGCTGGACGCGCGCCTGCCCAAGGCCCTCGATCCCATCCTGCGCCGCATGCTGGCGCCCCGCCCATCGGACCGCTTCGACAGCGTGGCCGATGCGGTGGCCGCCCTGCGCGAGGCGCTGTCCAGTCGCAAGACCAAGACGCCGGATCCGGTAGATCCCGAACCGCCCGAGCCTGGCCTGGATCCGGAGCAGCTCGAGCCTGGCACGCGCCTGGGCAGCGACTACGAGTTGGTCGAGCGCATCGGCGCCGGCGGCCTGTCGACGGTCTATCGGGCGCGCAACCTGGCCATGGGCCGCAGCTTCGTGCTCAAGGTCGCCCGGGCCGACGAAGCGGCCGAAGAGGCCCTGCGCTCGGAATACGAGGTGCTGGACGCGCTGGACCATCCGCGCATCGTCAAGGTCCGGGGCCTCTCGAAGGTGGTGCCCGAGCGCATGACCCTGATCATGGAGCTGGTCGAGGGCCAGCCCCTGCCGGCTTGGCTGGACGCCCACCCGGACCCCGAGCCCAGCAGCTTGCAGCGCCATGCCGAGGACCTCTTCGACGTGCTGGCCTACCTGGAGGCCAAGGGCCTGACCCACAAGGACATCAAGCCCGACAACCTGATCCTGGGCAAACAGGGGCTGACCCTGATCGACTTCTCCCTGGTCGACCAGCCGCCCGATCGGATCTTTGCCGGCACGGCGCTCTACCGCGACCCCAGCCTGCGGCGCTGGGACGCCGCCGCCGACCGCTACGCCGCTGCGCTCTGCCTCTTCGAGCTCTACGTGGGCGTGCACGCCTTCGAGGGCCAGGCGCCGGAGCCGGACCGCTTGCTGCGCCTGGACGAGGACGAGATCGAGCCCTCGGCACTGGCCGGCTTCATGCATCAGGCCCTGCATCCGGATCGCGGAGAGCGGCACGAGGACCTGGCGACGATGCGCGCCGCCTACCGGCGCGCCCTGGGGCAGCGCGAGGAGACGGAGGGCCAGGCCCGCCCGGTCGAGACGCTGGAGGCCGATCCGAACCATCCCCTGGCCCAGGGACCGCTCAGCCGTGGCACGCGCAACGCCCTGCAACGGGCCGGCATCAGGACCTACGGCCAGCTGGTAGCCGCCGAGCCGGAGCAGATCCGCCGGGTGCGGATGATCGGCCGCCTGCGCCTGCGCGAGGTGCTGGCCTTGCGCGATCGGCTGATCGCCCTGGAGGTCGAGGCCCAGCCGCTGCCAGCCGGCCCGGTCGAGGCGCCGATGCTGGAGTCCCTGGCCGAGGACGAGCGACCCCTGTCGGCCCTGCGCCTCTCCGATGGCCTGAGCCGCAACCTGGAGGCCGAGGGCTTCCACAGGGTCGGCCACGTGGCGGCCGCCTCGGAGGGAGACCTGCTGCGCGTGGCCTCGGTGGGCAAGGTGCGCCTGGTCCACATCCGCCGCAGCCTGGAACGCCTGCTGCGCATGGACAGCGCCGAGACCGCGCTGGACCTGACGACGCTGGAGTCGGCCTGGGCCGATGCCACCCGCTCGCTGACCAGCCGCCAGCGCGAGGTGCTGGGCGCGCGCTACGGTCGCGATGGCGCGCCCCAGCGCGCGGTCGAGGTGGCCGAGGAGGACGAGGTCTCACGCGCCGCGGTCTATCTGCACCTGACCAACGCACTGCAACGACTGGACCCCAGTGCGCTCGAGCCGGCCATCGAGGGCCTGCGCCAGGCGCTGGACGAGGCGGATGGCCTGCTGGGCATCGAGGATGCGGCGGCGGTGGTGGCCGGCCGGCTCGAGACGGAGGACGAGGCGCTGGCGCTCTTCGTGGCCCGCGTGCTGGCGGTGCACCGCGAGGGGGAGATGGTCCTGATCGAGGGCATCCCCGGCCTGCGCGGTGAGCTGATCGCGCTGCCGGCCTTCGAGGCCCGCCAGCTGCGCGAGCTGCTCTCCGAGGCCGAGCGCCTGGCCGACTGGCCGCCCAAGCAAGGCGAGGCGGCCCGCGACTCCCTGGCCGCGACGCTGCCCGGCTTCGCCGGCGACCCGGTGGAGCTGGTGGCGCGCATCGCCAGCGATCTGGACCGGACCGATGCCGGCGAGCTCTTCCGCCCGCCGGTCGACCCGCGCCTGGCGCTGCCCTTCCTGCTGCACCGCGAGCAGCTGCCGATGGCGCTGGACGCGCTGAAGGCGGAGATCGACGCCCACTTCAACGACCAGGTCGACTGGCCGGCCGACCAGACCCTGGCCGACCTGGTGGCCGAGTTGGACCTACCCGGCGTCCGCCTGGACGGCGACCAGCTGGTGGCCCGCGGCCCGGATGCCGTGGAGGCCCGCCCGGGCCCGGAGCCGGATGCCCTGCCGGCCATGCTGCTGACGGCCGAGCGCAGCCCCTCCCAGATCGTGGGTGGCATGCTGGCGGCGGCCCAACGCGAGGGCAGCTGGCGCATGGTGGTCACCCCGCCCGACCAGCATCCGGAGCTGGGCCGCAACATCGCCCGCGCGATGGGCCCCGATGCCAACTTCATCAGCTTCGAGGCGGAGCTGCTGGGCCGCATGGAGTCCGACTTCGCCAAGTTCGAGAAGGCCGAGCGCTTTGCCTTCCTGCGCGACGAGCTGACCGAGGCGGCCGAGACGCTGCTGCGCGACCTGCTGCGCGAGCACGGCCGGCCTGGCGCGGTAAACGTGCTGGGCGACCTGGCCCTGCTCGAGCTATGCCAGGCGACCCACCTGGTGCAACAGATCTACAACGCCACGCTGGGCACGGAGCGCGGCATGTGGGTGGTGGTGGTGCCGGGCATCATCCACAAGCAGCAGCCCATGCTCAACCGCAGCGCACCGCTGTTCCATATCGAGGGAGCGGTCTTGCCGCTCGACCAAGCCATCCCCGTGGAGGACCCGGCCTGAGATGAACCCAGCCACCCGCAAGGCCCTGACCGAGGAACTCTCTGCGCTGTCGGTGGAGATCGCCGCCGACCTTCGCCAGCGCATCCTGGATGACCCCACGGTCCGCCAGCGCGCCGAGGCGCTGCACGCCGCCGAGCGCGTGGGCCAGGGCTTCCGCCTATGGACGGACCTGCTCAGCCGCCGTGCGGCGGTAATGTGGGTCCTGCGCTCGGTCTACCTGCGCGTCCTGGAGGACCGCGGCCTCCTGCGCCCCGGCCGAATCCTCGACCGCGAGTCGGAGCTGCTCTTCCACCGCCTGGCGCCCGACCTGGGCGAGACGGCCTACTTCCGCTGGATCTACCGCGACCTGGCCAAGAAGGAGAGCGGCCTGACCGAGCTCTTCGCCCTAACCCCCGCCGAGGTGACCGAACCCAGCGACGCCCTGAGCCGCAAGCTGCTGGACTTCTGGCGCGATGTCGACCCCGACACCAACGAGCTGCGCTGGCGCTTCGACCAGGAGGACTTCGACAGCCGCCTGCTGGGCGACCTCTACCAAGACCTGGACCCCGTGGTCAAGCAGCGCTATGCCCTGCTCCAGACCCCGGACTTCGTGGTCGACTTCATCCTCGACGAGACCCTCACCCCCGCCATCGAGCACTGGGACATCGAAACCGTCCGCCTGATCGACCCCGCTTGCGGCAGCGGCCACTTCCTCCTGGCCGGCTTCGACCGCCTCTTCACCGGCCTCCGCCAGGCCCGCCCCGACCTGAGTCCCATGGAAGCCGCCCAACACGTCCTCTCCCGCGTCGTCGGCATCGACCTCAACGACTACGCCTGCGCCCTGGCCCGAGCCCGACTTCTGATGTACGCCCTCGAACTCGCCGGCTCCACCGACCTCTCCAATGGGGCCGACCTCCATCCGCAGATTTTCTGGGCGGATGGGCTGGATCAGGTCGAGTTGGAAGCCGACGCCAAGGAGCCGGCCGGCGAGATCCAGCAGCTAGGGTTCGGTGACGACTATGGCGTTGGAGTGGCGGTGAGCGTGAAGGACAAGCCGGCGGCCATGCTCACGCCGCGCGAGGTCCGCGAGCAGCTGCGGCCGGTGCTGGCCGAGGGGTTCCACGCGGTAGTGGCCAACCCGCCCTACATCACCGAGAAGGACAAGGCGCGCAAGAAGTACCACAAGGAGGAGATCACGGTCGGTGGGCAGAAGCAGCCACGATACGTCTCTGCCTACCGACTCTACTCGCTTGGTTGCCCCTTTACTGAACGCTGTTTTCAACTCGCAGTCACAGAGGATAAGGGTGGCTACGTAGGACTGATAACTGCCAACTCCTTCTCTAAGCGGAGTTTTGGGGCAGCCCTAATCGAGAGGTTCTTCCCGACCGTGACGCTGACGATGATTGTGGACACCGCGGGTGCCTACATCCCTGGGCACGGTACACCTACAGTAATGATCTTCGGCCGAGCCTCATTCCCAAATGCAAGTGACTTGGTGCGGACAGTGCTCGGCAAACGAGGTGAACCAAGCGTGCCTGTGGAACCATCGGAAGGGTTAGTCTGGTCGAGTATCGAGGCGGGGTACCGAGACCCTGACTTCGAGAATCAGTATATCTCAGTTGATGATAGTCCTAATCGAAAGTATCACTCTCACCCTTGGAGTCTTCGAGGAGGCGGTGCCAGTCGACTCCAATCTCGAGTAGAGGAGGTAGCAGCTCACACAGTTGGTGAACTTGCCGATGCAATTGGTTTCATGTGCATCACGAAAATGGACGATGCCTTCTCCCAGCCGCTAGGGGTGTTCGAGCGGCGCGGCTGTAGCTCGGCACTCCTCAGGCTATTTGGGGTTGGAGAAAACATCCGCAACTGGTGTGCGGAAGCACAGCTTGAAGTGCTGTTTCCTTACACAAGTGAAATACGCACGATCGACATTGAAGCACTTGGTGGTGTCTCGAACGTTCTCTGGCCATACCGTAGATTGCTTGAAGCACGGAAGGTGTTTGGTGGGGCTGAGTATCGCGACGTGGAGAAACCGTGGTGGGAGTACGGGCAGATTTCCGCGGATCGATTCACTCCGCGTACGATAGTGTTTGCGGAACTTGCCACCCATAACCACTTCGCGCTCGATCAACTAGGGACCGTATTCAATCAAGCCGCTCCGGTAATCAAGATGCCACCCGAAGTAACTGAGGACGAGCACTACGTTCTGCTTGGCCAATTGAATTCATCGACAAGTCTGTTCTGGCTGAAGCAAGTCTGCTTTGATAAGGGGACAGGGGGAATCGGAGGCGGAATTGCCAGTGAGGGGTGGGAGCGACGTGCGGTATACGACTCTACAAAGATGCAGGCATTCCCCGTGGTGGAGTTGTTACCTGGTAAACTGGATCAGTATGCGCGTAGGATGGATTTGCTTGCATCTGAGCGTGTAATGTCACGGGTTCGCGACAAGATCGATCAACTACTGTCTGAAGGTCCCGTTGCATTGCGAAGTGAATTGCTCGCGCATCGTAGCGCTGATCTGGAGTACCTCAAGACCCTTGTTGCCATACAAGAGGAACTCGACTGGTACTGCTACGCACTATACAACGTAGATCCAGGTGTTGACTTTTCTGATTCGGCGGTGGCATCACTTGGACCAGATGAGGCGCCGCCCATTCGGCCCGGCCTGCGGGCTTTCGAGATTCGTCTAGCTCGACTTGATCATGAGATCCGAGGTGCCCATACTCGCGACGAGTTGCGGAATCGGATACCCACGAAGTGGTTCTCCCGCCACGGCTGGGATCCCGTCACCGACACTGCCGAGATCGAGGACGAGGCCTATCGAGCGCGGGTCGAGGCGCGGCTGGCGCTGATCGAGAAGAGCAAGGCCTTGCAGCTGCTGGAGCAGCCGACCTACAAGCGGCGGTGGTACAAGCCGGATTACGAGGCCGAGGAGCGCGAGGCGCTGGATGGGTGGTTGGCGGATCGGCTGGAGGATTGGGCCAAGGAGCAGGCGGCGCCGTGGACCTTGGCGCAGGCGGCGGTGGCCTTGGAGGGGGATGCCAAGGTGCGGGCGGTGTGTGAGGTGCGGACGGGGCGGCCGGATTATTCCTTGGTGGGGGAGTTGGAGCGGCTGGTGGCGGTGGACAGCGTGCCCAACAACAAGCATCACGTGTACAAGCCCAAGGGGCTGGAGAAGCGGGCGGCTTGGGAGCGGACCTGGGAGCTGCAGCATGCCGAGGACCGGGGCGAAGAGGTCGAGGTGCCGGTGCCGCCCAAGTATCGGAGTGCGGAGTTTCAGAAGACGGCCTACTGGCGGCTGCGGGGGAAGTTGGATGTGCCCAAGGAGCGGTTTATCGCCTTTACCGAGGTGCCCGGGGCCGAGGGGGATCGGGCGCTCTATGGTTGGGCGGGGTGGACGCCGCTGCAGCGGGCCGAGGTGCTGCTGGGGCTCTACGAGCGGGCGGCCAACGAAGGGCTGGCGCTGGAGCGCTGCTATGGTCTGCTGTACGGGGTCTGGTTCCTGCTACCCTGGGTGGCTTGGGAGGACCAGGCGGCGGCCGAGGAGTTCCGGGCGGTGGTACAGGACCTGGTGGGCGAGCAGGGCGTGACCGAAGCGCTCCTCGCGCAGTGGGCGGAGGCAGGATGAGCGACGAGGGTCAAGGCATGAACCAGGATCGGACGGAGCCGGGCGGAGAGGTTCGCGGTGATGCCGCTTCGCTCGCGGAGAGCATGCTCCCGCTGCTGCTGCGGCTCTCGAAGCTGGCGGAGGAAGACGCCGAGCTGCGGGCGATCCTGCTCGAAGCGGCCGACCGAATCCAGCGCGCGTTGCGCCAGCCGGAGTTGGACGCGGTCGCCGACCAGCCCGAGCAGATCGACGAAGCCGGTGCCGGCGAGCCCGCGGCCGAAGCGCCGGCGACGGACGCCGATGACGAAGGCGACCAGGCCGATCGCGACGAAGATGCCAGCACCGACCAGGCCGACGAAGACGAGGAGGAGCCCGAAGAGCCCGAATCGCTCGAGGAGCGGATCGCACAGGTATTGGCCGCCCGCGAAGCCGAACGTGCCGAGGAGGCTCGAGAAGCCCGACGAGCCCGCGAAGCTGCGCGCGCCGAGATGGCTGCGTCACAGACCGTAGACCAGGGGCGGACAGGCACCGAAGCATCCGCGCCGGAGCCGCAGAGCCGCTTGCTGATCCGGCTGGCCGGCGACGCGAGCCTGAAGGCGGAGGCCGCGCGTTGGGTCGGGGAGCGGCAGCGGCGCTTGGCGCGGGGCGTGGACTTCCATACCGAGATCGCGCCCGGCGATCGCGAGATCTTGCGCAAGGGCCACAGCGCCAAGGTCTCGTTGTGGATGTGCCGTAGCGACGCGCCCGTCCCCACCGACCCGGGAGATTGGGACGAATTGGCGGGGAACTTCGAAGCGCTGGCCGATGCCCTGCGACTCTGCGCGATGATCCTCGAAACCGACGAGCTCTCCGACGCCCTGAGCCAGGCCCTGGCCCTCCTGGCCGAAGCCCAATCCGCCCTGCGCCTCGCCGTGGCCAGACTCGACGAGCGCAGTGACGAGAGCCAACGTGACGCCTTCGGCTGGCTCCGCTCCATCACCGATCGCCAGCGCATCTACCTCTCGCGCTACATGCGCCTGACCGATCCCGCCGACCCGGGCGCATGGGGAAGCCTGCGCGAACGTTGCGCCGAATTGCGCGATGAACTCGAGGCGCAGCTCAGCGTCGGCCGCGACCAGGCACGGCAATGGGGACGGCTGCGCTATCACATCCAGCGCATTCGCGGCGCAACCGGCCCTGGCGCTCGCGAAGATTGGGACCGGGCGCTGGACGCCGTCGACAAACTGGTCGAGTCGGGCGTGGCACCCAGCAGCGTCCAACTGCGCGACATCTTGCTGCCCGTCTTCGACGACATCCCGGATGAGATCGAGCCCGGCCAGAACGTCCTGCTCACCTCGCGGGCCATCGACCGGTACCTGGCATCGCGCGAGACCGAAACCGCGCATCTCCAAGACGACGACATCGCTGCCGAAACGCCGAGCGAAGAGGAAGAGCGCGTCCGCGCCTTGTTGGAGGGTGAGGCCGTCGTGCTGATCGGCGGCATCCAGCGCCCACGACACAAGAAGCGCATCGAGCGGGCCTTCGGCCTCAGCGAGCTCTTGTGGTTGGACGGCGGAGCGGCCTCCTATACCGAGTTCGAATCGGCCATCGCCCGGACCGATGTCGCGGTCGTGCTGCTCTTGATCCGCTGGTCGAGCCACGGATACAGTGAGGTCAAGGCCTACTGCGACACCTACGACAAGCCGCTGGTGCGCATCCCGGGCGGTTACAACCCCAAGCAGCTCGCGCATCAGATCCTCGAACAGGGGGCGATCCGCCTTGGCGACGACTAGGCGAGCCCTGACGGACGCCGCACCGTTCACGGGCTGGCCTCTCCGCCGCCTCCACCGATACGACATGCACAGCCAAGGACCCAGCCGATGAGTCAGGTGACGCTCGACGACGTCTTCGAGATTCCCAGCGGCATCTCCGCCCTCGACTTCGTCATCCAGATCGACGAAGGTGAGCACTCGCCCCAGCGCCTGGTCGACAGCTACGTGCTGACGCCCGGCGTGCAGGACGATCTGCGGGCCGTGCTGACGCGCATGAAGGCCGAGCTCAAGCAGGGCAAGGGCGTGGGCTGGTTCATCCACGGCAGCTTTGGCTCCGGCAAGAGCCACTTCATGGGCTACCTGAGCTACCTGCTCGAGAACTCCGACGTGGCCTGGCAGAAAGACCACCCCTTCGTCGGCGAGCTGCGCAGCCAGTTCCGCCCCTGGGTGGCCGAGCGCGAGCTCTTGGTCGTGCGCGTCAACCTGATGAGCGCCGCCCGGCAATCCGACCGCTTCGACCGCCTGGTCTACGAAGCCGTCAACCGCGAGCTGGACAAGCGCGGCAAGCCGCTCTTCGAGTTCATCGACGTCGACGGCGTGCTGCAGCAGGCCCAGCGCGAAGGCCAGCGCTACGGCGAGGCCTTCTGGAAGGGCATGGAAAGCGTCGGCGTCCCCGATGCCCAGGAAGTACTCGAGCACTTGCTGGGCAGCCAGGACATCAAGCCGCGCGAGAAGTTCGCCCTGGCTTACCTGGAATACAAGGGCATGAGCGCCGAGCAGGCCGGCATCAACCCCGCCTGGGCCGAAGGCCTGCGCCGGCTGGCCACGCACCTGAAGCAGCAAGGCTTCGACGGCCTGGTGCTGATGCTCGACGAGATGCTGCTGTGGCTCTCCGGCAAGGACGACCACGACTTCAAGGCCGCCATCAACCAGCTCAACGTGATGGTCGACTTCAGCGGCGGCCCGCGCGACATCCCCCTGGCCGTCCTGATGGCCCGCCAGCGGCGCTTCTCCGACTTCTTCCCCGACATGAGCGACAACGAAGAGCTCCACGAGCACCTCGACCACCACCGCGAGCGCTTCGAGCTGATCACCCTGGAGGACGTCGAGCTGCGGCACATCGTCCGCGAGCGGGTGTTGAAGGTCAAGGACCCCGACAAGCTCGCGCCCGTCCTCGACGCCCTGACCGAGCGCCACAGCAAGCTGCTGCCCACCATCCTGCAATCCGGCGACGAAGACTACCTGCGCGACGTCTACCCCTACCACCCCGCGCTCATCGAGATGCTCATCGACGTCTCCTCGCTGTTGCAGCGCGACCGCACCGCCCTGCGCCTGCTCTACCAGCTGCTCATCGCCAGCCGCGACTTGCCATTGGGCGAGCTGGTGCCCGTCGGCAGCGCCTTCGACTTCATCTTTCCCACCGACAACTTCATCGGCTACCGCCGCGTCACCACCCTGCAGGCCATCAACAACCTCTACCACCAACGCATCGGCCCGGCCATCGCCAGCATGGCCGCCGACGAGAACCTGGGCAGCATCGACGAGCGCCGCGCCCACACCCTGGCCCAACTGGTCAAGACCAGCCTCCTGGGCAAGGTCTCGCCCCGGCTCAGCTCCGGCTTTGCCGACCTGAGCGTCGATCGCCTGGTGCGCTTCAACGACGTCGAAGTCCAGGGCCGCACCGACCTCGGGCGCATGTCGGTCACCGCCGGCGACCTGCTCGAGCTCTCGCGGCGCATCCCGGCCGTGCAGATCAGCGGCTCTGGCGGCAACGCCGTGGTCAGCATCACCATCGAGGGCCCCGACTTCGGCGAGCTGCTCGAACGCGCCAAGAGCAGCGTCGACAATTTGCAGCGCCGCTTCCACACCTTCTACAGCGTCTTCAAGCAGCAGCTGGGCATCGCCGGCCAGAGCGGATTCGGCCCCCAGGACAACAACGACGGGCCCCTGCGCGTCAACTGGCGCAACACCGAGCGGCGCGGCAGCCTGTGCATCGGCAACATCCGCGCCATGCCCTACGAGCGCTTCCGCCCCGGCTCGGCCGAGTTCCGCATCGTCATCGACTACCCCTGGGACGAAGCCGGCTTCTCGGTCGAGGACGACCGCCTGCGCGTGCCCACCGTGCGCAAGGCCGAAGGCTCGCTCTACACCATCTGCTGGCTGCCCCGCCACTTCACCCCCCACGAGCTGGACCTGATCACCGACCTGGCCGCCTGCGAGCTGATCGCCAGCCCCGAAGGCCGCAAGAGCCTGATGCCCAACCGCGACCCCTCCGACCAGCTCCAGCTGGTCGACCGGGCCGAGAAGCGCGCCGCCACCTTGCGTGCCCAACTCCAAGAGGCCATCAAGAGCGCCTACCGCGACCGCGGCGAGATCATCGCCATGGTCGGCGACGTCGAGGAGAGCATCCCCAAGCCCGAGCTGTCCGACAACCTGGAGCACTTCGCGCGCAGCCTGCTCGACCGACGCTACCCGCAGCACCCCAGCTTCAAGTCCCGGCCCACCACCGGAGATTTGGAGACCCTCCTGGGCTGGATGCTCCAAGCCTCCGAGACCGAAAGCGCCCGCGCTCCATTCGACGACAAGACCGAGCGCGTCCTGCGCGACCTGGGCGAGCCGCTCGAGGTCGTCAAGCTCGGACAGACCCACGGCCAGTTGCGGCAGGACACCCGTTACATCCAGCACGTGCTCCAGCCCCTGGGCGAGGCGAGCCTGCTCTGGGCGCCCATCGACAACGCGCTGACCGAGGAGTACGGCTTGCAGCCGGCCCTGCGCAACCTATTCCTCTTCTTCGTCCTGCGCTCCCGCAGCTACCGCACCCTGGCCGAGAAGACCGGTGACCCCATCGACCCGGGCAAGCTGGACAACAACGCCCGCGTCGGCCTGCTGCTCGAACGCGCACCGGTCCTCGAAGCCGCCGAGTGGAGCCGCGCGCGCAACCTGGGCGCGGTCCTCTTCGGCCTGGAGGAACCCACCGCCTACCGCACCCTGGGCATCCAGGACGCCTGGGGCGGCCAGATCCGCGAGGCCGGCCACCTGGCCCGCCAGCAGCTGCGGAGCCTGCACTCGCTACTGGTCCGCCTGGGCGGCAGCGAGCAGACGCCGCGCCTCAGCGAGCTGCGCCAGGCCATCGACCGCCTCCAGCCCGTAGACGACACCAAGCTCGACTCCTACCACATGCTGGCCGCCCTGGTGAGCGCCTGGCCCGACGACATCGACGACCCCCTGCGGGGCGTCACGCGGGGTGCGGAGGCCGACCTCGAGTTGGTCAAGCGGGTCGACGAGGATGATCTGGGCTATTTGAGACGGGCACTCGGCAATCCCGTGCTCGGCAAGGAGATCCAACACCATGTGGAGAAGCTTCAGCATTGGTTGGAGCCGGAGCGACAGCACAGCACGTTGACGGGTGCCAAGATCCACGACTGGAACGAGCATGCCGCAGATCTCGTGCGAAAGCTGATCACGGTCAAGCCGGACCCCGACCCGGATCCGGACCCAGATCCGGAGCCACCTCGCGACTTCGAAGAGGTCTTCCACGAGCGAGACAAGCCGATCGACCCGCGTGAAGTCGACACCTTCATCAGCAAGCTCAGGTCGCAGATTGCCCAGGCCGCCCAGGGCGCCGCCGAGCTGCGCATCGACATCACCCTGCGCCGCAAGCCCGAGGACGATGCTGGCGCATGAACGCCACGCCCCTGATCCAGCGCCTGATCGAGATGGCCGGCTGCGCCGAGCGCGGCGGTTACGTGCTGGCGCTGGACGAAGGCGGGCTGGGTGACCTGCCCGAGGCCGTCGAGGCCGGCGGCAGCAAGTTCACCGTCTGCCGCAGCGAGACCGAGCTGGCCCTGCGGCGGACGGTCTGGAAGGCGGATGGGGCGCCCTTCATCGCGCTGATGCCGCGCGAGCTGGCGCAGCGGCTGCCGCCCGATCTGCTCGAGCGCTCCTGCAGCGGGCACGTGCACACCCTGTCCATCGTCGACATCCTTTCGGTGGCCCTGGGCGTGCAGGTCAGCGGCGTGGAGGACCCAGAGCTGCAGCAGCTGGCCCTGGACCACGCCCCGCAGCTGCGCCAGACCATGGCCCAGCGCACCCTACCCACCGTCGTCGATGCCCAGCTGCTGGAAGAGCTGCTGATCGAGATCATCCTCGAACAGCGCATCCGCAGCGCCAGCGCGGCCGGCGTGGTCGCCAAGCTGCTGGCCAAGGGCCCCGCGCTGGAGCCGCCCGTCCGCCGGCTCTTCAGGCGCCAGTCCCCCGTCCACTTGGGCACCCAGGGCCGCATCCTGGCCTGGAGCCTGGCCGAGCCGGGTCGCCTGGAAGCCCTGCTGGTCCACGGCATCCTGCTGGCCACCGAGTCCGACGAGCTGCCGCTGGCCGTCTGGGGCCCGCTCGACGGCGCGCTCGACGATGCCCACGTCGGCCTGCCGTCCGATAGCCTGCGCCGGAGCATCGTCCAGCTGATCGAGAAGGTGCTGGACGAGATGGGGCCGGCCGCGGCACCCTACCTGAAGCAGGCCGACAGCCTCGCCCGCCAGCTACTTGCCCCCTCGCTGATCGCCCGGAGCCACATCCTTCCGCTGGGCTTCGAGAACCGCGCCGCGCAGATCGCCGATCGCGCCGCCGCGGGCGAGGCCATCGGGCGCGAAGAGATCGAATGGCTCGAGCGCCATCGCGCCGTGGACGCCTATCGGCGCGAGCTGGCCCTGCTCGCCGAGCTGGCCCGCCTCTCGCGCTACCTGGCCACGGAGGAGAGCTCGGCCAGCGCCATCGACGCCCGCCTGCGCGCCTACCAGCGCCACGGCGCCTTTGCCGATTTGGCCGCGATGCGAATGCAGCGCTGCCTGGCGGCCACCGGCAGCTTCCATTCGGAGGCCGGGGCCGTCCTGGACGCCTGGCGCAAGCGGCGCGACGCCGAGAACCTGGCCTTCGCCAAGTCCTTGGCCGAGGACTACCCTGCGGCCATCGGGCAGGATGGCGTCGTGCCGATGCACAACATCCTGCGCGATGTGGCCCGGCCGCGCATCGACCAGAGCGGCCGGCCGGTCTTCGTCGTGGTCTTGGACGGCTGCAGCCTGGCCGTCTTCAACGAGCTGCTGTGGCAGCTGGCCGCGACGGCGGGGACGGGCATCGGCCTGGAGCTGGGCGAGGACCTTGGCGCTGCCGAGCTGCCGCTGGGCATCTCCATCCTGCCCTCGATCACCAGCCACGCCCGCGGCGCCCTGATGGCGGGCAAGATTCCCGACGATCCCCTGGTCGAGGAATCGACCTGGCAGGCCGAGGCGGCCAAGACCGACAAGGCGCGGCTCAACCAGAACGACTGGCTCGAGAGCCTGAGCACGCAGCTCTTCCTCAAGGGCGACCTGGCCGATGGCGGCGCCTCGCTGCGCGCGGCCCTGGCCGCCGACGGTCCGCGGCTGGTCGTAGCGGTCTACAACACCGTGGACGACCTCATCGGCAGCGCGGCCGGCCTCTCGGTGCAGGTCCGCGCCGATCAGATCGCCGGCCTGCTGCCGGCCCTGAACGCGGCCTTCGACGCCGGCCGCAGCGTCCTGCTCACCAGCGATCACGGCCACAGCCTGCATGCCAGCACCGACCATCGCGTCAGCGCCGGGGCCACCGCGCGCTTCCTGGCGCTCGGCAAGGGCGAGGCTGCGCCGGCGGGTTTCATCGAGATCGACACCCACGGGCTTGGCGGCACCGATGCGCGCCAGGCCTTTGCCTGGCGGATGTCGGCCTATCGCGGCAACCAACCCAAGGTGGGCTACCACGGGGGTTGCGGGCTGGAGGAGATGGCCGTGCCCTTGGCTTGGTTGGAGCGGGGCGGCTTGCCGGCCGAGGAGCCGGCTTGGTGGTTCGATGCCGGGCCCGCGGCGCGAGAGAGGTTCCCGGAGCACGTGGAGCTGGACGCGGTCGTTGAAGAGCCTGGTCCCGCGGGGGATTTGGTCGCCGCGGCCCTGCCGGAGGTGCCGGCCAAGCCCGTCGAGCCGAAGCCGGTGGCCGTTCCGCGCCGGCTGCCGGCGGAGATCCCCGAGGGCATCGCGCAGGGCCTCGACGACAACGAGCAGCGGGCCCTGGCGCTCTTGGCCGGCAACCGGACCCTGACCGAGACCGAGCTGGCTCGCAGCTTGGAGATGCGCCCGGCTCGGGTGCGCGGCTTCATGACCAAGCTCCACCACACGCTCCAGGCCGAAGGGCAACCGCTCTTCGAGGTCGAGCGCCTGGGCTCGGGCGAGCATCAGTACAGCTGGCGGGGTGGTGGATGACGATCCAGAAGCCAGAGGACCAGCTCGCGGCTGGGCCCGATCCGGCGCAGCTCGGCGGGTGCCTGCTCTGGATTCTCCGCGTGTCCATCGCAGGGCCCTTGGCCTTCGTGATGGCCGCGGTCATCCTCGCCGTCGGCGAGATGCTGCTCGGGATCCAGAGCACGGGCGAGGGCATGTCGGACGCCCAATTCCGCCTTGCCATGGCCCTGACCCTGGGCATGACCGTGCTCGGCGCCCGCTGGCTGCGCTCGCACGGACCGCTGCAGAGCCTGCCGGCCGGGCTCACGCCCACGGAGCAGGTGCAGGCGCGCATGCATTCCGTCGTCGCCAGCCTCGGCGCTGGGCTGCACCTCGCCGCGGTCACGGTGCTCAGCGTGGTGGTGTTCGTCGTTTGGGTGATCGGCATGATCATCGTCTTCGGCGACGAATTCCTGACCACCGACGATCCTCGCTCGAATCAGATCATGCTCACGCTCTTGATCCTGAGCTTCGGCATCGCGGTGGTCATGTGGCGACGACTGTGGGCCGGTGGGCGCTTCAGGTCCGACCCGCTCGAGCCCTTGCTCGAGGGCGAGCGCGAGCTGACTGCAATGGACGTCCCGTCGACCGACCCCATTCCGGCAAATCAGCCGCAACTGGATGACAGTGGATCAGCGTCGGAAGGAATCGACATCCGAGCCTATGCTGACATGCCGGCCGTCTCGGTGCGCGAGCAGGCGGAGCCCGCGACGACCAAGCCGCCGGAGTCGTCGAAGTCGCCGAGGTCGCCGGTGCCGCCAAAACCACTGGAGCCGAATGATGAGGTGGGTACGGTCGCGGGTGCCGGTGATGAAACCGACGATCGGCCACCTCTGTCTCCGACCGTCCTCGACGAGCTCGACAAGCGACAGCGGCGTGCTTTGTGGCTCCTGTCGGAGAATGGCTCGGTCTCGCTCAGCGAGTTGGCCGAGGGCCTGGACACGCGCAAGGCGCGCATTCCGGGCTTCATGAACGGGCTCGACCGACAGCTGCAGGCGCTTGGCTATCGCTGCTTCCGGAGCGAGACGCTGCCCACGGGTGAGCCGCAATACGTCTTCATTCCCCAGGAGCCCTCCGCATGAGCCAGGTTCAAGAGCGAGAAGCGCGCGAGATCGTGGCCGCGCTGCGTACTGGCGCGGTGCCGGGCGACGGCTTGCACCACTTCGCGACGGGCCTGGACCCGCTGCTGAAGGTCATCGATGGGGAGTTGGACGAGGTGGCCGGTGGTGGCGGCAGCGGCCGGGCCAAGTGGATCCGGGGCAACTACGGCAGCGGCAAGACCTTTGCCACGCGGCTCTTGTGCTGGCACGCCCGCCAGCGCGGATTCGCCACCGCAGAGGTCCAGATCTCCGTCACGGACACGCCACTGCACCGGCTCGAGACCGTCTACCGCCGCCTGATGGAGCGCCTGACCACCGCCACCGATGGCGAGGGCGCCTTTCCGGCCCTGGTCGACAGCTGGATCTACGAGATCGGCGAAGAGGTCATGCGCCTGCAAGGCATCGCCGAGAGCGACCCGGCCTTCCCAGCGGCCGTCGAGCAGCGGCTAGAGAACAAGCTGGCCGACCTGAGCACGCGCAACCCGGCCTTCGCGCGCGCTCTGCGCGCCTACCACCGGGCCATGGAACAATCCGACTTCGCCACCGCCCAGGGGCTCCTGGCTTGGCTCTCCGGCGAACCCAGCGTGGCCGCGGCCATCAAGCGCAGCGCAGACGTCAAGGGCGACCTGGACGGACCCGGCGCGCTCACCTTCCTGCGCGGCCTGCTCCAACTGCTGCGCGAGAGCCGCTACCAGGGCCTGATGCTGGTGCTCGACGAGGTCGAGACCGTGCAGCGCATGCGCTCCGACGTGCGCGAGAAAGCGCTCAACGCCCTACGCCAGCTGATCGACCTCCTCTTGGGCGGCGACCTGCCGGGCCTCTACCTGGTCGTCACCGGCACGCCAGAGTTCTACGACGGCTACAAGGGCATCAAGGATCTGTCGCCCCTGGCGGCGCGCGTCGAGACCCGCTTTGGTGACGACCCGCGCTTCGACAACCTGCGCGCCCCCCAGGTCCGCCTCCAGCCCTTCGACGCCCAGCGCCTGGCCGAGGTCGGGCGCAAGGTGCGCGATCTCTTCCCAGCCGAGCATCCGGACCGCCTACGCGAGCGGGTGGACGACGCCTTCATCGACGCGCTCGTCCAGCAGGCCACCAGCGCCTTCGGTGGCCAGGTCAGCATCGTCCCGCGCCTCTTCCTGCGCGACCTGGTCGACGTCATGGACCGGGTCGACCTCTACCCCGACTACGATCCCGAGCAGGACTACGACTTCACGGTCGACGAGTCGGCGCTCACGCCGGAGGAGTTGGAGGCGCGCAAGGGTGGTGATGCCGCGGAAGACTCTGTGGAAACGCCGCCCCCAGCCGGCGAACCATCGTCCGAGTCTCCGACTCCGAAACGATTGGGTTAGGCGCGGGTGAGTGCCTTCTTCCAGCTGCACCCTAACCTGCGCCATGCCATCGTGCACGAGCTGGGTTGGAACACGCTGCGGCCGGTTCAGGAGCAGAGCATCGAAGCGGTGCTTGCCGGGGACAACGCGATCGTGCTGGCGCCGACGGCGGGCGGAAAGACCGAGGCCAGCATCTTTCCGTTGCTGTCGCGCATCCTGAGCGAGGAGCTCGCTCCCGTTGCCGTACTCTACATCTGCCCCATCCGCGCCCTTCTGAACAACCAAGAGCACCGCATCAAGGCCTATGCGCGCATGGTCGGCCTGGATGCCTTCAAGTGGCACGGTGACGTCGGGCAGGCCGAGCGGCGGCGCTTTCGCGAGGCGCCGACGCATATCCTGATGACCACGCCCGAATCGCTCGAGGTCATGCTGATGACCCGACCAGAAGAGGCGGCCGGGCAGTTCGCGGGCCTGTCGGCAGTGGTCGTCGACGAGGTGCACGCCTTTGCCGGCGACGACCGCGGCGCGCACCTGGTGGCCATTCTCGAGCGGCTGGTCCGCTTCTGTGGTCGCGACCTGCAGCGCATCGGCCTCTCGGCCACCGTCGGCAATCCCGATCGGATCGGCCAGTGGCTGGCCGGCTCGAGCCAGCGTCCCTACCGCCGTGTCGATCCGGCCAAGCCGCCTGCGCTGCGGGAGCTTTCCGTCGACCTGGTCGAGAGTGACGCGGGGGTCGTGCGGCGGGTCGTCGAGATCGGGCTGGGCCGCAAGAGCCTGGTCTTCGCCGAGAGTCGGCGCCTGGTCGAACAGGTGGCCGCGGCCTTGCAGGGAAAGGGCATCGACACCTTCGTGCATCACGGCTCGGTCAGCCGCGAGGACCGCGAACGCGCCGAGGCCCGCTTCCAGCACGGGACGAACACCGCCATCGTCTGCACCTCCACCCTGGAGCTGGGCATCGACGTCGGCGACCTGGACCACGTGATCCAGATCGATGCGCCGCGCACCGTATCCAGCTTTTTGCAGCGCATGGGCCGCACCGGCCGCCGAGCGGAAACGGTGTCCAACTGCCACTTCCTGTGCCGGACCTCCGAGACGATGCTCCAGGCCGCCGGATTGATCCGCCTGATGCAGCAGGGCTGGGTCGAGGACGTGGTGCCGGAGACCGCCGCCGCGCACGTCCTGGCCCACCAGATCATCGCCCTGTCGCTTCAGGAGATGGGCATCTCGCGCCATCGCATCCTGACCTGGTTGGCCGGCGCCAGCCCCTTCCGCGGCCTGAGCCAGGCCGACCTGGATGCGCTCATCGACACCATGCTCGAGCGCGACATCCTCTACCAAGCCGAAGGCCGGCTGAGCCTGGGCGCCGAGGGCGAGAAGCGCTACGCCGGCAAGAACTTCTTCGAGCTCTACGCGGTCTTCGACACGCCCCCCATCTTCCGCGTGCAGCATGGCCGGCGCGAGGTCGGCAGCCTCGACTTCGCCTTCCTGCATGTCTTGGAGGAGCGCGCAGGACCGGCCTTGTTCCGGTTGGCCGGCCAGCCCTGGCAGGTGCGCAGCATCGACTGGCGGCGGGCGGTCTGCTACGTCGAGCCGGCCGACCGTGCGGCCCTGCCGCGCTGGTCGGGCGAGGGAGGCTACCTGTCCTTCGAGGTCTGCCAGTCCATGAAGGCGGTGCTGGCCGACACCGAGCGCTACCCCTGGCTCAGTCCGAGCGCCGCCCACGAGCTGGCCGCGCTGCGCTTGGGCTACAAAGGCCTGGTGACGCCGGGCGAGGCGCCGATCGAGCGCACCGACAAGGGGGTGCACTGGCACACCTTTGCCGGTGGTGCCATCAACGCCCTTCTGGCGGCTGGCCTCGAAGAGCAGGGCGGCGACTGGAAGCGCGGCAACCTCGGTCTATCCACCGACGATCCCGCCGCCGCGGCCGCAGCGCGCGCTTCGATCCAGCAGTTGGCTGCTGCGGACCTCCACGCACTGGCGAGGCGCGCGGCCGGCCACACCCGCCGGGGCGGGCTGAGCAAGTTCCAGCCTTGCCTTCCAGACGGCTTGGAGCTCGAGCTGATCATGCGCCGAACCTACGATCCAGCGGGAACCGAGCGCTTCCTCGCCGAGCAGCGGCGCCCGCAGTTGCTGTGATGAAGGACGGGCCAGCCGTCACGCCGGGAATGAACTGCTATCGTCAACACTGGCCGGGACCTGCACATCATGCGGCAGCGCACCGGTCACACCGTTCGTAGACGGACTGAGTCCAGGAGGGAAGCCGATGTCTGCCGCCGCGGAACATGAGGTTCAGGACTTCTTGGATTTCTTGACCAGAGACGTGTTCAGCCAAAGTCTGCGAAAGGGTCGGGTTCTGGGGCTCCGCGAAAGCCTGCGGACTTGCCTGCAAATGCGCTTCGGTCCGGACGGGTTGAGCTTGATGCCTTGGGTCGAAGCCCAAGACGATCCGGATCAACTCCACCTCGCACTGGCATTGCTGACCGACATCGACGACATCGAAACCATGCGAACGCTCCTGCTAGGTGGGGAGCACCTTGTCAGACTCGCCGAGGCGCTGCGTCGACGAGGACGCGAAGAAGGCGAGGAGTACGGACGCTGGTCCAGCCTTCTCGATGCCGTAGAGGACACGCTGGTCTTCCGCTTCGGTGACGAAGGCCGGGCACTGATGCGGCAAGTGAGGGAGGTGAACGATCTGGGTTGGTTGCAGTGACTGCACCGACGGATCCTCGACGCTGAGGACTTGGATGCCGTTCGCGCTGAGCTGTAGTCCTTTCCAGCGCACCTCGTCGATGTGCATCGATCGGACGCCTGCCATCAGGCCGATGAGACTCGATTCGCTCGGCCGGACCTAGGAGGGAGTACCGTGGCCACGATCGCTGAGCAACTTCACCACGAAGGTCGACAAGAAGGCCGACGAGAAGGCCGAGTCGAGGGAGAGGCCATCGGCCGGCAGGCCGCCTTCCTCGATGCCATCCGAAGACTGTTGGCGTTTCGCTTTGGCGACGAAGGCCTTGCGCTCATGCCTCAGATCGAGACCATCGCGGATCCGGAGCGACTGGAAGCCTTGCACCGCCGGATCCTCGAGGTGAACGATTTGGAGGCATTTCGCTCTTCGCTGTAGCACGCGAGCGCGAATGACGACGAGTCCTGAGTCCGTCGCGGATGGCCTGCATGGTCGGATCGACCGCATTGCGCTCTTGCGATGCATTGCGATAGAATAATGCAATGCGATCGACTCGGACCCTGAGCTCCGAGTGCGCGTGCGGAGGGGTGATCATGCAAACAGAGACAGCCACGGTGACAGGGCGAGGGCAAGTGACGGTGCCGGCCGGCATCCGCAAGCGATTGGAGCTTCGGGCATCCGACAAGCTCGTGTTCATCGTCGGTGAGGATGGCCGTGTCTACATCGAGCGGGCCGCGCACAGCCTCGACTCGGTCGTCATGGCCGTGCCGGCTCTGGAGCGCGATCGATCTGACCGCGAGATGATCGATATCGCCGTGACCGAAGAAGCCGAGCGCGAGAACCGGCATGGTCGATAGTTGGCTGGTCGATGCCAACGTCATCATCCGCATGCTCACCCGAGATCAGCCGGAGCAGGCCCGCGCGGCGCGCGCCGTCTTCGAGCGGGCTGAGCGCGGGGAGATCCGCCTCGTCATTTCGGTCACCGTGGTGTCCGAGGTCGTCTACGTACTCGGGTCCCAGCAGCTCTATGCGCTCGAGGCGGGAGACATACGTGAGCTTCTGAGGCCCATCCTGCGCGCACGTGGTGTGCGGGTCCTGGACCTGACCTTGATCGAGCGGGCGCTCGATCGATTCGCCACGACTCCAGCGTTGGGATTCGGCGACGCGCTGCATGTCAGCCAAGCGCTGGACGAAACCGATGGTCGGCTGTTGAGCTTCGACCGTGGTCTCGGCCGGCAGCCCGGCATCGAGCGCATCGAGCCACCAGGAGTCGCGTGATAGGCCGGGTCGGATGTGATGATCCGCGCCCGAACTGCGGCCCTCAGACCTCCTCGCCGAACTCTCCGCTGTAGCGGTGGAAGACCCAGTAGCCGGCCACCAGCACCGCCACCGCCGTCAGGGCCGTGCGGATGAGGAAGAGTAGGTCGGGGGTGGAGGGCGGGCCTTGCATCGAGCCGTAGAGGGCCACGCGGTAGTTGGCGATCAGGCTGGCCATGGGGTTGACGATGAAGGCGATGCGCGAGCCGTCGATGGACTGGCCGGCGATCTCCAGCGCGTAGCGGTCGTACATCTCGCTGTCGTAGAAGATCGGCGTCAGGAAGAACCAGGCCATCAGGACCACGTCCATGATCATCTGGGTATCGCGGTAGTAGACGTTGGCCGTGGCCAGGATGAGCACGAAGCCCAGCGTGAAGATCACCTGGATGAGCAGGATCACGGGCAGCCAGAGCGCGAAGCGGGTGATCTGCACCTCGGCCGTCAGGCCGATGATGGCCAAGAGCACCGGCAGGGCAAAGAGGAAGTTGACCAGCTCGGCCAGGACGATGCTGATGGGCAGGACCTCGCGCGGAAAGTAGACCTTGTTGATCAGGGGCGCGTTGTTCGTGATGCTGCCCACGCCGCCGGCCACCGCCGCGTTGAACCAGTTCCAGGGCAGGATGGCCACCAGGATGAACAGATGCGGCGCGCGGGCCTGGCCGATGGGGAAGAAGAAGCCGAAGACCACCGACAGCACCAGCATCATCAAGAGCGGGTTGACCAGCGACCAGAAGAAGCCCAGGACCGAGTTCTTGTAGCGCACCTTCAGGTCGCGCACCACCAGGTTGCCCACCAGGTGGCGGTAGCTCCAGAGCTCGGCCAGCCGGCCGCGCAGGTCGCGCTCGCGGCCGGATACCGAGACCGCCGGCTCGCTGGCCGGGAAGCCGGCCGTCACGAGCTCACCGCCTCTTGCAGCTCGCGCCCGCGCTGGGCCCGCGCGTAGGCCTCCAGCAGGCGCTGCCCGCCGCGCGACCAGTCGTAGTGGCTCAGGGCGCGCAGGCGCAGGCGGTCGCCCATCGCCCGGCGCTCCTCGGGCCGGTCCAGCAGGTCGACGATGGCATCGGCCAGGCCGGCCACGTCGCCCGGCGGCGCCAGCCGGCCGTCGCCGGCCAGGTACTCGCGGCTGACCGGCAGGTCGAAGGCCACCACCGGCAGCCCCATGGCCATGTAGTTCATCAGCTTGCCCGATCCTTCCGTGGCGCTGATCTTGGGCGCCACCGCGATGTCGCCCAAGGCCAGGCGCTCCGGTGCCAACTCGTAGGGTACCCGGCCGGTAAAGCTCACGTGATCCGCGATGCCCAGATCGGCCGCCATGGCCTGGTAGACCTCGACGCCCGGAAAGCCCATGATCAAGAAATGCGCCTGCGGCCGGGCCGCCACAACCTGGCGCGCCGCCTCCAGCAGCAGGTCCGTGCCCTGATGGCGGGCCAGGAGGCCCAGGTAGGCCACCACCAGCCGGCCCGGCGGGATGCCGAGGGCGCGCCGGGTCGCCCGCCGCGCCGGCATCTCCAGCGCCGCCGGCCGGAAGGCATGCGTGTCCACGCAGTCCGGCAGGGTGAAGATGCGCCGTTCGGGCACCCCGAAGTCCGCCTGCAGATGCTCGGCCGCGTGGGCCGAGCTGGTGACGATGACCTGCGGCAGGTGGTCGATGAAGCGCTCCAGCCGCCGCATCGGGCCCAGGGCGCGGCCCTCGGAGCGCAGGAAGCCGTGGTCGACCATCTCGGCCGTCAGGCTGCCCTGGAAGTCGAAGACCAGGGGCCGGCGCAAGGCGCGCGCCAAGAGGCCGCCGATCAGGGCGCCCTCGTGCAGGTGGCCGTGGATGAGGTCCGGCTTGGGCCGCATGGCCAGGGCCGCACGCAGCGAAGTCCAGCCCAGCAGGGCGTCGAAGGCGATCTTGTGCCGCGAGGAGCCCACCTCGTAGTCGCGGCGCCAGGGGATGGCCATGGTGCGGCGGATGTCCAGACCGTCCAGGTCGCGCCCGGTGTAATAGGTGCAGATGGTCACCTGCAGGCCCATGCGCCGCAGCACCCGCGCCTCCTCCAGGATGCGCACGTGGCAGCCGTAGTCGGCAAAGAAAGAGGTGGGCGCCACCATCAGGATGCGCCGCGGCATCCGGCCGTCCCGGCCTTTCATCGCTCGCCAGCTCCCGCGCGGCTCAGCCGCTGGCCGGGTCGTCGCGCCGGCCCAGCCGGCCAAAGAACATGTTGCGCAAGGAGCTCTGCTCGGCGATGTCCTCCATGGTGCGGGCCCGCTCGTCCGGCTCGTCGGTCGGGTAGAGCCAGCGCTGCCGGGTGGCCTCGGCTTCGGCCAGCAGGTGCTCGAAGGCGGCGCCCTCCTCGGCGCGGGCCGCGTCGCGCAGCCGGCTCAGGCTGTCGACGGCCTGATCCAGCCAGCTGGCCAAGCCCTGGCGATCGGCCCGGGCGTCGGCCAGCCAGCCGGCCACCTCGGCCTCCGGCCGGTCCAGCACCTCCAAGAGGAAGGAGCCGCCCAGGCGCGCGAAATCCTCCGATGAGGGGCTCTGGCCCAGGTGGCGTACCAGGGCCATGGCCGAGACGAAGGGCATCAGGCTGGCGCCGGACACCAGGCTGTCGTGCTCGACCGGGTCGACGTAGTAGGCCTTGGCGCCCACCGCCGCCACCAGGTTGCCCAGCACCCGCATGGCCGCATCCGAAGCCGTCGGCAGCGGCGAGAGGCACCAGGTGGCGCCCTCGAAGCGCGAGCGGGCCGCCAAGGGATCGTCCTCGGGCTGGTGCCCGGGCGGGGGCGTGATCACCGGATGGCCGCCCACGAAGGAGATGCCCTCCGGCAAGAGCCGCTCGGCCAGGGCCATGATCTCGGCCTTGCGCGGCGCCGTGTCGGTGACCAGGCTGCCCGGCCGCAGCTCCGGCGCGATGATCTCCAGGCTCTGCCGCATCTGCGCCCCGGGCTCGGTCAAGAAGACCAGGTCGGCTTCCTCGACCGTCGCGATCAGGTTCCAGTCGGCCCGGTCGACCGCGCCGGAATCGCGGGCCGCCCGGGCCAGGGCCGGCTCGCGGTCGTGGCCCACCACCTGGTAGCTGGTCTTGACCGCCTGCAGGGCATGCCCCAGGGAGCGCCCCAACCAGCCCAGCCCGACGATGGCGATGACCGGCTGCCGGCCCTCGCCGTCCTCCGTCTTGCCCTTGCCTCGCTTGGCCATCCCTCGTCTCCCTTCGCTCGTTTCGTCTCGTCGTCTCCGCGCCATCCGGGTCGCCGCGTCATCCAGCCGGGATCCTCACCTCCCCACGCTGGCCGCGGAACCCTTGCTCAAGACCGCGCGTCGGCCCAGGCCAGGGCCGCATGCCAGCGCGCCAGCGGCCGGCCCCGCCAGGCGGCCGGCGCCTCCCGCTCGTGCCAGCGCACCAACTCGACCAGCTCCGGGCTGCCGCCCTGCGACTCGATCCAGACCGCGCCGCGCTCGGCATGGTTGGCCACCACCCAGAAGGGCCGGCGCCAGCCGGTCGGCGAGCCGGAGAGCCAGGCCCAGGCCCGCGGCCAGCTGCGCCAGAGCAGCACCCGCATCACCCGATGCAGGAGCCGGACGCCCGCACCGGCCTTGCCGGCATCGTGCAGCAGCGCCGCCTGCAGGAGCGGCGCGTCGGCCTCACCCCGTTGACGCAGGTCGGCCAGGACCGCTTGCACGTGGCGCCGATCCTCGGCCGGCATGCTCTGGTAGATCTCCAGGAGCGCCGGCGACAGGATCTCGCGGGCCGGCCCGTCCTCCGGCGGCTCGCGGCGCGCGGCCAGCGCGGCAAAGACCTGCCCGACGCGGTAGCGGGCGCTGCGGGGGCTCATCCAAGGCCGATCCGTACGCCCGCCAGTCGGCCGAGCAGCCCGACGATGCCATCCACCGGCGGGCCGAGAATGGTCCAGAGCAGGTCGACGTTTCCGGGGAGGAAGGAGCCGGCAAAGACCAGCACCAGCAAGATCAGCATGCCGTGGCGCTCGTACTGGCGCAGGCGGAACTCGGTGGACGGGGGCACCAGCCCCAGCAGCACCTTCCAGCCGTCCAGGGGCGCGATGGGCAGCATGTTGAAGACGGCCAGCAGCACGTTGAGGTAGAGGAAGAAGTAGAGGAAGGACTCGACCGGCGCCAGTCCGGCCGGTATCAGGCGGATCAAGAGGGCCGCCCCGGTGGCCAAGAGCAGGTTGCTGACCGGCCCGGCCAGCGAGACCAGCAAGGTGCCCTGGCGACCCAGGGTGTAGGGGTTGATGGGCACCGGGCGGGCCCAGCCGAAGCCGACCATCAGCATCATCAGGGCGCCGATGGGTTCGATGTGGCTGCGCGGGTCCAGGGTCAAGCGGCCCTGCTGCTCGGCGGTGCGATCCCCGAGCTTGAAGGCCGACCAGGCGTGGGCGAACTCGTGCACGCTCAGGCCGACCACCAGGGCGGTCAGCAGGGCGACGAGTTGGGCGGGTTCCAGTCGTAGGAGCAACATGTGCGGTGCTAGCCTGCCCTTTGATGGCGCCGAGGTCGTCCTCGGCGCTCGACATCCCAGGAGTATAGCAGCGAGAGTTGGCCGGCCGGCCGCTCGCCTCGTGTATAATGCCGGCCCGTGTTCACCCCCAGCCCCCCGTCCCGCCCCGCGATTGCCCTCGCCTCGCCTCGCCCCGCCGCCCTGCCCGCGCGGAGCGGGCCTTGATGTCCCTGTTGCTCGGCTGGACCTACGCCGCCGGCTTCAGCTTCCTGGGGCTCTTCGGCTTCCGCATGCTGGGCCTGGCCATCGGGGCCTGGTGTTGCCGGCATCGGCAGCCCGAGCCCATGGCGGGCCTTGGTGGCCTCGGCGCCGAATCGAGCGACGGTCGCCCGCCGCGGGTGACGGTGCAGCTGCCGATCTACAACGAGCGCTACGTGGCCGCGCGGGCCATCGACGCGCTCTGCCGGCTGCGCTGGCCGGCCGATCGCCTGGAGATCCAGGTGCTGGATGATTCGGAGGACGAGACCCGGGCCATCGTCGACGCGCGCGCTCGCGCCTGGCGCGAGCGGGGCGTCGACATCCGGGTCATCCGGCGCGGCCACCGCGAGGGCTTCAAGGCCGGCGCGCTGGCGGCCGGCTTCGAGCGGTCGCAGGGCGAGGCCCTGGCGGTCTTCGATGCCGACTTCGTGCCGCCGCCGGACTTCCTGGAGCGGGCCCTGCCCTATCTGGGGCCCGGCATCGGGGCGGTGCAGGCGCGCTGGGGGCACCTGAACGCCGGCGACTCGCTGCTCACCCGCGCCCAGGCCCTGGCCCTGGACGGGCACTTCCTGGTCGAGCAGACCGCCCAGTCGCGTCTGGGCCTGATGCTCAACTTCAACGGCACGGCCGGCGTCTGGCGCCGCCAGGCCATCGAGGCGGCCGGCGGCTGGCAGGGCGATACGCTGACCGAGGACTTCGACCTCAGCTACCGCGCCCAGATGGCCGGCTGGTCCATCCGCATGCTGCCCGATCTGGTGGCGCCGGCCGAGCTGCCGGCCAGCCTGCCGGCCTACCGCCGCCAGCAGCATCGCTGGGCCAAGGGCACCGTGCAGGTCCTGCGCAAGCTGGGCCGCCAGCTGCTGGCTGCCGACATGCCGCTGCACCGACGCCTCTTGGGCCTGCTCACCCTCTCGGGCTACCTGGTCCACCCGGTCATGCTGGCCCTTCTGCTCGGCGCACCGCTGCTCCTCGTGTGGCCGCCGAGCTTCCCGCCGGCGCTCTCGCTGCTCACCCTGGCGCCCTTCTGCCCGCCTCTGCTCTACGCTTGCGCGCTGGCGCTGGAAGGTGGGGAGAGTCGTGGCTGGAGACTCCTGCGCGACTATCCGGCCTTGGCGCTCTTGACGGTGGGTATGGCCTGGACCGGGAGCCGGGCCGTCGTCGGGGCGCTCGTCGGTCGAGGGGGTCGCTTCGAGCGGACGCCCAAGCGTGGGGATGGAGCCGCGATGCCGATGGACGAGCCGGGGATCCAAGACGGCCAGGGGGACCCGCACGCGCTTGCCGCGAACTCCGATTATCGCCTTCACCTCGGTTGGCAGAGCTGGCTCGAGCTGACCCTGGCCGCCTACGCCTGGCTCCTGGTCTGGGCCGCGATCTCCAGAGGCGTATTCTGGCTGGCCATCTTCGGCGGGCTCTATGGATTGGGGTTCGGCATCGTGGTCTGGTTTGCCTTGCGCGGAAACGGGTCGCACCGGGCCGAGTGGCCGATACAGGTGACGCCGGCCGCGGGCCGCGCGGAGGCACGCTGGTCCGATCGGGGCTGAACCGCACTTCCGGCGACGATTCAGCGTTCGGCTCAGACCCCGGCTCAGACCCCGGCTCAGCGCTCGACGTCCGGCGGCGGCTGGCAGCGCAACACCAGCAGGCGGCGGGCGCCGGGGCCCAGGCGGACGCGCTCGTCGACGCGCAAGCCGGGGACCCAGATCAGGCGCTGGGCATCGAAGAGCAGGGGCCAGCCCTCGCGGACCTGACGGGGGATCTTGGCGTCGACGAAGAGGTCCTGCAGCGACTTGTGCTGGCCGCCCATGCCCAGGGGCTGCAGGCGGTCGCCCGGCTCGCGGGCGCGCAGGGTCAGGGGGCCGACCAGGCGATCGGCGTCCAGGCGCAGCTGCCAGGGATCGCGGCCGGCGGCCGGCTCGCCGGGGCGGCGCTCGCGCAGCTCGGCCTCCAGGCGCCAGCCGCCCGGCCAGTCGGTCTGGCCCGGCACGCGCAGGCTGCGGGCCTCGGTCTCGGGGAGCGGTGGGGGGATGGCCGGGCCGCCGCGGGAGAGATCGAAACCGGTCTCCGTCGAGTGCAGGCGCAGGCCGCCGGGCAGGTTGAGGGTGGCGCCGGCCTCGATGGCCGCGCGGGCCGCCTCGACCGAGTCCAGGCCCAGGTCGCGCGCGTTGGTGCCCAGATGGGCCGCCGCGCGGCGCAGCAGGCGGCGCTGGATGGCCGGGTGGAGGCCGCGCCAGCCGGCCAGGGGCAGGTGCACGCGGTCGGGGCCGGCGTCCACGCCCTCGGTCCAGGCCCGGTCGACCGCCCGGCGGACGTAGTCCAAGTCGCCGCCGACCGCCTGGGCATTGCGCCGCAGCGTATCGCGCAGGCGGGGGTTGATCTCCTCGAGCAGCGGCAGGACCTCCAGGCGGATGCGGTTGCGCAAGAAGGCCGGATCCTCGTTGCTCTCGTCGCGCCGGGCCTCGATGCCGGTCTCGCGCAGATGGGCCGTGATGGCGCGGCGCGGGACCTCGAGCAGCGGGCGGAGGAGGCGCGGCGGCCAAGGGCGGCCGGCCGGCGCACGGAAGTCCTCGATGGCGGCGATGGCCGCGGCGTCCAGCGGGTAGTCGGAGATCGTCTGCATGCCGCTCAGGCCGTCCAGGCCGGCGCCGCGAAGAAAATGCATCAGCACCGTCTCGACCTGGTCGTCGGCCTGATGGCCCACCGCCACGCCGCGCGCGCCCTGCTCGGCGGCCACGCGGGCCAAAAAGGCGTAGCGGGCCTGTCGGGCGGCGTTCTCCAGGCTGAGGCCCAGGCGGGCGGCCAGGCGACCGACATCGCGGGCGTGGACCGTGGCCGGCAGGCCCCAGTCGGCCGCCAGCTGCTGCACCCAGGCCGCGTCGGCCACGCCGGACTGGCGCAGCATGTGGTCCAGGTGGGCCACGTGGAGCTGCAGCGAGCGGAGGGGCGCGTAGGCGCGCAGGGCATCCAGCAGGGCCACCGAGTCCGGTCCGCCGGAGACGCCGACCACCACCCGATCGCCCGGCTCGAAGAGCGCCAGGCGCGCGTCGGCCTCTCGGATGGCGTCCAACAAGCCCTCGCCGCTGCTCACCTTCCCCCCTTTGCCTCCGGATCCCTCGACTGGCCGACCTCGGTCCGATGTTCGGCACGAGCCCCGGACCGAAGCCCGGATCGGGCGGCGTGGATGGCCGAAATGCCTTGACCGACGCGGCATCGGCGCCTATTATTCCACATTCGTTACCGCTGCGCACAACGCCCGAAGGCACCATGTTCGACTCCCTTTCCGACAAGCTCCAAGGCCTCTTCGACCAACTGGGTCGCAAGGGCGCGCTGACCGAAGCCGACGTCGACGCCGCCATGCGCGAGCTGCGCATGGCCCTGCTCGAAGCCGACGTCAACTTCGGCGTGGTCAAGGACTTCACCGCCAAGGTGAAGGAGCGGGCCATCGGGGCCGAGGTCATGCGATCGCTGACCCCGGCCCAGCAGGTGGTCAAGATCGTCCACCAGGAGCTGATCGAGATGCTGGGCCAGCCGGCCCCGCTGGACATCGGCCGGGGCGACCCGCCGGTCATCCTGATGGCCGGCCTGCAGGGTTCCGGTAAGACCACCACCACCGCCAAGCTGGCCCTGCGCCTGCGCAAGCGCGGCAAGCGGCCGCTGATGGTGGCCTGCGACACCCGCCGGCCGGCGGCCATCGAGCAGCTGCAGGCCCTGGGCCGGCAGCTGGACATCGCGGTTTATTCGGAGGGTAGCGAGGCCGAGCCGCCCGAGATCGCGGCGCGCAGCATCGAGGCCGCCCACCGCGGCGCCCACGACGTGGTGCTGGTCGACACGGCCGGCCGCCTGCAGATCGACGAGGCGCTGATGCGAGAGATCGAGGAGATCGCGCGCCGCGTGCAGCCCGTCGAGACGCTGCTGGTGGCCGACGCGATGACCGGTCAGGAGGCCGTCGGCGTGGCAGAGGCCTTCCACCAGAGCCTGGCGTTGACCGGCCTGATCCTGACCAAGGTCGATGGCGACGCCCGCGGCGGCGCCGCGCTGTCCATCCGCTCGGTCACCGGCGTGCCGATCAAGTTCCTGGGCGTCGGCGAGAAGGCTGGTGCGCTGGAGGCCTTCGAGCCCAAGCGGCTGGCCGATCGCATCCTGGGCATGGGCGACGTGCTCAGCCTGATCGAGCGGGCCGAGGAGACCATCGACGAGGACGAGGCTCGGCGCATGGAGAAGCGCATGCGCAAGGGTCAGCTCGACCTGCAGGACTTCCTCTCCCAGCTGCAGCAGCTGCAGCGGATGGGCCCCTTGCAGGACATCTTGGGCATGATCCCCGGCATGGGCCGGCTCAAGAAGCAGATGCCGATCGATGTCGACGACGCGGCCCTGCGCCGGGTCGATGCCGAGACCGGGTCGATGACGCCGGCCGAGCGCCGGCGGCCCAAGGTCCTCAACGCCAGCCGCAAGCGGCGCATCGCCGTCGGCAGCGGCACCAGCGTCACCGACGTGAACCAACTGCTCAAGCAGTTCCAGCAGATGCAGAAGCTGATGAAGCAGATGTCCAAGGGGCGCATGCCCCAACTGCCAGGCTTCCCGGGGGGCACGTTCGGCCCTTGAGCTTCGGCTCGCGGGCAGTTCGAACCCAGCCCCCGGGGGGCATCGACAAGCCTACTGAACAGGAGTGAGGCAAGATCATGGTCAAGATTCGTCTGCGCCGCGTCGGCGCCAAGAAGCAGCCCAGCTACCGCATCGTCGTGGCCGACAGCCGATCGCCGCGCGATGGCCGTTTCATCGAGAACATCGGACATTACAACCCGCGCACCGATCCGCCGACGGTGGTCATCAAGCAGGATCGGGCGATCTACTGGCTGAGCGTCGGCGCCCAGCCCTCCGACGCCGTGGCGCGCTTCTTCCGCAAGCTCGAGTTGCCCGACAAGGTCAAGCAGGTCCACAAGGGCAGCAAGATCGAGGATCTGGTTTCCGAGCCGGAGGCGGCGGCACCGCCGGTCAAGGCCAAGGCCAAGACGGAGGCCAAGGCCGAGCCCAAGACCAAGACCGAGGCCAAGGCGGCCGAGGCGGCCGAGAAGCTCGAGGAGGCCAAGGAGGTCTCGACCGAAGCGCCGGCCGAGCTGGCCATGGAGGCCGAGGAGGCCGTCACCGAGGTCATCGAGGAGGTCAGCGAAGAGGCCGCTGAAGCGGCCGACGAGGCGGCGGATGAGGCGACCGAGACCGCCGAGGAAACGGTCGAGGCGGCCCAAGAGGCGGTCGAGGACGCCCAGATCGCGGTGCTCGACCTTTCCACCCGCGTGGTCAACGCGCTGGAGGCGGCCGAGATCGCGACCGTGTCCCAGCTGCAGGCCTTGCGCAAGCAGGGCAGCGACGCGCTGACGGCCATCTCCGGCATCGGCGCCAAGGCGGCCGAGGAGATCGAAGAGAAGCTCGACGCCTACGGTGGTGGCGGCTGATGCCGGCCGACATGCTGGGCCTGGTGGAGTACGTCGCCCGCGCCTTGGCCGACGAGCCCGATGCGGTGAAGGTCAGTCAGGCCGAAAAGGGGCGCCACCACGTGGTGGTGCTCGAAGTGGCCGACGCCGACATGGGCCGGGTGATCGGCCGCGACGGGCGGGTGGCCAACGCCATCCGCGCCCTCCTGGACGCGGCGCCGGGCGACGAGCGTTGGCGCCTGGAGATCCAGGACTGAGCGGGTGACACCCGACTTTCTGGCGGTCGGCCGCATCGGCCGGCCGCACGGGGTGCAGGGGGAGCTGCAGGTCGATCCCCTGACCGACTTCCCCGAGCGCTTCGCTCCGGGCAGCATCCTGTACATCGGACCCGAGCGGGGCCAACAGCCCGTCCCCGCCCGGGTCCTTTCCTCGCGTCCGCACAAGTCACGCTGGCTGCTGCGTTTCGAGGGCATCGAGGATCGAGACACGGCCATGCGCTGGACGGGGCTCTACGCCTACGTGCCCATCGACGAGGCCCATCCGCTGGACGAGGACAGCTATTACAGCTACCAGCTGGAGGGCCTGGAGGTGGTCACGGATGCCGGCCGCGAGCTGGGCCGGGTGTCAGGGGTGTTGGAGACCGGCGCCGCCGACGTGCTGGTCGTGCGCGGTCCCTACGGCGGGGAGATCCTGCTGCCGATGATCGATCAGGTGATCGCCGAGATCGACCTGGAGGCCGGCCGCATCACGGTGACGCCCCTGCCGGGCTTGATCGACGAGGACTGAAGCGCGACCTGTCCCGCTGTTCCGCGCGACCCGACGTCGGGGACGCTCCGCGCTAGCGGTGCTTGACCAATTGTGGGAAGTAGATGGTCAAGAGGGGATTGATCCGGGTCGAACGGTCCTCGGTGGGTGAGGGCTCTACGGTCGGATCGGGCTCGTCCGTCGGCGTCCGGGTCGGATCCGCGGTCGGTTCGGCCGACGAAGCCGGTGTGGGCTCGTCGGTCGGGGCCTCGGTGGGCTCGGCCGTCGGCTCGTCGGTCGGGGTCGGGGAGGGATCGTCGCCGGGATCGGGCTCGTCGGTCGGGGTCGGGCTGACCTCGGGCGTCGACTCCGGCGTCTCCTGGGGATCCGGCTCGTCGGTGGGCTCGGGCGAGGGCTCGTCGGTCGGTTCCGCGGTCGGCGTCGGCACCTCGTCCGGACCTTCGTCCGGCCATCGGAAGAGCTGCAGCCGGTTGTTGCCCGAGTCGGCGACGATCACGCGGCCGTCCGGATGCGCCGCCACGCCGAAGGGGTCGTAGACCAGGCCCGGACCGGCGCCCTCGGAGGCGGCGAAGACCGCCACCACGCTCTCGGATAGCGGCTTGCCGACCTCGGGCCGGAGCACCTGGACGCGGGCGTGCAGGAAACCGGTGTTCTCGAGGATGTAGAGGTAGCGGTCGTCGGCGGCGATGGAGACCGGCTTGCTCATCTCGCCCGGCTCGGGCCGCGCGAAGTCGGAGGGCTCGGCATCCCAGAGCGCCACGGCCGTGCCGGCCTCGTCGAAGGCCATCAGGCGCGATCGGCCGCGCTCGATGACGTAGATCAGCCCCTCGGGACCGATAGCCACGCCATCCGGCTGGCTCAGCTCGTCGCGACCGAAGCTGCGCAGCTCCTCGCCCTCGGGCGAACGGACCACCACGCGGCGGTTGTTGGTGTCGGCGACGTAGACCCGGCCCTCGGCGTCGACGGCCATGCCGCCGGGCTTGTTGAAGTCGCGGCTGCGGCCGTCACCCCAGGTGGCCAAGACGGCGCCGGTGGGATCGAGCACGAAGACCTGGTTGCGCTCGCGATCGGAGACGTAGATCCGGCTGGTCAGCGCGCTGCCGGTGTCGAAGATGGCCACGCCGGCGATCTCGTCCAGCTCCAGCTCGGGCGCACCGATCACGCGCGAGGGCGTGTAGCCCAATTCGGCATCCAGGATCTGGACCCGCTGGTTGTCGGTGTCACCGACCACCACGTAGCGCTTGCCGATGGCCACCGCCGAGGGATGAGCGAACTGGCCCGGCGCGCGGCCGCGGGCGGCCAAGGGCTGCAGGGCATCGCCGCCGTCGGGCAAGAGGTAGAGGCTGATCTCGAAGGCCTGGGGCTCGCCCAGGTGGGTGATGCCGGCGTAGGGGTTGGCGACCACCGCCGTGCCGTCGGGCATGAAATCGACGCCCTGAAGCGGGTAGCGGCTGCGCTTGTCGTAGCCCTCCATCTGGATCAGGGAGCCCTCGAGCCGGCCGTTCTCGTCGTAGCGCCAGAGCCGCGGGGTGCGGTAGGAGGGGTCGAAGTCGCGGACGATGAAGCTGCCGTCCGGCCCGACCGCGATGCCGGTCGGCTTGTAGAAGCCGTCCACCCCCCCCAGGACCTGGGTCAGGAGCTGGCCCTCCTGGTCGAGCACGACGATGCGGTGGTTCTCGGTGTCGGCCACCCAGATCTTGCCCTCGGCGTCGACCTCGATGTCGCGCGGGTGGTTGAGCCGGCCGGGACCGTCATCGGCGTCGGTCAGGATGCGCGGATTGCTGCCGTCGGCCTCGAAGACTTGAATGTTACCGGCTGCCTCGTCGGCCACGTAGACGCGGCCCTTGCGGTCGACGGCCAGGCCGGTGGGCGCGCGGAAGGCGCCCGGGCCGCTGCCATAGCTGCCCCATTCGAGGCGCACGCGGTTCTCGCAGCCGACGTCGATCTCGCCGATGCACAGCCGGTCGAGCTCGTACTGCATCACCCGCGCGCGGCCCGCGTCGACCACGTAGATGAATCGGCCGTCCGGGCTGGCTTCGATGTCCATGGGCTGCCAGAACTCGCCCAGGCCCTCGCCGCGGCTGCCCCAGTAGCCCAGATCCGGCCGACCGGTGGTGCGGAAGACCTGGATGCGGGCGTTGCCGTAGTCGACCACGAAGATGCGGTTGGGGTTGCTGGGCGAGACCGTCACCCCCATCGGGGTGTTGAGCAGTCCCGCGTCGGGCAATACGCCGATCACGCGATCGAAGGTCGGTCCCGCCGAAGCCTGGCCGGCCGCCGGCAAGGGCGCGCCGATGGCCAGCATGCCGAACGCGACCACCAAGCACCAGGCGGTGGTCGTAGGCAGATTGCGCCGCATGCGCCCTTCTGGCAGGGCCTTGCACAGACGGGTCAACACGATATCAGGGCCAGGGAGAGGCGCATGAGCAAGCGGCGGGGCGTCAAGTTCGACGTCCTCCTCGCAAACGATCGACCCCTCGCGGCCGCGGCTGGCGGCGTCGTAAATATCATGGGGCGTGCAGCCGCACGGCGGGTCGAAGGTTTCGATATGACGCTACGAGAGCAATGATGTCGGACAGGAATGCGTCGGACAGGATCCGATTATAACCCGGCCGCCGGGCGATGTCCACCCCGATTTCCCGCCCGCGCCCTTGGGTGCAGCCGGACCTGCTGCAACAAACAGGCGCTCAACACCCTCCGCTCGCAGCGACCGGAGGTTGACCACCCCGGGGCCGGTGGATAAGGTAGGCCGCCATGTACATCGATCCCAACCGCGAGGGCCCGCGCCGCAAGCGTGGCGCGTCGCGCCGAGTGCTCCTGGTGGCCTTCGCGCTCCTGGGTCTGGTCCTCCTCGTGCGCTCCCAACCGGACTGGCTGGAGGCGCGCCTGGCCAGCATCCTGCCCACGCCGACCCCGTCGCCTACCGCCACCCCGTCGCCGGACGCGCTGGCCGCCACCGCCGAGGCGGCCCAGGCGGCCGGCGACCTGGCGGCGGCCGAGCGCGCCTGGGCCACCGTGGCCGCGGCCGATCCGGCGCGCATCGATGCCCTGGCGGCGCGCGTTCGCATCCTGACCTGGCGCCGGCGCCACGACGAGGCCCTGGAATTGGCCCGCGAGGCCGTGGCGGCCGCACCGGCCGACCCGCGCTCCCATCTGGCCCTGGCCCTGGCGCTCGACTGGGCCGACCAGCCCGAAGCGGCCATCCCCGCCGCCCAGGCGGCCCTGGACCTGGATCCCCAGCAGGCCCGGGCCCGCGCCGCCCTGGCCGAGGCCTATGCCGCCACCGGCCAATGGGATGCGGCCATGGCCGAGGCCCGGCGCGCGGTGGAGCTGGCGCCCGAGGACCCGGAGGCCCGGCGCGCGCTGGGCATGGCCCACGAGGTGCGCGGCGAGGGACAGGCGGCCCTGGATGCCTATCGCGAGGCGCGGGTCCTGGCGCCCTGGATCAGCGCCTACGCCATCGACGTCGGCCGCGCCTGGCGCCTCTTGGGCGATGCCGATGCCGCGCGGCGGGCCTATGCCGAGGCGGCCGAGGTCGATCCCGGCGACCCGGTGGCCTACGATGGCGCCGGCCTGGTGGACTACGATGCCGGCGCGCTGGACGCCGCCGCAGCTTCCTTCCAACGCGCCATCGAGGTCGATCCGGGCTATGCGCCCGGCCACGGCCATCTGGGCTGGGTGCGCTACGCCCGCCAGGAGTGGACCGCCGCCGCCAACAGCTTCGAGCGGGCCATCGATTTGGGCGCGCGGGCGGTGGAGTACCGCTACCTCCTGGGCCTCTCGCTGATCTACGCCGGCGATTGCGAGCGCGGCAAGCCCTGGTTGCAGGAAGCGCTGACGCTCGACCCCGATTCGCAACCGGCCAAGGATGGCCTCGATCTCTGTCCTTGACGCCGACCGCGAGCCGATCTCGCCACCGGGTCGTCTCCCGCGTTGGCAGGATCTAACGAAACGCTTACGGAAGGTCTTAGCACTCGCCGAGGCCGAGTGCTAGAATGCGGCCCGCGCGTTCGGAATCGAGCGCGCATCGTCACGAGAAATCGCCGGGCCGGCAAGCCCTCCGGACGGCGCCAGACGCGAGCGCAAGGAGCTTTGGAAGCGATGGCAGACATCAACCTGATCCCCATGGGGGACCGCATCATCGTCGAGCCGATCGAGGAGGAGGAGACCACCGCCAGCGGCATCGTCCTGCCCGAGTCGGCCAAGGAGAAGCCGCAGCGCGGCACCGTCCTGGCCGTCGGCCCCGGACCGCGCGACGAGGACGGCGACCGGATCGCGATGGACGTCGCCGCCGGTGACGTCGTCGTCTACTCCAAGTACGCCGGCTCCGGCAGCGAGTTCAAGATCGACGGCAAGAAGGTCCTCATCTTGAGCGAGAAGGACATCCTGGCCAAGATCGCCAAGTAGTCCGGCCGAGATCGTCGAAGTCGGCGAGATCGCCGACTGGGATCGTCCGGGCCGAGCCCGGATCCACCGACCAACAGCCCGGCCCCGGCCGGATCCAACACCACTTTCGGGAGGAATGAACCACCATGGCCAAGCAGCTGGTGTTCAACGAGGCCGCTCGCCGCAGCCTCAAGGAAGGCGTCGATACCGTCGCCAATGCCGTCAAGACGACCCTGGGCCCCAAGGGCCGCAACGTCGCGCTCTCGCGCAAGTTCGGCGCGCCGACCGTCACCCACGATGGCGTGACGGTGGCCAAGGAGATCGAGCTGGAGGACCCCTACGCCAACATGGGCGTCCAGCTCTTCAAGGAAGCCGCGATGCGCACCAACGACGTGGCCGGCGACGGCACGACCACGGCCACGGTGCTGGCGCAGGCCATGGTCAACGAGGGCCTGCGCAACGTGGCCGCCGGGGCCAACCCGATGCTGATCAAGCGCGGCATCGAGATGGCCAGCAAGGCGGTGGTCGAGGAGATCCGCAGCCTGGCGCGCAACGTCGAGGGCCGCGAGGAGATCTCGCAGGTGGCCACCATCAGCGCCGCCGACGAGGCCATCGGCACCCTGATCGCCGACGTGATGGACAAGGTCGGCAAGGACGGCGTGATCACGGTCGAGGACTCCAAGAGCCTGGAGTTCGAGACCGAGTACGTCGAGGGCATGCAGTTCGACCGCGGCTACATCAGCCCCTACTTCATGAGCGATCCCGAGGCCATGACGGCCGAGATCGAGGATCCCTACATCCTGGTCACCGACAAGAAGATCAGCGCCGCCCAGGACCTGGTGCCCATCCTGGAGAAGCTAGTCCAGCTGGGCAAGCGCGACGTGGTGATCATCGCCGAGGACGTCGACGGCGAGGCCCTGGCCACGCTGGTGCTCAACAAGCTGCGCGGCATGTTCAACTGCCTGGCCATCAAGGCGCCCGGCTTCGGCGACCGCCGCAAGGCCATGCTGCAGGACATCGCGGTGCTGACCGGCGCCACGGTGATCAGCGACGACATCGGCAAGAAGCTCGAGAGCGTCACGGTGGACGACCTGGGCCGTGCTGGCAAGGTCGTGGCCACCAAGGACGACACGACGCTGATCGAAGGCGCTGGTGACAGCAGCCAGATCAAGGGTCGCATCGACCAGATCCGGGCCCAGATCGACACGACCACCAGCGACTACGATCGCGAGAAGCTCCAGGAGCGCCTGGCCAAGCTGGCCGGCGGCGTGGCCATCATCCGCGTCGGCGCGGCCACCGAGGTCGAGCTCAAGGAGAAGAAGCATCGCGTCGAGGACGCGCTCTCGGCCACCCGGGCGGCGGTCGAGGAGGGCATCGTGCCCGGTGGCGGCGTCACCCTCATCCACGCCCGCAAGGCCCTGGCCAAGGTCGAGGTCGATCCCGGCACCGACATCGCCACCGGTGTGCGCATCGTCGACCACGCGCTGGGCGAGCCGCTCAAGCAGCTGGTGCGCAATGCCGGCCAGGAGGGCGCGGTGGTGATCCAGGAGATCGAGCGCCTCAGCGAGGGCAAGAAGTTCATGGGCTACAACGTGCTCACCGGCGAGTACGTCGACCTCTACAAGGCCGGCATCATCGACCCGGCCAAGGTCACCCGCGCGGCGGTCGAGAACGCGGCCTCCATCGCGGCCATGATCCTGACCACCGAGGCCCTGATCGCCGACAAGCCCGTGAAGGACGACCACAACGACGCGCCGGAGATGCCGGACTACTAGGCCGGTGAATCCCGACCGGTGAGCCGGGCTTCGCTCGGCTCGTCGCGTCGCAGGACATCCCAGACGTCGAGAGCGCGGGGTCCCGAGACGGGGCCCCGCGCTCGTCTTCGTCTCGCTCGGGTTGATCGCTCTCGGAGTGGAGGCTGCTCCAGGCGAAGAGCCCCTAACCTTCGTCGATCAGCGCCTGATTCAGGACGGTCGAGATGATGCTGACCACCAGGGCGCCCAGGAAGGCGGCCACGAAGCCGTCGACGAAGAAGCCGATATCCAGCTCCTGGGCCACCAGGCTGGCCAGCCAGAAGGCGATGGCGTTGACGACCAGCGAGAAGAGGCCCAGGGTGAGGATCTGGATGGGGCAGGTGAGCAGGGTCAGGATGGGCTTGACCAGGAGGCTGACGATCCAGAGGACGACGGCCATGCCGGCGTAGACCAGCCAGCGGTCGTTGCCGGTGGCGCTGATCGAGATGCCGTCGATCAGCCAGTCGGCCGCGAAGAGCGAGATGGCGGCCACCACCCAGCGGATGAGCAGGTTCACGGGAGCTTTCCTTTCGCTTGGAGCGGGGATCGGGTCGCTCGATGCGGAGTCGGGCGTCCGGGCGTGTAGAATCGGGTTGCTCGGCGGTCGGAGATGCCGGGCGCCGAGATCGGACCGATCCAGGGTAGCCCGCCAGGTAGGAGAGGTCAACGACGTGCCCAGCTCCAACCCCTTCACGCGCTTCCTGCGCGGCCGGCTGGGTTCCGGTGTGGATCGCGACCGGGCCGATGCCTTCGTCGAGGTCTGGGACCGGCTCGAGCTCTTGGTCATCGGGGTCTACCGCGCCGGCCGGGCCAGCGACGAGGACGAGCGCGAGCTGGCGGCGATCCGGGCTTGGATGGAGGAACGCTACCCAGGCTACGAGGCCGATCTGGAGCCCTATCGGGAGGGGGTCGAGGCGGCCGGCCGGCCGCTCGACGCCGATCCCTTCCGCGCGCTCTGGGAGCGCCAATCGGCAGCCTCGCTGGTGGGCGACTGGGCGGCCATGCAATGCCTGCCGGCGGCCCGCGAAACGCTCAACCGATGGCTCTTGTCGCTGCGCTGATCGGCGCAAAGCGCTCTTGTAGCGACCCGACCACGCCGCTATGCTTGAGGCTGGGCAGCCCAGCCCTTCAGGCCCTAGGAGCCGTCGCGAATGCGCACCCCGGCCGGCGAAGAATGCCGGTACTACTACGAGGACTTCAACCGCGGTCGCCAGACCCAGGAATGCCGCCTCATCGAGCGCGATCGCGAGTCGCTGCCCTGGACGCCCGACATCTGCGGCAAGTGCCCCGTTCCGTCCGTTCTGCGCGCCAACGGTTCGCCTCACCTCAGGCTCGACCTGCGCATCCGCAAGCGCTTCGGCTTGCTCAAGACCCTGGATCTACACGCCCGGTGCAGCAAGCACGATACGCCCATCGAGGATCCGATGCGCGGCTGCCAGCACTGCGCCGAAGAGGCTCGAGCCTCGCGTTCCGTCTCATCCGACCTCAGCTAGCGAGCACAGGAAAGGGAGATCATGATCGGTAAGTACGCCTACTTCGGTGGTGAGATCGTCCCGGTGGAGGACGCCAAGATCAGCGTCCGCACGCATGCCCTCAACTACGGCACCGGCTGTTTCGAGGGCATCCGTGGCTACTGGAACGAAGAAGAGGAGCAGATGCTCGTCTTCAAGCTCCACGAGCATTACGAACGCTTCCTGCGCTCCTGCCGCATCCTGATGATCGAGTTGCCGCAGAGCGCCGAGGAGCTCTCGGAGATCACCCTGGAGCTCCTTCGCCGCGAGGGCTTCCAGCAGGACACCTACATCCGCCCCTTGGCCTACAAGGCCGACGAGATCATCGGCGTCAAGCTGCACGACATGACCAATGCCGTGACCATCTTCGCCACGCCCTTCGGCCGCTACGTCAACGCCGAGGAGGGCGCCCGGGTGCATACCTCGTCCTGGCGCCGGATCGACGACAACGCCGTGCCGGCGCGGGCCAAGATCACCGGCGCCTACATCAACAGCGCCTTCTCGAAGACCGAGGCCGTGCTCAACGGCTTCGACGAGGCCATCGTCCTGACCCAGGACGGCCACGTCTCGGAGGGCAGCGCCGAGAATCTCTTCATCGTGCGCCACGGCAAGGTGGTCACGCCGCCGGTCAGCGAGAACATCCTGGAGGGCATTACCCGCGAGGTGGTCCTGCAGCTCTGCGAGGACGAGCTGGGCCTGCCCACCGAGGAGCGCAAGATCGACCGCTCGGAGCTCTTCGTGGCCGACGAGGTCTTCTTCACCGGCACCGGCGTCCAGATCGCCTCCATCGTCGAGGTCGACCGCCGCAAGGTCGGCACTGGGCGCATGGGGCCGGTGGTCGAGCGCCTGCGCGACCTCTACTTCGACGTGGTCCGCGGCCGCGTGCCCGCCTATCGCCAGTGGTGCACGCCGGTCTACGAAAAGGCCGTCGCCGGCGTTCCGGCCGGCGACTGATCCCCCGCCCGGAGATCCGGTCCGGCATGCGACCAGACCCTCGATCGGCGCCGCGAGGCGTCCGACCCAAGCCAGCGCCCGCACCGCCCTCCCCGGAGGCGGTCGGGCGCCTGGTCGTGCTGGTTCTGGCGCTCCTGCTCTTCGAGCCGACCCTCGGCTGGCTGCTGCGCACCTGGCAGGTCCATCCCTACTACTCGCACGGGCCCATCCTGCCGCTCCTGGCGGCGGCCCTGCTCTGGCATCGGCGCGAGCGCCTGCGCGCGGCCGATGGCAGCGACTGGGGCCTGGCCTTGCTGGCCGGCGCGGTCGGCATCCACCTGGCCGCGCTGCGCTGGGAGGCCTGGCCGGTCTCTGCCCTGGCCTTGATCCCGCTCTTGGCCGGCGCGCTGATGCTCTCCGGCGGCCGCCCGGCCCTGCGCGGCGCGGCCTTCCCGATGCTGCTCTTGGCCCTGGCCGTGCCGCTGCCCTTCGTCGAGCATCTGGCGCCGCCCCTGGCGGCCGGCGCGGCCAAGGCCACCGCCGGCACGGCCCTGGTCCTGGGCATCCCGGTGCAGCTGGCCGGTGCCCAGCTCAGCGTGGCCGACGGTGCCTTCGTGGTCGGCGCGCCCTGCAGCGGCCTGCGCTCGATGATGGCCCTCTTCAGCCTGGCGGTGGTGGTGGCCGGCCTGATGCCCGGCCTGCGCCTGGCGCGCCTGGCCCTGGTGGCCCTAGCCGTCCCGCTGGCCCTCTTGGCCAACGGCGCGCGCCTGCTGGGCCTGCTCTGGGCGGCCCACAGCCTGGGCGCCGATCGCGCCCTGGCCTTCTTCCACGGGCCCTCCAGCCCGATCTTCTTCGGCCTGGCCCTGCTGGTCATGCTGGGCCTGGCCAGCCTGGTGACGAGGGCGCCCGATGGGCTCTGATCCCCGGACCGAGAGCCCGGTCGCGCTCGAGTCGGCCGCGCTCGAGTCGGCCGCCGAGCAGCTGGACGCGGTGGCCCGCGCGGACCGCGAGCCATCCCAGCGGCGCGCCTGGATCCGCCTGGGCCTGGCGGGCCTCATCCTGGGCCTGGGGCTCTGGGCCGCCCTGAACCGCGAGGGCGAGCCGGAGATTCCCGAGGCGCCCGAGGCAGGCTCGGTGGTCTGGGTCGACGTGGAGGGCTGGTACGGCCGCACGCCGCACGAGGTGGCGGTCACCTCGCCCTTCCAGCTGGCCCTGGATGCGCTGCCGGCCGGCCTGCCGATGCAGATCGGCGACTGGCGCGGCGAGGACCGACCGGGCGATCCGGAGGTCGACGTCTGGTTCCGCGACCCCGACGTCAAGATCGAGCGCACCTACCGGCGCGACGATGGCGAGATCGTCTGGCTCTCGGCCTTCGGCAGCCGGGGCGACAAGAGCTTCCACCTCTTCGAGCATACGCCCGACCTCTGCTACCCCCTGGGCGGTTGGGAGATCGAGGACTTCGACCTGGCCCAGGTGGAGCTGGCCGGCCCGCGCCCACTGCCGATCAACCTGGGCTTCGCCAGCGGCCAGGATGGCCAGATGGTCTTCCTCTACTTCTACGTCTGGGACACGCCGGCCCGCGCAGCCGAGCGCGGCGTGCTCTCGATCCGCATCGCGGCGCCCGTCCGCCGCGACAGCCAGCAGACGCTGGCCATGCTGACCGAGGACTTCGTGGCCCGGATCTTCCCGCAGACCTTGGCCTGGAGCCACTTCTGATGGGGGTCTCGAGGCCGCGATGAGCTTCGAAGCCAGCCCCTCGCGGGGCAGATGGATCGGCCTGGGCCTGTGCCTGGGAGCCCTGGCCCTGCTGGGCGCCCTGATCTGGGCCATGCGCCTGGCCGGCCCCAGCCCGCGCGGGGCCCTGCTCGGTCTGGCGGCCTTGTCGGTCCTGCCCCTGCTGCTGCTCTTGGCCTACTGGACCTGGGGCTACTTCAGCCTGCGCTACGAATTGAGCCGGGATGGCCTGATCATCCGCTGGGCCGCCAGCCGCCAGGTGCTGCCCATGGCCGAGATCCGCGGGCTCTCGGCTGGCCGCGCCTACGCCGCCCCCTTGCGCGGACTGCGCTGGCCCGGGCACCAGGTGGGCCGGACCTACATCGATACCGAGGAGGGCGGGCGCCAGACCCTGGCTTACGCCACCCTGCCGCCCGAGGAGCAGCTCTTGGTGATCACCTCCTCCTTGGTCTACGCCATCTCGCCGGCCGAGCCCAAGGCCTTCGCGGCCGAATTGGAGCGCCGGCGGGCGATGGGCGTGGCGCGGCATTGGGAGCAGGGCACCGAGCGACCGCGCTGGGCCCGGCTGAGCATCTGGAGCGATCCGCTGGCCTTGCGCGCCCTGGCGGTGGCCCTGATCCTCAACGCGCTGGCCTTCGCCTGGATCGCATGGCAAACTCCTTCCCTGCCCGAGCGGGTGGTGGTCCAATATCGATACGACGCGGCGCTGGACGCCATCGTGCGCGGGCCGGCCCAGCCGCTGGCAACGGTCTGGCGCTTGCCGATGATCAGCCTGGCGGCCCTGTTCCTGGACATCGTCCTGGCCGCCCTGGTGCATACCCGCGCCCGGCTGGGCGCCAACCTGCTCTTGATCGGCGCCACCTTGGTGCAGGTGGCCCTGCTCATCGTGCTGACCCGCCTGGTCTGAGCCGGTCGGACCGATCCGAAGGTCGGTCTTTCGATCTCCATTTCGACACATCGATGACTAGAGGCCCACGGCCAAGGAGGTGCGGCGTGGACACGCGGATCGACCGGATCGGGCTGGACCTGGGCCTGGCGACCCAGGCCGAGCCCCTGGCAGAGGCGGCAGCCGAGCTGCGTCCCGACATGGTGCGGCTGCGCTTCGGGCTGGACGGCCACGTCGAACCCGGCGAGGCCTTCCTGACCGAGATGGAGCGGGTGGTCGAGGCCTTCCGCTCCCGGGGCATGCGCATCTTGGCCCTGCTCGACAGCGATCTGACCGTCGCGCCCGAAGGCATGGGCGCCTTTCTCGATCGCCCGCCCGGACCGCTGGCCCGGGCCTGGACCGAGGAGATGGCCGGCAACGCCCGGCGTCTGGCGGAGGCCATCGGCGAGCGGGTCGCGGCCTGGGAGATCCTGCCGGCGCCCAATGCCGGCAGCCCCTACCGCATCGCGCCGGCGCGCTGGGCCGGGCTGCTGGCCAGCCTGGCCGCCAGCCTGCGCGAGGCCCAGCCGGGTGCCCGCATCGTCTCCGGTGCCCTGCGTTCGACGGATGCCGACGAGGGCCTGGACTACCTCCGGGCCGCCTGGCGCGCGGCCCGGGCCGCGTCGCTCTGGCCCGAGGATCGGCCGCCCTTCGACGAATTGGGCCTGCAGCTGGAGGTCCTGCCGGAGGGCGCCGACTCCGAGGCCGCCCTGGCCACGGCCCTGCGCGAGCGCGCCAGCCGCCTGCGGGCGGGTCTGGCCGAGCTGGCCGGAGCGGGCGCCGAGGCCCCGGCCCTGATGGTAACCGGCCTGGCCTGGGACGCCCTGCGCCTGGGCGAGGAGCGTCAGGCCAGCCATCTCTGGACCGCCCTGGACAGCCTGACGGCCGAGCCGGCGGTGCGCATGGTCATCTGGTCCGGCCTGCGCGATCTCGACCGCTCGACCACCGCCGCCGCCGGCCTCTACCGCGGCGGCAGCACCGAGGAGGCCGCTCGCCGCCCGGCCTGGCGCAGCTTCCGCGACTTCTCCACCTATGCCCGCCAGATCAGCCCCTCCCCCTTGGCGGAAGCCATGGCGGAGGCGGCCGGCCAGGTCGCCAAGAGCCCCGAGGTCGAGCCCCAGCCGGTCGAGCCGGACGTCGTCGAGCCGGAGCCCGTCGAGCCGGAGCCCGTCGAACCGGAGCCAGTCCAGCCGGAGGTCGCCGAGCCGGACGCCATCGAGCCAGACGTCGTCGAGCCGGAGCCCGAGGCGCTCGAGATGCCCCCGGCGCCGGTCGAGGAGACCATCGCCTTCCACATCCCCAATGCCGAGGAGGTCTTGCGCGGCCGCGGCTACGGCGGTCCGCGCTTGGCCGAGCTGCTCGAGGCGGTGCGCCGGCGCTACGGCGGCCACGAATGGCTGCCGCCCGGCGACTACCAGGTCACCCTGCCCCGCTCGCCGGAAGATGCTCCGCTGGTGGCCGAGCCGACCCGCTTGCCGGCGCTCGAGCCGGTCGAAGACGCCGGTGACGCCGCGGCGGAGCTGCCGGACCTGGCTTCCGTGGCCGCAGTGGCGCAGGCTCGCGAGCGTCCCTCGGATGCGGCGGGCGGCGGGCCCGAGGATGAAGGGCAGGACATCGACCGCGCGCCCGTCGAGCCGGTGACGCTGCCCGAGATCGAGCCCGAACCGCCGGCGCCGGTCTTGACCAACCAGCAGGTGATCTCGGCGCTCTATCGGGCCGGCGGCGGCAGCTGGGCGCTCTTCGAGCGCAGCGGCCTGTCGCTGCGCGAGCTGGCGGCCCGGCGCACCCAGCCCTACGAGGGTCCGGACCCCTCCGGCCTCGAGGGCCTGGACGAGGAGGAGTTGGCGACGGTGGAGCGGGAGCTGGCCAGCCTGCGGTCGTCCGGCTGATCCGGGCCCGCGCGATCGCGCGCGAGGCCAGTTTCGAGGGAGGAGGAGAGAGATGCGCATGCGCGCGATGTCGAGGATGATGCTGGGCGCTGCCCTGTGCCTGGCGCTGGCGATGGGCTGCCGTACCGGCCCGGATGAGCCGGCCGAGGAGGCCGCGCTGGAGGCCCTGGACGCGGAGGCGGCCGATCCGATGGATGAGGACGCGGCGGCGCCCGATGCCGCCGATGGCGAGGATTCGGCCGAAACCGATTCGGGCGATGGCGGATCGGACCCGGATGGCGAGGATGCGAGCGACGCGACCTCCGGCGAGGATGACGACGAGGCGGATGCCGAGGCCGAAGCGGCGCCGGCGCTGCCGGCGGCCCCGCGCTTGGGCTTCGAATCCGGCAGCGAGGGCGGCATCGTCAGCGATCGGCTGGCCGGCGGTGGCCAGGAGCTTCGCTACCGCTTCGCGGCCCGCGCCGGACAGGATGTGAGCCTGCGCTTGCAGGGCGTCAGCGCCGGGTCGATCGACCTAGAGCTCCACCGGAGCGGCGGCGAGATGTTGGCCACCAGCGCCGATGCCGAGCCGGCCGAGCGCAACCGCTTGCAGACCCGGCTGCCGGCATCGGGCGACTACGACCTGCTGCTGCGCGCCGTCGAGGGCGCGCCCGAACTCGACTTCGAGTTGGAGGTCCGGATCACCGGTCAGGGCGAGGTCGGTGACGATGGGGCCGAGTCCGACGCGCCCGGTGATACGGACGCTGCCGCGCCGGAGTCCATCGATCGGGCCGAACCCGACATGCAGCCCCTGGCGGTGCGCTTCGCGCCTGGCGCCGATCGCGCCGAACGCCGCGGCCAGCTGGAGCTGGGCGACATCCTGACCTACCGCCTGAGCGCGGCGGCCGGCCAGGAGCTGTCGCTGGACGTCGAGAGCAGCCCGGAGGGCGCGGTGGACGTGATGGTCTTCGACGCCGCCAGCCGCCCGATGCGCGCCGAGCGCCGGCCGGAGGGTTCGGTCTTCCTGCTGGCCCAGGACGCCGACTACCTGGTGACGGTCAGCAATCCGCTGACCGAAGCCGGAGCGGAATACCGCATCACCTTCGATCTGGGTGCGGGCGATGCCGGCGGCGGGTCCTCGGATGCCGGCGCCGACGCGTCGGCCGACGAAGCCGATGCGGATGGCGAGACGGCGGCCGGCGCCGAGACGCAGCTCTTCTTCAGCGCCGGCGAGCGCCAGACGACGGTGCAGGGCAGCCTGGCGGCCGGCGAGGAGACGCGCTATCGCCTGCGCGCGGAGGGCGGTCAGCAGCTGAGCCTGAGCCTGGCGGCCGACGATCCGGGCGCCTTCCAGCTCTACATCGAGGACCAGGCCGGTGACGTCCTCGGCTCGGGCCTGGAGGCGGAGGGCCTGAGCGTCGATTTGCCCAGCCGGCAGGACTACGTGATCGTCCTGATCGCCCGCCCCGGCACGCCCGAGTCGCTCTACTCGCTGACGGTGTCGATCGAGTAGCGCGGTCGGGCTGTCACGAGATCTCGAGCGGTCTTCGACGGCTGGTCTTCGACGTCTAGACGTCTAGGGATGCCCGAGATCAGTCCTCGGCCGGATCGCCGCCGTGGCCATTGCGGTCGGCGGCGCCGTGCCAGGGGCTGCGTTCGCGGCCCTTGCGGCCGACGCGGCTGCCCAGGGCGGCCAGGCGGCGGTCGGCGCGGTGCAGGAAGCGCCGGGCGCGGGCGATGCGGGCGCGGGTCCAGCGCAGGCTGCGCTGGCGGATCGACCAGGAGCGTTCCTGGGGGTCGAAGGTCCATTCGAGCAGGCAGGCGCCCCAGGTGAGGCCGCCGCCGAAGCCGACCATCACCAAGTGGTCGCCGGCGTGGACCCGACCCTCCTCGATGGCGTCGACCAGCGCCAGGGGCACGCTGGCCGCCGAGGTGTTGCCGAAGCGGTGCAGGTTGCTGTAGATGCGCTCCGGCGGCAGGCCCAGCTGCTTGGAGGCCACCTGCAGGATGCGCGTGTTGGCCTGGTGGGGCACGATCAGGTCGATGTCCTCGATGTCGAGGCTGGCCGATTCGGTGACTTCCCTGGTGGCCTGGGCCATGATGCGGGTGGCGAAGCGGAAGACCTGCTGGCCGTTCATCTTCATGAAGGGGTCGCCGGCCGCCACCCGCGCCTGCGTCAGGGGGATGCGCGTGCCCAGGCCGACCGTCAAGAGGTCGCCGCCGGAGCCGTCGGAGCCCAGCCGGCTGGATAGCAGGCCGCCGGGTTCGTCGGAGGCTTGCAGCAGCAGGGCGCCGGCGCCATCGCCGAAGAGCACGCAGGTCGTGCGGTCCGACCAGTTCATCACCCGCGACATGGCCTCGGAGCCGATGACCAAGACGTTGTCGTAGGTGCCGGAGCGGATCATGGCCGCGCCCACCACCATGGCGTAGACGAAGCCCGAGCAGGCGGCATTGAGGTCGAAGGCCGCCGCCTGGTTGGCGCTGAGGCCGTCCTGGATCAGGCTGGCCGTGTTGGGCATCAGGTAGTCGGGCGTGCTGGTGGCGCAGATGACCAAGTCGAGCTGATCCGGCGAGAGGTTGGCCTTGCGCAGGGCGCGCCGGCCGGCCTCGATGCCCATGGTCGAGGTCCAGACCCCCTCGTCGGCGATGCGGCGCTCGGCGATGCCGGTGCGCTCGCGGATCCACTGGTCGCTGGTCGGCACCAGCTGGGCCAGGTCGTCGTTGGTCACGATGCGCTCGGGCACGTAGGCGCCCCAGCCGGTGACGTGCGCGTATCGTTCGGTCATCATGGGGTCATCCCCCGATCCCTCAGACCCGGCCGAAGAGCAGCGCGGCGTTGTGGCCGCCGAAGCCCAGGGCCGAGGACAGGGCGACGCGCGGGCCGTCCTCGGGTCGTCGCGCGCCCTCGGGTACGTAGTCCAGATCGCAGTCCGGGTCGGGCGTGCGCAGGTTGATGGTCGGTGGGATCACGCCTTCGTGCACGGCCAGCGCGCAGGCCACGGCCTCGACCGCGCCGCCGGCGCCCAAGAGGTGACCGATCATGCTCTTGATCGAGCTGATCGGCACCTGGCCGGCGCGCGGGCCGAAGAGGGTCTTCATCGCCACGGTCTCGGTGACGTCGTTGAGCGGGGTCGAGGTGCCGTGGGCGTTGACGTAATCGATGGCGTCGGCGGACAGCCCGGCCGTCTCCAGCGCGGCGTGGATGGCGCGCAGGATGCCTTCGCCGTCCTCGGCCGGCGCGGTGATGTGCGAGGCGTCGGCCGTGCTGCCGTAGCCCAAGAGCTCGGCGTAGATGCGGGCGCCGCGCGCCCGGGCGCTGGCCTCGCTCTCCAGCACGATCACGCCGGCGCCCTCGCCGATGACGAAGCCGTCGCGCTCGGCGTCGAAGGGCCGGCTGGCCAGCCGTGGGTCGCCCTGGAACTTGGACAGGGCGCCCATGTTCTGGAAGCCGGCCACGCCCAGCGGGGTGATGCCGGCCTCGGCGCCGCCGGTGACCATCAGGTCGGCCGCGCCGCGGCGGATGGCCTCGAAGGCCTCGCCGATGGCGTTGGCGCCCGAGGCGCAGGCCGAGAGGTGGGCCATGTTGGGACCCTTGAGCCCGAACTGGATGGCCACGCTGCCCGGCACCGAGTCGGCCAGCAGCATGGGGATGGTGAAGGGGCTGACCCGCCGGACCCCGCGATCGCGCAGCACGTCCTGCTGCTCGAGGATGGTGCCGATGCCCCCGATGCCCGAGCCGACGTAGGTGCCCACCCGCTCGGGCGTGGCCAGGCCGGCATCGAGCAAGCCCGACTCGGCATCCAGCAGCCCGGCGTCGCTCAGGGCCTCGTGAGCCGCCACGACAGCAAATTGGGTGACGCGGTCCATGCGGCGCGCGTCGCGCTTGCCGATGACCGGCTCGGGGTCGAAGTCCTCGACCTCGCCGGCGGCGCGGACCTCGAAGCCCATGCCCTGGGCGTCGAAGTGGGTGATGGGGCCAAGGCCGGAGCGCCCGGCCACCAGGGCCTCCCAGGAGGAGGGAACGTTCGGGCCGACGGGCGTGACGGCGCCCAGGCCGGTGATGAAGACGCGGGTCGAAGTCATGGGACGAGCATCCAGGGTCGCTAGGGGGCGGGACGGGGGGACCAGGCGATCCAATCGGAACTGCCGCGCGGGCGGCGCCGGCGGCAACCCGGTGATTATAACACGCTCTGCCGGGTCGGGTTGCGGCCGGCATGCTACAATCCGCCGAGCGGCCGGCCGGCCGCCTAGCTTGAGCAAGGCAAGACCGTGAAGCCCGAGTGGATCCCTTCCGACGACCGCGTCCTGGGCCTCGAGGACGATTTGGTCGGCGTCTTCAACATCCATAGCGTCAACGATCGCGGCCCGGGCCAGACGGTGGTCTTCGCCGGCGAGTTCCTGCGCAGCCCGGAGCTGGTCTACCAGCACATCGCCCAGCGCTTCAAGGCCCGCGGCTACCTGGCCCTGTTGCGCCACGAGCGCGGCCAGGACCTGGTCGTGGCCTGGCCCGACACCACCCAGCCCAAGCGATCGAGGCCCTGGGTGCACCCCCTGCTCTTCCTGATAACCCTCTTCTCGACCTGGATGAGCGGGACCATGCAATGGGTCTTCGCCAACACCGAGCAGCTGGGCATCAGCCCGGACCAGAACCTCTCGCTGGCCGAGACCTGGGGGTTGATGCAGGCCAACTGGGTCCACGGCCTGCCCTTCACCATCGCGCTCTTGGGGATCCTCGGTGTTCACGAGTTCGGTCATTACTTCGTGGCGCGACGCTACGACCTGGACGTCAGCCTGCCCTACTTCATCCCCTTTCCGCTCAACCGCCTGACCGGCACGCTGGGGGCGGTGATCCGCATCCAGTCGCCCTTCGAGTCGCGCAAGGCCCTCTTCGACGTGGGCATCGCCGGCCCCTTGGCCGGCCTGGTCATCGCGATCCCGGTGGTGGCGATGGGCCTGAGCCAGGCCGAGGTTGTCGCCATGCCGCCGGGTCAGACCGGCATGAGCTTCGGCGAGCCCTTGCTCTTCCAGTGGATGGCGCTCTGGATCGTCGGCGAGCGGCCGCCGGGCACCGACATCTTCATGAACCCGCTCTTGATGGCCGGCTGGTGGGGCTTCCTGATCACCGCGCTCAACCTCTTCCCGGTGTCCCAGCTGGACGGCGGGCATATCGCCTACGCGCTATTCGGGCGCTGGCATCGATGGGTGGCCCGCGGCATGTTCCTGGCAGCCATCGGTGTGGCGCTGCTCTTGTCGCCCAGCTACGTGCTGATGATGCTCCTGGTGCTCTTCATGGGCCTCGACCACCCGCCGGCGCTCAACGACCTGACGCCGCTGGACACCCCGCGCAAGGTCTTGGGCATCGCCACGCTGATCCTCTTCTTCCTGCTCTTCACCCCGGTGCCCCTGGCCGAGTTCTAGGGAATGTCCGCACCCGGTAGACGCGAGATCGCCCTGCTGTTCGGCCTCTTGGCCCTGGCCTTCGCCCTGCGCCTGCCGGAGCTGCAAGAGATCCCGCGCCTGACCGACGAGACCAGCGAGGTGGCTGCGGCCCTCGAGATCGCCTTCGAGGGCCAGCGGCCGCTGGTCCACAACGATGCCTACCGCGGGCCTGTCTGGGCCTATGGTCTGGCCGGCGTCCTGCGCATCTTCGGGCCCCGCCCCGGGCTCCCGCGCTTCTACGCGCTGGCCCTGGGCCTGGCCAGCGTCCTGACCACCTACGCCCTGGCCCGCGCCCTGGCCGGACCGCGGGCGGCCCGGCTGGCCGGCCTCCTGCAGGCCTGTGCCTTCGCGCCCATCGCCCTGGAGAGTCACGTGGCCTGGAGCAACCACGCCACACCGGCGATGGTGACCCTGGCCGCGCTGGCGACCGCACGCGCTTTCTCGGAGCGGGGCGTCGTGGGGCGGGACACCGCTTCCGGCGCGGCTCCCGTCCGGGCATCATCGAAGCGCGGGGGACTGGGCGACAAGGAGACGGAAGCAACCGCCACCGGGGACTCGGTCGAGCGCGACACGTCGCCCGCGACCTCGACCGGCTGGCTGCTGGCCGCCGGCCTGGTCTGGGCCCTGGCCCTGCAGACCCACCCCTCGGCCATCGCGCCCCTGGTCGGTGCCGCGATCTGGATCCTGGCCTGCCCTCCCCGCCGCGCGCGGCTGCTCCGTCCCGCGGCCGGCCTGGCCCTGGCCCTCTTCCTCCTCGGCCTCTCGCCCATGATCATCCACAACCTGGCGGCCTACGGTGAGCCCGAGGACGGGGTGGCGACGAGCCTGGACGATGCCACCGCCGAGTCGCAGCCGGTCAACCGCGACTTCTCGCCGCCGGCCCTGGCCCGCAACCTGGCCGCCCTGACGGGACAGCTGGGCCGCGCGGCCGCGGCCGGCCGGCCGGTCGAGCCCGGCGAGCCGGTCCCCGGTCCGCTCGTGGCCGTCACCGACGCGCTGCGTCCCCTGGCCGGCCTTGCCGTCGCGCTGCTCCTCTTGGCAGCTCTGGCGCGCGACCTGCTGCGCGGGTCCAGCCTGCCGGCCGCCCTGGCCTGGGCCGGCATCCTCATCCTGCCCCTGGTCAACCGCAACTACCAGAGCTTCTACGACATGCGCTACCTGGGCTTCCTGTTGCCCTTGTCCTTCACCGCCCTGGCCGTCTGGCTGGATGGGACGCGCCCGCGGCGCAGGGCGTGGATGATCGTCGCGCTGATCTCCGCCTACTCTCTGCTCTCGGTCGGCGCCTACTACCAGCGCGAGGCGGCCGCCGGCCGGACCAATGCCCCGTTGATCGCCGCCGTCGAACGGCTCGAGCAGGAGGACGACGTATGGACCTCCGATCCGGCCGACCCGGAGGCCCCGGCCGAGGCCCAGATCTGGATCGACAAGGCCATGCGGCCGATCAAGCTGGAGGGCGGCGGCGACCCGGTCCGGGCCTTCGAGCATCTGCTGGTCTTGCGCGGGCTGCCGGCCCAGCTCAGCGATGTCGACGAGCTGCGCTGGTTCCTGCTCGAGGACGAGCGGACCCGCTACTGGATCCTGGCCGCCGACGGGACGGCCGACGCACTGGCCGCGGAGGGTTTCGAGCTGGAGACGCGGATGGATGCCGAGGGTTGGCAGCTCTTGCTGCGGGATCCCGAAGCGGGTCCCGACGCGGATCGAAGTCTGGAACCAGGGGCTCCCGGAGGCTCGGAGCAAGGATCGCAGCGAGCTGCGGCCGGCGAGCCGATCCTGGTTCTCGCCGACCCCGGTGCGACGATCTCGTGGCCGCGATGAGCATCGTGACGCGTTTCGCGGCGCGCCTCGACTCCCGCCGCCGGGCCTGGCTGGGCCTGGCCGCGATCCTGCTGCTGGCCGCGCTGCTGCGCGGCATCGGCCTGCAGCAGGTGCCGCACCTGACCGACGAGACCAGCGAGGTGCTCTGGGCCTGGGACATCGCCTTCGCCGGTGCCCTGCCCCTGACGCATACCGATGCCTACAACGGTCCGTTCTGGGCCTATCTCCTGGCCGCGGCCCTGCGGATCTTCGGCAGCAGCGCCGCCCTGCCACGGCTCTTCGCCATGGCACTGAGCCTGGCCACGGTGGCGGCGACCTACGCCATCGGCTGGCAGCTGGCGCCCCCGCGCCGGCGCCCGCTGGCCGCCGGCCTGGCCGCGGCCATGATGGCCACCGCCTTCACCCCGGTGCTGGTCAACGGCCGCGTGGCCTGGTCCAACGCATCGACGCCGCTGTGGACCAGCCTGACGCTGATCTGCTTGCTGCGGGCCGCGCGCCTGTGTCGGGATCGAAGGTCCGATCGGGGTCGATCAGGGTCGGGGCCCGGATCCAAGCGCGGCTCCGGCCCTGGCCCTTGGCTGCTGGCCGCCGGCCTCCTGGCCGGCCTCTCCCTGCAAACCCACCCGTCGGTGCTGGTCCTGCTCGCAGGCGCCGCGCTGTGGTGGCTGCTGGACGCCGACCGTCGCGCCCTGCTGCGCGGCCCCTGGCCTTGGGCGGCGGTCGCGGCCAGCCTGGTGGCCTACGGGCCGGTGATCGTCTTCAACCTGCGCGACGGCTTCCAGACCCTCTCGGAGGCCAGCGCTTCGGTGAACTGGGCACCGGGCGACGTGGCGCCTGGGCCGGCCGGCAGCCTGGCCGCCGTGGCCCAGCTGGGACGATCCGTGCTGGGCGGTTTCGACCTGAACGGACCGACCGGCGACCCGGTTTGGATCGTCGCCAGTTGGATGTGGGCCATCGGCCTGTTGGTTGCGTCCTTCTTGTTGGCCCGGAGTCGGCTTGAATCGGGCCCCGAGGTCGGTCGCCGCATGCCGCTGACCCTGGTGGGCCTGGCCTTGCTGGGCCTCCCGCTCTTCAACCGCAACTGGCAGGGCTTCCTGGAGGCGCGCTACCTGGGCTACTCGCTGCCCTTGCTCTTCGCGGCAGCTGGCAGTCTGCTCGCTGCCCACAGGGGAGCGCTAGAGTCAGGCGACATGCCTCACGTCGGCGTCGTCGCGCGCGGCTTGCCGTGGCGCGCCTGGCTATGGCCCGTCGGCATCACCGCCTTGATCCTGCTGCCCGCGCTGCGCGGCGTGTGGTGGCAACGCGACGCCTACCGGGAGCAGTACGACAATCGGCGCCTCTGGTCGATGCTCGACGAGGCCGAGGCCGCGTTCGACCAGGGCGTGGCGGTCTTCGTCGACCGCGAGCTCAAAGATGTCGCGTGGCGGGCCGGAGGACAGCCGCGGCGCGCGGTCGAGTACCTCTTGACGCTCGATGGCATCGACTACGATCAGTCGCCTGCCGAGGAGATGAATCATGTTCTTGGTGTGGGGGCCGACATCGTCATGTTCTTGGCCGGGGATACGGCCGAGACGCTTCGAGAATGGGGCCAGGCCTTCGATGCGATCGACATCGAGCCGCGACCCGGCGAAGAGGACTGGGGTCTCTATCGATCCAGCCGATAGGCAAGCATCTGAAGAGCGCCTACTTCGGCGCCATGCGCTCCTCGGCCATCGCGTCGAGGGTTTGCTCGAGCTTCAGGCGGTCGGCCGGCGCCAGGCGGGGCTTGGCCTTGAGGCTGCGGCGGATCCAGGTGGGCAACTCGTCGGGGGTGAGGATGGGCAGGTCCGAGGACGCGACCTCGATGCGCGCGGCGGGATGGCTGAAGAGGACCGCGGCATCGATGGGGGTGTCGGCCAGGCCGGGCTCGGCCTCGGCCAGGGCCTCGCGCAGGCTCTCGACCTCCAGTTCGAGGAGCTTGCCCGGGTGGCGCAGGGGGCGGCGGGCGAAGCGGGTCAGGCGCTTCCAGAGCGCGCGGCGGTCGCGCCAGCGCTCGCCCTCGATGTGGGCCGCACCGTCGTGGTTGTGGACGAAGAGGACGGTGAGGCCCCAGGGGGCGAGCAGCACGTGGCCGGCCGCCGGCAGTGACCAGTGGTAGAGGGCGTAGACGCGGCCGGTGACCGAGTCCAGGGCTTCGTCCAGAGTCTTGTCCGGGCGGGGGATGGAGACCCAGCGGTCGGTCAGCACCACGCCGATCCAGCTGATGATGGTGCCCGTGATCAGGGCCACGTAGGCCGCGCCGTAGCGCAGCTGGAAGTTGAGCACCAGGCCGACGATCAGCACCGCCACGCCGATCAGCGACAGCGCGATGGCCTGGTTGCGGCGCTTGCGCGCCAGCGAGTCGTGACGGACGGATCTCATGCCGGCTCCGGCGCCTGACGCGCTTCGGTCTCGGCGTCGATGGAATCATCGGGCGCCGAAGTCGGGTTCGAATCCCGGCTCGGATCCGCATCCGCGCCCGAGTCCGCATCCGAGTCCTTGTCCGAGCCCGGTTCAGAGCCGGGGCCCGATCCCCGGCCGGCATCCGGATCCTCGTCGGCCTCGGGTACGTGGTCCGGATGCGCCACGCCGGCCTCGATGGCCTCGACCACCTTGTTCTCGGCCGCGCGCAGGGCCACCTCGATGGCCTTCTTGACCCCCTCGGCGTCCGAGCGGCCGTGACCGATGACCACGATGCCCCGCGCGCCCAGCAGGGTCGCGCCGCCGTAGGCGCGGTAATCCATGCGCCGGCGGGCGCGGCCGAAGGCCGGCTGCATGAGCAGGCCCCCGAAGGCGCTGATCGGATCGCGCCGGATCTCCTCGCGGAAGATCTGGCTGACCAGCTGGCCCACGCCCTCGGCGAACTTGATGACGATGTTGCCGGTGAAGCCGTCCATCACCGCCACGTCGGCATGGCCCTCGGGGATGTCGCGGCCCTCGATGTTGCCGATGAAGTGCAGGTTGGTCGCCTCGAGGAGCGGCACGGCGGCCTGCACCACCTGGTTGCCCTTGCCGCGCTCCTCGCCGATGGTCACCAGGCCCACCCGCGGCTGGCGGATGTCCAGCACGCGCTCGGCGTAGATGGCGCCCATGATGCCGAACTGCTGCAGGAAGTCCGGCTTGGCGTCCACGTTGCCGCCCACGTCGATCAGCACGCAGGGACCGTTCAGGGTGGGGAAGGCCGCCACCAGAGCCGGCCGCCGCACGCCCGGGCTGCGGCCCAAGAAGAGCAGCGCGCCGGCCATCACCGCGCCGGTATGGCCCACCGAGACGAAGGCCCGGCCGTGGCCCTGGCGAACGTACTTGAGGCCGCGGGCGATGGAGCTGTCCGGACTCTTGCGCATGGTGGCCGCCGGCTGCAAGTCGTCCATGGCCACCACCTGGCTGGCCGGAACCAGCTCGATGTCCAGCCCTTCGTGCTCCAGCCCGGCCAGCTCGGCCTCGATGACCTCGGGCCGGCCGGCCAGCGCGATGGGCACGCCGAAGTCGCGCGCGGCCAGCACCGCGCCGGCCACCGGGGCCTTCGGCGCGGCATCACCGCCCATCGCATCGATCACGATTCGCATGCCGCGCATGATACCAAGGCCGGCCGTCGGAAGCCACCGGCGCCCACGCGGCCGCACGCGATTCGCATGCCATCGACGCTGAACGCGGGCCTGGCGTCACCCGGGCGTCACCCGAGCGCCCGGAAGGCTGGATATAATGAGAGCCTGCGGGTTCGGGGTGCGTCGACCGACGCGAGGATCGTGAGTTGGAAGGCCCCGTCCCGGATTGGAGGTTTGATTCGGAATGACCCACGCACGCCGTCCCATCGTCCCTTGGATCCTGCTATTGGCTCTGACCAGCCTGTCGGCTGCCGGCGCCGGCCGGCTGCTGCCGGCCCGCGCCCAGGGGCCGACACCCATCGACGAGCCGACGCCGATCATCGACCCCCAGCCCATGCCGGAGCCGATCTACCTGCCGCTGGCCCAGCAGCAGTTCGACGCCCTGGCCCCCGGTGCCATCACCACCAACCTCTCGGGCTACGTGGCCGCTCTGACGCGGACGGGCCGGGATGCCTGCTACCCGGCCACCCACGCCATCCTCTCCAAACCCGAGGGCGCCTCGAACAACGAGGTCCGCGCGGTGCTGCGCTCGGCCCGGGAAGGCATCAACCTCGACTTCTACACCGGCGAGCACGTGGCGGTCCTGGGGGTGCAGGACCTGGCGCCGGTGGACTGCCAGATCCTGACGCTCTGGCGCATGGACGTCGAGGACATCACCATCGTCGACATTCCGCCCGGGCCGACCGACTGAGGTCGGATCGACCTCGCGGGCTTGAAGCCGCCGGGCGCGCCGCGCTAGAATCGCCTCGAGAAGCGAGCGGTCGCGATCGAGGGGGGGTGCGATGGAGGACGAGATCCGGTCCGAGGCGGAGCTGCCGGCCGACGAGGCCATCGAGCGGCTGATCGAGGACTACGGCGGCCGGCTCTACGGTCTTGGGCTCCGGCTCTGCGGCAACCCGCAGGACGCCCAGGACATGGTGCAGGAGACCTTCACCAACGCCTGGCGCAAGTGGGATCAGTTCGAGGGCCGCGCCTCGCCCAAGACCTGGCTCTTCACCATCGCCTCGCGGGTCTGCATCCGCATGCACCGGCCCAAGGCCGGCCAGCCGGATCACATCGCCAGCCTGGAAGAGCTCTTGCCGCCGGCCGAGGCGGGGATTCCGGATCCGGATGCCTTGCACGGCGCGCCCTTCGCCGCCTATCTTCGCCAGGAGGCGCGCGACGTCCTGGGCCGGGCCCTGTCCGAGCTCGATCCGGACTTTCGCATGCCGCTCATCCTCAAGGATATCTTCGGTTTGAGCCTGGTCGAGATCGGGCGCATCCTGGACGTCAAGCCGGCCACCGTCAAGACCCGCGTCCACCGGGCGCGGCTCAAGCTGCGCGAGGTCCTGGTGGCCGGGCTGCCCACCCGGCCGATCGAGGCCGATGCGGCCGGCCCCGACCGCGTCTGCCTCGACCTGCTCGAGATCAAGCTCGAGGCCATGGACCGCGGCCAGCCCTTCCCGCTGCCCGACATCGAGCTGGCCGAGCGCTGCCGGGCCCTGCACGAGACCCTGGACATGACCCGGGACGTCTGCCGCGCCATCGGGGAGGAGGACCTGCCCGATGAGGTGCGCGACACCCTCCTGCGCGCCTGCCGCGCCGGCGTCCTGCCGACCGGTGAGGGTCAGCCCGACCTCGGGCCCGACCTCAGGCCCGGCCCTTGAGCATCCCGTACCAGTACATCGGCGGCAGCAGGTACTTCTTGAGCAGGTACATCGACAGCCGTTCCTTGGACTGGTCGAAGGGGAAGCTCTCGGCCGGCTGGCCCTCGTAGTCGAACTCGGCCAGGATCAGGCTGCCGTAGCCGGTGACGATGGGGCAGGAGGTGTAGCCGTCGTAGGCCTTGACCGCCGGCTTGCCCTCCATGGCCGCCAAGAGGTTGGCCACCAGCACCGGGGCTTGCTTGCGGACGGCCGCGCCGGTCTTGCTGGTCGGCAGGCTCGAGCAGTCGCCCAGGCTCCAGACATTGGGGTAGCGCAGGTGCTGCAGGCTGCTGGCGTCGACCTCGACCCAGCCATCGGCGTTGGCCAGCGGGCTGTCGGCGATGAAGTCCGGTGCGCTCATCGGCGGCGTGACGTGGAGCATGTCGTAGGCGATGGTCTCGGTCCGATCCTCGCCCACGATCTGGAAGACGGCCTGGCGGGTCTCGGGCCGGATCTCGATCAGGTCGTGCTGCAGGGCCAGCTCGATGCCCTTTCGCGCCACGACTTTTTCCAGGCTGCGCTTGTACTTGGCCACCGAGAAGATGCCGTCGCCCGGCGTGGCGAAGATCACCCGCGCCTGGTCGCGGACCTTGCTGCGCTTGCGGAAGTAATCCTCGGCCAGGTACATGATCTTCTGCGGCGCCCCGCCACACTTGATCGGCGTGCTGGGCGTGGTGAAGATGGCCGTGCCGCCGGTGAAGTCGCGGAGGGCCTGCCAGGTCGTATCGACCGTGTCGTAGCTGTAGTTGCTGCAGACCCCGCCCTTGCCCATGGCCTGGCGCAGGCCCGGGATGCGGTCCCAGTCGATCTGGATGCCGGCGGCCACGACCAACTGATCGTAGCCCACCGAATCGCCATCCTCGAGCAGGACGCGATTCGCCTCGGGCTCGAAACCGGCCGCCCGCTGCCGGATCCAGCTGACCCCGGGCGGGATCAGGTCGGCCTCGCGGCGCTCGGTCGACTCCTTGGCGGCCGCGCCGCCCCCGACCAGGGTCCACAGCGGTTGGTAGTAGTGCTTGTCGGAGGGCTCGACGATGGCGATCCGCTCGCCGCCGAGCTTCTTGGCCAGGCGGGCGGCCACGCTGATGCCGGCCGTCCCCCCGCCGACGATGACGATCTGATAGTGCTGGTTCATGATGCCTCTCGCTTTGCGGCTCTCCGCGACGGGCGTGGAGATTCGTTGCCTCTAGGGTAGAGAGACATAGGGCGGGCCGAGCGTTCCCGCCCGGCCCGCCGATCTACCCTCGACTTCACATCCGCAGCCTTCAGCGCTCGATAGGCTCCCCGGCCGCTTGCCAGGCCAGGATGCCGCCTTCCTGGTTGTAGACCTGATCGTAGCCCTGCTCGCGCAGCATGTCGGCCACCTGCCCGCTGCGATTGCCGCTGCGGCAGGAGAAGATCACCGGCCGGTCGTCGGGAATCTCGTCCAGGCGGTCCTGGACCTGGTCCATCGGGATCAGGGTGATGCCCGGGATGTGGCCCCGCTCGTACTCCTCGGGCTCGCGGACATCGATCAGCAAGGCCTCGCCGGAGGCCAACATCTCGGCCGTGGTCTCGACACTGACCTCGTGCTCGGTGCCCGGCACCAAGGGCATGCCGTGCTCGTCGACCGGGGCCTCGGCCGCTTGCTCGACAGCCGGCGCGTCACCGGCCGATCCATCGGCCGCGTCCGGTGGCGCGGTCTGGCGACAGCCGGTCGCGGCCAGCAAGAAGATCAGCGGGATGATGCGCAGGGCGCGCTCGATGTGGATGGGAATGGCGATCGTCGGTCGCGTGGGCTTCATGCGGGAATTGGCTCCTATTGGATTGGCAGCGCTCGTTGTCCTCCAAGCGCTTGCATGGCTTCGTGGGTGCTCAGAAAGATCCGGCCGCCCTGCTGGGCCAGCCGTTGGGGGAAGTCGACCCGCTCGAAGCGGTCCATCACCGGGCCTTTGACCTCGGCCAGGTGGGTCTGGACGCCGGCCTCGGCCAGCCCCTCGATACAGCGCTCGAGGGCCTCCAGCGCGCTGGCGTCGACGAAATTGACCGCGCTGAAGATCAAGAGCAGGTGCCGAACCTGCGGCCGGCGCGCGATGCCCGCCTGCAGCACCGACTCCAGCCACTGCGCGTTGGGAAAGTAGAGGCTCTCGTCGATGCGCACGGCCAGCACCTCCGGATCGGTCTCGACCGCGTGGCGCTCGACGTTTCGGTAATGCTCGCTGCCCGGCACGCGGCCGACCACCGCCACGTGGGGGCGGCTGCTGCGCCAGACGTGCAGGGCCAGGGCCAGGCCGGCGCCGATGGCTACGCCCAGCTCGACGCCCAGGCCGAGGGTGAGCAGGAAGGTGACCAGCAAGGCCAGGCCGTCGGCCCGATTGTAGCGCCAGGTCCAGCGCAGGGTGGCCCAATCGACCAGCTTGGCCACCGCCACGATGACGATGGCCGCCAGCACCGCCCGCGGCAGATCGCGCAGCAGCGGCGTCAGGAGGCCGACCGTCAGGGCCACCAGGCCGGCGGTGACCAGCGAGGCCAGGCGGCTGCGCGCCCCGGCGTCGAAGTTGACCACCGAGCGGCTGAAGCCGCCGGTGACCGGGTAGCCGCCGCTGAAGGCCGCCGCCAGGTTGGCCGTGCCCAGGGCCAAGAGCTCGCGGTTGGCGTCGATGTGCTCGCGGCGCCGCGTGGCCAGCGACTTGGCCACCGCGAAGCTCTCGAGGAAGCCCACGAAGCTGATGACCAAGGCGCTGGGCAAGAGGCTGCGCCAGAGCTCGAGGTCCAGGGGCGGCATCGTCGGCGACGGCAGGCCGGCCGGGATCTGGCCGACCACCGCCACCCGGGCCGCCAGCGGATCGGGCAGCAGCCGGTAGGCCAGGATGCCCAGGACCACGGCGGCCAGCGGGCCGGCCTTGGCCAGCGGCAGACGCCAGGCGCGCGGCAGGCGCGAGCGCTCGAGCCGGCGGCGCAAGGGCTCGCGCGACCAGAGCAGGATCGCGATCGCGCCGATGCCGATGCCCAGGGTCGGCGCCACCGTCGCGCCGAGATGCTCCAGGATCAACCGCAGCTGCTCCCAGCTGCGCTCGGCCCGCGGCAGCTGCAAGCCCAAGAGGGTCTTCAGCTGGCTGATGCCGATGGTCAGCGCGGCGGCGCTGGTGAAGCCGGAGATCACCGGATGGCTCATGAAATCGACGATATGCCCCAGGCGCGCCAGGCCCATCCCGAACTGGATGAGGCCCGAGAGCAGGGCCAGGGTCAGGGCCAGGCCGAGGTACTCCCCGCTTCCCGGCTCGGCCAGCGCGCCGGCCCCGGTGGCCACGAGGAGCGAGACGATGGCCACCGGACCCACCGCCAGCGTGCGGCTGCTGCCCAAGAGGGCGTAGGCCGCCAAGGGCAGGATGCTGGCGTACAAGCCGACCTGGGGCGGCAATCCGGCCAGGAGCGCGTAGGCCATGCCCTGGGGCACCAGCATGATGGCCACGATGGTGCCGGCGACCAGATCGGCCGCCAGGTCCTCGCGCGCGTAGCCGGCCGGCTCGGGGAATGCCCGGCGGTCTTCAGTCGGTGTGTTCATGGTCGAGAATCCGGAACGAGAGCGGGCCGGATCGATCGATCCGGCCCGCGGTCTTCCGGATGGTTTGGAGGCCCTATTCGACGACCGGCCGCGACTCGCGCTGCCAGGCCTTCATGCCGCCGGCCACGTTGAGAACCTTCTCGAAACCGGAGCGCTGCAGGACGCTGGCCGCCACGGTCGAGCGGTAGCCCGAGCCGCAGATGACCGCCAGCTGCCGGTCTCCGTTGGGCACCTCGTCCAGGCGCTTGGGCATCTCGCCGGCGATGATGTTCAGCGCGCCCTCGATGTGGCCTTCCTCGTACTCGCCGACCTCGCGCACGTCGATCAGCTGCAGGCTGCCCTCGGCGAGCATGGCCTCGAGCTGTCCCGGGTCGATCTGCTCCAGATCCTGCCGGGGCATGCCGGCGTCCAGCCAGGCCTGCATGCCGCCCTCCAGGTAGCCGACCACCCCGTCGAGCTGGACGCGGATCAGGCCGCGCACCGCCCGCTCGACGGTCGCCAGGTCGCCGGCCTCGGCGATCAGGACGATGGGCGTGTCGTAGGGCAGGACCCAGGAGGCCCACTTGGAGAAGCTGCCGGCAGCCTCGCCGGCGCCGATGCCGTAGGCGCCCTCGATGTGGCCCTGGCCGAAGGCCGCCTGGTCGCGCAAGTCGACGATCAGGGCGCCCTCGTCGTCCAGCTCGGACACCGTCTCGACGCCCAGCGGGATCATGCCCGGCAGGCCGTCCAGGATGGGCGCGCCGTCGGAGTTGACCTGCTTCATGCGGCGGTAGTAGTCGGGGAAGGGCGGCACCGTGCCCAGGACCTTGGCCACGAAGGCCTCCTCGTCCAGCGAGGGGTCCAGGTAGGGGTTGGCGATGCGCTCGAAGCCCAGGGTCGAGAGCGGCCGGCCGCTGATGCCGGCGCCGCACATCGAGCCCGCGCCGTGGGCCGGGTGGATCTCCAGACTATCGGGCAGGGAGCGGATCTTCTGGACGCTGCCGTAGAGCTGGTGGGCCAGCGCGATCTTGGCGTCCTCGCCCAGCAGGTCCGGCCGGCCGATCGAGCCCACGAAGAGGAAGTCGCCGGTGAGCAGGAGCATCGGCACCTCCTCGCTGCGCGGCTCGTCGTAGACCAGGAAGGACATGTGCTCGGGCGTATGGCCCGGCGTGTGCAGCGCCTCGACCCGGATGCGGCCGACGCGGATCACGCTCCCGTCGTCGATGTCGACGTGCGGGAACTGGACCTCGAAGACCTCGCCGGCATCGTGCTTGGACTCGTAGATCGGCGCGCCGGTGATCTGGCCCAGCTCGCGCGCGCCCGAGGCGAAGTCGGCGTGGATGTGGGTCTCCAGGATGCCGACGATCTTCATCTCGTTCTGCTCGGCGAAGTCGATGTAGACGTCGACATCGCGCCGCGGGTCGACGATCAGCGCCTCGCCCTTGGCTTGGCAGCCGATCATGTAGGAGTAATGCGATAGACCGGAATCCTCGAATCGTTCGAACAGCATCTTGCATCCCTCGCTTGCTGAAGCTCTGTGGTCTCGACCGGGCTGGCAGCGCAGGGGCAACCCGACCTGCGAGCCCGAATGGTCGCGCCGGCAATCTGCATGGTAGCAGGAAGCGACGACCGGTCCTTCAGCAGCTTGGAGGCAAGGACGGGCTCGAGGGTTCCCGAGTGAGGGATCCCATTCCTCGACGAGCCCCAATCCGGTGCCCAGGCCGCGTCTTGCGAACGCGGCCCAATTCAACGGGGTGCTACATCGCCGTCAGCGCGCGGGGAAGGAGAGTTGCAGCGCCAGCTCGTAGTCGTTGTACATCGGCGCCGTGTTGCGCACCAGGGGGACCCAGGCCGCGTCGGCCGGTAGCTCCTCGTCGCGGCCCGGGTAGATCTGCTGGAGCAGCGCGCTGAGGTTGGTCAGGCTCTCCTCGCTCCAGGCCAGGTGCGGCAACAGCGCGCCGTCCACGCGGGCAAAGAGCCCATCGTGGCGCATCTCGAGGGCCACATGCCGGATGTTCTCGGCCTCGATGCGCGCGCGCAGATCCTCGCGCAGGACCATGCGCGGCACCTCGACCTCACCGTCGGCGTCCAACTCCAGGCCGTCGATCAGGCGCTGCAGGTCCAGCGTGCTGAAGCCGAAGAAGGCCGGCACCCAGCCCTGCTCGCCGTCGACCTCGAAGGGCTTGAAGGAGAGCTGGAAGTCGACCGATTGCAGCGGGGGAGTCTCCAAGCGCGAGGCATCGCGCAGGGTATTGACCGTCCGGCGACTGGGCAGCGGGATGGGCTGGCGATCGCTGGGTCCGACGCCGGCGATGTCCGGAAAGCGGAAGTCGAAGCGCAGATCGATCCGGCTGGCGATGGGCATCAGCACCTCGAGGGCCTCGAAGGTCTCCGGCGACATCAGGCTGAAGGCCTCCCGGCCGTCGTCCTGAAAGCGTCCGATCAAGTCGACCAGGTTGTCCAGCGTCGCCTCGTTCCAGGCAATGTGCGGCAGGGGCTTGCCATTGGCCAGGAGGAAGAGCCCCTGGGGGCGCGGCAAGACCGTGACATGCTGGATGTTGGACCGGTCCAGCCAGCGCAGCCCGTCCTCGTCGATGAAGACGATGCGGCCGACCAGGGGCGTGCCGGTCAGGTCCTCGAAGAAATCGTTGACCGTCGCGGCCGGGAAGTTGGCGATGCGCTCGACCCGCCCGTCCTGGCCGATGTCGACCGGGATGGCCGGCAGCACCCGCGAGACGGTGGCCAGCACGCTCTCGACCCGCCGGGCGCTCTGCTCGAGCTCGAGCCGCTCCTCGCCGGTGTCGATGCCGCAAGAGACCGCCAGCAGCATGAGGAGCCCCAGCGCCAGGATGATGCGACCCGGAATGCGGGCGGGGTTGAGCTTCGAGCCGGACATGCGCCTTCCCTCGGGCGAGCGGGCGGCTGGCGCCGCGCTTAATAAATCAATAACCAGAGAATAGGCGATCCGGTCTGCGGCGTCAAGTGCCGCGCGGTGCCGCCTGGCAGTGCGGGCAGATATGCGTCCCGCGCTGGCCGACGGTCATCCGCTCGATGGGCGTCCCGCAGGCCGGACAGGGCTCTCCCTGCCGCCGAAAGACCTGCAAGCTGCCCTGCATCTCGCCCATGTTGCCCGTCAGATCCCGATAGCCGGCCTCCGAGAAGGAGGTCCCCCGGGCCTCGACCGCCCGGCCCAGCACGTCCACGATGGCTGCGTGCAGCGCCGCCTGTTCCGCGGCGCTCAGGCTGTCGGCGCTGCGCAGCGGGTGCAGCCGCGCCTGCCACAGCGACTCGTCGACGTAGATGTTGCCCAGGCCGGCCAGGAAACGCTGATCCAGCAAGAGCGGCTTGAGCCGCCCTCGCCGCCCGGCCAGCCGCTCGCGAAAGAGCTCGACGTCGAAGCCCGGATCCAAGGGCTCGGGCCCCAGATCGCCCAGCAGCGGCGAGGCATCGGCCAGGAGGTAGACCCGCCCGAACTTGCGCGGGTCGTGAAAGCGCAGCTCCTCCCCTTCGTCCATGCCCAGCACCACGTGGGCATGCGGGTTGTCCGGCGCCGAGGCCGGTGCGATCTGCAGGCGCCCGCTCATCTTCAGATGCACCAGCAGCCGGTCCTCGCTCAAATCCATCACGATGTACTTGCCGCGCCGGCCCACCGCCTCGACCCGCTGCCCCCGGATCCGCCGATCCAACTCCTCCGGCGTGTTCCTGGGCAGCTGCCGCGGCCAATCGACCCGCGCACCGGTGAAGCGCCGGCCGGTCAGCCGGCCCGACAGATCGCGGGCATAGGTCTCTACCTCGGGCAGCTCGGGCATCGCGTCCTCCTCTCTTCACCGAAGGGTCCTGACGGTCTCGAGCCGAGATCAGCGCAGGGGCTCGAAGCGGGGGCCGAAGTAACAAGGGTACTCCACATTGCGAGGCAGCCCGCCCTCCAAGACCGTCTCGACCCAACAGCGCTCCCGACCGGGCCGATCGTCGTTCTCCAGCTCCGCCACCACCCAGATCACCGGCCGCTCATCCGCCCCGATGACCTCGGGCTCGATGAACTTCTCCGGCCCCTGCCGATGATCGCTGTTGCAGCAAGACCCGATGGTGAGTAGATCCCCCTCGCCCTCCTCGGCCTTCGACGCGGTCACATAGACCCAGCCCCCGTCATCCAGCCCGGGCTGCATCGCATAGCCCTCTCCTCCCGAATCCACCCACCGCAGCGTCCGCCCCGCCTCGTCCAAAGCAAGCGCTTCCAGCTTCCAGTAGCCTTCCTCCTCCACCGGTTGCCATCCACCCTCGGTCTCGAGTCTCTCCAGACGCTCGAACCCAGCTCCCGCTGGCTGGATGCGCAGGACCGGCCGATAGGTCCCATCGTTGCCACAGCCCCGCCCGATATTCGCTCCCCCCACCCGCAAGCCACCATCCGCGTAGAACTCGAAGCGCTGCACATACCGGTAGTTACAGGGCATGGGCCACTGCTCGCTCCGAAAATCCTGCACCAGCGCGAATCCCCGCTCGCCCGCCTCCAGGCTCTCGTCCTCGACCCCCATTCCGTCTTCTGCCGCGTCCTCTGCTGTGTTTTCAGCTCGAGCCTCGCTGCGATCCTCAACCATATCGAGTTCCCTGTCTCCCTCCAGGGACTCGACCTTCGGGCCGTCGAAGGCCACCACCGAGGCACTGCTGAACTGCGGACAGCCCGTGGCGTCGCTATAGCCAAAGCCATCCTCTCTGGAATAGCTGACATGCCAGTCGACCAACTTGGCGCTGGTCAGGACCGGCCGGCCCTCGAAGCGCAGATCCCGAACCTCCAGCCCATCCGAGGGCGTCAGCAAGTAGTCCATCGTCCAGCCGCCCCGCTCCAGCCGATTGACCTTCTGACAGTAGCGCGCCATCACCACCTCATCCTGCAAGGACTGCTCCGTAACGGGGGCGGTCTCCCCCCGCCCGAGATCCGTCCACCGCAGCCCCACCACCCGCCCCACCGTCAAATCCACGATGGCCCAGAGCGCGCGCCCTCCCACCCGAAAGGTCGGCGCCACGCAGAGATGCCGCGATCGCTCGCAATCGCTACCCTCCAGGGCCGACTTGACCCCGGGCATCCCCGCCGCATCCAGCCCCGGCTCGAAGCCCAAGGCCTCCGCCACCGCCGGCGACGCCACCGCGATCCGCGCCGCCAGCTCCGCCAGCTCCGCCGGCAGCTCCGGCTGCGCATCCGCCTGCGTCCGAAACTCCACCACCCTCCCGGCCCCCACATCCACCAGTGCCACGAAGCTGGCATTGCTCACATAGTTGTAAACCTCCACCCGCCAACACTCCCCACAATCGCTCACCTCTGACGTGAGATCGGCGGGCACCACCTCGCGCACCCCCATCACTTCCGCCCGCATCACCCGCCCACTCCCCACCTCCCCCCGCATCCGCCCA